>CAOKOL010000086.1 GCA_948470335.1 uncultured Lachnospiraceae bacterium | reverse complement strand
TTGGCGCCCTGAACATCCTTTTCAAAATCCGGTTCGTCATATCCGATCTGGGCGGAGGAGATGATTCCCACGCCCCCTGCCTTAGCCACCGCCCCGGCAAGTCTGCTGCGGCTGACTCCCACGCCCATTCCTCCCTGAACGATGGGGATGCGGGCAGATTTGTTTTTGATCCGTAAGCCGGTTCGCGAAGTATTCCGGCATTCTGATTGATTTATCTGAGGTTCCAAGACTGACTCCTTTCAATTTTATTTTCATTAGCTGATTACACTGTATCGATTATAATAAGTAAAGGTGTATGTGTCAATATATAGAAAAGATAAAAACTGTAATATCTGGTATTGAAAACTATATATAACAGAGATAAATAGCCGGTTCATAAACAAAAGAAATTTTAAACCAGTATTTTTTATTACCCCGAAATATGTTATTCTGAACAAAAGGAAAGAGCGACGCCCTCACGGAAAGGCTCAGGGATGCGCACAAGCCGTCCATTCCGTGGGAATAGGATACAAAAAAAGAGGCAGACAGGAAGAAAATGAATCAATACAAAATCATGGTAATTGAAGACGATCCGGTGATACAGGCAGAATTGCAGACTCTGCTGGACGGGAACGGATATGCGTCGGCGGCGGTCAGGGATTTTTCTGCGGTGATTGAAGCGGTCAGGGAAGAAAGCCCCCATCTGATTCTGCTGGACATCAGGCTGCCGGGAGAAAGCGGTTTTACTCTGTGTTCTAAAATCCGCACGTTTTCCAATATCCCCATCATATTTGTGACAGGCAGCGATACCGATATGGATGAGCTGACCAGTATTATGCTGGGAGGCGACGCCTTTATCACCAAGCCATATCACACCGCGATTTTGCTGGCCAAAATCGCATCGCTGTTAAAACGGGTCTACGGACCGGGCCAAAACGAGGCACTGAACTGGCAGGGAGCCGTTCTCCATCTGGAAAGCAGTATGGTTGAATACGGGAACCGTCAGGCGGAGCTGACTAAGAATGAAGTGAAAATCCTGTATTATCTGTTCAAACATGCGGGAAGGATCTGTCCCCGCAGCGATATTGTGGATTTTTTGTGGGACAATCAGCTTTACGTGGATGACAATGCCCTGAGCGTCAATATCAACCGTATCCGCGAAAAGCTTTCGGCCATCGGCCTTAAGGATTTTATCAGGACAAAGCACAGGCAGGGGTATATGATATGAACCGAAAGCACGATTTAAGGAGTCTGATGCCGGCCCTTTTGACGAACCTGGCAGGGATGCTGGCGTTGGCCTTGTTTCTCCTTGCCGGTGGGAACAGCGCCGATACCGTGGTGCTGATCGGGGCAGTGTGGGCCTTTGTATTTATAGTTTATATGTGGGCGAGGGGGTATCAAAGAAAGAAGTATCTTGATAAGCTGCTGCTTATGACGGAGCAGCTGGAAGAGAGGTATTTGATTGCGGATCTGATGATGGAGCCAAAGAGAGCTGACGATCAGGTGTTTTACCGGATTTTGAAACTGGCCGAAAAATCCATGCTGGAGCAGGTAAGTAATCTCCGGCTGGAACGCAGGGAGTACCGGGAGTATATTGAACAGTGGGTTCATGAAGTCAAGACGCCGATTACTGCCGCAAGGCTGCTCTGTGAAAACCATCCCAGCGATGCTGCAAGGGCTGTGCTGGCGGAGCTTGAAAAGGTGGATCGTTTTACCCAGCAGACCCTTTACTATGCCCGCAGTGAGCATACCGAGAAGGACTATGTCATCCGGGAAGTACGGTTATCCGATGTGGTGCATGGTGCGATCGCGGACAATAAGTATCTTCTGCGCCAAAACGGTGTGATCATCGAGACGGACGATGTTACGGATACCGTCTATACGGACGATAAGTGGGTGCGTTTTATCTTAAATCAGTTGATCGGAAACGCCGTGAAATACAGGAGCGAAAATCCGCGGCTGCGGTTCTCCACCAGAGAACAGGACTTCCTGGTGCAGCTTGTGATGGAGGACAATGGGATAGGGATCGGGAAGGCCGATCTGCCCCGTGTGTTTGAAAAGGGATTTACCGGGGAAAATGGCCGCAGCATACAAAGCGCCACCGGCATTGGACTGTATCTGTGCAGGCGGCTTTGCGACAAGCTGGGAATCGGGCTTGCTCTGGAATCCGACGGCGGCGGTACGACGGTGCTCCTGTCCTTTCAGGTGAACCACTTCTTACATTTCTGTTAGAACTTTGTAAGAAAACCTGATACAAAGAAAAGTTCCTGCCTGCTACAATGAGGAGCATAGGAGGGAATCAATATGAATCTGATTTTGCGGCTGGAGCACATCCAGAAATATTACGGAAATGAGGGAAGCCTGACCAAAGCAATCAAAGACATCAGCTTCGAGGTGGAGGAGGGAGAGTTTCTTGGCATTATGGGAGCTTCCGGCTCCGGCAAGACCACTTTGCTGAACTGTATTTCCACCATTGACAGCGTAAGTGCAGGGCATATCTATTTGGAGGGCAGGGATGTAACCGAACTCAGGCCGAAGGAACTGGCGCGGTTCCGCAGGGAGAATCTGGGCTTTGTCTTTCAGGACTTTAATCTGCTGGACACGCTGACCATCTCTGAAAATATTGCGTTGGCCCTGGCAGTCAACAAAGTACCCGCAGACAAAGTGGAGACGCGCGTTACGGAAATGGCAGAGAACTTAAGGATCAGCGACATTCTGGACAAATACCCCTATCAGGTGTCCGGCGGGCAGAAACAGCGTTGTGCCTGTGCAAGGGCTCTGATCAACAGGCCGAAGCTGATTCTGGCCGACGAACCGACCGGGGCCCTGGACAGTCATTCTTCTCAGATGCTGCTCTCCACCATGCAGAAGATCAATGAGCAGCTTGGAGCAACCATCCTGATGGTGACTCACGATGCCTTTTCCGCCAGCTATGCCGGCCGGATTCTGGTTCTGAGAGACGGGGAAATTTTTATGGAGCTGCGCAAAGGCAGCGATGACAGAGCGGCGTTCTTTGAGAAGATTTTAAGCGTTCTGACTATGATTGGAGGCGGACAGTATGAGGTATGCTAAGCTGATTTTTAAGAATGCAAAACGTTCCGCAAAGGACTATCTGGTTTATGTGGTCACCATGACCATCTGTGTCACACTGTTTTATGCGTTCCTGTCTGTTTCCAGCAGCTTCTATCGGCCGGACATCGGCGCGGTCTATGATGTTACGATGCTGGGGGATTCTATGAAAATGGCAATTTGCGCTATCACCCTGGTTTTACTGTTTCTGATTCGCTATGTGAACAATTATATGCTGCGGTGCAGGCAAAAGGAATTCGGGCTGCAGTCCGTAATGGGGATGGAGCAGAAAACTTTAGGCCGGCTCTTTTTTGCGGAAACCTTTCTGATGGGAGCCTTATCCATCGGGATGGGAATCCTGCTGGGGGTGCTGTGTTCCCAGTTCATCACCGCCATGCTGCTGAGCAACTATGGCCGGCGTTATGAGCTGACATGGACGTTGTTTCCCGATACGGTTTTGTGGACGGTCGGCTTTTTTGCCGTCAGCCTCTTTGTGGTGGGACTGTTCAATGTCCGCAGGATCCGGAAAATCAAAATTATTGATATGCTCCGGGCTGAGCGGCAGAATGAGCCTGCTTTGAAGAAAAGCCGGTTTATGCCGGCGGTGAGTTTCCTTTATTTTCTGGTTCTGGCCGCTGCTTTGTTGAACGGTATCTGGATCAAGCACTTTTATTTTGACAGTCGTCTTCCGATTCCGGCAAAGTGCATGTTCCTGGGGAACATTCTG
>CAOKOL010000085.1 GCA_948470335.1 uncultured Lachnospiraceae bacterium | reverse complement strand
CCCCTACATTCATATCCCCAGCGCTTCCACAATCCGTTTGCAACTGCGGTCATCTCCGTATTTATGCATCCGCTCTTTCAGTTCCCTTCGTCTTTCCGCCGTGGAATCCCTCCCCTCTCCAACCTCTCTGACAAACTCACAAAACGCTTCAAAAGAAAAGATTTCTTTCCCCGGAAGCCAGTCCCGTATGTTCTCAAAAACAAATCCCCTGCTGTTCCCATATTCCTCCACATCGTCCAGGGTAAACCCCATCGGCCTGTCTAACAGCATGTAGTCCACGGCCGCCGATGAATAATCGCTGATTAATCCGTCCGCGTAACCCAGAAGCCGGTTGATCTGCAGGTCCATATCCACCAGCGTTTCATGTTCCAGCACCCTTATCCTATTCATATGTATCCGCCCGACCCTGCTCCGATCCTGAAACGGATGCAGCTTTATGATAAGCTCCGTATGCAGGCTCTCCAGCAGCCGGTCCAAATCCGACAGCTTTTCATATGAATCCACGACGGGCAGGCCTGTCTGGCCTGTTAAATCATATTCATTTAACTGCGCCAGACCTTCTTTGGCCGTCCGGAAGGTAGGCAGCCAGAAAATATACCGTTCCGCCCCCGCCAGTCCCAATCTCTCCCATGCCTCCCTGTCCGGGTGAAACAGCCAGTCCTCCTTGGCATACCCTGTCACCAGCATCTGGTCTTCCCGAAGGCCGTAAATATCCTGATGAATTTCCGCGTACAAGTCGCTGATCACCGTGGTATACTCATACCGTTTCTCGCACCGCGCAAAATTGACTCTGGTCTTAAACCCACATCCATGCCACAACTGGACCCGGACCTGGTCAGACCGGCTGTTCCTGGCAAACCCGTAGGCATCTGTAAAAAAGAGATATTTCGCAAGACAGAGCACACGGTAATATCGGTCACGCTCCTCCTTATTTTCCGACACCGACCAGTCAAAGGAAAGGAAAGAAACATTTTTCACATCCCGATACCGGCCGAATTCTTCCGGATTCTTTACCAGCCAGACCAGCTCATAGGCCTCATTCATATGCTCCGCCAGCATATAATCAAACAGCGCCCTTGCATTGTCAGCAAAATCAGTACCTTTTATGTAGGAAGACGCATGGGGGCCGCTGCGAAATAAAATGATATTCTCCAGTTCCCGGTTCCGGTACTGTTCCCGGTAAGTTTCCTCAATGGCGGTTTCCCTGCTGACGAAATAATAAACCGTTAAATCCCCCTCAAACTGCGGCAGCAGCCCGCACAGTGTTCCGTATGCCTCCCTGTGGTAATCACTCAGAATAAGAACCACGGCTTCCTGCCGGCCTGCCTCCTTAAGCCACGACGTTTCGTTTACATAGACTTCGTTTCCTTCCCGGCTTAACATGCCCCGGTTTCGTTTACTGCCGTCCACAATGACCGTCAGATTTCCGGCAACACCAGGAAAAGCCTCCTCAAGCTCCGACAAATAATCCTTCGACCAGTCATAACCATAAACCTTTTTCTTTTCCAAAATAAGGGCGGCTTCATTATCCAATCGTTTCAACATGGGTTTTATGTTTCTCCTCCCAGCAGGCCTTCCGCTTCCGCGTATTTCCAAAACAGCTCTCTCTGTTCAAACCACAGAATCTTCCGGGCCTCTATCCCGGCCTCTTCTAACCGCTCCCGTATGCCGGAGGCTTTCCCAGGATTTTTAATCGTAATAACAATATAATCATAACCGGCAGGATCCAGCCGCAGCGGAGACTCTATCCCCATGGACTCACCGCAGTATCTTTCATATTCAAAGTCTACACGGCCCACATAAATATGTGTTCCCCTTGCCATCAACTGTTTCCTGTATTTTTCTTCCGCTTCCCCGCCGCCGTAAAATATAATCCTGGAACCGTCCGGTATCCGGTCCAGCCAGCTAGGATCAAACCAGAGCAGGTTGCGGGTCTCAAAGCCCAGCCTGGTATTAATTCCTGCCAGAATCAGTTCCATCATGTACAGTTCCGCCTGCGTCCTCATCCTGGCTGTGAAATTAGGATGCTCATACAGTTTTCTGAAATATCGGTATACTTTATCAACACAGAGAAGATAGGAAGGATTCCCGACATGCGTAGCTGACTTCGGATTAATCCGGTAATGATAATACGCTTCTTTTAACACAAGAACAGACCTGCACTCCAAAATACAGGAGAGTACCTGCAGCTTGTCCTCTGACATACTGATATCATCCGGGATTTTGACCTTCTCCAGCAACTTTCCGGAAATCAATTTACAGCACAAAGACCCCCGAATCCCCGCCGCTTTTTTACACATGGAATAGATTGCACAGTCTCTGAGCACCCCTATGAAATCATCCTCATACAAACCAGGCTCCACACCATCAAAAAGCTCCGAGACATAATTTCCTTCCTGAAAGTAACCACTTGTAACCATATCCGCCCCGCTGTTAACGGCATATGTATATAAACACTCATACATTCTTTCGTCTACCCAGTCATCGCTGTCCACATATCCGATATATTCCCCTGACGCCACGGCTTCCCCCGCCCGCCTGGCCGAGACGACGCCTCCGTTTTCTTTATGGATAACCGTAACATTCTTCCATCCGGCGGCATATTCATCCAATATCCGGGGGCTGTTGTCGGTAGATCCGTCATCAACGCAGATCACCTCAATCTCTTTTATAGTCTGCGCCAGAACACTGTCCAAACATTTTTTCAGATATTCCTCCATATTATAAACCGGTATGATTACCGAAACTTTTACCATGCCCCTCCTTCTTTCTCCAGTCCATATGCCAGCTCTTTTATGGTAAAAACATCTGCCCTCAGTTTCCTTTTCAGCCGGCTTATAATATCGTGCTCATCCTGCACCAGCGTAACAATCACAGCATCCACATCCTCCAATTCATCCTCAATTGTATAGGCCGGATATCCCGGATCAAGATATGCCGCATTCTGATCAATAATATACCGAACCCTTACACTGCCCTTTTCCAACACTTTTAAAAGATATTTTCCCAGATATCCGCATCCATACACCGCGACACTGCATAGATTTTTCCGCTCCAAAAACTCTGAAATACCATTTCCCTCCAGCTCAGCCATAGATAAATCTTTCAGGATATAGAACATTTTTCTGAACTTGTCCAGATTACCCAATCTTTTTTTCCGTATATTCCGCAGCATATTTTCAAGCTTTGTCTCATCCTCTGCTGAAAACAATCCGCTGTTTATTAAAATATCCGTCATTTCCGCTTCCGAACGGAGCATGTTATAGGAATTCCAGGAAGTATTATCATACTGAACCACATGTTCAAACAAAATCCGATTATTTAAAGCAAATGACTTTCCTTCTGCCGCCATACAAAGCCAGAGCAGGAGATCATCCGCCCCATTACACGTCATGATTCTCTCTTTCCATATGTCCGATATCGCTTCCTTCCGGAGAAGAACCTGTCCGGGCGAAATGATCGGAGACCCCTTAGACAGCATATATGCTTTTGTCATCATTCGTTCAAAAGGGTATTCCGTATTGTAATACCGTTTCTTTTCATGAATCACCTGACACACCACGCCGGCATGGTCTCCAAGGCAGCTTACCTGGCTGTAAAAGTAATCCGGAGCGATTTTGTCGTCCTGGTCCAGAAACAGCACATATTCGCCTTTGCACTGTTCCAGCCCTCTGACTCTTGCTCCATGAATGCCCCGGTTAACATCCGTATTCAAAACGGTCACGCTGACCAGGCCGGAATCCATCCCCTGCGGCAAAGGCTCCGACGGGTTGTCATTAACGAATAGGAGCTCGACTTGGTCTTCTTCACCTAATCGTTTTCTGTTCTCTTCCGCCTGGCCTAATATACTTTCCATATACTGTATTCCGCAATA
>CAOKOL010000084.1 GCA_948470335.1 uncultured Lachnospiraceae bacterium | reverse complement strand
GCGGGGATGGCGAAGCTATGGGAAAAATAAGGAAACCAGAAGATGTATGATTATCAAAATGACAAAAGATTTGAGGGAATATCCTCTTTAAAAACAAAGGTGGTGCTTTCTTCACCCACCATGCACGGCGATGAGATGAACTACATGCAGGAGGCATATCAGTCAGGCTGGATGACCACGGTCGGGGAAAATATCAATCACCTGGAAAATGAAATCGCGGCCTTTGTCGGAGTGAAACACGGGGTAGGGCTGTCCTGCGGAACGGCGGCCCTTCACCTGGCGGTGAAACTGGCGGCAGAGCGGCTGTACGGCAGCAGCAGCGGATTGTCCACGCCGTCGGGGCTGGGTGCGGGAGGAAGCCTGAAAGGAATCCGGGTGTTCTGTTCGGATGTGACCTTTGACGCGACGGTGAACCCGATTTTATATGAGGGCGGCGAGCCGGTATTTATTGACAGTGAGCCGGACACCTGGAACATGAGTCCGGAAGCGCTGGAGCGGGCGTTTCAGATCTATCCCGATGTTCGGCTGGTGGTATTGGTACATCTTTACGGCACGCCGGCGAAGGTGGATGAGATTAAAAAAATCTGCGGCGATCATCATGCGCTGTTAATCGAGGATGCGGCGGAATCATTCGGGGCGAAGTATAAAGGGCAGCAGACAGGCAGCTTTGGTGATTACGGCGTGATCAGTTTTAACGGAAACAAGATTATCACGGGCAGTTCCGGCGGAATGCTGCTGGCTGACGACGAGTACAGCGCAAATAAGGCGAGAAAATGGAGTACCCAGTCCAGAGAAGCGGCGCCCTGGTACGAGCATGAGGAGCTGGGCTATAATTACCGGATCAGCAATGTGATCGCCGGGGTAGTGCGGGGGCAGTTGCCATATCTGGGGGAGCATATTGAGAAGAAGAAAAGGATTTATGAGAGATATGAAGATGGGCTGAAAGGTCTGCCGGTGGAAATGAATCCTTTTGACCGGTCCGTGTCGGAGCCGAACTACTGGCTGAGCTGTCTGACCATCGACAATGCCTATATGTGCAGGGCGGAACGGTCCGGGAGAGCTTCCGCATGGGAGAGAGAAAAGGGAAAGACCTGTCCCGATGAAATATTGGAGGCGCTGAAATGCTTTGGGGCCGAGGGAAGGCCTGTCTGGAAGCCGATGCATCTGCAGCCGATGTACAGGAATCATGGATTTGTGACGGCGGAAGGATTTGGCAGAGGAAACAGCAATGCATATATGAAGGGGTCCGGATACGGGGATGTGGCATCGGAGCTGTTTCACAAGGGCGTGTGTCTGCCCAGCGATGTGAAGATGACAGAGGAACAGCAGGATGTGGTGGTGGAAGTGATTCGCAGGTGTTTTGGGTAGGGTAAAGAGTGCATCGCGTATTTTGATTGCCGGTGTAAAGGATAATTTAGATGAAAAATCTTACAAAGTATATCTGTTCCATGGCCGCCGGGGCGGTTATGTGTGCGGGCGCTTTTCTTATAACAAAAAGGAAGCAGGAAAAGGCGAAAAGAGAGAAAGCGCATGTACCCTATGGGGTGTATGAGGCGGTGTTCAAGCGGCCGCTGGATATTGCGGCGAGCGGGGCGGCGCTGATTTTATTATGGCCTGTGATGGCGGCTGTCGGCGTGCTGGTCAGAATGAAACTTGGATCTCCTGTCTTATTTACGCAGGAAAGGCCGGGAAAAGACGGAAAGCTTTTTAAACTGTATAAATTTCGCTCTATGACCGACGCAAGAGACAGCAAGGGGAATCTTCTGTCTGATGAGAAACGGCTTACGGGATTTGGGAAAATGCTCAGAAGTACGTCCCTTGATGAACTGCCGGAACTTTTTAATGTGCTGAAAGGAGATATGTCTCTGATCGGTCCCAGGCCGCTTCTGGCAGAATATTTGCCCAGATACGGCAGATATCATGCAAGACGGCATGAAGTAAGATCCGGAATAACGGGACTGGCACAGGTCAGCGGCAGGAATCGTTTGTCATGGCAGGAAAAATTTGATGATGACGTTCGGTATGTGGATCATATTACTTTTATCGGAGATTGCAGGATTATGTTTGCTACGGTGAAAACCGTTTTAAGACGTGACGGAATCAGTTCCGATACATCCGTTACGATGGAGAAATTTATGGGCGGGCAGGATGAAAAAGGATGAGACCATTAATTATAATCGGGGCGTCCGGCCATGGAGAAGTGTGTGCGGATATCGCAAAATTGAACGGGTACGAAAAGATCCGTTTTTTAGACGACGATAAAACAATCCGGTGCTGCGGGGAATATGGGGTCGTGGGCGGAACAGCAGATATCGCTGCATATGCAGATTCCTCGGATTTTTTTGTGGCTGTCGGGAACAGCCGGATTCGCTTGTGTATGACGGAAAAAATCAGGGAGTGCTGTGGAACGAACATTACATTGATCCACCCGGCTGCGGTAATTGCAGAAAATGCGGATATTGGCAAAGGAACTGTGATTATGGCGGGAGCAGTGATTAATCCGGGTGCAAAAATAGGAAAAAGCTGTATTGTCAATACATGCAGTTCGGTGGATCATGACTGTCTGGTGAATGATTATTGCCATATATCGGTGGGTGCCCATCTGGTCGGTCATGTGGAAACAGGAGTTCATGTTTGGATCGGCGCAGGAGCAGTTGTCAGCAATAACTTAAAGGTAACCGGAAATACGGTGATAGGAGCCGGGGCGGTAATTGTAAAAGACATAACAACGGCAGGAACCTATATCGGCGTACCGGCCAGAAAGGTTAAATAAACGGATGAATGTGCTGTTTCTGACTCTGCTGGATTTTGAGTCAGTTTATGAAAGGAATATCTATACGGATCTGCTCAGGGAATTTTTGAAGCATGGTCATTGTGTATATACGATTTCTCCGATTGAGAGAAGGAAACATAAAAAGACTTATCTGGTGACAGAGGAACAGAGTGTGATACTCCGTCTGCAAATCGGCAATACCCAGAAAACAAACATTGTGGAAAAGGGGATCAGCACTGTTCTGATTGAGCCGCAGTATATTTTGGGCATAAAGAAATATTTTGGCAATATTACATTTGATCTGGTGCTGTACACCACGCCGCCGATTACGCTTTGCAGGGCGGCGGCGTATGTAAAGCAAAGAGACCGGGCCAGAACGTATCTTTTGCTAAAGGATATTTTTCCGCAGAATGCGGTGGATATAGGGCTGCTAAGTAAAAATGGGTACAAAGGCATATTATATCGTTATTTTCGGAAGAAAGAAAAAAAGCTGTATGAGATTTCCGACAGGATTGGCTGTATGTCGGAGGCGAATGTAAGATATGTGCTGAAACATAATCCGGAAGTGGGAAAACGAAATGAAGAATCAAAAAAGCGGACAGGCAGAGGGATTGTAGAAGTTTGCCCGAACAGTATAGAGCCTGTTGACAGGAGTGTTACACAAAAGGAACGCAGGGAGATACGAAATAAGTATCACATTCCATTGGATAAAACAGTATTTGTATATGGCGGCAATCTGGGAAAGCCGCAGGGGATTGATTTTATGTTGAAATGCCTGCATTCTCAAAAGAAGAATGATAAGGTATTTTTTTTAATTGTGGGGAGCGGGACAGAGTATTCAAAGATAAGACGGTATATGGAAAAGTATCGGCCGGAAAATGTTGCGCTGCATCAGTGGATTCCGAAAGATGAGTATGACAAAGTGATTGCGGCATGTGACGTAGGGATGATTTTTCTGGATCACAGGTTTACGATACCTAATTTTCCAAGCCGGCTGCTGGGGTATATGAGTGCGAAAGTGCCGGTGCTGGCCTGTACGGATACGGCTACGGATATTGGGAAGGCGATAACGGAGGGCGGGTTTGGATGGTGGTGTGAGAGT
>CAOKOL010000083.1 GCA_948470335.1 uncultured Lachnospiraceae bacterium | reverse complement strand
ATTATCACACAAATTTAAAGGAATGTAAAAACGATATCTTATTCATCGCTTACGAAGTAAACGTATGATCTTCGTGAAATTCATAACGACTATCCTTGCCGAACTCATATACGTTCCCGACAACCTCAATTCTTCTGCTTGTTGCCAAGGTAGTATGTGAGAACATACCAAAGAGTACAAATGCCATGCATAGAAAAACAAATGTCCGAATTATAAAATGCGGCAAAGTCTGGCTTTTTTTCATAGTCGTACAAACCTCCGACTTAGTGGTCTTTCCTAATAACATAAATGAGTGTCATTGAGCCCTCGCCCATGCACACACACAATCTCACGATTTACTATACCACATAACCTGACAAATTTCCACAGAAGTCCCCATAATTTTCAAGATAGATCCACCACCTTTAACACATAAAAAGTTAGAGGGGCTTGCCAATATAACAGACCCTCTCTGGTATTCGTGTTCTTTTGTCAGCACATATGTCAAGCTTTTGTATCGGTTATGCGTTAATTAACTCACTCCTGACAATTTCCTCAGCCTGGCTGATGATGCTATTCATGGCTTTAATTCACTCCCATTGTGACCACAACTTCAAGTCCCCAGTCACACCCTCAGCCTTCATCATCTGGTAGCCGATAGCGGTTACACCTGTTCGTTGAGGCCAGTAAGGTAAGTGTACAGCTTGTCGTCAAAATCAGGTGATTGAGTAGAAGCGGGTTCATTTCCTTCATATATGCCAGGTGAATTCGTCCCCACTTCCCAATGGGGCGGTTATCATCCTCCGGCAGTTCGATTATCGGGATGTAGTAGTCCCCAATAAGGATATAGTCAATGCCAGAGTCCTCGTCATGGATGCTCTGTTTCAATTCGCTCATCATGTGTACCTCTTATGTAATAGTCTGGTCTGATTATCGGTAGTAGCTACCGATAATGCGCCATACCATTCTGCCAGAGATAATCGACCACCAATGCACTGCTGTGGTGTCATTCTCTATGTAAGGTTGACTAATACAGCGTAAGCTAATGGAATTTTACTGTCTTTGTTTATGATCGGAATGGTGAATGATATGTATGTGGAGAACCAGAATGATGAGTGCTCATATGCGGAATTGGCCGTAGGCGAATTTCGATAGTTTTGAATTGAGGGACAAATTCCTATATCGGATATAGGCGGGGATTGGTTGGGGCTATTTATCTCCATAGTGGCCTCTGCAATGGGCGATGTAGAGCCGCCCGTTTTCCATATGGTAGACGAGTCGGTCTTTTTCGTTGATGCGGCGGCTGTATTCACCCTGCAGGTCGCCGGAGAGGGGTTCGGGTTTTCCAATCCCATGCATACAGCCGTTCCGCTCAATATCCCGGATGAGCTGGTTGATGCGCTTTAGTGTTTTTTTATCCTGTGTCTGCCAGTAGAGGTAATCCTCCCAGGCATCGTCTGACCATATTTTTTCATTCATCGCCCACCTCGATCAGTTCATGTGCGGTGCCTTTTCCGGCTTTTAGTTCCTGGACGGATTTCTTCACATAGGCCATGTTTGTCTCGGAGAAGAATGGGTCGGTAGTCTGGGCGATTTCAAATGGGATGCGGTTTTCGCGTAAGACTGCTTTCACAAACAGATTGATTGCGGTAGAAGTATTCAGGCCGACATTGGAGCAGAAAGAGTCAAAGCGGGCTTTGTCTTTTTCGTCTACCCTTGCGGTTAAGGTTGCCAGTGCCATAGATATCTCTCCTTTCGTATTTGGGATATGGTTATTATAGCACTATTGTATGCTGAAAGCAAGCGTATGTATTACATATGGGATGAAATCCTAAATTTAGAGAGAATTAAGACGGACTCCCGGTATATTGATAAAAGATATAGAAAAATTGAAAGAGTCAAGATAGTTGTCTTTAAGTTTATGTTTAGGTATAGCATCGATTAGAAATAATTGGTGCTTTTTTTACGTCCGGAATAAAGACCATAATAGCATATTATTTTGAAATTCCAGCCAGGGATATGCCGGATGAGCAGGGAGATAAAGTCCAGGACCGGAACGATTTTATGGATAAAAGGTTGTCCTCATGCCAGCTATAGTGGAAGGTAACGGAATTGCCATCATAAGAATCAATCCGTTTTAGAGCAATGGCGGGCCGTCCGAGGTAACGGCCAATGCATTTAATGGCAGCACGTATATCGCAAAGTTTGGGTTTCACGTAGACATAGAAACCGTTTTTGTCTTTGCGGTAAATGAGGGCCTTGGTCTTTTTCATACTTTTATATAAATATTCCGGCAGTTTCTTCCCTTTATTCATTGCAGGTTTCACAAAAAAAGAGAAATGTGGAAAAACCGCTTGACTTAATTTGTGAACGTGTTTACAATATATTAAAAGTAAACGTGTTCGCAAATATTCATACATACCCCAGGGCATTTCGTACGGCTTTCCGGCCTGCTGCCTGCGGGAATATGTTATCACAGGAGGAATATAAAATGGCAGACAAAAACAGACCGCTGAGACTTGGCATGCATACTTACACATTACATTTTTTCGGCTTGGGAGAGAGCTGGGGGTTCGGCAAGGATTATTATTTTGAACAGACCATGTCCCTGTATGAGCTGATGGACAGGGCCGAAAAATGGGAACTGGACGGACTTCAAATTACGAAAGTGGATCTTCTGACCACGGCAGAGAAAGAACCCTTTTCCACGAAGAATCTGAAAAAGGTGGCCCAGGCCGCGAAAGACCACGGATTATTTCTGGAATTTAACGCCTCTTTCCATGCGGGCAGCGATTCCCGTGTCAACTGTACGGTGGAGGAAGCGCTGAAAATCGGTTATGACCTGGATGCGGAGCTGGTGAAGTTCAGTCTTGACATCCTCCGCCCCAGAGAGCTGTACGGCTCCTGTATGCATCCGGAGGTGATGCGTCAGATGGCCGACCGGTACGACCAGTTTCAGGCGGCGCTCCCGCTGATTGAGGAATATGGTATGCAGATCGCCATTGAAAATCATACGGATACATTTGCCGATGAGATTCTGTGGATCGTCAACCGGCTGAATCATCCGCTGATCGGCACCTGCGTGGATACGATGAATCCTTTGCAGGTGATGGAGAATCCCTGTGACGTGATGGAAAAGATGCTGCCCCAGGCGTACTGCTGCCATTTCAGCGATGACATAATCGTGGTGGATCCGCTGGGCGTTCACGATATCGGCGCGCCTCACGGCCAGGGTTCCATGGATTGTCCGAAGATGGTGACGCAGATCCGGGAGAAATCCACGATGGATAAAATTATTTTTGAAAATGAGATTGCCTTTAAGCATATGGATGAGCCCATTGAGGAAGCAAGGGCCAGAGAGCTTGCGGCCTGTGAGGAAAGCGTACGCTATCTGCGGGATGTGCTGAAACTGGGTGTGAGGAACAGATTATAGAAAAACAGCAAAGGGAGAAATTAGGAGGACAAGAACATGTCAAAAGAACAGATGATACATCAGGCAGCTATGGAAATTATGCGGGAAGTGGGCGTCAGAATCCACAATGAAAAAGCCGTTGAAATCCTGAAAAACAACGGCATCAGGATAGAGGGAAATACTGCGTTTTTCACGGAGGAACAGGTGATGCGCCGGGTAAAAATGGCGCCGGAATCTTTTACCCTTTACGCGAGAAATCCAAAGTATGACACGGTGATCGGCGACGGGCATATCAATCCCGCCCCTACTTACGGATGCGCTTTTATCGATGAGTGGGACGGACAGCGCCGCCGGGGAACCATGGAGGATTACATAAAATGTCTGAAACTGGTTCAGGCCAGTGAAAATTATACGATGAACGGCGGGATTATGATTCAGCCCGGCGATGTGCCGGAACACCGGGCAGCCATGGAAATGTTTTATGCCACGCTGATGTATTCAGACAAGGCGATTATGCTGCCTACGGGACTGAAAGAGGAAATGGAACGGATTCTGGAGGCGGGATGCGAGCTGTTCGGCGGAAAAGAAGCCATGATCGAAAAACCCAGGATGATTGCATTGATTAACACGGTGTCTCCTTTGTCTCTCGATGAACGGATGCTGGACTGCCTGATGCTGTTGGCGGAATACGGCCAGGCCGCCATTCTCTGCCCTGCCGCGATGCTGGGCGCTACCGGCTCCCTTTCCATGGCGGGAACATTGGCCAGCGGTGCGGCCGAAAGTCTGGCAGGCATCGTGCTGGCTCAGATAATCCGTCCCGGCACGCCGGTGGTGTTCGGCGTACAGTCCACGGCGGCGGATATGAGAGGCGGCATCACCTTTGCCTGTGCCGCTCCGGAAGGGACGCTGATGCAGGGTTTCGGCGCGAATCTCGCACGGTTTTACGGGCTTCCCTCCAGAGGCGGCGGCTGCCAGACCGACGCGCCGGTGATAAACTGCCAGGCCGGATACGAGTCTATGCTGACATTCTCCAGCGCATATCGCCACGGCATCAATCTGATTATGGAGGCCGGCGGTGTGATGGACAGCGTAAACGCCACATCTTTTGAGAAGATGGTAATCGATTTCGAGATTATCCGTCAGGTAAAGGCGGCGTTCACACCCATCGAGGTAAATGAGGAAACGCTGAATCTGGAAGAAATCAAGGAAATCGGCCATGACGGCAGCTTCGTCACCTCCGACTACACCCTGGACAATTTCGACACCCTGTATTCCCCACGGGCAGGCTCCCGGAATGCGAAAGGGGCGGATTATTTTAAGGAAAGCATCGACAAAGAAATGGCCAGACTGCTGAACGAATATGAGAACAACAGGCCGGAAACGGACGAAGGCGTGATGGAACGGGTGAAAGCGGTGCTGGAGAGGAATGAAGCGGCACGGTAGGGGACTGTGGCGGAACAGAAAACAGCGGAAGTCCGTATAAGCCCCGGGAGGATTTACAGACACTTTAGTGGCTG
>CAOKOL010000082.1 GCA_948470335.1 uncultured Lachnospiraceae bacterium | reverse complement strand
AAATTCTGCTGCAGTTTCTTATATGAGAACAAGATACAAAACAGACTTAAAAGTCCCAGAAGATTCATAGCAAGCAGCTGCCAATGACTGAACAAATAATTGAAAGATTCGTCCTTTTCTAAGACTAGATATTGGAAATCAAATGCAATCATGTTCGTGTACTGGCTCATAATAAATATTGACAGAATCGGGATGAAAATCAGAAACATTTGCTGCATTTCCGATGCGGTATAGTCGGAAAAATAGCGATACATCATATAATAACAAAACCCCGTCAGCAAAAGAGATGCGGCCTCACTGATCAACATGGCTGCGATGCCCGCCGTATGATAGTAAAAATCTGGCATCCATGCATATAACAGACCTATCAGAGATTTCACAATCCCATAGCAGAGCAGCATGATTTCAGTTATCAAGGCTGCATACAGAAGGGAAGACTTAAAATCCGCATGGCAGACCAGGCTCCCGCATATCGTAAGAAGAAATACCATCACCACGAAGCCAGTCACCGTACCAGCCGAAAAAAAGCGGGCGGCAATCACCGCACATACTCCAAACAAAAAATAGAATGGGAACAAAAGTTTCTTTTTCAGGATTTTTGCCAGGAAATAAAACTGAAAGATCCCCTCAATGAGGCCTATGATATATATATTAAAAAAATCTAAATACTCGACCATGTTACCTGTCCCCACATATAAAAACTCTTATATATTTTTCATATACTGCAGAACAACGCCGGAGAACTCCCTGCTCCGCAGCCGTGATACGGGAATCTCTTTGCCATTATCCATACAGGCAGTCCCGTTTTTATAGCCTTTTAAATGTTTCAGATTGATAAGATAGCTCCTGTGGCATCTGTAAAAACGATTATCCAGCTTCGTTTCCAGTTTTTCAATCCGTTCATAATAATCAACAACCTCGCCGGAAACCAGGTGCAGATATATTTTCCTGTCTATGATCTCACAGAAAACAATCTCATCCTTTGGAATGATGCGCCCCTCATATCCCTTTTGCACCAGCAGGCTGTCTTCGCTGGCGTTCTGCATGGAAGCGTAAAGGCGCTCCATGGTCTTTTCAAACTGTTTTTTATCCACCGGCTTGACCAGATAATCGTAGGCCTGTACCTCAAAAGACTGGAATACCATCTCTTTCAGCACCGTAATAAAGACTAAAAAGCCCCGGAACTTATCTGCCCTCAGTTTCCTTGCCGTTTCCATACCGTCCATGTCCTTCATCTGGATATCCAGAAACAGGATGTCGAGCTGCCCATTATAGCTCAGCAGCTCTTCGCCGCTGGAAAACATACGGAGGCTGATCTCCCGGTTCTTTTTACGAAAGAAATCAGAAACAAAAGACCTTATATGATCAGACATATGTTTTTCATCATCACAGATTGCAATACGGATCAATATGTCACCTCCTAGTCATGATATCGTCAGCGGCAAAAGATACTCTTTTAATGCCGATACAGGTTAATGTTTTATTATATCCTGTTAAAAACGCAGCAGCAATCAGATTGCTGTGAAATGTTTATCTGTTGCCGTAAAATACTAAGCGGAAATCTATCACTCACTCCATCGCCCGAATCCGCTCCACAAGGGAAAGCCTTCCGGTATAACGAACCGCACAGACCGAGAATACCGCCTGCACCAGAAGCAGCGCTGCCGCAAACATCAGTACCTGGAGCACCGGGAAATGATACGTGAGCTTTCCGAACATACCAATTTGATCAAACACCCTGCACAAGGCCAGGCTGCACACAGTTCCCAGTGTCAGGGTCACAAGCAGCGTGATCCCCACATAGTACAGGCACTCAAAGGACAGCATCCGGGACAGCTGACGGCCGCTCATGCCAACGGACTGGAACACGCCGAATTCCTGCTGGCGGGTAAGAAGATTGGTAATCAGCGTGTTGGCAAGATTGATTAGGGCAAACACAAAGATAAAGACCAGAATACCGTAGAGCCGGGTCAGTTCCCCACGCATGCCGGTCTCAAGTTCAGCCGTCAGATCATAAAGGCTGGAGACTCCCACCCGTTCATCGGGCACAGCGCCGAATACTGCCCGCCGCAGCTGTTCACTGTCTTGTTCTGTGTGGAGATTTACACAGCCTGTAAAATCCGATATTTCCGGATAAAGGACGGACAGTTCTTCCTCCGGCAGAATAAAGAAATGAGCTGTGCTGCAGATTGGAACATTCTCGACAATCCCCATCACGGTATAAGTTTTCCTCTGTCCGTTGTAACAGGAAACAGTGACGCTATCCCCGACCTGATAGTCTGTCCTGTAAATCTCTTTCAGCGCTCCGCCTGACGGACAGACCAGAATGCCGCTTCCATCCACAAGCTGCCGGTAATCTGCTGTTCCCTCAAGAACTGCTCCGCCGGCATACATCTTCGCCATATCCTCCCGGTCAATTCCCCTGACGATAAAAGGCTCATGCTCACGGTTGCCCGGGATTTCGCTGATGGCAGGGATTTCCACACAGGCCATGCTGTATGCCGTGATGTAATCCACGTTCAAAATAGAGGCGAGTTCTTTTTGCCGATCCTGTCCCAAAGGATTATCCTTCTGCATCTCATAAAATTCCCGGCCTGCGTAGTCTTCATATTGTAAAAGGTACTGGCTCCTGTCTCCAAACTGGGACTGGGCCATTTCCTCTACGTCCACCGAGTTTGCATAGGCGGAAATACACAGAAGCAGAATCCCAGTCAGGCTTAAGGACAGAGCCGTCACAAATGCCTTTTTGCGGTTCCGGGAAAAATTCATCAGTGCCAGCCTGGTTATGGTCAGGCGGCGGTGCCCCTGTCCGGAAATACTGCGTCCCTGATACCCGGAATAGGCGGTGGTCCGGATAGCTTCAATAGCAGATACTTTTCCTATCATAGATAAGGGCTTTCTGGTGGCAGCAAGAACCATCCCATAAGTCAGAAATAGAATAACTATTGCGGACCGGATATTGTCACGCCAGGACCAGTAACCGGGTACGGCGATCCGTGCGATCACTGCGGCAAGAATCAGTCCGAGGGGAACTGCCAGGGCAGTCAGGAACCGCCTCTCCCGCTTTACCACCCGCTTTAACTGCTGCGGCGTTGTTCCAAGCACTTTTAAGCGCCCGTATTCCCGCATTTTTCCCATCACGGAGATGTAGAAAATATTGTAGATCACAATCGCACAAATGACAGCAATCAGTACCGACAGGACATAAATCTCCATTCCGCTTCCCAGATAAATATCCACCATCCCAAAATAGCTGGAGCTGTAAAAGGTCCGATCCGCCGGTATTCCCATTTCTGCGAAAAACCTTTCAATGTCTGCACGAAGTCTTTCCGGCTCTATTACCTGACTCCCTTCAAAACGGAATCGCAGTTCATAAGGAGCCTGGTGAATGCCTGTGTCCACAGCAATTTCCGGAATCCAGACCGTGAAAATCCGGCTGCTGCTCTCCGATTCCAGAATGCCTGTAACGGTATAAAGATTTTCGCCGTGGCCAAGGTCCAAGGTAACCGTCCGGCCGATTTCTGCCGGAAGGTTAAAATAATCGAAAAAAGAGCGCTCTATACAGATCTCATTTTCTGCCTGGGGATAAGCCCCGGCAATTTTGCCGTATCCCATCAGGTCGATCATCTCCGGGCTTACAAAGCTGACGTTCAAAACACTGTCCTCATAGCGGACAGAGCCGGCATCGGCCGTATATCCCCATTTTTCAAACCTGCCCGTATCCGCAAGCCGTGTGACCTCTTCTCTGGTCAGCCCGTCACAGCCGGCCTGATACTGTCCCAGGATATTGTCCAGTGTCTTCTTCTGCTGTGCCGAGTAGATAAAACAGAGGGTTCCCATCAGACAGACGGCAAGGGCAATGGTAAGAATGATAAAAACGCTTCGGCGCCTGTCAGCTTTCATACTGCGGCCTGCCAGTTTCTTTTCCACCCTGCTTGTGTCATTTTCAAAAGGCCATGTCATAATCCGCCGCCTCCTATTCCAGTTGCGCACCGGTACACCGGATGCTGTTTCCCATGATCCTGCCGTCCTCAATCCTTACGATCCGGTCGGCAAGCTGGGCAATCTCGTTATTGTGGGTAATCATGACAATGGTCTGGTTGAACTCCATGCTGGTACGCTTTAAAAGCCCCAGCACATCGGCGCTGGTCTTGGAATCCAGATTTCCGGTGGGCTCATCGGCCAGGATGATGGCCGGTTTGGTGATCAGGGCGCGGGCAATGGCGACACGCTGCTGCTGTCCGCCGGAAAGGTTATTCGGCATATTCTGCAGCTTATCTTGAAGTGCCAGCATCCCCACGATCTCATCCATGAACTTCTTGTCTGCCGCATCTCCGTCCAGCTCCACAGGCAGGACAATGTTCTCATAGACATTCAGGATCGGGACAAGGTTATAGTTCTGGAAGATGAAGCCGATGTTGCGGCGGCGGAAGATGGTCAATTCTTCGTCGCACTTTTGCGCCAGCTCATCCCCACGGACAATAACATTGCCGGAAGTGGGCGTATCCAGCCCGCCCATCATGTTGAGCAGGGTGGATTTCCCGCTGCCGGAGGTTCCAACGATTGCCACAAACTCCCCCTGTTCCACAGAGAGGCTGACGCCATCCAGGGCGCGGGTAATGTTGGGCTCACTGCCATAATACTTTTTCAGATCGATTGTTTGTAATACATTCATAAATCAAATGCTCCTTTCAAGGCTTTCTGCCTGTTGATAAGGACATTATAAAATCCAAATGTCACAGAAATGTCCGAGGCGGCATAAAAAATGCGGCTGAAATGTTACAAGATTCGGACATTTCATCCGAAAGCCTGCCACTGGCAGCAGTTTCATCGGCACACTGCTGCGAAAAAATTCACCCCGGACAGCTTGGAATGTCCCTCTGCCATTTGCTATCTTGTAGAGAGCATAATGGAAAATTCCGAACCCTTGCCCGGCTCTGAAACCACTTTGATATAGCCGCCCTGTCTCGTTACGATTTCGCGTGTCA
>CAOKOL010000081.1 GCA_948470335.1 uncultured Lachnospiraceae bacterium | reverse complement strand
CCAATGACTTCTGCTCCTGCTGCATTTTGCTGCTGTCCGGAATCGCAAAGGCAGATTGAATATAATATCTCTGATTGCCACGGTTGCAGACAAAATCCACCTCCAACCTCCTGCGCACTACTTTTCCATTCTCATTGCGCTCGGAATGTTCCACAACGCCGACATCCACATTAAAACCTCTAATCAGCAGTTCGTTGTATATAATGTTCTCCATAATATGGTTTTCTTCCTGCTGTCTGAAGTTAAGCTGAGCATTGCGCAGTCCCACATCCGTGAAGTAATATTTGAAGGGGGAAGCGATATATTTTTTTCCCTTAATGTCATATCGTTCGGCTTTGCTGATAAAAAAAGCATCTAACAGATATCCGATATAAACTCCTATGGTTTTGTCGCTGACATTGATCCCGTTGCTGCCAAAAGTATTCGCCAGTTTCGTCGGATTGGTCAATGATCCCATTGCCGATGCAAGGATATTTACCAGTGTTGCCATACAGTTGTCTCCACGCAGCCCGTGGCGCTCTTCAATATCCTTCAAATATAATTCCCTGCACAAATCAATCAGATACTTCGACTTTAATTCATCTGTTTTTCTGCTCAGGATAAGCGGCAACCCTCCATAGGTACAATAATCCATCCACGCATCATATTTGTCTCCTGAATATGCCGTAACATATTCCGAAAAACACAACGGATAAACCCGAATTTCATCTCCGCGGCCCCGAAATTCGGTCAGTACATCAGTGGAAAGGAATTTTGAATTGCTTCCTGTTACATAGATGTCCAGATTCTCCCTCCTGTTCAAACCATTCAGTACTGATTCAAATCCCTTGCACATCTGGACTTCATCCAAAAAAACATACCACATATCATCGTCTGTGACACGCTCTTTGATATAACTGCTCAGCCGTTTGCTGTCATGCAATTCACCGTAATCATCATCATCTAACGGTATCCTGATGATTCTGGATTCCTCTACGCCGGAGTCCAGAAGATACTGATAATATAGTTTGAACAGCAGATAAGACTTTCCGCACCGTCTAATACCGGTAATTACTTTGATTAAGCCATTTTCCCTGCGTTCCACCAGCCGATTCAAATATAAATCTCTCTTAATCGTCTCCATTACTTCCTCCTTACTTCGGGAATTTGTAAAATGATGCATTTTTCCGTAGTTATATTATAATAATTCTAAATAGTCAGGTCAATCCATTATAACTATTATACGCTGAACTTTTTAGACAATATGCATTTTCTCGAAGTAAGGTTACATTGGAAAATTTTCATTCATTTTCGGACGGTACGCTTTCCCATAATTGATACAGGCACAAATTGCCTTCGGATTCGTTGCTGTCATCCGGGCGGGAAGGGAAGCCGACATAGAAAAAAACGGTGAGCAGCTCACCGTTTTTTTCTATATAGACTGTAATATCGTTATCCTTTGATACCCTGCATCTTAATACCCTGTACGAAGTACTTCTGGCAGATAAAGAAGATCACCAGAACGGGGATCGTCATGGTCAGGGACACGGCCATCATCTGGCCGATCTTGGTAGTACCCATGGAAGAATTCAGGAACTGCAGGCCGATAGCCACCGTGAATTTCTTCGTGGAATTCAGGTAGATCAACGGCTGATAGAAATCATTCCAGTTAAACACCAGCGACATAACGCCCACGCACATGGAGACGGGTTTTACGGCCGGCAGCATGATGTGGATGAAAGTCTGGAAAGAATTGGCTCCGTCTATGGTGGCGGCCTCGTTCAGCTCCTGCGGCAGAGAGAGGAAAAACTGCCGGTAGAGGAAGATATTGTAGGCGCCGCCGCCCAATACGGAAGGAATGATCAGGGGCCAGTAGGTATCCACCATCCCCATCTTGAAGTACAACAGGTACTGGGGAATCAGCGTTACCTGGGTAGGCAGCATCATGGTCGCCATCAGGCAGGTATACCAGAACTTGGATCCGGTGGCCGGGAATTTGGCAAAACCGTAAGCTACCACTGCGGAAGAGAACACGGTTGCAATCGTGTTGATCAGGACAAGAAAGACGGTATTTTTCGTGAACAGTCCGAAATCAGCCACCTGGAGGCCGTTGCTGAAATTGGAGAGCAGCCATCTTTTCGGGATGAAAGTAGGGGGAAAAGAATAGGCCTCCGCCGTAGATTTAAATGCGGTGGTCAGCATCCAGAAAAACGGGAAAATACATACCACTGCACAGGCGATCAGAATAAGGTAAGTGATTGTCATACTGATTCGTCTGGCAGTTGTCTTGGACATTTGACGTTTATTCATATCTATACTCCTTTTCTGCGCTGCTATTGTCTCAACCTGTTGAGACTGCGCTTGTATTCCTTTCAGATTGCGGCTTAGTTATCGTAGAATACCCACTTCTTCTGCGTAGCGTTGATGATGCCGGTGAAGATCATGATCACGATGAACAGGCACCATGCGATGCAGGATGCGTAACCCATCTTACCGTACTGGAAGGCATTGCGGAAGATTACCATGGCTACGGTCAGGGTAGAGTCAACAGGGCCGCCGTTGGTCAGGATATACGGCTGGTTGAACAGCTGGAAAGCCGAGATCACACCGATGACCAGATTGAAGAAGATGGTTGGCGTGGACAGCGGCAGGGTGATCGCAAACACCTGTCTGATTGTGCTGGCACCGTCGATCTGGGCGCTCTCGTAATAAGAGTCCGGGATATCCTGGATACCGGCCAGCATGATCAGAATCTGGTTACCCAGTGACCACAGGCACATGACTACGATACAGCCCAGCGCCAGACGCTTGTCGCCCAGCCAGTTGGGACCCGTAATACCGAACAGGGAAAGGACGTAGTTGATGATGCCGTAAGTACCGTTAAAGATCCAACCCCAGAGGATCGTTACCGCAACGCCGGAAGTGATGTAGGGCATATAGAATACGGTACGCCAGAAGCCCAGGAGCTTTACTTTGCGGCTAAGGAGCCAGCCAAGGAAGAAGGAAAGGACCAGGCTTAAAGGTACATACATCAACACATAACAGATCGTGTTGCGGAAGGCTGCTTTAAATTGTACGTCCACGGTGAAAGCCTGAATAAAATTGGCAAACCCGACAAAATTCCCCTTACCGCTGAAATCGGAGTCTGTGAAGGCCAGCGTCAGAGACTTTAACATCGGATAAACAGTCAGGACAAGAAAGAACAGCAGCCACGGTGATATGTACAGATAAAAGTTAATATTATTCCGTTTCTGAATACCGGACATTTTTTTCTTCTTTTTACTCATACTACTCATAGTTACCTCCTCGAAAATATGCCGTAAAAACGTAATGGATTAAAAAATGCAGAGGAGAACACTCCCCTCTGCATTCGATTCTTATAACCCCCTCCCCGCAGCAAAACTGCCGGGTAGTCGTAGACCGGTTTCTTAGTTGTTGAAAGAATAACCGGAGAATTCTGCCTCAATCTGAGGAGCATATTGATCTACAACTGCCTGAGGATCCTGATTATCCAGAAGAACCGCTTCGATCATGGAAGTCCAGATATTACCGGAGGAGGCAAGCGTGCCGCCAAAAGGATTGATCTGGGTGCTGCCCATATGCTCAACATAATAAGAATTGTCCAGTCCTTCTCCCTTGAAGGTGATGTTCTTATAGTAATCCTCAGCTATTTTCTTGTTGGCAGGCATACCGCAGATAGCGATCTGTTTAGCCATCTCGTCATTGGCGTAAGCGATTTCCTTCAGGAACTGCCAGCCGGCGTCGGGATTCTTGCTGGTGGTGGTCACTGCCCAGCCGGTAGCGTACTGAACGTTGATCTCGTCGCCGTTCGTAGAGCTGGGCATCGGGCAGAAGCCGATGTTGATACCGTTCTCATCCGCGTCGTTGGTAACTGTGATAGTCTCAAAACCACCGCAGGGATACATAGCGGACTTGCCGGATACGAAAAGTGTCTCGGCAGGGATGGTCTCCAGCGCGGTGTCGTTGGGAATGATTCCTTTGTCGATTAACTCTTTGTACAGTGTGAGTGAATCAACGATCTCGGGTTCTCCCATCTTGGAGGTACTCAAATCGTCCGTATAAGGAACGCCGCCGCATGCAAAAGGCATCATATTGTTCATTACCCAGTGCTTTGCAAGACCGTAAGTCTGATTAGCGCCTTCGCCGCCTGCAAAAGACTGTCCCCAGTCAGCAAGGTCCTTTAAAGTCCATCCGGCTTCCGGAACCGGAACGCCAGCGGCTTCAAACATGTCTTTGTTGTAAGCCATTACGAAACAGTTTGCATGGTTGGGGAAACCTTCCAGTTTACCGTCGGTATCATAATAACCGTCGATCATACCCGGCACAAGCACATCGTCCAGATTAACGCCTTCTGCTTCCACGTAAGGATTCAGATCGATGTAGTACTCGGTATTCATGCCGTAATAGTCAGGACTCATCTGCATAACGTCGCCGGCAGAACCGGAAGACAGTGCAGCGGCTGCTTTCTGATCCCATACGCTGTCAGCGGTAGGGATGATGGTGTAGGTAATATCCAGTTCGGGATGCTCTGCAACGAATATTTCAATCGCACCCTCTCTTGACTTTGCTTCATCGTCTGCGCCCCAGGCCCAGATATCCAGAGCGCCGGAAAGTTCAGCAGAAGGCGCAGCAGCCTCCGTATTGCCGGAATCTTCCGTATTGCTTTCTTCCGGAGCTGCCTCTGTGTCTGCGGCAGGTGCAGAAGGTGCATTGTCGGCTGCGGGAGCAGAGTCGCCGCCGCCACATCCAGCCAGTGAAGCGGTCATTGTTGAACATAGTAAGAGCGCAAAGGCTTTTTTGGATACTTTTTTCATGATAATCCTCTCCTTTTCTTTGATTTAGACGGGACATGCGTAAAAATGCCCAAACATCGACTTATATGATAAGCGTGTTTGGACATTTTGTCTACAAATGAATTTGCTTGATTTTAGTCTTATTTTGCGACACAGCACCGGGAAGCACGGTAGCCTAAAGGGGTGCAGCCGGTAATTTTTTTAAAGATACGGTTAAAATAGCTGACGGAACCGAAGTTCAGGAGCGCCGAGATCTCGGTCACGGATTTGCGGGAGTTCTGCAGCAGTTCCTGTGCCCGTCGTACCCGGATCATGTTGCAGAAATCCACGTAGGAGCAGCCCAGGATGAGCTTGAAAGAACGGCAGAAGTTGGAATAACTCATGTGGGTGCAGGCGGCGGCTTCCTCCATGGAGAGCTTTTCTTCCGGATGTGTGACCAGACGGTTGATCAATACCTGCATTTCTTCCAGACAGACGGGGAGCGTATCGGTGTATTCCGGCCGGATCAATCCGTCATCGAACAGGCAGGAGAGCAGAGAAAGGGTGCGGGCATTTAACCGCAGGTTTTCAGAAAAAGGGTATTCGGTAATTTCATTTGTCCCGGCGGGCACAGGCAGAGAGAAGCATGGTACATCCGCCAGCAGCTTTTGCATACATTCCCAGGCGGCTGAGCCTTCCCGCAGTTGAATGATTCCCTGTTGCTGCAGTTCTCCGGCGGGCAACAGAACACCTTCTTGGCTGTTATCCAGAAGACTTAAGAGTTTGTGAGAAAATTGAAGGATCAAATGACCTCTACGTTTGTCGTTCCGAATGGAATGTACGGAAAGAGGAGGATGGAAAATCAGGGAACCGGGCATGGCGTTCACCAGCCTGCCGTCGAACTCGAACTGACAGGTGCCTGCCAGAGTATAATCTATCTCATAGAATAAATGGCAGTGGGAAGGGAAAGCCAAACCGGGGTCAGAATCCAGGGTGGTGGGGGGGGGGTAAAATCATGCATATAGATTACGCCGCTGACATTCAGTTTATGCGGGTCGCCCCCTGCATGATAAGTTTCCTGATATAACATAATACTGCCTCCCGTTAAAGACTCTGTTTGTTCGCGTTTTTTTATAGTTAACGACATTAGAAATTTCGTTTTCGGCCTTGCAGGAGCTACCGTA
>CAOKOL010000080.1 GCA_948470335.1 uncultured Lachnospiraceae bacterium | reverse complement strand
TTTACGGCGTGACGCTCATCCGTCCGCGTCGATCACTTCAAATTCGTCCTTCGCCCGCAGCTTCAGCCGGTGGTCCAGGAACTTCTCGATGTCAAAGCGGTTCTTTTCGTCACAGTCCGCCGTGTACTGGAAATTGGGGTGCTTCGTCAGGTCGTACTTGTCCGACAAAAACGGCCTCACGCCCCGGAGCTGGAGGATGCACTTGCCGCCGTCCAGCACCGCCAGCTCATCCACGCTGGCCAGCTCATGGCCCGTCCGCTGGTAGTTCACGCTGTGGGACTCCTGGCTGCCCTTGCTCACCCCGGTGTTGAACATATCTATGGTCTCCTTATGGAAATCCGTTTTCCAAACCGTTATCACATTAAGCGAGACTATGCGCCGAAAACCTTAAGCTGGCCTGTTTTGTCCATGTTTCTGGAACCGCTGGCCGAAAATATCTTACAGCATGCCCTCGTAGGACGCACAAACGGCGTTATCCTGCTTCGTTCATTTTGCCGTGACGGTCTTCTGGTGATCCAGGTCGCTGATAACGGAATCGGTATGGATGAAATAACCCTGAACTGGGTGACAGAACAAATGAGACAGGCGTCGGCAGTACCGGCTGCACAGCACACAAACGGCTCTGTACGTTCCGAAAAATCCGGAACGACAGAGCCGGCAATTACCCCTTACAGCATCGGGCTGTCCAATATTTACCGCCGTATGAAACTGGCTTTCGGGGAACAGGCAGACATCCTGATCCGTTCCAAAGAAAATCACTACACCGTGATCGAGGTCATCGTCCCTCCTGAAAACAGGCTTCTCTGACCTGCCTGCGATACAACTCCGGAGAACTTCCGACATCTGTTTTGAAATGTTTGCCAAAGTGGGAGTAATCCCTGTAACCGCAGCGCCACGCCACCTCCGGCAAAGAAAGTATCGTCTCAGCCAGGAGTCTTTTTGCAAAGTTGAGACGGATCTTTTTCAGAAAACCGAGAACCGTATCCCCGGACTGTTTCTTAAATACGTCGCAGCAGTAGGTCTTCGTAATAAAAAAGTTCTGTGCCAGCTGTTCCAGAGATATATCCTCGCTCAGATGTTCGAACAGATATAGTTGAATATCCGCTGCTGACACTTCGGATTTACCGCGTTCCTGTGCACTGCAAAACCGAAAACCACCCTGCAGCGAGGCAAAAGCGGAACGCAGCATGAATGCCGCATCACTACAGTCCGGCATACCGATGCTGATACCGATCCTGGCAGGATATTCCGGCAGGATCCTGTCAGTCAGAATACCGACGCAATCCTCTGTCTCAATTTCGCGCCACAGTGTCTCGCCGCCGCATTTTGACGGCAGGTGATCCCTGCGAAATGCCAGAAGAAGATAGCAGCTCCTTCCCCTGCTCTGATATGCCGGAAAGACCGGATTCTTTTTGTCGATCCGAAGCGGCTGCTCTTCTTTCCTTTTCTGTCTTTGGTCGAGTTTATTTCTCATACACCCGGCCGCTTTTAGAAATTCTTCTTCCGATAAAGGTTTCAATACATAATCAAGTGCCGCAAGCCGGATAGCCTCTCTTGCCATTTCAAAATCTGAATACGCGCTCACGACAAAGAATTCCGTTTGAGGCCGTATTTTACGAATCTTCTCCAAAAGCTCGATCCCGGTCATATCCGGTATCCGTATATCTGTAACGACTGCATCCGGACTCAGATTCTCCGCCTGTTCCAGCGCCTCGGTTCCACTGCTGCAGCTTGCCACGACGGTGAAACCCTCTGCGTTCCAGTCAATGATTTCCTCCATCCCAAGCAGCGCCAGAGGCTCGTCGTCCACCAGCATAATTTTATACATCCCTGCGTTACCTCTTCTCTGACTTGTGCCCATTTCACGAAACGTTTATACCAGGTTTGATACGGGACACATGTATGTATACAGGCTCAGTATATCAAAAAGCCGATGGACAGTCAAACCGATCCCTGTTTTCGTTTTCTGAACTCTGTGGCCGGACCCTGTTTCTCCTCATTTTATCGTTTTGGACATCACGACTGTATTTTCTGCTAATTTCTCCATTTCTTTAAACCCATATTTTTCATAAACCCAATATGGATTAAAGCCATCGGCCCAATCATAAATTCCAATTCCTTCAATCCGTTTGCGGCTAAACAGAGGGAATACTTCTGTCAGCTGCTGCATCAGCAGATCGATCATATCAATCCGTGGAATACCATAACCTACTTCATAGCAGCCGATCGACAGATATGTGCTGTCATCTCCTGTTGTGCCTGTCATATAACCATATTTTTTCAAAATCTCCCGGGGCATTACTTCCAGTAATCCAATGACAGAATCTTTGTATTTTGCATAGACGCCTGCTGTCTTTTCCCTGCTCCAGATTTCGGAAAATACCTGCGATTTTATCGCCATGCACTCTTTGTGAAATTGTTCGGGCGGATTTCCAAACGGGTAATTACACAGGCACATTGTCATCTCCTCCATGTAATTCTCCTGGTTGATCGGGTGGAAAGAGATTTCTCCGGATCTGAACGCATTGTTCAGCTGCAGGCTTGTAATTGCAGGAAATGTCATTACCTCTTTGTCAATTTTCTGTTTGACCGCTGACTGAATGCCTAAACTTTCATATATTCTGTCACAATGCAGCGGAACAGAATCAATCCTGTTTTCACAATAAAAAATGTCAATAAAACAGTTTTCTCCCTTTTTAAACTTACTCTTTAATCTCTGCGGGCAGTGGTCAAATGAAAACAGCCTGATCTGCACATCTGTTCCTTCAAGCCATTGTCTCAGCTTCCCGATCATTGCACCGGTGGCCTCGCAAAGAGGTGAATAAACGACCTCGATTATTTGCATTTTCTTTTGCTCCCAGAATAATTACTGTTTTATTTCGAGATAAAATGTACGATCTCGTTACTGTCATTCAAAATATGAGGTATCAACTCAAGTGGGTATACCTTTAATCCATTCTTTAATCTTTCCAGCGGAACCCAGCAAAAATCCAAATCGATTCTTTCGTGATCCAAAACATCATATCCGTGGAAAATTCCGTCTAATGGGATATCCTGCTCATTCATCAGATGAACTTTATAGTACATACAGATTTGGTGACATGGTTTTTGTCCCCAGTGAAAAAAGATTTCTCCGACAGCAAATAAGCGGTCTATTCCTATTTCTGCATGAATTTCTTCTTCAAATTCCCGCTTCAATGTTTCAGCAGTTGTTTCAAAGCAGGATACATGGCCCCCGATAATCGAGTGATAATCATTCCTGGGTTTTTGCAGCAGTATTTTATCGTTTCTGATCAGCAATCCGCCTACTCTGTATGAAAATATAAAGTCATCTGTCTTAAAAAGAATGTCTCTACTCATATACACTCCCCTTATATTTCTTCTCAAAGCATTCTGTTTAATATATGCTTCCCATCAAACGCTTTTCATAGATGACTGCATGCATAAAGCTGAAACAGACAATCATATGACTTTCTGGAATTTTTCACAGAGTTCTTCTATCATTTCCCTGTTGACTAATACAGTCATCCATTCGTCCGGTATCGTATCCGCTCCGTAATAAATACCAGCCAGCCCTCCGGCGACAGCACCCACAGTATCCGTATCATCCCCGAGATTTACAGCTTTTAAAAGACATTCTTTGTAAGAATCAGAATTCAGCAGACACCATAGAGCAGCTTCTAATGTATCTACAATATAACCACTGCTTTTGATTTCTGTTTCTGGTAATTCTGAAAAATGCTGCACATCTCTCAATCGCCCGTAGTTCTGTGTTGCCTGACAGTCCAGACTGTCATAATAGATAAATGCCTCTTTAATACCCTGCTCTATACAGATCGGTAAGGAATTATTCGTTGTCAACAAAAGCATTGCAATCTTGATATAGATGCCGCATCCAACAAGGCTGACCGGATGCCGATGCGTCAGAGAAGATACATTATGCACCATTTCCATCTGAGATTCCAGCGTGATTCCGTTCTGTTTTTCCAGATAGTATGCCAGTGGAAGAATTCGCATCAAAGAACCGTTACCGTTTTCATATTCTGTGATTCCGCCACATTCTAATGGATTGATCCCACGTCCATAATTCATGATTGCCCTGCTGGTTGAAGTTCCCACATCAAAAACTTCTCCGGATGCAGTATAATCCTGATACATAAGCCAATCAGTGAATTTATCCATCATATCCGCATAGTCAGGACTTTGCTTTTCCACTATGCTGGCCATAAATGCCAATGTCAGACTCGTATCGTCGGACCAGGTTCCCACAGCCTGCTGATGGGTTCCATATGCTCTCATGGAAACAACCGGATTTTGGGCTAATTCCTGTCTGCTTTGAAATTCAACCGGTACACCTAACGCGTCACCTATAGCTACACCAATAATACCGTCATATACGTTCTTCATAAGAAGCTCCTCTGCTATGCTATGGTAAAAAAATACGCCGCGATCTGTGCCCTGGAACTGAACTCTTCTGTTTCCAGCAGCTCCCTCACCTGTTCTTTCGTATAGAATCCGGCGGTAATCTGTTCATTCTCGGAGGTGTGGTCTTCGAAAGTCCCGTCCACCTCGACAAAAGCGATCTGCGTCTTCACGTCGGAGAAAGCCACTGCTGCAAAGGACGGCGGCAGAACGGCCCGGACTTTCCCCACGGACAGTCCCGTCTCCTCGTAGAGTTCCCGCTGGATACACTCTTCTAAAGATTCGCCTTCTTCCAGCATTCCGGCGCACAGGTTATACACAAAGCGGTTCACACCCATGCGAAATTCCCGAAGCAGCAACATTTTATCTTCGTGATAGGCTACAATGGAGACGCCGCTGACCCGTTTGCCGATGGCCTCCGGCCCGGCGATCTCGCTGCGGCTGACAATCTCGTATTTCTTCTCTTTTCCTGCTTTATTCCGATAGGTTAGTTCATAATTTTTCAGATATCTTCCGTCTTTTATTTTTTCCAGTTTCAAAAGTTCCATGAAATTCTGCCACCCTTTCTTTCTATGAACTTAATGCTGATCTTTCAGGATCTTGGCCGCATCCCGTAAAAGCAGCATTACACAATCCCTCTTGCCTTTTCTTATTATAGCAAAGGGTTTTTTGGGGTTCAAGGCGGCCTTTTGGAAAATCTGTCGAAAGATTCCAGAACGGGTTGCGACTTGGAATGGGCAAATTCCGTAACAGGGAAGCCGAAGGCTGAACTGTTACGGTCTAACCATATTTTTTCAAAAAAAATTGACATCGTGCTTAAAATATGCATAACTTTCTCCAGAGAGGAAATGGAATCCGTTTCTTCCGCAAAAAAGCAAGCCGTTTCAGGAAGTGCAGCTACATCCCAACCAATACAGGAATCAGTAAACAGAAGTCCAATACTTATCTCCGATTCCAAACAGGGTCGTGCCCTTAATCATCATTCAAAAGATCCTGCGATGGCAACTGCTACAGCTTAAAACGAATTGCTGTAGCACATTTACCATACCGTATCCTATTTTAAGAGCCTCTTTTCGTGGGGTGGGGGATTATGCCCTGTTGCGCTCAACACTTGTCGTCTTTACCCACTCGGCAGTAAAGAACAAAAGCTCTTTTCTATGCACAGTTCCAGCAGATCAGTGCCAGACGGGGAGCAAACGGGCATATGTTGCTGTGGCGCATTCCATGCTGGTCGCCATTTACCATATTCTGAAGGAGGGTGTAGTTTTCAAGAATCTCGGAGTCGGGTATTATAATCAGTTCAATAGGGAGCGCAAAATTAATACCTACCCCTGAAAAAGCTAAAAGCTTTAGACTGGGTGGAACCTGTTTGCCATGGAGGGACAGCCCGCATAATTATATGGTTCTATCCCAAGTCCCTAAAAAGCCTGATAGGAGCAGTCTGCGATTTTTTGCCAGACCTGGGGAGGTTTCACACTACCACAAAAGCTTTTACAAATTAACCTCAAAGAATGCTTTTATATCTTCAAACGCACAATCTTCATCTGCGCCTTCTATCACAACTTCCACATTCTGTCCGCATTCCCCCCAACCCCATTACGGCCATTAACTTTGTAGCCGCTGCCTGTCTTCCCTCTTTGACAATTGTAATTTTGCTCTCATACTTTTTGGCTTCTTTAACCAAAAGCCCGGCAGGCCTTGCATGAATACCCATTTCATCTTTAATTACAAATTCAAATTTCTTCATTTCAAGATTCCTCCTTCCATTATTTTATTTACGGATTCTTATTTTACTTTAAACAATCTGCTGCCG
>CAOKOL010000079.1 GCA_948470335.1 uncultured Lachnospiraceae bacterium | reverse complement strand
TATGAAGCATCCTATATGAGGAACAACTATACGGAGGAGGCATGGCTGTTCCTGAACCATCTGTCCACCATTATCGGGGTGAATGCAATTGAAGATATTGCCTCCATTGGGGAATCCAAGAACATATCCTATAAAGACCTGACACAGATGCTTATAAAAATTAAGGCTGGAAAGATGGACGGAGAATGGGTAGTGTGTCCAATAAAGAAAAGTGTCCAACGGTTGTGTGGGAAGATGCAGTTCAATCCAAATGACCTGACCGAGTTGAAGCTATAGGGCGGTCAGATACTGCCGCCCATAGCATACCTAATTTTGAAATCGTTACAGTTTAAGTCAATTTGGTTAAATTTCAAATTTGCTCATTTATATTATAAAAAATAAATTAAATCTTGTTTGTAAGGGCCGTCTTTTTTCTGACAGCCCTTCACTTGGTATATAAGCCGGTTTATCTCATGGCATCTCTGGCATTCTGTTCCTCCGCCAGTTTCTGCCCGCAGGGGGTTGTGCACAGTCCTCCGCGACAGGTGCAGCGCAGCTCGCTGGGCAGCTGCCTCCCTACGCGGAAAAGCGTTTCGGCGGTCTGGTCCAGCGGAATCAGCGGGTCAAAGCCGCCCATGACCATATTGGCGGATAAGACGGCGTTTGCGGCGGACATGGCATTGCGGTTGATACAGGGAATCTGTACAAGTCCCGCGACGGGGTCGCAGATTGTGCCGAGGATATTCTGGACCGCGCTGGACGCCGCCTGGCAGGACTGCTCCGGTGTTCCGCCCATCAGGTACACAAGCCCGCCGGCAGCCATGCCGGAGGCTGCGCCGGGCTCTACCTGGCATCCGTACAGTTCGGCCGAGTAGTTACAGTCTTTGCTCATCACGATGCCGATGATGGAAGTCACAAACATGGCTTTTATTTTTTCTTCCATGGAGAGGCCGAGATGGTTGGCTGTTCCGAGAACCGCGCCGGGGAAAACGCCTGCCGAACCGCCGGTGGGCGCGCACAGAACCACGCCCATGGCGCTGCTGTATTCCATGGTAGCCATCGCCCAGGGAACCACCGTGTTCAGTACGCCCATATCAATGGCCCGCTTGTCGGTTTTGATGTAGCTTTCCACCTTTCCCGCAGTCGGGGAAATGATGCCGGCCATGTCGATATCGCCTTTCAACGCTTCCCTGGAGCTGTGCTCCATCGTATTGACGACGAACTCCATGTAATCCCATACCTGGCGTTCATTCCAGCCGCTGCGAGCCATTTCATAGTCGATGGCCAGTTCCCACAGCTCCTTGTGGGACGCGTCGGCTGCTGCGAGCATTTCTTCGGCGCTGCGGAAGGGGAGGGCGGCATGGCGGTTTGAAAGAACAGCCAGGACAGGCTTTATCATTTTTACATCTATGACTCCCGGCATGGATTGGATTTCCCGTATAAAATCCGGGGTAATTTCCTGGTTATATTTGATGTTAATCAGGCTGCTGCCGCCGGAATGGGATATGCTGTGGCCCTCGTTGGATTCCTTCATGTTAAGCAGCGTGGAACAGAGCTTTTCGCTTTCTTCCGGATCCGATTCGGTCTTAACCAGCAATTCAAAACAGTCGCCTACGATACTCACGTCAAATCCGTCCACCGACAGCAGCTTTACCGTTCCGCCTCCTGTGGAATCGCTATGTACTACCGTTGTTTCCCCGGCTTCGTTTTCTAATGTGATATGTGAAATATTTGGCACTACGGCGGGGAAATCCTCAATGACAAACCGGACGTCTACGCCGGCACTTTTGGCATCGTCAAAGGAATGGCGCAGCCGTTCGTCCTCAGGCCGTCTGCCCAGAAGGCCGTTTACATAGCCAAGATCTGAGCGCTGTCCCTTGTACATAAGGGTGTAAGCCCCTTCCTTTGCGAAAGAGACAGTGGCTTTTGCCAGCTTGCCGGGAAGACACTGCTGTGCCAGATACCCAATACGGGAGGGCCCGCAAGTGTGGGAGCTGGACGGCCCGATCATGGTGGGGCCAACGATGTCGTTAAAGATACTTGGGCTTTGGCGTTTCATGGTAAATCCTCCTTTAATATGTTGTGTGGTTTTGAATAGTAAATTTATTATTGTGTAATTATAATAAACCGATTTGCTGGAAAATGTCAATATAAAATTTTATATTTGTGTAATTATTATTTTATGAATAAAAACTATTTTCAATAAAATATGTGTTATGGTATAATAGGCATAAGGAAAGAAAACTATTTTTAAGGTGTAAAAAGGGGCCTGCTTTTCGGGACGGTTCAATCAGGCCTCATTGCGCGCGAAGTCCGGGAGTGCCTGGCAAGAGTGCGTCACAAGAAAAAGGGAGGAAAAGACGGGAACGGATATTATGCAGAAAATAGGAGAAAAAATCAGGATATTGCGGAAGGATAAGAAAATCACACTGAAGGAGCTGGCGGACAGGTCAGGGATGTCTGTCAGTTTCATAAGCAATCTGGAACGGGAACTGTGCAGCCCGACGATAGAAAATTTGCAGAAAATCTGTGGAGCCATGGATGTTTCGCTGATTAGCCTTTTGGATGGGAAACACTGGAACAGCAACGTGATCCGGGCTGAAAAGAGGGATATACTATACCAGCAGGACGGGCAGATCCGCTATGAGTCGCTCTCCTTTGGGATGGGGAAGCTGGAGGGCCTGATCATTGAGATTCAGCCGGATTGTGTCTATGAAAAAGAATGGACCCATTCTTATGACGAGCTGGGGTTGATTCTGGAAGGGGAACTGACAATCGAGATGAACCAGGAGACGTACGTGCTGAAGGAGGGGGATTCCTTCTATATTCCGTCGATGAGCAGGCATAACCTAAGCAATCGTTCTAAAGCACGGTGCCGGAGCTACTGGGTAAAGCCAGTTCTGGACGACCATATCTGAGACAGTAAAACAAAACTGGATAATTGTGTGAAAAGGATCTGTTAAAGCAGATTCTTTTTTATGTTTATAAAAACTATTGACAAAATAATTTTATTATTATAAAATAATGATGAAGTTGCAACTGACTGGAACTGGATAAAAATTTTACAAACAAAAAATATGATAGGGGGGATCGAAGCAATTGAAATGGTTCAATTGGAAAAAATTGTTTGATAGGAAAAGAGATAAGCGCTGGCTGATAGGTATGCTTCCTCTGGCGGCGGTGATATGGAGCGTGTTCGCGGCCTTGAGCGGTATTCTGCTGCGATTGCGGCCGAATCGGACGGATATGGTGATCTGGCTGTTCCTTGCGGTAATTTTGTCAGCGGCATTATGCGGGTTTGGCTATGCCGGCCTGAAACTCGCGTTTGGATTTACGGCGCTGGGCATAGTGGCCGGGATTGGATTGATGGCCTATGTGTTTACCAGGCCGGTTGCCTATAAAGGAATTGCAGGGCTTGTTTCTGGCATGGAGCTGACGGTATTCTTTTTTCTGGTGGGGATTAATGTACAGATGCTTGGCCATTTGAGGAAGAAAAGGTTTGGAGGGAAAACTTTTCAGCCTGCCGGGATGACAGGGCAGGCCGGCCAAAAAGGAGGGAAGTATGGAAAATAATGCAAATAATGCAAAGCATAATCCGGAGGATTACAAAATCAGGTGGAATGTGATCATATTCCCGGTGTTGTTTTTCCTGTTGATTTTAGCGGCGGGGATTGGGATACCGGATGTTTTTAACAGCGTTATCAATAAAGGGGTTATGCTGATCATGAAGGATCTGGGCTGGTTTATCAGCCTGAGCACGCTGTTTCTGGTGGGCTTCTGCCTGATCGTTATGATGCATCCCATAGGGAAGATCAAACTGGGAGGCCCGAAAGCGAAGCCGGAGCTGAGCACCTTTGAGTATTTCGCGCTGTCCCTGTGCGCAGGGATGGCGACGGGCTTTATCCTGTGGCCGACTGCGGAGATGCTGGAGTATACGGCCAGGCCGCCCAGGGCTTTCGGGCAGGTTGCCCAGAGCTACCAGTCTATCGTAGACGCCCTTAAGTTTGAATGGCTGCACTGGACGTTTACGCCATATGCCTTGTATACGGCCTATGGGATTGTGGTTTCCTATGCAATTTATAATCTGGGAAAGGCATATACGGCCAGTTCAGCGCTGTATCCGCTGTGCGGGGAGAAGATGGGCAGGCGCGGGAAATCTGTAGTGGATATTATCTGTCTGTTTTCCATTATCGGCGGTGTGGCCGGCTCCATGGGGTACGGGCTTTTACAGCTGGGAAGCGGGCTGGAATATCTCTTTGGCATAAATACCGGCCTGATGTCCTGGATCGTGATCGCGGTTGTCATTACGGTCATATATGTGGGGACCAGCGTGTCCGGACTGAAAAAAGGGATTGCCTGGCTTTCAAAAAATAATACATACCTGTTCTTTTTCTTTTTCGCTTTTGTGGTGGTCTTTGGGCCAAAAAGTTATATGTTTAATCTGACCAGCGAGGCGGTCGGGCAGTTTATCAGGGATTACATTCCCATGCTGACCGTGCAGGATGTGATGCCGGACAGCGATCTGTGGCCTCAGTGGTGGAATAATATCTGGTGGCTGGACTGGGTGGCCTTCGCGCCTATGACAGGAATGTTTATGGCGACGCTCAGTAAAGGGAGAAGCCTGCGTGAATTTGTTGTGGTGAATATGGTACTGCCTTCCCTGTTCGCGCTGCTCTGGTTCGGTATGTTTGGTTCGCTGGCGGCCCATATCCAGTATGTGATGGGCGAGGATCTGCTTTCTGTTATGGATGCCCACGGCAGTTCTTATATGCAGCTGTTTACCATGTCTTACCTGCCGCTGGATGTCATTATGAAGCCGCTGCTTCTGATCACGCAGCTGATCTCTTTTGTGACATTGGCAAATTCCATGACTTCCACGGTATCGATGATGTCGATTGCGCCGGGTAAGAATTATCAGTCTGACGAGGCGCCGATGAAGCTGAAAGTTTGCTGGGGAGTTTTAATGGCCGCGATTGCGGTGCTGTTTCTCTGGAGCGGCGGGCTTGACGGAGCGAAATCTGTCAAAGCGATTACCGGCCTTCCCGTTTTTGTGCTGGAACTTGCCGCGTGTATCGGGTTTATCCTGTTTTTTGTGAAAGGTAAGGCGCCTGAGCGGAAGAAAGAGATCGAATATGAATATGAAAATCTGGATCCGGCCACAGGAGAACTGACGGAAGTGTGTATGGAAGACGCACTGTGGAAGGGAAAGAAGCATACGGAAGCAGCCGGATGATATGAGTTTATTTTATATTGAATTTTTGAATATGAGGAGGATTAAGCTATGCAGGTAAAGGGAAACTTTTTTTCTAAGGAAGAAGTGGAGAAGCTTCATGAGATGACGCTGTGTGTGCTGGAGCGTGACGGTGTGATTATGGACGATGAGGAAGCATGCGAGACGTTCCGTAAGCATGGTCAGAAGGTGGATGGGCGCATTGTGCATATGGACAGGGCCATCGTGGAAAAAGCGCTGGCCACGGCGCCATCCTCGTTTAAGATCCGGGGAAGGGATGGTAAATCCGTTACGTTCGGTGAGGGGAACAGGGTTCTGGCGCCGGCATCCGGGCCGCTGTTCGTAAAGCGGGGCGACGACCACCATAGAAACACGGCGGAGGATTATAAAAATTTTCAGAAAATGGATCATACAAGCAAGGTGATCGACATGCTGAATCCGAACCTGATCGAGCCGGCAGATATTGACGCAGAACGGGTGCGGGATTATCAGATGGCGGTATGCCTGAAATATACGGATAAGCCGTTGATGGGCCTGACTACTTCTTTGCGTGATTGTATTCACAGCACGGATATGATCCGCAGATTTTACGGGGCAAAAGAGGACGAAACCTATACATTTGGCCTGATCAATCCGATGTCCCCTCTGGAATACAATGGGATTATGCTGCAGGCCTGCCGGTATTTTGCCGAGAGGAACCAGGCCACGATGTTTCCCTGCTGTTCCATGCCGGGGGTGACGAGCCCGATCACCCTGTCCGGTACGGCGGTGGTAAACAACGCGGAAAATCTGGCGGGAATCGTCTATGCCCAGCTGGTGCGCCCGGGAGCTCCCGTGGTTTACGCGAGCACATCCTGCGGCACTGACATGCGGTATATGACCTCCGCGATCGGCGCTCCTGAGACAGCGCTGCTCTGCTTCTCATCAGCGGCTCTTGCCAAGTATTATCACATTCCGTGCCGTACCGGCGGTTCCCTGTCGGATTCCAAATGCGCGGACTGGCAGGCCGGGGCGGAGTCTACCATGGTTATGATGGCGGCGCTGATGTCAGATACGAACTTTATCCTGCATTCCTGCGGGGTGATGAATTCGTTCAATACACTGTGTTATGAGAAGTATCTGCTGGATGAGCAGAATATTGAGATGCTGACGCGGATTGTTAACGGCATGACCGTGCACACGGAGCAGGAGGAACTGGATAATATCAGCGCAGTAGGGCCTGGCGGGCAGTATATTGAAGAAGAACATACAATGGAATATCTGTACGAGGAATTATATACTGCTAAATTATCGAACAAGATGGGCTATCCGGGCTGGGAAAACGCGGGGAAGAAAGATGCCGCGCAGCTTGCCGCGGATCAGATTGAAAACCGTCTTGCCGCATATCGGCAGCCGGATATCACGAATGAGCAGGAGGCCGTGCTGAGAGAGTATATCGGCGAGTTATATGACACAATTTAATGGAATCATATATTGAATGTATTTTTAGCGCGGCTGATTCGGTGAGTTTAATGGATTGGCTGCGCTTTTTTGCATCATAGAATGATGATGTTGAGGTCAAATAAAGTTTTTAATTGTCCCATCATTGATAGTACCTTGAAAATTTCACACAATCTTTGGTAAGCGATGAATAACCAGCCGTCATCCATCGCAATAAAAATTCATAATCAAAT
>CAOKOL010000078.1 GCA_948470335.1 uncultured Lachnospiraceae bacterium | reverse complement strand
ATTTTATTTTCACCAAAATTCGTCTGAACACCTATATGACAGCCTGATTTTCTTACATATTTCTCAAAATCTAAAGCACCTTCAACCCCTGATAAACACTGGGTTTGACGGCAGTTACTTAAATTGCTAATTTTGGTGAAGCCCTGAGAATCGTACAGGACAGATTAAACGAGAAGAACTTCTATGCCTTTAATCCGGGCTTTGACTGCACTAAATAAAGGTCAATGAAACCAGCAGCTTATTAAAAACCAACCGTGCTGATTTAAGTAAATTCAAAAAAAGGGGAAGCATCAGTCATTCTTTGCCGGTGCTTTCCCTTTATTCCGTTATCTCTTCCTTCTCCGAGTGAGATATGCGATACGCTTCCACTAACTGTATAACTTCTACAAGACAGCGTCCAGCGTCAATATCTCAAAGCCCGCTGCCTTGCCTTTGAGCTGCGGCAGCTCCTTCAGCGGCGTCGCCTGGATCCGATCCGCCAGCGCATCGACCACGGCACGGGAGATATAAATTTTTCCGGCAGGGGCGTTGGCCTCCAGTCGTGCGGCGGTATTCACCGTATCGCCGATGGCAGTGTAATCCATCCGCATGGGTGCGCCGATGTTACCCACCACTGCCGGGCCTACATGAACCCCAATACCAAAAGACACAGTCTTCCCATATTCCTTTTGCAGCATCTCCTCCAATGGCTTCGCCCCCTCTGCCATAGCTGCCGCCGCGCGGCAGGCCAGCATGACATAATCCTCCTGAGGCAGTGGTGCATTCCAGAATGCCATAGTGCAGTCTCCTACGAACTTATCCAATGTGCCGTGGTTATCCATGACACATTTCGTGGTCAGCGTCAGGTACTGATTCAGGATCTCCACCACCCGCTCCGGCTCCAAAGCCTCCGACATGGTGGTAAAGCCGCGGATGTCCACAAACAGTACTGCGATATCACACTTTTTTCCGCCCAGCTTCAGGGCATCGGAACTGGAGCCCATCAGCTCGGATACGATTTCCGGCGCAACATACCGCTGGAAAGTCCGTGTCACCCGCTGGCGTTCCAAGGCGGCCTGCGTATAATTTGCCGCCAGACACCCCACAAAAAGTATGGTGACGCCCGCAGGAACCCACAGAACGTGGAGCACTAAGCCTTGCCGGTAAGCGCCCAGACACAGCACCACCCAACCCCCGCACAGCGCTGCCCACAAAAATGCAGCCCACTTCACCGGCCTTCGCCAGAAGCAGGACAGCGCCACAAGCAGCAGCACAAACAGCAGGGCCAGCTGCGCACTGTCCCCCACCTCAACTTTATAGTCCTCCCACAGCAGGGCCTGGACAGCATTGGCCTGATACTCCACACCATACATAAGCTGGGCGTGGTCTGCCGCCGTCACATAGCCGTCCTGCAGGCCTGCAGCGTAGGGACCGATGAGAACGATCTTACCGGCAAAACGGGCCGGATCCACACTGCCGGACAATAGATCTGCCACGGAAATGGACTGACTGAAATCTCCCGGCGTGCCGCAAAAGGGCAGATACCAAAAGCCTCTGGAATCGGTGAACGGGCGGTTCACGGGCTCCCCGCCATGGACTTCCCGGTACCGTTCCGCCAAAACCAACGCCATGGAAGGCACCGGGGTCCCGTCCGGCATGGAGAAAGCCAACAGGTGGTGGCGCAGGATACCGTCACTGTCCAACATGGCGTTGATATGGCCCTGCCCGGTCACCTGCCGCAACGCCTCAAAGGGTTGGTCAAAGGAGAGCATCTGGTATCCGTCCAGCCGGTAATCGTCACCGTACTCTATCAGCCCCGTTCCGAACTCCGCCGCACAGGCCACGATCACATTGCCATGGCGACTTGCAGCCTGGGCCAGCTGCGCATCGGCAGCCGGGTCGGTCTCTCCCACAAACAGCACATCCAGGCCGATGACAGCCGGTCGGAAATCCTCCTCGACGTTCAGTGCTTCTACGGCCTGGGCCAAAATACCCCGTCCCCACTGGGAATAGGGTCCCAGTTCCTCCAGCGCCTTCTGATCAATGCCGATCAGGACAATCTCTCCGTCCGATGCCATACGTCGCTGGTAAAGGGCATCCGACACCGCCAGGTCCGGGACATGCAGCACCCCTATTCCTGCCAGCAGGGTGAACGCCCCTGCTATGGCCAGAGCGACCGCCCACAGGGACAGGATACGTCTTGCCTTACTCATACGTTTACCTCAAACTCTTTTTCCTCCGAATGGCCGTAAAGTCCTTCCCAGCAGCGGCTTTCGATAAACTGCTCCGTCAGCTCCGGATCCAGTTCGCCATCCTTCACCCCAAAGCGCAGGATCCGAATGGCCTGCTCCACGGTCTTTGCCTTCTTATAGGGCCGGTCACTGGCCACCAGCGCATCGAAGATGTCCAGGATCGTGATAATCCGCACCTCGAATGGGATTTCATCGCCTTTCATCCCCCTGGGATAGCCTTTACCGTTGAGCTTCTCATGGTGGGCCGCCGCCCACTCCGGCACATGGGCCAGTTCCTGGGAAAACCTGATCTGGGACAGCATTTTGTCCGTCATCACCACGTGCCTGCGCATTTTTTCCAGCTCCTGCCGGGACAGAGTGCCTTTTCGAATGGACAGCATTTCATATTCCTCGTCGGTGAGCCAGCTCTGCTCCCTGCCGTCCTGATCAGTGTAAGTACGCCTCCTCAGCCCGTCCAGCCATGCCAGCTGATCGTCCGTGACAAACTCCGCTCCGTTGATGTTGTCGATCTGTTCCTCCGCCTCTCGAATGCTCTGATGGAAAGCCTCCAGGCCGCCGCTGTCCGCCCGCCCCTCCAGGCAGTCGATCCGTCTGGTCAGCCAGATTTCCGTCAGCCGGCTCTTCAGCCGCGCCGCCTGAAGCGGAGACAGCCGCCCGGCCTTGTCCATCACCTCCAGAGGTGTGGTGACCTTGCCGATATCGTGGAGCCAGATGCCCATCAGCAGTTCCTCACGGCGCCGGAGGGAGAAGTGCGGCTCCTTTGACCGTGCGTTAAGCCAGTCCATGAACCGCTCACCACACCTGGCCATGCGCCGGGAGTGATCCGCGTTGTAGCTGGAACGCTCATCAATGGCGGTGGACATCACCCGGACAAATGAGTTGAACAGCCCCTTGATTTCACGGATATAGCGCACATTCTGGATGGCCAGCGCCGCCTGGGAAGCCACCGATTCCAGCACAAGCTCCATATCCGGAGCAAAAGGGCACACCTGCCCATCCCCATCCATGGCGTTGATGAGCTGGAGCACGCCCAGCTTCTCCCCGCCCCGGCTGCGCATGGGCACCACCAGCATGGAACGGGTACGGTAGCCGTTGCGGGCGTCGTACCTCCGGGGACCGGAGAAATCGTAGTCCGGACTGTGATACACATCCTCCACGCAGATGGTTCTGTCCTCCAGCAGGGCCAGTGCACACACATTTGCCCGCTCCAGCGGAACCGGGGGCATTCCCTCCCCGTTGGAATAGTTTTTCAGCGTATTGTTGCGGGAAATCCGGAAACGCAGCACATCTCCGTCCAGCAGATACAGCGTCCCCGCGTCGCACCGGGCCAGCTCCATCACGCAGGACAGTATCTCCTCCAGCAGCCGCTCCAAATCCCGCTCGGAGGAGAGCTTCACGCCGATTTCCAGCACCTTTTTCATATCTTCCAGTCTCATAACCCGATCACCATACCCTCTCTGGCAAATTCAATGCGGCTGTCGGTCCGGCATGCCAGCCGCTCCTGCTTCCGCACGGACAGGTCAGAATGCTTCCTGCCATAATGTGTCATCAACATCTGCCCTGCCTGCGCCGCCCGGCCCACTGCAAGCCCTTCTTCCCAGGTGGAATGGCCCCAACCCCGAACCAGTTCACCGGGGAAAAAGCCGCTGTCCCATACCAGCACGTCAGCCCCCTTGGCAAACTGTGCCATCCGGGCAGCCATATCCTCTTCCAGTTCACAGTCCAGAGCATACACCAGGCTGCGGCCGTCCCAGTCCAGTCGGTAATAATAACACCCATCCGGGTGATTCCCTTCCAAGGCGGCAATCGTCAGCCCCGGTGCGCCTCCATCCGCCAGGGTAAACGGCCTGTCTGCCCGGACTTCATGCACCTGCACCGCCGCCCTGCACTGTGCAAGCCCCACCGGCCAAAAAGGCGGCCCCACCAGTCCATTAAGCGCCTGCCCAAGTCCCGGCCTGCCGTAAAGGTGTATCTGCGCCGTCGCATCATGGAGCAGCGGGAATATGAACAAACCCATCACATGATCCAGATGCAGATGACTGATCAGGATATCCACCCGCCGCATCCTCCGCCGCACCAGCTCATCCCCCAGCGCCACAAGGCCGCTGCCCGCATCCAGCACCACCAGCTCATCCCCCCGTTCTATGGAAAAGCAGGAAGTATTTCCGCCATAACCGGCATAATCCGGCTCCGGCACAGGAGCCGAACCCCGTACTCCCCAGACTTTCAGTTTCCATGTATCGTCCATATGTCCACCTTTCTGCCCTTATGCCACTTATCACGAATCATACACTGCACGACTTCCACCGGGATTTCAGAAAAGCAATTTTGTCAGTCATACTCATATAAGACATAATGACCGCTGCTTCTATCACTGCGAATCAATTTCCCATCCCCGTCATATGTGTAAGTATCCTCCCAGAGAAGCTGACCATCAACCACATCCTCCGACCTGGTTATGCGGCCCTGCGCATCATAATAATAAATAACTTCTCTTCTGCAGTCTTCATCCGATATATTCACCATTGTCCGATGATCCGCCGTGTCCTCTGTAACCTCATAATACACAAGGTCACCATTATTGGAGACGCGGTCTATAATTTGTGTCTGCAGGGTTCCCTCGTCATTGTATTCGTAAGTTGTAACAGTATCATTCGTCGCAACATATTCTCCTACAGGCTTTCCTATGTTTCTGGCAATCCTCCCTTGTTCATCCGCAAAGTATTCCCCCTCAGCGCACAGCTCACCGTCTGCATTGTACGTCAATGACCTGGAATAGGTGTACATATCCCGCAGGCAGATGGGATCAACGGGATCCAGTACGTCGATACCGGCGTCGTCCTTGACCTCCTCGGCCAAGACTTCGTCGTCCTCCAGCTCCACTGCCACAAAAGCAGGAACGGAAGAAGTGGTAAAAGGCTTCACTTCCAACGTTCCCTCATCCGTCAGGACTGCCATCTCCCCGGCGCTGACCGTGGCGGACTGGCCTTCGGCAGTGACCGTTACAGTGCCCTCCAGCAGGGCGGCGGTATTCTCCGTCACCCACCCGCAGGTGCCGCGAATGCCCACCATCATGGAGGATGTGCGGATCTCCATTGTCTCGTCATCGGCCAGCGGCTCGGTGACGTTGAAAAAGAGGCTGCCGGACTGGATCTCGATCGAAAGGTTTTTGCCGTCCTTCGAAATGGCGGCCTCACTGTATTCATCAAGCTTCGCAAGCTTTACTTTATCCAGATCGATCCACGCAAAACTCTCGGCCTCCGTTCCCATGCCGTACCCACTGTAAAGCCCGAGGTTTTCCGCAGGCTCTATGCTCTTCCCCTCGGCGTCGGAAACTGTTACCGCTCCCTCCATTTTGCGCAAAAACATCGTGGCGGCGCTTGCACTCATTCCCGTGCTGTCGGTACTACCGGTGCCGCCGCACCCGGCGCAGCCCAGCGCAAGACTCAGCGACAAAAACAGGGCAATGCCCCTCCGAAAAAGCTTCTTTTCTCCATGTCTCATATCGTGGTTCTCCTATTCTCTCTGTTCTTTATCTATACGCGTCCAGGTTGATCCAACGCAGCTTTCCGTCCATGTCTCCACCTGCCAGCCGCTGTATAGGCCCAGATTGCTCATGAGGCCAACGCACTGCCATCAACGTCAGACACGCCGACGGTCCCTTCGGTCCTTATCAGGTGCATGGTGGCAGCGAACTTACCGCTTCCGCAGGCGTCCGGCTGCAGGACTGCTCCAAACAGAAACGCGGCCATACAAATTTTGTCAGAATTTGCACGGAGAAAACAAGCACATTATACCAAATGGGGCGGCATATTTCAATAAAGCGATTAATTTCGTCCCTGACCGGCAAAAGGATATGCCGTTTTGATAACAGCATATCCTTTTGCTTTTGCCAAACTTAAGAAACAGCACTTAGATCTACTTCAATCTGCTGTCAAAACCATTAACGATAAAATTGAGACTGCATTGAAAATAACGCCTTATATAATCCACCCTTACTGTACAATTCATCATGGGTTCCATACTCGATGATCTGCCCGTTACGAAATACCGCTATTACATCACAAAATTTGGCGCTTGACAGCCTATGCGAAATATATACTGCGGTTTTCCCCTGTACCATTTCATTAAATCTTTGATAAAGCTCATATTCAGCTTTCGGATCCATAGCGGCAGTCGGTTCATCTATAAAGTATAGCCCCGCCCCCGCAACTCTCTAAAATGGCAGTTTGAACGGTATGTAAAACTGTGTTTTGTGTTCTTTCTTTCAAATTCTCCATCGAAAAAAGCATGACCACCGCCATGCCCTTTTCCTTCACAGATATGTCATCTCACTTTCTACGCTCCGCTTCGGTCGTTGCTGAACTAGCGCCACTGGCGCTTAGCAACCCGCAGGGCGGCACAAACGCAAACCGCCGTGTAAGCATATTATAGCTGGTTCCCCCGCTATCCAGGTTTTTCTGAACAGGAAAAAGGGCCTGTGAGCCCTTTCCTCTTTCTCCTTAGTGCAGTTTCAGTAACCGGGATATGTTTTCCCCCAAGGCCATACTGCTCAAAGTTCATGGAAAGCCCGTAGCCTTTGAACACCTCCTGTAAAATCCGCTCGAAGCACATTGCCTCCCCACAAATAGATAAAATCCTTTCCGCGGTGCTCTGCACTTTATCTCTGTTATGCCCATTAAGGAAATCAGACACTATGCCGAGCTACGCGCTGACGGTGATCCAACCCTTTCTGAAAGAATGGAAATGCTGGTGCAACACCGACAGGCACTCAATGAGCAGATTACACGGCTACAGGAGCATAAGATAAAACTGGATGAAAAAATCGAGTTTTATAGAAATGAGATTGAACGAACACAGAATAATGTTTCTTCCTGAGTATTACGCTGCCGGAAAAGATAACATTCCTTTTCCGGCTTTATCACTTATCCCATCTCCTTGAACGTGCCAGCTATTCCCTCCAACAAGGCTCCACTGGCGCTACATATAGGATTTCAGTTTTTTCGTGCTTTGCCGATAAACCTCACGGACTGTTTCTGAATTATCAGAACGTCTTATCCCTTACCGTCCCTGCCATTTTTTTGTGAAATACCGGCAGGACAGACTGACCGTACTTATAAGAAAACTCAATGGCCTGCAGAGCATGATTCCATAAAACCCGATATACCGCACCGAAACAAAGGCAAAGGCTGTACGGAACCCTAATTCGAGCATGGTATTAAAAACCGGGTATGCAATCTCCCCTGCCCCGCGCAGGAAATTCGTGAACAGATAAAGGCTGACGCAGAAAGGGAATGTCAGGGAAACGATATGGAGGTAACGCACCCCGATGCGGACAACCTCCTTTTCGTCCCCCACTAACAAGTACATGAACTGCGGCGAGGCAGCCCATATAACAGCCACCACCGCAGCCGCAAATACCATTGAAATCTTAAAACCGTCCCTTAACCCCTTACGGCATCTTTCAAAATTTTTAGCCCCCGCATTCTGTGCTGTGAAAACACTGAGCGAAGCCCCCAGATTGACTGCCGGGATTGTCAGTATCGTTTCAATCCTATATGCCGCTGCATAGGCCGATATCTCATTGATGCCAAACTGGTTGATCACTCCCTGGATAAAGAACATACTGACAGCGGAGGCTCCATTCTGCACGATGCTCGTCACTCCAAGACGGAATACGGGCAGTACATGCTTAAAATCAGGCCGCACCGCCAGTGCCTTTTTATCTTTACTGCATAAATGGAAAACAGCCAGCCCTGCCGCTGCTGCCTGGGAAATCACCGTTGCAGATGCCGCCCCTCTTATCCCCAGCCGGAGGA
>CAOKOL010000077.1 GCA_948470335.1 uncultured Lachnospiraceae bacterium | reverse complement strand
AGAACACGGCCACCACCCGCAACACAGGCGAGTCTCGGTTCTATCTCCCGACAGAGATTTTCCTGCCGCTGTGCGAGAACCCCCATCTGGTCAGTTTCCCCTTTGATGTGAAGGAGGGGACAGAAGCTGAAATGGCAGAGTTTTTGAACCGCTATATCGACAGCGTGGAGCCGAGTATGGATTTTGAATCCAGGGAAACCTATGTCAGCTCCTTTGATGACCTGACTTCCCTGATCATCACCATCGGCGGGGCGTTGAGCATCATCATCGGGATTATTGGTATCGCAAATTTTGTCAACTCCGTTTTGACAAGCGTTATTACCCGTAAAAAAGAATTTGCCATGCTGCAAAGCATTGGCATGACCGGGAAACAGTTAAAGCATATGCTCTCCTTTGAGGGACTGTATTATGCGGTGGGAACGATCATCGCATCCGCTGTTCTCGGTGTGCTGTTTTCTGTGGTAGTCGTAAATGGGATTTCCAGCGGAATCTGGTTCTTCACCTATCAATTTGTTATGTGGCCCATGCTGGTGATCTATCCGTTCCTCATCCTCCTGACTGTGGCGATACCGGCGCTGCTGTACCGCCAAATCGCCAGGGCCAGCATCATTGAGCGGCTGCGGCAGTAAAAGCCCACCCCGGAGATTTCAGGCATCGCCATAGAATTGTTATGGGATTTTCAGGAGGGGAAGTGCAGAGAGAAGGAGTTTGCCCGGTTCCAGAAAAGCGTTTGCGACTCCGTGCTGGAGGAGGCGGTCTCCCGGGACTTTACCCGGGACGCCGTGGCGGGGGCATCTATGGGGATGCGAACTGCTCTGGCGGACGAATCGGAAGCCCTTGACGGGAAACGCCGCATCCGTTTAATCATCCGGCTCATCCATATCCCCCAGCAGTTCAGCCACTTCTGCCTCGGTCATATAGGCAACGCCTGTGATCTTGTTGTCCGCGCCGCGGGTAATTCTAATATTGACCGTTCCGGCCGGGTTCATGTTCAGCGTATAGAAGGAGCCTTCTTTCCGGATATCCAGAAAGATATTGACCGGCTGTCCTTGATAATAATACGTCTTTTCATCCACCATCGTGACGCCTGCCGCCTCATATTCCGCCATCTGCGTCTCGGCCCATTCTTTTTCCTTCTTCGCTTCCAACTCGTTAAATTCGTCTTCCTTGCCCAGTTTGTCAAACAGCATGGATTGAAATGCCCAGTTACCATCCTCTAATGCCCGATCCAGCCAAAACTCCAGTTCTGTTTCGTCCATACAGTCCGCCAATGTAGAGAAAAACGCAATATCGGCGTTCTCATAAACCTTTTCGGCAAAGCCGGTAATCAAAGAAATATCGGTATCAAGCCCGCGAACCCCGACCGAGAAGAATGCAATATTCCCATCGGCGTAAATTTTTTCCAGCCATGCAAGCTGTTCCTCCTCCTCCAGACGGGGGAACGTAATTTGAAACATGGGCAGACTGCCCTCCTGGTAGTATTGCTCAATGTCTGAGGATGCGCCGTCTGTTTTTGTTGGCTGCCTGTCAGCCGCAGTGGATGAAGTGTCTTCCGTATCCTCTTCCTGCCAGGTATTCTGCCACCAGTCGTCCTCCCAAGGCTTACCCTGCCATTCGTCCTGCCACAGTTCTTTCCATTCATCCGGGTAATTCGACGTGTCAAAATCATCAGAAGTGTAGAGCCCCATGACGCCGGAGCCTTTTCGTGTCACTTGAATTATGTTTGCCCCTGTGCCGTCTGTATATGTGGAAGTATTCCCGTTTTCCTTGAAATTCGTCGGCTTGTATATTTCGCCCCAATCACCGTTGTCCGTAATCGTGGTGGTCGTATTTTTGAAATCGTCCCGGGAAACCAACTGAAAATATCCGCTGTTGGCAATGGCGTTTACCGAGCCGGAAAATCCCTCCGGCAAGGTCAAAAAGACGGAAGCCATGTTGAAATTGCCCACGATATGGCCGGAGCGGATCAGGCCGCAGGTCAGATACCCGTTATCAGCTTTCAATTTCACATCGCCATAATCCACATTGGGAAGATAGAGCCTGATTGCTTCATCATGAGTGTTCATACTGGTTTTGCAGGAGATGGAAACCTTCCAGTCGCGGTTCTGCTGACTGATATTTACTGTATAAACATCGCGGTTGTATTCAGCGGAAATCTGATTGTCCGTTGCCGCCCGCACATTGACAGCGGCACTGCTGACATCCAACGACAGTGAGGGCCTGCCGGTGGTGTCCGGCGTTGTGCTGGGAAGAGACGCCGCATTGGCATTCCCCTCTGTGTAAACCCCGGCAAAGGCCGCACCCAATACGATACACACAGTCCACACAGCCGTCAACAGCTTAACCGCTCTGGACGTTTTTTGGAACTTCATAATTGCACCCAGCCTTTCTTTCAAAAGCTTTTTATTTTCGCTCAATGTGACAGACCCGAGGTTTTCCCTGTATTTTCCCACGGCCGCCATAGCGTCCAGCAAGGTTTCCCCGTAGTCCTGGGCGTTGCCGCTCCCCATTTTAGCGAGGACGGCTTCATCACAGGAAAATTCACAAGCCCTGGTAATCTCCCGGCTCATAAGATGCACAAGCGGGTTAAACCAATGCAGGCAGGCCGTTATTTGCACCAGGCATTTATAAAACATATCCCGCCGCTTATAGTGGATCAGCTCATGCAGGACAATATACGGAAAAGCCTTTTCAGAAATATCCGCATTGGGCAGCACGATACATGGATGGAAAAAGCCAATCAGCAGCGGGGAAGAAATCAGCGGATTGACACACAGCTCTGCCGGCCTTTTGATACCTGCCTGCTCCGCAGTGATGGAAAGCCGATCCAGGATCTCAATGTCAGAAACCGGAGTCAATCCAGCCTTGATATACCGCATAAAACTCTGATAGATCGTTGCCTTTCGTATCAACAGAGTCAGCGCGACCACAAACCAAATCAGCCAAACCTGATCTGTCAGCAGTGTCCCAATCTCTTGAATCGGGTGGGCAGTTGTCAAATCTTCTGTCGGACTGCTCATACTTCCATTGCTTTGCTCCGTTCCGACAACCGGTGCGGAATTTCCTCCTGGAGTGGTCAGCGGGGACTGTTGCTGCGGCGGCAAAGGGGCAGTCCGGGTGATGGCCTGATCGACAGCCTGATAGGTCTTTCCCAGCAGGCTTACTTCCGGCCCAAACGGGAACAGCAGCCGCAAAACGACAACCAGCCAAATGTAATACTGCCATTGACGGCTGATTTTATCTTTCAAAAATCGCTTTCCCAAAAGCAGCGCCAGAATAAGCAGACTGCCGGAAAAGGACATGGACAGGAAGATTTTCAAAACTGCGTTCATTGTTTCTCTTTTCCTTTCTCCAGCATTCCTTTCAATTCCCCGTATTCCTCATCCGTCAGCAGGTCGCCCATAATCAGATTGGAAACCAGCCCTTTTGCACTTCCCTCATAGATTTTATCCAGGAATTTTTTCGTCTGCACCGTCTGGTACTCGTTTTCTGAAACAAGCGCAGTATATTCGTTGCGGCGTCCAATTTTTCTGGCGCTCAAAAAGCCCTTGTTCATCAGCCGCGACAGGAGTACGATCAAGGTATTCTTCTGACACTGCCTGCCCCTGGCCGCCAGCCCGTCCATAATATAGGGGAACCGTGTCACCTTCTCCGGGTTCCCCCATACAATTTTCATAATTTCCAGTTCGGCATCGGATATTTGCTGTACCATACTTTTGTCCTCCTTATTGTATAACAATCTGTTGTCAATTAAAGTATAACGGCACGTTATCCTTTTGTCAAGATGCTTTTTGAGAAAACAGTCCTCCTCTACCGGCAAACGCTTCTTCGTATCCACGCTTCTTTCCATCTTCTGCAGTTTAACAGGCAAATGTCCGCAAAATGTTACAGCAGACAGATTTTCCCCTTAATATCCATATCTCTTTCTGTATTTCAGGAACATAAAGGCCGACAGAGCAAGCGCCATCAGTTCTGCTGCCGGCGTTGCCATCCAGATGCCGTTTACGCCCAGGAGCAGAGGAAGCGTAAGCATGGCGGCAAGCATAAACACAAACGACCGGGAGAACGCAAGGACGGCCGACACCATTCCATTGGATAATGCAGTAAACATCCCGCTGGTAAAAACATTGAACCCGATAAAAAACAGGGCGATCGTACAGAGCCTGTTCCCCGTTACCGCCAGCTCATATACCGGATGATCCGGGCGGGTAAAAACAGAAACCAGCGGCCCGGTCAGCCACAGGGAAGCCGCAGCCGTAATCCCGGAGATCACCGCAATCACTTTCATGCTGATTCCTACCAGCTTTCTCAGTTTCCCGAAATTCTGTTCTCCATAATAGAAGCTCCCCATCGGGGCTACGCCATAAGAATACCCCGTATAAAGAGAACCTGCAAACATCAGCACATACATGATGATGGTGACCGCCGCCACACCGTCCTCCCCGGCATACGCAAGCAACTGGAAACAATCCTCCTGCTCCGGGAGCTGGACGTATCCATCCCGGAGATCCAGAACTTCATGAAAAACCGTTCCGCCCAAAATCTGAAATGCCTTCTGGATGAAAAAATCGCAGAGCTGGACTTACAGCTTCTGCACCTGCAGGCAGTCAGAAAAACCCTATGCAGCCACCGGCAGGACATGGATACCCTCCTGACTATGGACTTATCAGAGATCTGTATCGTGGAAAAAGAAGAGCGATGCCTGGTAACCGTAGATATAGACAAAGATGTTACATTTGAAAGGGAAGTGGAGCTGATCACTGCCGAAACAGCCAGATACCATCTTGGCCGGCTCCATGACGCTTCCTACGGCTCCATGATCCCCATCTCCAGCCTGCTTAAGGGAAATTTCGATGACTACACCAAACTTTTCATTGAAATTCCCCGGCCTGGCCAGAGAAATGACCTGCATATACAGCCAAAAGGAAAATACCTGCGGGCTTTCCACAAAGGAGGGTGGGATCCGCTCCCCCTGCGGTATGAGGAAATCCTTGCATTTGCCCATGAAAAAAAGCTGACTTTGTCCGGCTATTCTTATGAAAAAGGAATCAATGAAGCCGTCATAGACCGGGTAGAGGATTATATCATGCAGATTGAAATCCCAATTCTCGGCATTGTCTGAGGAATTTTCTCTGTACTGATCTTGCCAGACATCCTCTTTTATTTCCATCCCTTCCACCACATCAGGCTGATACCCTGGTGAGTCTTCCGGCCTGCTCAGAGGCATTTGGGGTAAGTGGAATTTCATAAGCCTTTTTCTCCAGGTACTCCCAGTCCCCATTACCAACAGATTCATAAGAGGTCCATACCACTTTCAGCCCGTTTTCAGATATATAAAATCTGATGCGGGTTTCAACTCCGTGACTTGTATCAATATCCGGTTCCGCCGCATAATCAAAACTGTAAACAGCATGTTTCTGTGTCCAGTCCGAGATCTCCCGATAATATATTACCGCATTTTCCGCAGGTATCTTGATCCATCCAAACAGCTTCTCGCTTTCTTCTGTTCCAGGGCTGTAAAAATAGCACCTTGTTCCATTTGAGGTGATATAAAATTCATTTTCGCCCGCTTTGTCCTGAAACAGGATTTCGCCGTCACTCAGATCGATCAGTAGCAGATTGCTTTCTTTCAGCCAGCCCTCGAGATAACCATTGTGATGGGGCGCTGTCCACTGTTCTGCGCAAACCCAGATCACATCAGCTTCTTGCCGGATGCCGCGCATGGTTGTGCTCCCCATATCGAGGTATTCATATAATACAGAACCATTTTCATCCAGAATCCGCATATCGTAGTCATGTGTTTTCCTGTAATCGTCTGCTTCTTCCCACTGAAGACTGCAGGAACTTCCCTCAATGGGGAATTTTTCATCTCGAGTATAACAATCCCTGGTACAGCCGGATGGATAGATTACTTCATATACGGTTGAGTCCGCTGTTGGATCACATCCTGTCAGTAACAGAACAGATATTGCAGTACAGCATAAAGAAAAAACACGGCGCACGATCTTTCTTACTTCATGATTGAATTCCACTTTTTTGTATATCATGGCAGTACCTCTCTGTCTTATCTCCGGCGCCAAACCCCAAACAGGCTTTTCCTGTAGTGTTTCAGCGCCTCGATTGCAGGCCCGTAATTTCCTGCCGCCTTCAGATACTCCACGCCTTTTTCTATATCCTCCCGTACACCGATTCCCTCGGCATACATCATCCCCAGACCATAGCTTTTATAGGGCGAATCCTGACTTTTCTCCAAAAACGCTTTTCCCCGCGCCGGGTTCTGCTGGCAGCCGCGCCCCAGAAGATAGCAGATTCCCAGAAGATCATACTTGACATATTCCGATTCCTCATCCCTCTCCAGCCACTGAACCGCCCGAGCATAGTCCGTTTCCGTCCCCCAGCCGTGGAAATACAAGCGTCCCAACTGGCGGCAGGCATAGCTGTCATTGCCATAGCCGGCGGTTTTTTCGTAACACTCTAAGGCATAGGGCAGATTGCGCTCCACCGCCTTGCCGTTCCAATAAATATCCCCTATGATATGCCAGCTCCAGAGATGTCCTGCCTCTGCCGCTTTCAGCGCCCAGGGAAGAGCTTCTTTATCGTTATCCTCTGTATAGGCCAGATAATGGGCATAGGCATACATCCACTCCGGGTAGCCCCGCTTGGCCCCTTGGCGCATAATGGGAACTTCCTTTCCCGGCTCCGGCGGAATGTATTCTCCCCGTCCATACTGGTAATAATGACCGTAATTCCGCCCCGCCAGTATCATGCCGCCGGAGAATGCTTTCTCAAACCAGGGGAGGCACTTCTCGATCTGCTCCCGCTTCCAGTCATTCCATGCTTTCTTATTTACAAATTCCCTTTCCTTACGGTCTTCGATCTCTATGATGTCCAGAAAATAATAGGTGTTCCCAATCATGTACTGGCAGAACGCGCAGCCGTTTTCGGCCTTTTCACAGATCACTTCCCACGCCTCTTTTATACTGTCAAAGGGCATGATCTCCTTAAGCTCCGGTGTCAGCAGATCCATACGAAGCGCCCCCAGAACCGCCGCGGCGCTGCCCAGGGAAATTGCCTGATGGAGCATGGCATAGGCCGCCGCCTCGTTTTCTTCAAAGGGGTGATATTCCCAGCTGTAGCAGGAGCCGGAAAAGCAGCGGGAAAGAATATAGCAGGCATCTCCATCTCCGTTCTTTGCCGCAGGCAGCAGCGCGTCCGCCGCCGCTCTTGCCTTGTCGTTATCACAACAATAGTAGAGATCCTCTATGGCCTGATCCACCACATCGCTAAAATACTTACCCATGTTTCTGTTTGCCCTTTCTGTTTGCTTTTTCTATCTGGCCGGTAATATCCGTCCATCCGTTCCTTTCTTCAAAAACACCGGAACTCAAATCGTTGACCAGCCAGAATTTCACCTGCGCCACCGTTCCTTCTTTCGCCAGAAACTTGGTATTCCCTTTTCCTGTGTTATTGGTACACCAGATCACCATCAGGTCATTTTGAACGCCGGGGAAGATATCAAACGCCTGTGTTCCCCATTCCAGGAATACCTTTGTGTATGTTCCCTCATGGATACCGTCAATGGCCAGTTCCACATCCCTGACGGAGAAAAAGGTATGTTCATCATGCCAGCTCTCCCCAAAAATCACCAGAAGCTGGCGCCAGTTCCGCATTTGGCCTTTCTGTTCCCTTTGAAGCTGCTGCCAGAAAGATTTTATGTGTTCCTCCGTCTGCCGGGTATCGGCTTCGCTTTTCCCTGCCGCTGCTTCTTCTGTATTTATCAAAGAGTCTGGTTTGTCAGAATCAGCAGCCGGCTCTGCTGCCTCATTTGTATCTTCCAGGCTGTCATCCGTTTCGGCTGGACAGATGCTGTTTTCCTCCCATCCGGCGTCCTCTTCCCCGCTGCTTTCCTCTTCCTCGTCATATCCATTCTCTATTTTTTTCCACCCCGAAAGACCAGCGCTGCCAGTCAGAAGTTTTTCAAACCATTCCTTCGCCTCGTCAAACGCTGCGCTTTTATGGTACGATTCATATCCGCCCTTAGAATCCTCTAAAAATGCCGTCAGCCGAAAGGTCTCATAGTATATACAAAAAATCTGACTTATGTTCCCAATCTCCTGTACGGCAACAGGCGGCAGAATCTGGAGTTTGAAAACGCCCCTTTGATCACTTCCCATCAGGCTTTCCATCTGTTTTTGTAAAACCTCCGCCGTAACATTG
>CAOKOL010000076.1 GCA_948470335.1 uncultured Lachnospiraceae bacterium | reverse complement strand
GTTCTCTTTCATTTCTCTTTGCTGTCTTAGGTGTTCCCCCCGGCAGCTCATATAGGATATCACGCCTCAACACGTTTGTCAATAACTTTTTTCAATTTTTTTTATTTTTTTCATTTACCTCTCGCAACCCCTTATGCGGCCTTACTTTTTCGGCAGAATCAACCAGGCCAGCGGATTGTTTCTATAGAGGAAAAGCAGCATACCGTTCTCCCCGATCATATGCAGCACGGACGGCATCTGATGATAACCTGCGCACAATGCAATTACCAGCCCGAACAGCCAGAGAATCACCACGCCCCGCGCCAGTCCCAGAAGCAGCCCTGCCATGCGGTTCAGCATCGACAGCACCGGAATCGCACCGACCACATCCGCCACGAACAGGCCAATCCGGATCAGCAGATAGGCGATAAGGACTGATATGACATAAGAAATCGTTTTGATTATAATACCGCTGTAGTAATCCACATAATAATCTACGATCTTTTCCAGACCGATTTTCTTATAGAGCTGATCGGCGGACAACCCTTCCAGCCCCAGCTTCTCTCCGATCTGTTCCAACGGAAATTCCTGAAGGGCATATTCCCAGGATTTTGGCAGCGCTTTACCGTCACCGAATTCTCCGAAGGATTCTCCGGATAACCCATGCTCCCCGACCTCATCCAGAAATTCATAAACCGTACGTCGGACAGTCTCCTCAATCCCCGTGCGTTCCCTTACGACAGCAGTCACCACAGGATGAATGACTGATACGATAACAATCGCAATCAGAAAAGAGGCCATGGTAATCGCCGTTTTAAAAAAGCCTTTCCGATAACCGGAAAAGGCTGATAACAAAAGAATAGCCGCAGCAGCAACAAATACAATGTTCATCTTCAATTTACATCACACTCAACTTTCTGATCACCATATCCGCCACGCCGTCCTCGTCATTACTGAGCGTAATCACATCCGCCGCCGCTTTGATCTCATCACTGGCATTTCCCATCGCCACACCGATGCCGGCTTCCTGAAGCATATTCATATCATTATAACTGTCACCAAATGCCATCACATGGTCCATCCCAATGCCCAGATAGCGGCACAGACTGCGCAGCCCATTTCCTTTTGTGGCATATTTATCATTCAGTTCCAGGTTCGCTGACAGAGAAGAGGTAACCGTATAATTTGACCGTTCCCGCATCTCATCCCAGATCTGATTCCGCAGCTCCAGGTCCGCAAACAGCAGGTTCACCTTCTCCACACCATCCCCGGTCTGGCTCAGATAATTACGCACGCTGACAATCGGGGTTCTGGACGCGATCAGCATCTGCCTGGTTGCCTCATCCACCGGAACCCGTTTCACGTATTCGTAGAACATCTGTTCCGTATACCCGACGCCGTCGGCAAAAAAATCAAACATAATATCTTTCGGTTTGACATAATCATACAATTCTATCGCCTGTTTTGCGGGGAGCAGATGCTCCTCGATCAGCTCCCCGGTCTGCAGATCCTTTACAATCGCGCCATTTGCCATCACTGCATAACGAACACAGTCCAACTTCTTCAAAAGCGGCTGGATCCCCCATACGGTCCGTCCTGTTGCCAGAACAATATAAATTTCCTGCTCCGCCGCCTTTTGCAGTACCTCAACCGTTTTGTCCGATACTTCCTTTTTGCTGTTCAGAAGGGTACCGTCCAAATCCAGAGCAATCATTTTTATTTCCAAAAAACCTTTTCCCCCTTATACACCCCACACTGTCATTTCTCAGGCTATTATAAAATATTCAATTACCGGCGCCGACGCTCCTTACATCTTAAAATGCGCCTCTTTCAGGATCAGCCTGCCCTCTTTATCATATTTGGAGGAAAACAGGCCGCCCAGCCCCCTTTTATCCGCGCGGATTACCGCAGCCTCCGTAACTTCTCTGGCCAGATCGTCGTTTAAAATTTCCCCTTCTTCGCTGTACTTATCTGCCAGCGCATAAATCGCCAGACCTGCAATTTCTTCAATTACACAATCCAGCTCCTCGGCATATTCTTTAATTTTTGCCACAAAAGCAGGCACCGACAGTTCTGACGCCATACCCTGACGCTTTTCTCTGACCGGCTCAGAAGCCGCCTGCCTCATCTCCTCATCCTGATATACCATATCCTCCGCTACGGAAACCAGATTCTCCTTGATCTTTTCCGGATCGATACCGGCAGATACGGCCTGATACGGAGGCTGTACTGCGTCGGCAGCGCCGTACCGCGGCTGAACCGCCTCCGAAAATCTGCTATATGGCTGTTCCACAATCACTGGTTGCACAACAGGGTCCGGAATCTGGCTGTCCAGATCCAGAAGATCCGGCTCCGCAGACGCCGCCAGTTCTTCCTCGGCAAATTTTGCCTGTATCATAGACTGTTCCGGCATCATCACCGGTCTGATCTGGATTCTGCTGGCTTCTTTCCTGGCCCGTTCTTCCTGTTCAATCCGGTAAAGGACCTCCACCATAATTTCTTTCGCCCTGGCATCCAGCCGTTCAATCCCTTCTGCCGTATCCACAAAAACCACAATATTCTGCAGGTCTTTTTTCTGTGTTGTTCTTAAAATTTCCATCAGTGTCATATCAGAAAGCAAAGCCGCTTCCACAATAACCAGATCCGCGCCGTTCAGCTTGCTGATAGAATTGCCAAAGCCCAGCAGATTCAGCTTTGTTCCGGTGATTCTCGCCACCTTGTTTGCTTTTTTGCCTTCCATCCGGTGCAGCTCTTTAATGGCCTCGGTGGCATATTCCATGCCTCTGTCCGTTCCCGGTGCCGACACATACAAAAGTCCCTGAACCATGCCCGATTCCCGCTTTTCCTGAACGTTCTCATCAATCCCGGCATTCAGTTCTCTGTTAAAATTGAGAATCACTTCTTCTACGTCGCTCTCCCAGTTGCCGCCCGCCGTCTCCTGCATGCCGCCTGATTCTTCCGGATTCATGTTATATGTACGTTCGGAAGCTGCTTCTTTCTTTTCCGGCTCCGCTATGAAAACGTCTGCGGCCTGCTCCGGCTCTCCATCTGTCCGGCCTGCATCCCCGCTGCGCATCACGTCGTCATTCAGAGTCTGGTCTTCTGCAAAATTCATTTCGTTTGTCTGATTCATCTTACCCATATCTCCTTCTTGCTCTGTCTCAACCGTCATGCTCTTTGCATCTTCATCTTCATAAACCGTATTTTCACCGGAAATCGGTTCCGCCAAATTTACCAAAGTATCTTCGGAACTTGGCTCTCCCGGACTCTCCGAAACATCTCCGGAACTTGGCTCTCCCGAATTCACCGGATTATCTCCGAAACGCAATTCCTCCGGATTGATGATATCATCCACAACCGTAACCGCCGTCTGGGCTTCGGCCTCTCTGCGCATCTCCTTCCGGACCTGTGCTTCCTCAATCTTTTTCTCTGCACGAATCTCATACTCCTCGGCAATCTGACGAAGCTGTGCTTCATATTTATCCTGATTTTTTACTTTTTCTTCCTGATCCGGCGTCAGCGGCTCATAGAGCGCTTTCAAACGGGCCGCCCGTTCTACATAAGGGCCCACGCTGAACCAGAGGATAATATCATCGCATATTTTCACACAGGCATCTTTTCGCCCTGCCTTATGGTAAAGCCTGGCCAGCTCATAAGACCACCGCTCGTCGAATTCTTTTTTTATGTAAGCTTCCAGAATCTCAATCTGCTCCGCAAGGGGGGCATTCTGTGCCGCCAGAATCTCATATCTTAAGGTATAAGCGCCCCGGTCCCCCGGCGCCAGCTCCGTGTACTCTCTGTAGAACATTTCCGCCTCGTCAAAATTGCGCTCTTTTGCGGCAAGTTCCGTTAATTTATAGATCAGCCGGCGGCCTCCCGGTCCGTTCTCATATAACAGCATCAAAATATTTTTGGCATCCGTATACCGCCGGTTGCGCTCATAAATCATTGATATGACCGACAGTGTCCTGGTATCCTTCACCCGTTTCCAGTCGATACCGTCCGCCACTTCCGCGGCCGTCTCAAAATCCCGGCTGTCCACCAACTTTTTTATTTTCTCTACTTTGATGTTATATTCAAACTTATCCAATCGTTTTTCCTCTTTTACCCTTTCTCGTCCGACTGCCTCTCATAATAGTAACATAGCTGTTTTCTCTTGTCAAACTGCCATCCGAAACTTTAAGACTTTAAGACATCTTTTATATAAAAACAAGGAACTGTCTTCCGGATTCGATATAATCCGGAAGGCAGCTCCCTTTATTCAATTTTTTTATATTTAATTTTCTATCATCGGAGTTTCTTTTTCTGTGCTTTTGTTCCGCAGCCTTCGCTTAAGAATCAATCCGGCTCATCTATTACAGCGACCTCCTTTTTCCGGAAGGATTCTGTCTCCTGATTATGACTTTGTCACAGCCTAAGCAATTTCTGCCGGCCTGTCTTAAATACCATAATCCATTCGCAATACATGTTCCACCTGATCCCGAAGCGGTTCAAATTTAATCTTCCCGCTCTTTATTGTTAAAATACCGGTTTCTTTACACCTGATATTTTTCTTCCATGAGGTCTATGGAGTCCATCTCAATCTTATCCCGGTTAAGAACACGTCGTCACATCTGATCCGACTCTTATTCACTCCGATTTTTCAGATTTTCCTCTCTCACTGTGCTCGGATACTTACTCAATCATTTTATGAAGCTAAAGGCAATTCCTGCGGAAAACCCGTCTTCCCAACCGTATAAAATTGAATTTCCATAGTGTTCTGTCATACTGTCCACTGGAATCACCACCATTTCTTAACTGATTATCAACGGTACCTTTCTCGTCAGTCCCGATTGATTTGTTGTCCTTATCATAGCACGGCGCAAATATTTTGTCAACACATTTTTTCGAAAAAATATATTTTTTTAATTTATTTTTTGTATATTTTGTTTTAATTCTTTAAATAGTATAAATTATTGTGTATATTCAGATAATTCATCGGCAACATTCCGCCGTTTCCGAATGTCTTTATAATTCCACCCGTCCTTCCAGCGCCCGCAGAAGCGTCACCTCATCAATATATTCCAGGTCTCCTCCCACCGGAACCCCGCTGGCAATCCGGGTCACTTTAATCCCGGTAGGCTTTACCAGCTTGCTGATATACATCGCCGTCGTCTCCCCTTCCAGACTGGAATTGGTGGCAATGATTAATTCCCCTACATCTTCCTGAAGACGGCTCATCAGCTCTTTTAATCTGATATCATTGGGCCCGATCCCCAGCGCCGGGGATATGGCGCCGTGAAGCACATGATATACGCCCTCGTATCTTCCGGTTTTCTCATAGGCCGCCAGATCTCTCGTATTCTCCACAACCATAATCGTGGTCCGGTCCCTTTTCGGACTGGCGCAGATCGGGCATAATTCCTGGTCCGTCAATGTGAAGCACTGTTTACAGTATTTCACGTTCTGGCGAGCCGTGAGAATCGTCTGGGAAAGATGGCTGACGGAATCCATCGGCATATTAATAATATGAAAAGCCAGACGCTGTGCGGACTTACTCCCCACGCCTGGCAGTTTTGAAAGTTCTTCGATTAAGTTTGATATCTGTGTACTGTAATAATCCATGCTTCCCTCATTAAAATTCCGCAGCGCCCCTCCCAGGCCCCCTGGATCCGGGAGGGGCGCTGCTGTTTTTCCATAAAGCATTTGACACTGTCATTTTAAATCCGGCAAAATGCGCCGCCAGGAAAATAATGACTCCTACGCGGCGCATCCTGCCGGATCGCTTATCGTCAGAACGGCAGTCCGCCGCCGATACCACCTGTGATTTTGCCCATTTTCTGCGCGGCGTCTTCTTCCATTGCCCGGTAGGCTTCATTGGCCGCCGCCATAATCAGATCCTGAAGCATTTCGATATCGTCAGGATCCACCACCTCTTCCGAAAGCTTTACGGCTACCATCTCTTTTTTTCCCGATACCGTTACTTCCACGGCGCCGCCGCCGGCTTTCGCCGAGTAGGTCTTCTCCTCCAGTTCCTTCGTCGCTTCTTCCATCTGACGCTGCATCTTCTGCGCCTGCTTCATTAAATTTCCCATGTTTCCTGGCATTGCGCCGGGAAATCCGCCTCTTTTCGCCATCTGCATATCCTCCTGCCGCGATTACTCTTAAATCATTGTCTATTCTTTTGTGACCTCTATATTGAATACATTCTGAATTTCTTCGTCGGTTATATACCGGATCGAATCCTTTGTTTCTCCGGGCTGTTCCAGCCGGGCACAAAACGTCACCTGCTGCCCGCAGCGTTCCTGTACCGCCTGTTTCAACTGTTCCATCACCGCCGGACGGTTTCCCACCAGCAGATCCTCCGGACGGGCAAAGATGATTTCAAAAACGCCTCCTTTATTTAACGTCACATAAGTGTTTTTCAGCGCCGCCCTGGCCGCCATTTTCAGCCGGCCCACAATCTCCGGCCAATCCGCCGCCAGCGCATCCAGATTTTTTTTCTGTTCCGCCGACGTATGCACCACCTGCCCACGGCCCAAACCCGATTCTTCCGGCATTTTTTCCGGTTCTGTCCCGTACGCGGCATTCTCCGCGGCTTCCTGCTTTCCGTCTGCCGGAGGCAGACCGGATCTGTCATCCGGTGTCCCCACCTGTCCTGCTGCCGCCGGCTCTCGGACCACAGCAACCGCACCGCTTTCCCATTTCCGTTCCAGCGCCTCGATCCGCTGCATCAGGGCATCCGTATTCTGATCCATGGAGGGTGTACACAGGCGAATCAGCGTCAGTTCCAGCAGCACTCGTTTATCTGTTCCCGCTCCATAACGAATCCGGGAGGAAAGCTCCGACAACACACGTATGTAACGCATGATCTGAGAATGATCCATGGCCACGGCGAAGGAAGCCAGACGTCCGACCTCCTCCGCGGACAATTCCAGCGCATCCGCTTCCATATCCGACGCTTTCAAAAGCATCAGATTCCGCAGATACCAGATAAAGTCCGTCACCAACTGATTCAGCTCCCGCCCCTGCATCACAATCTCATCCACCAGATAAATGCAGCCGGAAGTGCTGCCATTGACAACAGCCTCAAGCAGCCTGCCGAACAGCTCATGATCCACCGCCCCCAGCACGTCCAGCGTCTTTTCATAAGTCAGGGGCTGACCGAAATAAAAAGCCATGCACTGATCCAGCAGACTGATGGCATCACGCATGGACCCATCCGCTTTTTTTGCGATATACTGCAGCGCCCTTTCCTCACATGCAGCGCCTTCGCCGTCTGTCAACTGTCTGAGCCTGGCTGTGATCGTCTCATTGGAAATCCGCCGAAAATCATAGCGCTGGCAGCGGGACAGCACCGTAACCGGAATCTTGTGAACCTCCGTGGTCGCCAGGATAAAGATCACGTAAGACGGCGGCTCCTCCAGCGTTTTCAGCAATGCGTTGAAAGCCCCTGTGGACAGCATATGAACCTCGTCGATTATATAGACCCGGTATCTGCCGTCCGCCGGAGAATATTTCACTTCCTCCCGGATTTCACGGATATTATCCACGCCATTATTGGAGGCGGCGTCGATCTCCACCACATTCACGGCGGCGCCTGCCTGAATGGCCCGGCAGCGGGCACATTCATTACAGGGACTGCCGTCCTGGGGATTCTCGCAGTTCACCGCTTTGGCAAGAATCTTCGCCACCGTGGTTTTACCGGTTCCTCTGGTGCCGCAGAACAGGTAGGCATGTCCGATCCGGCCGCTTACCACCTGATTCTTTAATGCGGCCACAATATGCTCCTGTCCTTTGACTTCCTCAAAGACCGCCGGCCGCCATTTACGATATAACGCTGTATAGGACATCTGTCGCTGCTCCTAATCTCCGAAGGTGATTCCCACCAGTTTCGCTTCTTTTACCATCGAACTTTTGGGATCAACCATTTTCAGCTTTCCTGCGCTTTCTTCCAGCGGCACGCTGGTGACTTCATTGTTCTGAATCACCACCAGCCTGCCGAAATCGCCGTCATGAACCAGCTTGGCAGCATGAGCGCCCAGGCGGGTGGAAAGAGCCCGGTCATAAGGGCAGGGCTCGCCGCCCCTCTGGGTATGGCCGGGAATCGTAACCCTTGTATCAATGCCGGTCATCTGCTCCAACTGCGCCGCAATCTCATAGGAAACGGACGGATAAATCGACCCCTTCGCTTTTTTCTTTTTCAGTTCTTTTTTCGACAGGGCGGCATCTTCCTTTGATATGGCGCCCTCTGCCACGGCAATGATGGTAAACCGTTTGCCGGCCTTGTTGCGCCGTTTCACCGCTTCCGCCACTTTATGAATATCATAGGGAATCTCCGGGATCAGAATCACGTCTGCGCCGCCTGCCAGTCCTGCCTGGAGCGTCAGCCAGCCCACCTTATGTCCCATCACCTCGATAATGAACACACGGCCGTGGGAAGCCGCCGTCGTGTGAATACAGTCGATGGCATTGGTGGCAATGTTCATGGCGCTCTGGAAACCGAAGGTCATGTCGGTTCCCCAAAGATCATTGTCAATGGTCTTTGGCAGGCCGATCACATTCAGTCCTTCCTGGCTGAGCAGATTCGCCGTCTTCTGGCTTCCATTTCCCCCAAGAACCACCAGACAGTGTAATTTCAGCTTTTTGTATGTCTGTTTCATCAGCTCCACTTTGTCCAGCCCGTTCTCATCCGGCGTCGTCATCAGCTTAAAGGGCTGTCTGGAAGTTCCTAAAATTGTCCCGCCTTCTGTCAGTATCCCGGAAAAATCTCTGGGCTCCATAATGCGGTAGTCCGAATACATCAGCCCTTTGTAACCATCCTCAAATCCGATGATCTGCGCATCGTCATAAAGCCTGTATACCGCTTTCGCCACGCCGCGCATCGTAGCGTTTAAACTCTGGCAGTCTCCGCCGCTGGTCAGCATACCTATTCTTACCATATCGTTCAGCACTTCCCTTCTGTGTATATGCAGTTTTCATTTATTCTTCCACCGAATAAACCGGCTTATTCTTTTCGCTAATGCTCATTATAATATAAACTTGAGGAACCGGCAAGGAGAAATCGCTAAGGAACACGATAA
>CAOKOL010000075.1 GCA_948470335.1 uncultured Lachnospiraceae bacterium | reverse complement strand
CTATTGTCACATATGTTTTCCTCACAGTCGAGGTACGCACTATCTACCGTTTACGAAACATCTCCCCGCTTTAAGGGTTTTTCCAGTTCTCTTCTATATAACATCATACATAATTAACACCGTATTACATTTTAGAATACTAAAATGTAATCCACCCCCAGAACTCCTCTATAACATATTTATAATCCATCATAATCATTCCATCCTTCCCTTTTATTTGTTGCTATTCCTTTAATAACGCTTCTTTTTAAACAATAAAAGCCAGAAGAAATCCGTCCCATATCTAAGGATGTAATTATCTTCTTGTTTATTTGTAATTTCTCAATTCCAAATAGAATTCTTATATTAAGAGGACGACATACTTACTACTTTGTTTTCTCAAAACTCAATATTAATTGTTACTCTGTAAAGATAGCATTTGTTCTTTTTTCCCAAATTTCATCTTATCCCATATTCTTTGGCGGCCTCTAAAATCTTTTGAACCATATACATAATAATGGTCAAATACAAGTAACCTTAAAAGTTTAGCCGCAAATATATTATCATTCTCCATATAGCCATCATATTCACTAATGATTATATCAACAGCTATAACTCCAAATTCGTTTAATTGAATGGATGATTTTATCAAATTATAAGCAACTTCCCCATTCAATGTCGATCTTGTAACAAGTGGATCTAATGCTCTATTTGCCAAAGACTCTGCCAATTTTCTAATTGTTGCATAGGATAACAAAGCAAATATATTATCCATTACATTATTTAATTTTCGACTAACATCTGCCATTTTTCCCAATTCAATCGGTGTTGGTTTAGGCTGTAATTTTTTCCTTACTTCCTCAAATACTTTTTCAATTCCTCCATACAATATTTCACTTGTATACGTTAACGTCCTCATTCCCAACCCATAAGCTGCTTCCAACAATTCATTTTTTGTTGATGCAATAATTGTTCCTGGGTAATTTTTCAATATCTGTCCCATAACTTCTATCGTCTTAAATGCATTATCTAAGTTATATATATTTTCTCTCTCTTGGACAGTAAGTTCACTATCCGAACTTGGTTTCTTATTTTTCCTATCCTCTCTTTCTAATTCATCTTGTCTTTCTAATAACTCATCTTTTCTTTTTTCTTCATCTTTTTCTGGTTCAAAATCCATCTCCAGATAACTATCAAAAGAGAGATTGATAGATTTATGTTTACCAAAATCAAAAACTTCTTTATCTATTAATACATTCTTAGCATTTTTCAGAACGGTAGATATAATATAGTCATCTTTTGATAAATGACATAAAAAAATCATAATATCTCCACATTCTTCATCATACAGTTGTTTTGACATTTCAAAAATTTTATTTCGGCTCCACTCATCATAAATATTATTCGCAAGATATTTTGCCGTAAAATAATAATGAATATAGGGATACCCAAACATAACTTGATTATCTTTAACGAATAGCAATTCAACTTTAGAATATTCATCTATATACATTTCATCAAGGGCTTCTGTTTGGTATTTTTGATTATACTTTGTAACAATATCATTAAATGTTCCTATTGATATTATCTTCTGATTATTTTTCAGCATATATTCCGCTATATTAGTTAGAATGCCAAAGGCTATATCCTTATAAACATACTTACAATTCTGATCCATATCCAGAATTGATTTATTAACTAAAAACTCATACAAATATCCATAGTTACTCCGTTCTTGATTACCACTGTCCATCGAATACTCTATTTGTTGTAAAATTATCAATATATACGAGGGTATACATGGCATATACCCATTTCCTTTTAAAACATTAATAGTTTTGGTTGCCTCTTCAATTTTCTTCTTAACTTCCTCATCTATTATAATATCACCCCCTTCATTTAGATAATACCATTTGCTAATCAATTGATTGCGTTTTCTATTTCCTAATTCATTAATCGAACAATGAGTATAATCACTTTTCTCCTTTTTTTGTAAGGACTGTTCCAATAATTCCAATTCATAAAATGTATTCGAAAATGTCAATATATAGTCATAAAAATTATCAAAAAAAGTTAAAATCTCATTTTTTGCATTTGTATCACGTATTTTTTCAAAATTATCTAGTATAAGTACCTTGTTCGAAAGCTCTAATTGCTTGTACCTTTCTATATACTCTTTGCCAAAGATTTTAGATATATTTATCTCCTCACACTTTTTTAAAAAATCTGTTGAATATTTGTTAAAAGTAGAACAATCTATCAAAAGACAATATTTTCCTCTATCAATAAAATCTAGTGCAATATTTTTTGCCAAAGCTGTCTTTCCAGATTTTGGTTTCCCCGAAAATGAAATTCTCTTATTCTTTAAAATAAACTCTAAAATTTCTTCACCTTTTATTGTAACACTATCACGTTTTGCTTCGTATACATTTGGGTTATCTTTATATGCCTCCACATCCGGATATACATACAAATCACGCATGTTAACATTTTCTTTATTTGGATGTGTTATTCTAATATCTGCTGTTTCTAAATAATTTTGAAACTCTTCGCAATAACACAAATATTTATTCCCATCCAAATCTATTTTTTTATCCATACAATATGCAAGGGTATATATCTTCTTATCCTTGTCCCACTGGTAAACCTTTGCCAAATTATTATTGTTTTCTATATAATTTAAAATCAGACCACTAATATCAGGATTATTTCTATCTTGTAGTACCTCTCCATACTGTGCATGGTAAATTGTTTCTCTCGTTTCAACTTGCTCATTCCTGCCTATATGCTCATGTCCCACATACACTAAATCAGATTTATTCATCACCCATCTATTAAAAATATTTTTATCATTGGGATGCATCCAATTGCTTGGGTGGTGATATGTAGTTATTACTAGTTCTGCATCTTTTATAATATTGTTTAATTCTTTAGTAGGGAAAAACAAATTGCCTGGTTTTTCATGGATTTCTGTTAACCAAGCAGAATTTAAACAATTTATTGTTATTTTTGTCCCACAATATATTATCTGATATTTTCTTAACAAACTCGAATTATACGTTAACTTAATTATAACATCATCTAAAATATTATATTCAAATAAATCAACAAAATCATAAAAATTTTGCTGTTTTTCACATAATGATTGTATATAATATGCTAAATCTTCCTCAGATATGCTTTCTTTGGCACTAAAAATTTTTTCTCTTCTTAAATCATCATCTTTATTCCTCTGCCTATCTGTAAAATCACAATCATGATTCCCAGGAGAAAAAAAGAAGTAGCTACTTATCGATTTACTATCTTTTAATTTACTTTGAATATCTGTAAAAAAATCTAACGCAATTAAATATTGCTCTTTTTGACCACTTTGTGCTATATCTCCAGATATAATGAAAAATATAACATCCTTCTTCAAAGCATCTTGTAATATAACATCACATATCATTTCCTTTTTTTCAAGAACCACATTCTCTGACCCTTCAAAATGTATATCACTCAAATGACATATTGTTAATCTCATTTCTTTCTCCTATAGTGCAAATTTTTATTTATAGTAAACGACTTTAAAATCTTTACTTTGCCATGCTATGCCGATTGTTGTTGCAGTGATAGCTTTCGGGCAAAGTAAGAATAGTTATGATGTCTACTATAATTATACCTTACACAATAGGAATTAGCAATTGATTTCTATTGTTCATATAGTTTACATAAAATAATATTTTATCCATATAGTTACATTATTTTCCATCAAAGAAAGCTTGCTTTAACCTTCTTCCTACCATCAGACAATTTCTCACAATATACTCCCTTCTTCCAAAGAAACATAAAAATGAATTGCCCATGTCTTTACCCAAAACAAAATTGTCCATCTTATTAGTTACATACCCTTTATCCCTCATCTATCTCAACATCATGCACAATTTAGCTCTTACTTGTGTATACAGTGCCTATTTTTAAACACTATACACACAATACACTCTCAAAACCTTGCTCCATATTAGGAAAGCCAAGATACACCACCTCATAGCTGTCAAAATTTTCAATGCTGCCGGAGATTGCAGGCCGCGCCTCATTCTTCTGTTCTTCCTGCGCAATATCCAAAAGCGTGTCATAGTCATCCGTATAAAGCTCTGCCGGCACAAAACGGAACGTATCTGCACCTGTCTGATTTTGAATTTCCACAGCAACCGATTCCGTGTTCCCAGACCATGAGAAATATACAACCAACCCGATTTCCGCCGTATCTTCCAGCTCCTGTTGTGACTCCATGGTTTCCTCTGATGTATCCGCCGGCGGAGTACTTTCCTTTGTTTCCGCTTCACTTTCTGTTTTTGCCGCCGACGCTTCCGTTATGCTCGGCTCCGGAATCGTAGACTCCTCCGCATGGTTTCCTGTATTCCCACAGGCTGCCAGAGCAAACGTCAATATACACACCATCATAACCGCGAATAATTTTTTCTTCATACTCTGCTTCCTCCTAATTTGATTCTCGAATCTTGTGACGAAAATAATCCATTCGATCCACCTGCATTTTTCTGACATGCGCATAAAAAATGCAGGTGTCCTCCTTAAACACCTACATTTTAATTTCATTTTCAAGAAATGTCTAATACCCAAATTAAATCCATTCCAATACCTAAAAAGCATTTTTAAGAAAACTCATAAATCGGGAAGTGGCCACTCCAAGCGTCTGATTCTTTTTCCAGACTAACACATTTTCTGATCTTTTCCGAAAGAAAGAGCATCCCTTTCGTATCATAACTGATTCATTAAACCGCTGCTGAAAACACACAATCCCAGGCCTCACACCACCATAACCAACGTCCCCGCACCGATCAGCACACACCCGATCAGTGCTTTCGCGGTCAGTTCTTCATGGAGAATGACAAAGGCCAGAATCAGTGTAATCACCACGCTCAGCTTATCAATCGGCACTACCTTTGAGGCCTCTCCCATCTGCAGCGCCCGGTAATAACAAAGCCATGAAGCCCCGGTCGCCAGGCCGGAAAGAATCAGAAATATCCAGCTTTTTCTGCTGATCTGCCCGATCCCGCCCTGGGCGTTTGTCAGAAATACCATTCCCCAGGACATGACAACCACTACCACCGTCCGTATTGCCGTGGCAAGATTCGCGTTCACACCCTCTATGCCGATTTTAGCCAGAATAGAAGTCAACGCCGCAAACAGCGCGGACAGTATCGCAAATAAAAGCCACATATACAGCCCCCTCTCCGTCAGATCATAATCTCTTTCCCGCTCCCGGTCAGATTCGCCGCCGCAGTCATTTTTCCTTCCCTGCCGGTACCCCTATCTCAAATACTTTTTCAGTTTCTCAGCCACGACCCGCACATCAATCGGCTTTGCCAGATGGTCATTCATGCCGCACTCCAGACACCTTTGAATATCTTCCGAAAACGCGTCGGCAGTCATCGCGATAATGGGAATGTCCGCGTCACCGCGTTCCAGTTCCCGGATGGCCCTGGTGGCTTCATAGCCGTCCATCACGGGCATCCGCACATCCATAATAATCGCGTCATAATATCCCACCGCAGATTCCGTAAATTTCTCAACACAGATCTGCCCGTTTTCGGCCCAGTCCAGTTCCAGTTCAAGGACGGAAAGCAGCTCACTGGCCACCTCCCAGTTAAGCTCGTTATCTTCCGCCAGCAGAATGCGTTTTCCGACAAATTCCGGTTCGAATTCTTCTTCGGCGCCGTCCGTCTGCCGTCCGGAATCGCCGGCAAATATTTTGAGGGCGTCAAACAGGGCGGACTGAAACAGAGGTCTGCCGACAAATCCGGAGATCCCCGCCTCTCTGGCTTCCTTTTCCAATTCGCTCCAGTCACAGGCCGCAAGGAGCAGCACCGGACTGTCTTCCCCATAAACCGTCCGAATCTTCTGCGCGGCCTCGATCCCGTTCATATCCGGCAGGTTCCAGCCTAAAAGAACCATCTGATAACCGTCATCCCGGCGACTGCCTTCGGCGATCAGTTCCATCGCGCGTTCAGCGCTCAGACACCATTCGGAACGGATGCCGGCTGACTCTAAAGAATGAACCGCACTGATACATGTCCGCTCATCGTCATCGACCACAAGCATATGCCAGGCAGGAAGCGCCCTGTCCGTCTCCCCTTCCGCCGCTTTTTCCAGGTCAAGAACAACATGAAACTCACTGCCCTGGCCCTGCTCACTGCGTACGGAAATCGTACCGCCCATCGAGTCCACAATGCACTTGGTAATTGCCATTCCAAGCCCCGAACCTTCTGTTTTCCGTACGCGCGTATTGTCCTCTCTGCTGAAAGAGTCAAATATTTCCTTCTGGTACTCTTTTGACATGCCAATGCCCGTATCGCTGACCAGGAAATGGGTACGAACCCGGGAAGCATCCTCCGGCAGCGGCTCCTGATACACGGACACCCGAACAGAGCCTTTCTCCGGCGTAAATTTGACGGCGTTTCCCAAAAGGTTAATCAATACCTGATTCAGCCGCACACTGTCACAGCACACATTTTCCGAGAGAATCTCATAGACCGCCGCGTCAAACCGCTGATTTTTCATCCTGACCTGGGGCTGTATGATATTGACAATGCTGTCCATCACCTCTCTTAATGAGGCCGGCCCCACATTCAGCGTCATCTTGCCGCTTTCTATCTTGGATATATCCAGCACGTCATTAATCAGTCCCAGCAGATGTTTACTGGACAAGGCGATTTTCCGCAGATATTCCTGCACCTGTTCCGGGTTGTGGGTGTTGGCGGCGGCTAAGGAAGTCATGCCGATTATGGCGTTCATGGGGGTACGTATGTCGTGGCTCATGCTGGAGAGAAATTCCTGTTTTGCCCTGCTGGCTTCTTCCGCTTCTTTCCTCGCCGCATCCATTTCCATATTCATCCGTTTCAGCTCGGACACCTGGTTTCTGAATACCCTGAAATACTGAAAGAATATGTATAAAAGCATGGCGATCACCGCGAAAGAGGATGCGTAAACAATCATCAGCCAGTGACTGCCCATACCCGAAATCGCATGATCCAGCCCGTCAAAAGGAAGAACCGTTACCAGATACCATTCGCAGTAGGGAAGGCTGGTGCAGTACAGATGGCGGCGCGATCCGCCGCTTTCCAGAATAACGGAGTAATCCTCATTGGCATTCATTGCATCCGTCATCTGTTCAATATAAGAATCCGCTTCCTCATTCTGTTCGTCAAAAATTTTATACAGCCGGTCAAAATAATTTTCGTTTTTGCCGCCCTGATCCCGCACGACATAACTGCCGTCCTTGCGTATCACAAATGAATAGATCAGTGAGCTGTCCGACTCAAGAAACAGAACCTCACCCATATATTTGGATGAAAGACCTACCACAACGGCAAGACTGTCCCTTCCGTCAGACATCGGATATTCGCAGGGAACGCCAAACAAAATGATGCCGTTCCCGCTGCTGTCTGTTCCTGACGCCACTTTGCGCTCCCCGTTTTTCAGGCTCTCCAAAAACGGTTCGGGGTGATTCAGCTTCACCGGATCGCCGTAAAGCATTTCCATTCCGCCGTCGTCCGAGAACAGGGCGACGCACGAGAAATGTCTTGCCTTCGCACCGTATGCAATCTCCTCCTTTGAGCCGTAACCGGAATTATCTTCATCCGCCGCGATATGCGCTATGGATTCCGCCATCGTCAGGCGAAGATCAATAATCGTCTCAAAATGCAGAGATACCTGCTTATTCATTCCGGCCATATAAGTGGTTCCTATTTTCTCAATCGTGCTTTCGCTCATATTGTTAACGGATATTCCGAGAATGAAAAACACGAGAATATTTAAACAGACAATTATTGCTATGCTAATTTTTAAGGAACGCGGCAAAGCCCTGTTTTTCATACTTTTCCATCTCCTCAGTTTTTAACATCTGTGTTGTCTAAACGCCTGCCGTCACCGCAGCCGGTTCATGGCCCTGAACATTTTCCGGATGTCCACCGGCTTTGCCAGATGCTCATTCATCCCGGCGTCCTTTGCCAGCGCTATGTCTTCTTCAAACGCATTCGCCGACAGTGCTATGATGGGCACGGATTTTGCATCTGCCCGGTCCAGGCCGCGGATCACCCGGGCTGCCTCATATCCGCTCATAACCGGCATCATCAAATCCATAAGCACACAGTCAAAGGTTCCCACAGCGGAGGCTGCAAACGTGTCCACGGCAGCTTTTCCGTCGTTCGCAGTCACTACCTCCGCACCTGCCTCATGTAGAATATACTCCACGATTTCACAGTTAATCTCATTATCCTCCACCAGAAGCACGTGCATCCCGGCAATACTGTCCTGCTCATCCTGCTCCTCATCCGCAGACGGTCCGCTCCACGCCTCGTCAGCCCGAATGGGCAGGGTAATCCGGACCACGCTCCCCTCGCCGATCCGGCTGTCCACCTCGACGGTCCCCTTCATCTCTTCCACCAGCTTTTTCACGATGGACATGCCAAGGCCGACGCCGCTGTAGTTGGTCCTTGCGTCCTGATGCTCCTGCATAAACGGTTCAAAAATATGCTCTTTAAAATCCTCCCCGATGCCAATTCCGGTATCTTCGATCACAAACTGGCAGTTTGCCCACCCGTCCCGGAAAGCAGTCTCCTTCGCCCGGACAAATACGGAGCCATGGGGCCGATTATATTTCAGAGCGTTGTCGATGACATTCATCAGGATCTGCTTCATATGCAGCGGATTTCCGATAACTCTGTTATGCCGCAGGCCGGACGTCTCAAGCTCCAGACAAATCCCCCGCTCCTCTGCCTGAGGCGACAGGATCGTAATACAGTCTTCCAGTGTGTCATGAAGATCAAATGGCTCCTCCACCGCCGCCGGTCTTCCGCTCTCCAGCTTGCTGACCTGGAGAACATCATTCACCAGGGACAAAAGATGTTCCGTTGACACACGGATTTTCTTCCGGCACTCCTGCTGCAGCTTCGGATCATCCTGGCTTTTTTCCAGAATGGCCAGCATTCCCAGAATCCCGTTGATGGGCGTACGAAGGTCGTGGGACATATGGGAAAGAAATTCACTCTTTGCCGAATTTGCTTGTCTCACTCTCTCCAGAAGCTCCATAATGGACTGCTCCTGTTTTTTCCTCGTCACCATGGTTTCCGTGATATCCTGATGGTATCCGTTCAGGCAGGCACCCGGTTTTTTAAAGGTTTTGTCCGGCACGCCGCCGCAGCGGACATAGATTTTCCCAAGTGTCGGATGGTTCCAGGGATAAATCACCTCGGAACGCCCGGTTCCCAGTATCTCCCCCACCGCGTCCTGCACCATCTCCACATAATCTGGGTCAATATGGGCAAACCAGTGTTCGTAACACTCCTCCGGGCCGATCTCGTCGGAGACGTCCAGAAGAATCCGCATGGTCCGGTCCGCATACATCCTCGGCCGGCAGCCCTCCTCCAGCTCAATCGTCCAGATACCGGTTCTGGCGCCTTCCAGTATGTCCTCCAGGCTCTGCCTTGCCTCCAGCTTGTATTTCTCCTCCTGCTCCACCACGG
>CAOKOL010000074.1 GCA_948470335.1 uncultured Lachnospiraceae bacterium | reverse complement strand
CCGGAAAGTCCGCTGTTTATGCGGCTTCCCGGCTCTCTGTTTACTATTCGAACTCCACCGTCCCCGGCGGCTTACTAGTCAAATCATAAAACACCCGATTAACCCCTTTCACCTCATTAATAATCCTCCCCATCACCTTCTGCAGCACCGCAAAGGGAATCTCCGCCGCCTCGGCCGTCATAAAGTCCACCGTACACACCGCCCTTAATGCCACCGCATAGTCATAGGTCCTTTCGTCCCCCATCACTCCCACAGACCGCATATTTGTCAGCGCGGCAAAATACTGGTTAATCTCCTGATCCAGTCCCGCTTTTGCAATCTCTTCTCTGTAAATCGCATCCGCATCCTGGACAATTCTCACCTTTTCCTCTGTCACCTCACCGATAATCCTGACCCCCAGTCCGGGACCTGGGAAGGGCTGACGAAATACCAGATATTCCGGAATCCCCAGTTCCAGCCCCACCTTGCGTACCTCGTCCTTAAACAGATCTCTTAACGGCTCAATAATCTCTTTAAAATCCACATTTTCCGGCAGGCCGCCCACGTTATGATGAGACTTGATCACGGCGGATTCGCCGCCCAGGCCGGACTCCACCACATCCGGATAAATGGTGCCCTGCACCAGAAAATCCACGGTTCCGATTTTTTTCGCTTCTTCCTCGAACACCCGGATAAATTCCTCGCCGATTATTTTCCGTTTCGCCTCCGGTTCTTCCACGCCGGCCAGCTTTTTATAATACCGCTGCCGGGCATTGACCCGGATAAAATTCAGATCATAGGAACCCTCCGGCCCAAATACGGCTTCCACCTCGTCCCCTTCGTTTTTGCGCAGCAGACCGTGGTCGACAAATACACAGGTCAACTGTTTTCCGATGGCTTTCGACAAAAGCACCGCGGCCACCGAAGAATCCACGCCGCCGGAAAGCGCGCAGAGAACCCGTCCGTTTCCAACTTTGCCGCGAATCGCTCTGATGGAATCTTCCACAAAGGAATCCATCCGCCAGTCGCCGGTGCAGTGACACACACGGTAGACAAAATTCGACAACATTTCCTTTCCCCTGACCGTATGAAGCACCTCAGGATGAAACTGAATGGCATACAACTGTTTCTCCCGGTTCTCGGCAGCCGCCACAGGACAGTTGTCCGTGTGAGCGCAGATGGAAAATCCGGGCGCCAAGGCAGAAATATAATCGTTATGGCTCATCCAGCAGACCGTGGAAGGCTCTATTCCCTGAAACAGCGGCGACGCAGAATCTACATATACCTCTGTCTTTCCATACTCCTTGACCGCAGCCCTCTCCACCCTGCCGCCCAGCACATGCTGCATAAGCTGAGCGCCATAACACAGTCCCAGAACCGGAATCCCCAGTCCAAACAACTCCTGGGTGCAGGAGGCTGCACCCTCCTCATAGCAACTGTTAGGGCCGCCGGTCAGAATGATGCCTTTCGGTTTCATCTCTTTTATTTTCCCAATGTCCGTCCGATATGAATAAATTTCACAGTAAACGCCGCATTCCCGGACACGGCGGGCTACCAGTTGATTATACTGGCCTCCAAAATCCAGAACAATCACAGTCTCTCTGCTCATTCCAAAGCTCCTTCCTCATCTTGTAACTGTCTCGTGACTTCTCTCAAATTTATACTGATACCGAAATACGAATTCTCCATAACGGCCGCCTCGTATGCCATTTTCACGGTTCGTATTCCGGCCGGCCGCTCCATCTATTCTTTTGCCATAATACATCGCTGTGCCGGCATTCTGATTTTCCGGCAGACATATTGAAACAGGTTCCGGTCCGGCTGCCTTTCTTCATATCATCAGCAGAAAAGCAGAATGCCGCCAAAACGCCCCGGAAAGAACCGCTACGCAATATCCGACCTGCTGTGGCACCGTTCACATACCCGGTAAGGATACCCCAGAGGAAGCTGGCGGCCGCAGTAAGGACATCTGGAAATATAATCCTGCTTTTTCTTTGAAAGATAACGCATAATAACAGTTTCCGTTTCCTCCCGCTGATCTTTCAGCCAGTCCTCATCCACAATCTTGCCCATCCGGTGGGAAAACTGATAATACAGATCCAGTTGCTTATAATAAGTCTCATATTTCATCAGGCCGCCCCTGTCCTTTTCATCCAGTCTTGGCTTTGACAAAGCCACATCGGCGCCGTAAGTTTTACAGTAATCCAGCCAGAGAGCCACCACCCGCTTGTCCTTGATATCAATCGGGCAGGTAATCATACGGTAGAGCATATATTTATTATCAAAATCTTCGATCTTATTTTTTACTTTTTTGGCCCGCTCATACAAAAACAGCGCTTCTTCCACATTTTCCTTCTCAAAAGGCGCAGACGGGGCCACCGAGGACCAGACCTTTAAGATTGCGTCCAGCGGCTCGTCGATATCCAGAAGAATCTGCGGAAATCCCAGGCTTACCTGAGAAACCGGTTCCTCATAAGCCTGATAATGTGCCCGAATATGGTCCAGTTCTTCTTCTCCCATCGCACTGATATAGCCCGTGCCATACATGCCGAACCGCCCGGCACGTCCGGCAATCTGCTTGACCTCCGACACATTCAGCTTTCTTCTGCTGACACCGTCGTACTTTTCCGTCTGCAGGAAAACAATCCTGCGTACCGGCAGGTTCAGCCCCATACCGATTGCGTCCGTAGCCACCACCACCCTGGTCTTTCCGCTGGTAAAGAGCCGCATCTGCCGGCGGCGAATCTCCGGCGGCAGACTGCCGTAAATCACGCTGGCCCGTATCCCATTGCTTTCCAGACGCCCGGCGGCATCCAGAACCGCTTTTTTAGAAAATACAATCAGGGCGTCTCCATCCCGGACATGCTCCGGAAACTGAAACGGCGTATCCTCACAGACCAGTGCCGTTTTCCGCTCATAATGGCAGATTTCCCAGTCATCATGGCATAATCCGATCAGGTGTTTCAGCACTTCCTCCGCCGTGGGGCTGGCACAAATATGAATCTCCTTCGCCTTGATTCCCAGAATCGCCCGCGTCCAGGCATGTCCCCTGTCAGCGTCGCACATCATCTGCGCCTCGTCGATCACCGCCACATCATAGAGGGCGTCATAATCCGCCATCTCAACGGTGGCCGCCGTCACCCGGCTGTTCTCCTCCTCGATGCACTCCTGCCCCGTCATCATTGTGCAGGGAACGCCGTACTCCCGCATCCGTTCGTACACCTCCAGCGCCAGCAGACGCAGCGGCCCCAGATAAACGCCGCAGGCCGCCTCTTTCAGCCGCTCCAGAGAATGGAATGTCTTTCCGCTGTTGGTAGGGCCGATATGGAGGATAAAATGCCGCTTCATCCGCAGCGTTTCGGGAAATTCCATTTCCGGCCGGGTAGGCACCAGATCCGTGATTTTATTCTGCAGTTTATGTCTTCTGTACAGCGGATACAATTCAAACATGGGGCGGTTGCAAATCTCTCCGGGCATCGTCCGTTTCAGAAAAGCCAGGCACTCGCCGTTTAAACCGTCCCGCTGCTCCCGAAGCAGAAAATGCAGATCCATCTGAACAAGCTGGGGAACGATTTCCGTCAGCGCCTGCTCCATGATATCCCTGCGGTTTTTACGGAACGCATAGCAGATTATGTTTTTCACCTGCCTGTGATAGTCCTCCAGGCCTGACTGACTGATCTGAGAAGGTCTGGTACGTTTTACCGCCTTAAACAGCCGGTTCGCATTTTTCTCAAAATCAGAATACTGGGGCAGCTTTCCTTTCTTTTTTTTAGCCAGCGTCTCATATTCCGAAACATAAAATTGCACCAGCCTTTTTTTCTGTATCATAAGTTCGTCCTCTTTCCCGGCGTTTCTTCCTGACATCTCATCATGCAAAAAGATGTGTCACCATACAGGGCACGCCGCCTTTGACCCGGCTATTGCCCGGACACTTTGCAACGACAAGGAGCCATTGATACCCCATAAGCATCTCTGGCTCCTCAATTATTTTGTCTGACATCCCGGCAGAAGACCCCTCTTTATCCTTCCGTCCCGACAGAACAGCGTCAGTTTTCTTCACTCTGCGCAGTCGTTCCCTCACTGCTTTCCTGTTCACCGCCGCAGCCGCATCCACAGCCGCAGGACTTCTCCTGCTCCAGCGGTTCTTTCTCCACATCATCCGCCGCCTTATCCGGAACAGGCGCGCCGCAGGAACTGCAGAACTGCGCGTTTTCCGCCACCTCGGCGCCGCACTCCGAACACTGATTCGTTCCGCGGATCTTCTGAATCTGGGCCTTGTAATCTGCAATCGCCGCCTTTGCAACGGCTACTTTCTCCAGAAACGGCTGGAACGCAGGGTCGATTTCCCCTTCCGTCTTATCACAGTACAGTTTCCCGATCTCCGTATAAATCGCTTTGATTTTGGATTCCTCGGATATAATCTCCGCTTTCAGTTTCGTAATGTCCACAACCTCTTTGGCTTTATTCACCGCAGTTTTGCTGCCGCTTAAAATTTTGCTGCTTAAATCATCAAATAATTCCATTTTGACGCCTCCTTGTCATCCTGTCCCGCCGCATAACCGGCTTTCGCCGCAATCTTCTCCCATGCCTCAGACAGCGATCTGCGGTTTACATACGATCCGCAGGTATCTTCCGGTCACTGATTGTTTTTATTATAAAGAGTTGGGCGCAAAAAGTCAATTCCCGAATCCTCCGCTTTCACGGCCCGTTTCCCGTGTGCTGCCGGTTGTTTCCCCGGTGCGCTCTTTACCGCTGTTCCAGATATTTCGCTATATACTGTCCCGTATACGACCGGGGATTCCTGCTGACTTCCTCCGGCGTGCCTTCCGCAATAACGGTGCCGCCCTGGTCGCCGCCCTCCGGGCCGATGTCGACAATATAGTCTGCCGTCTTAATCACGTCCAGATTGTGCTCGATCACTACAACGGTGTTGCCGCCCTCACACAGTCGTCTCAGAATCTCCACCAGCTTGTGAACATCGGCAAAATGCAGACCGGTGGTGGGCTCGTCCAGAATATAGATCGTCCGCCCCGTACTCCTCCGGCTCAGCTCGGTAGCCAGCTTAATCCGCTGGGCCTCGCCGCCGGACAGGGTTGTGGACGGCTGTCCCAGTTTAATATAGGAAAGGCCCACATCATACAGCGTCTCGATCTTCCGCCGGACCGCAGGCACATTTTCGAAAAATTTCAGCGCCTCCTCCACTGTCATATCCAGTACGTCATAAATATTTTTATCCTTATATTTTACCTCAAGGGTTTCTCTGTTATATCGTTTCCCTTTGCATACCTCACAGGGCACATACACATCCGGAAGGAAATGCATCTCGATTTTCAGAATACCGTCGCCGTTGCAAGCTTCGCACCGGCCGCCCTTTACGTTAAAGCTGAACCGGCCTTTCTGGTATCCTTTTGCCTTGGCATCCGCCGTTGCGGCAAACAAATCCCGGATAATATCAAAAACACCGGTGTAAGTGGCCGGATTCGAGCGGGGCGTCCGTCCGATCGGAGACTGGTCGATGGCAATCACCTTATCAAGCTGTTCGATGCCCTCAATACATCTGTGCTTTCCGGGAATGGTCCTTGCCCTGTTCAGCTTTCTGGCCAGCTCCTTGTACAGAATTTCATTGACCAGTGAGCTTTTCCCCGAACCGGAAACGCCGGTCACACAGGTCATTACCCCTAACGGGAACCTAACGTTAATATCCTTTAAGTTATGCTCTGCCGCACCTTTTACCTCAATATAACCTGAGGCTTCTTTCCTGCTTTCCGGCACAGGAATCTTCTTCCGGCCGCTTAAATATGCCCCGGTAACGGAACTGCGGCTTTTCATTAGCTGCTGGGCCGTACCTGCCGCCACCACTTCACCGCCGTGCATTCCGGCGCCGGGACCGATATCCACGATATAGTCTGCCGCCAGCATGGTTTCCTCGTCATGCTCCACCACCAGCACACTGTTTCCCAGATCCCGCAGGTGAAGCAGCGTTTTCAGCAGTTTGCCGTTATCCCGCTGATGGAGGCCGATGCTGGGCTCGTCCAGAATATAGGCCACGCCGATCAGGCCGGAGCCGATCTGAGTTGCCAGACGAATCCGCTGGGCCTCGCCGCCGGACAGGGTGGCCGTTCCTCTGGCCAGCGTCAGATATTCCAGTCCCACATCCACCAGAAACTGAATTCTGGACTGTATCTCTTTCAGCAATTGACTGCCGATGGCCTGCTGGGCGGAAGTCAGCTCCAGAGTTTTCAGATATTCATTCAGATTCCGGATGGACATAGCCGTTATTTCATAGATATTCTTGTCTGCCACCGTCACGGCCAGCGACGTGGCTTTCAGCCGCTGTCCCCGGCACACCCGGCAGGGCGTAATGCGCATAAAAGTCTCATACTCCGCTTTCATGCTCTCCGAGCCGGTCTCCCGGTATCTGCGCTCCACATTGCGAACCAGACCGTCGAAGGCCACATCATAAACGCCCTCGCCCCGCATCCCTTTATAGTGAACCTTTACCTGACGTCCCTCCGTTCCGTGAATCAGGACTTCCTTCACTTCGTCGGAATACTCCTCAAAAGGCGTGTTCAGATCAAAATGATACGCTTTCGCCAGCGCATCCAGGATAGCTCTGGTATAGCTGCCCTTATCCGAACAGGACTGCCAGCCGACCACCGTAATCGCCCCTTCAGCAATACTCATCGTCTTATCCGGAATCATCAGATCCTCGTCAAATTCCATCTTATAGCCCAGACCCGCACATTCCGGACAGGCGCCGAAAGGATTGTTAAAGGAAAAGCTTCTGGGCTCCACTTCCTCCACGCTGATGCCGCAGTCAGGGCAGGAAAAGCTCTGGCTGAAATTCATGGGCTCGCCGCCGATCACGTCTACGGTCATCAGCCCGTCAGACAGCGTCATCACCGTCTCAATAGAATCCGTCAGCCGCTTTTCGATTCCCTCCCGAATGGCCAGCCGGTCCACCACAATCTCAATCGTATGTTTGATATTTTTATCCAGGGCAATTTCTTCCGTCAGCTCATACAGATTTCCGTCGATCCGCACCCGGACAAATCCGCCCCGCTTCGCCTGGTCCAGCACCTTTTCATGACGGCCCTTTTTCCCCCGGACTACCGGCGCCAGAAGCTGCAGCTTCGTCCCTTCCGGCAATTGCAGCAGCACGTCCACGATCTGGTCTACTGTCTGCTTCCGGATTTCCCTGCCGCATTTCGGACAGTGCGGAACGCCGATTCTGGCATAGAGCAGCCGGAAATAATCATAGATTTCCGTCACAGTTCCCACCGTGGATCTGGGATTCCGGTTCGTGGTCTTCTGGTCGATAGAAATGGCCGGAGACAACCCCTCGATGCTCTCCACATCCGGCTTTTCCATCTGCCCCAGAAACATTCTTGCATAAGAGGACAGAGATTCCATATACCTCCTCTGCCCTTCCGCATATATGGTGTCAAAAGCCAGAGAGGATTTTCCCGAACCGCTTAAACCGGTCAAAACCACCAGTTCATTTCTTGGAATATCCACAGACAGATTTTTTAAGTTGTGTTCGTTTGCTCCCCGGATTTTTATATACTGCTTCCTTGCCATTTTTACCTCTTTCCCGCACACCTGCCGCGCCATTTAAAACCTGCATCCGAAGGCTGCCTCAGCTTTTCATCCTGCCGCACCGTCTATCCGGAAACGGAAGATGCCGGCTCCCGTTACAGTTCTTCCAGTATCCGTTTCAGTTCCATCATCCTGTCACGCAGCCTTGCCGCCTCCTCGAAATTCAGCTCCGCCGCCGCCTGATGCATCTTCTTCTTCACGTCTCCGATACATTTTTTCAGTTCCTTCTCGTCCATGGACTCCGGATCCTTTTCCAGTTTCGCGGAAACGCCCTCCACCGCACTGGAAATGCTGATCAGATCCCGCACCGCCTTTTTTATCGTTGCCGGCGTGATGCCGTGGGCTTCATTGTATTCCTGCTGAATCTTCCGTCTCCGGTTGGTTTCCTCAATCGCCACCCTCATGGAATCCGTTATCATATCCGCATACATAATCACATGGCCGTCCACATTCCGGGCCGCCCGCCCTATGGTCTGAATCAGAGAAGTCTCCGAACGCAGAAACCCTTCCTTATCCGCATCCAGAATCGCCACCAGACTGATCTCCGGAATATCCAGCCCCTCTCTCAGCAGGTTAATACCCACCAGTACATCAAACAGATCCATCCGCATGTCGCGGATAATCTCCATCCGCTCCAGTGCGTCGATGTCCGAATGAAGATATTTCACCCGGATGCCCGCCTCCCTCATATAATCTGTCAGGTCTTCCGCCATCCGTTTGGTCAGGGTAGTCACCAGTACTTTATAATTCCTGTCCACCTCCCGGCGCACCTCCGCCACCAGATCGTCGATCTGTCCTTCCACCGGACGCACCTCGATGGAAGGGTCCAGAAGGCCGGTGGGACGTATAATCTGTTCCGTCCGCAGCATCTCATGCTCGTCTTCATACACATTCGGCGTCGCGGAAACAAAAAGCATCTGGTCGATCTTCTGTTCAAATTCCTGGAAATTCAGCGGCCGGTTATCCAGCGCCGAGGGCAGACGGAAACCATATTCCACCAACGTAGTCTTTCGTGAACGGTCCCCGGCATACATCCCCCTGACCTGGGGAATCGTAATATGAGACTCATCCACAATAATCAGAAATTCTTCCGGAAAATAATCCATCAGCGTATAGGGAGGAATCCCCGGCGCAAGCCCCGTCAGATGACGGGAATAATTCTCAATACCGGAACAGAAACCGGTTTCCTTCATCATTTCCACGTCAAAATTCGTGCGCTCCGAAATCCGCTGGGCTTCCAGCAGTTTGTCCGACTTCCGGAAATACGCCACCTGCTCTTTCAGTTCTTCCAGAATCGCTGCCGCCGCCCTTTCGATCTGCTCCTTCGGCACCACATAATGGGAAGCCGGAAATATGGCCACATGCTCCAGTCTGGCTTTCACCTCGCCGGTCAGCACCTCCATCTCCGTAATCCGCTCCACCTCGTCGCCGAAAAACTCAATGCGCACCGCCGTATCCGTGGCCTCCGCCAGATAAACCTCCAGCACATCCCCCCGCACCCGGAAGGAACCCCGCTTAAAATCCATCTCGCTGCGGATATACTGGATGTCAATCAGCTTTCTGATCACCTCGTCCCTGTCCTTTATCATACCCGGACGCAGGGAAATTACCATGTTTTTATAATCTATGGGGCTTCCCAAACCGTAGATACAGGACACGGAAGCAATAATCACCACATCCTGCCGCTCCGAAAGCGCCGCCGTCGCCGAATGCCGCAGCTTGTCGATCTCGTCGTTGATGGAGGAGTCTTTTTCTATATAAGTATCCGTTGATGGAACATAGGCTTCTGGCTGGTAGTAGTCGTAGTAGGACACAAAATATTCCACCGCGTTACTCGGAAAATACTCTTTGAACTCACCATAGAGCTGTGCCGCTAATGTCTTATTGTGCGCTATTACCAAAGTCGGCTTGTTAAGCTGTGCGATCACATTGGCCATGGTAAAGGTCTTCCCGGAACCCGTAACCCCCAGTAAAGTCTGGAATTGGTTGCCTTCTTTAAACCCTTTGACCAGGGCTTCTATGGCCTGGGGCTGGTCGCCGGTGGGCTTGTATTCGCTGTGAAGTTCGAAGATTTTTTGTTCATTTTGCACAAATGCTCACCTCTGATTTCATAGTAAAAAAAGACGCCTATTAGGCAAAAATTCGTCGTAGAACATTTTATTTTCGTCGTGGCATTTACTTAAATTGGAGAAAAACAGGCCCACGACGAATCCCGTTCACAATTTGCTGTTTTTGCAACTTGGCGCACCTCTGTAATTCCATACGGACGTGGTAGCACCAAAGAGCCTTTTTATCTTACCACAAATCGTTAAATTTGTATAGATGCAAAATCGAACTTTTGTTCTTTTTATTCTTTCTATCACCCTGCATCCGGAAGAAATTCTTTTACATCTACAACAATCTCCAACAGTTCCTTTTTAAAACTTTCTATCTCTCTCAGGTTCGGTAAAACCTCCTTCATATATTCCTCAATTTCCGGCACCCCATCCGCTATGATACCTTTATTATCGGCGTAAACGTCCATAGTTATGAGTTCCTTGGCATGTCCCATAAGCTTCGATACCG
>CAOKOL010000073.1 GCA_948470335.1 uncultured Lachnospiraceae bacterium | reverse complement strand
CGGAAGTCCGTATAAGCCCCGGGAGGATTTACAGACACTTTAGTGGCTGAAAATTCTCCCAGAGTCAGGGGGCTTAGGAGGACTGTAGCGGAACTTTTAATAGGAGAACGAGTATGAAAATAACGGGTAGTAAAAGATGGGTTATCGTGGCGCTGTGCGCACTGATGGCGGGCGTTATGGTGTATGTGCCGTTTCTGCGGTACAGTTATTATGATCAGATGTGCATTCTGTTTACGCAGTACAAGGCGATTGTGTCTGCTTCCGAGGTAAATGAGTTTATCGGCGATTTCGGACTGGCTTTCGGCGTGGTTTCCATGTTGGGCTATCCTTTCGGCGGCATACTGGCAGATAAATTTAAGGAAAAATGGCTTCTGATCCTGGGCGGCGTGCTGATGGGCGTCTGTTCCTTCTGGTTCGGCATGGTGCCGGGAAAAATATCGATTATCATGATCCACATCCTGTACGGCGTGGGAACCAGCTTTATGATCTGGTCCGCTTACCTGAAACTGACCCGCAAGATGGGCAATGCCAAAGAGCAGGGGCGGATGTTCTCCACTTCGGAGTTTGTCAGAGGCATCTTCGGCACCCTGATCGGCTTCGTGGGCGTGGGACTGCTGGGAAAGGCCGTGCTGCCCGGCGGGGAACTGGACCCGCAGCTGGTGGGACAGCAGTGGAGAATGCTTTTGACGGTCAGCGGCGCACTGTTTTTTATTTTCGCCCTGCTGCTGTTCTTCTTCCTGCCCAATGACGTGGCCGGCGCAGAGGAAGGAGAAGGAAATGCCGAAAGTCAGGCTGCTTTCAGTATGGGAAATATTATCACCGTGTTAAAAATGCCGGGAACCTGGCTGATTTCCGCTTTGATTTTCTTCTGTTTTTCCTTTACCTCCGCGGGAAACGGATATCTGGGCGCCTACACGGTGAATGTTCTGGGAATCTCCGCGACACAGGCCAGCTTTTTTGCCATTCTGCGCAACTATATCATTGCGGCGGTAATGACCTTCTGCATCGGCTTTATTTCTGACAGGGTGGGCAATAAGTCCAAAACTCTTGGCATTTACCTGGCTGTCGCCACCGTGCTGTGCGCGGCGCTGATTTTCACAAAGAGCGCGGTTGTATTGTGTATCGCCGTGTCCTTTGCCTTTGCCATCGTTTACTCCGGCATGAGAGGCATTTATTTCGCCACGCTGGGCGAAGTCGGCATTCCCCTTCACCTGACCGGCGTTTCCACAGGCATTATTTCCATGCTCTGTTACTTGCCGGACGTGTACTTCGCAAAGCTGGCCGGTTCCTGGCTGGACGCGAACGGCAATGCAGGTTATGACTATATCTGGTATTACACCATTGCCTGCGGCGTGCTGGGCGTGATCGTGGCCTTTGTCACTTACCGGTATTCGCAGAAACTGAAACAGAAGTCCTGAGGTAATGTCAAGTGATTTATGAAAAACAGCAACGTACCGGACTACAAAATAGTAAGCGGCTAAAAGACACCCGCTAACAATTTTGTATGCATCGCACGTAAGGGTCTAAAAAACAGACCCTAAGTGCTCATAGCAAAGCCCCGGGAGGATTTACAGACGCTAAAGCGGCTGGAAATTCTCCCAGATCCAGGGGGCTTGGGAGGGGAGTTGCGGAACTGAAACAGAAGTCTTAAAATGGAAATAATGAATGGATGAAGGATCGCGGGAAATTTTCAGGATATCCGTGAAAACAGATGTGAAAATTTCCCGCATGGATGGTTTCCTGACGTATGGCACAGACGAGGGGGGATGTTATGAACAGGATAGGTGTGGCGGTATCGGCGGTATTGGTATTGATTGATCTGGCGGTATGCATTATCATCGGTATACGGACCAAAGGCAGCGCCGCCAATGCGGATGATTATTTTATCGGCGGCAAAAAGACAGGGGTAGTTTTGCTGTTTCTGACCGCATGGGCCTCTTTCAGCGGCTCCGGCAACTTTATCGGTCAGGCGGGCCGGGGAGCCATGGAGGGAATCAGTGCGTACTGGCTGTGGCTGGGAGAAGGTTTTTTAGGCGGAATCATTATGGGATATCTGCTGGCCCCTTATCTGGCCCGGTTTCAATATCTGAGTATGCCCCATTTCGTGTCCGGCTATCTGTTCGGCGGCGACCGGTATATCCGCAGGGTGGGCGGCATCGCGGCGCTGATGCCGAACGTGGTCTGGCCCGGCGCCCAGATTATGGGGGTGTCCTATGTGCTGGAGCAGGTGTTTGGCATTGATTACCGGGCGGCCTGCATCATCTGCGGCGCCGTGTTTATCTTTTATACGGTAAACGGCGGGCTGACGGCCGTAATCTATGCGGATGCCATTCACGGAACGGTGCAGATGGTGTTCGCGGCTATGGTGATCTGGTTCGGACTGCAATCCTTCCATCTGGATTTCGGTTTTCTGCGGGAGGGGATTATGGCGGTGGACCCGTCCAAATGGGACCTGTTCGTGGAATCGCCTTTTGCCATAGCCACCAGTTTTCTGACGGGACTGGTGGGTGCCATATCCAATCCGATTTTCTGGAACCGGGCTTTCGCGGCAAAAGACGCACAGTCGGCAAAAAAGGCTTACGGCATTACATTTTTTATGAATATCATTCTGGTATTTTTGATGATCTCCATCGGGATCGCTTCTCTGCTGTACGTGGATGCGGGAGACCGGGCGCTGGTGTGGATGATTCTGAACAAGATGCCGGGAATCTGCGGCATTATTCTGGCGGAGAGTGTGCTGGCAGCCTGTATGTCCTGCGCGGACACGCATCTGAACTGCGCCGCGGCCAATGTGGTGTCCGACATATTGGACCCGGAGGGAAAGCTGCCGGGCAATGTCAGCGTCAGATATGCGAAGATCGCCACCTTTGTGGCGGGCGTAGTGGCATTGGCGGCCAGCCTGACGGGAGACTTTATTTACGCGCTTGGGACTTACGGCTATACGGTCTGCGGCGGCGTGCTGATTCCCATGTTTGTGGTGGGGCTTCTTTATCGTGACAGAAAATCGGAAAGCTTCCGTTCCCGGCTAAGCGTCAGCGCAGGAAGGGTCGGCGTGACCTGCGGGCTTGTGACGGCTCTGGCTTTTGAACTGATTCCGCCGCTGAAAGCCATATTCGGCGGGGGCGTGATTCCGGCGATTGCGGTGACGGCGGCCTGTACGGTAATCCCGAATTTCTTTTTTCACGATCAGACATGGAAGGCAGAAAAGACGGCGTGAGAAAGGAAACCGAAACACCTGATTCGGAAAAATGATAAAAGACTGACCGTATTTACGGACTGATGCGCCGGGTTCTCAAACATGGGAATCCGGCGCATCAGTTTTTGCGCTGTTTTCACGCTCTCCGCAGGGCGGAAATTTTCTTGACGGATATTTTTAAATAAGGTAGTATTTTGATATGCGGGTAAACTTTTGCCGAAGCGGCATATTGACTGTGAGGTGTCCGGGAAACGTACCGGCGGCGTATGCCGGCAGACGCAAAGATTCCGCGAAATATCTGTACGGACTGGGTGGATAAGCATATATGGCTGGTTATGAAAAAGGGAATAATACGAAGCGGCGGCTGATTGTGTCGATGTACCGGAAACTGGAAGCGGTGGATGCGTCGGACATTACGGTGCGGGAATTTGCCAGAGAGAACGGGTGTTCTCCGGCGGCGCTGTACCGGCATTTTGAGAGTCTGGAATATCTGATTATATTGGGGACAATTCGTTTTTTCAGCGATTATATGGAGGAATACGGCCAGTTGATGGATTCTGACGATAATCTGCTGGACGCTTATATCGAAGGATGGAAGTTATTTAACCGGTATGCATTTGAGCGGCCGGATCTGTATTACCGGCTGATGTGGGGACAGTATCGGACCATGTTTTCCGAGGCGCTTGAGGAATATTATGAGCTGTTTCCGATGGCGGGCTCCGAGCGGTATCCGGCCTATTTTTATACGCTGCTGTTTACTAATGACATGCAGGAAAGGGATTTTCTGATGCTTAGGCGGGCCGTAAATTATGATCTGCTGACCGACGAGGATGCCGATTATTTCAGCAAGACCAATACGCTGATCGTAAAGGGGATGCTGGAACTGGCGATCGGACAGGACGCAGAGAGCAGGAGGCAGGGGGAAGCGGAGTGTAATCGGCTGCTGCTGAAAAATATGGAGAAAGTGTATAAAGTCGGCCGTTTTGAAGAATAGAGGTGGCAGAATGGGAATGTATCTGAATCCGGGGAACAGTGGGTTTGAAGAAATCAGAAACAGCCCTTATGTGGATAAATCCGGTATGATCAGCCTGATTAACGATGCACGAAACAGAAATTAATCAGTGTCAGCAGACCCCGGCGCTTTGGAAAATCCTTTGCGGCGCAGATGCTGTAATTCTGCCACGAGTTTTGTTACCACAAACAGGACAGCGTATCCATTCTGCATCTTGCATAGGTCAATCCTTTCATTCTTTAATATCTGGGAAAAAGATATGAATGCTTAATCTGTTGTTTTCGTATGTTGCGGATATAGTTCCTTTCATTTGTTCAACAAGTGTTTTAGAAATTGTCAATCCTAAACCTGTTGATTTTCTGGCAGCTTCTACAGTATAAAAACGGTCAAACAATCTTCCCACTTGTATCTCGTCTAATCCAGAAGCCATATTAGAAAAGGAAATCTCCCCATTCTTTGACAGAACAATCTTCAAATCTCCATCACTGTATTTTATAACATTGCTTATCAGATTGGAAAATACACGGGATAATGCAGAACGGTCAAGCATTCGCACTACTTTTGTTTCAGATATTTGTATCTCTGGCACGATATTTCGTTCGGTTAAAACCGTATAAAATGCTGCGATACTTTCTTCCAATACCGTATTGATAATTACCTGTCCCTTGGTTATATTGTTTTTTGTTGAAATGATAACAGAGTACTTAAAAAGTTCCTCTGAAAGCTGTTTCAAAATATCCACACGGTCTTTAATAATTTCGATATACCTATTTACAGTTGCAGACTTTTCTTCCTGCTCTAACAATTCCAGGTAACCGCAGATAGCAGTAAGCGGTGTTCGTAAATCATGTGAAATATTGGTAACTGCATTTTTCAACTCCAAATCGCCTTGCTGAAATCGGCGCCGTTCCGTACGGAGTTTGCGAAGCTGTTTGTTGACAGTATTCGCCAAACGACACATATTCTTATCGCTGCTGGAAATATCAATCAAAACATTCGTATCGGTTACGAGCCTATCGACAACGGCAATTTCAATTTCCTTTACTGACTTTTGTAAAATATGCATTTTTACTAATAAGGAAATGATAATTGCAATCAAAATGCCGATAGATACCCATAACCATATTTCCATAACATACTCCTTATTTTAAATCTATTTTCTTAAAGCAAAGTAAGCCTATACCTGTGGTTAATAAAATAATGATAAACGAATAGAGAGGTAACAACGGCAGATTTGCAGCTTCCAATGACATACATTGAATTACCTGTCCGCCGGGAATAAAATCGTAAACAAACTGAACTATTTTCCGTTCTCCCTCATTCAAATAATGCGGATTTGGTATTTCTTTATATTCTGGCCCGTTTTCACTCATAACCACACTCATATTCATTTCAGGTTCATTTAACATTTTATTTAATTGTCCTCCTACAAATAGGAGCAAAAAGGCTAAAAGAATACATATAACAGCAGTTATCGCCTTGCTATGATTTAACATCGAAATCAAAGTAAAAATAGACGAAAATGCAATAGCAAGCAGAAATGCTGTCAATATAAATAATATAACTATTTTTGTAGTCATAATAAAAAAGCCAAGCAGAGGAATACCTATACAAAGATAAGGAACAAAGAATGCGATATGCATAATAAGGCTCACAACCACACAAGTAACAAAATTTGCCAAATATATTGAGTTTCGATTTTGCCCAACGATTACTTTGTTTCGGATAGTACCATCGCTGTATTCTGTACCAATAAATAGGCTGCAAAATACCGCCATTATAATGCCAATAAACAAGACACATCCCAAAAATGCATTATCTATCGGATTGATTGTGCCTGTCTGTTTCATATCCATGTATCGTATGACAGGGAAAAATATGCCTGCTGCAAACATAAAAACTAAGCCAATCCAAAAAACATTGTCCTTTTTCAACCGCATAAAATTTGCGGATAACACTTTAGTCATTCTCTTTCCCTCCTACCAAACCGACATAATAGCTTTCCAAACTTTCATCCCGTTCCTGCATGGAAATCACTTCACAATTTTCTTTTGCCAAAGCGAGTGTTAATTTGGAAACATTGATTCTGGCATACATATCAGCCGCTTTGTCAGAAACAATGGTGTATTCAACATTCATTTCGTCTAACACACGAGAGAGTGTTCGGGTATTTGTCACTTCAAGACGAATACATTTGCGGCAGGCGGTATCCAGCTCTTTGGCACTGATTTCTTTTACAATCTGCCCTTTATCAATAAATCCATAATGTGTTGCAAGTCTGGATAATTCGTCAAGGATATGACTGGAAATCAATACAGTAATCTGCTGTTCCCGATTGAGTTTTAAGATTAACTCCCTCATTTCGATAATTCCCTGTGGGTCAAGACCATTGACAGGCTCGTCCAAAACCAAAAAATCAGGGTCACCGACTAATGCGATAGCAATACCCAATCGTTGCCGCATACCAAGAGAGAAATTTTTGGCTTTCTTCTTTCCTGTATTCTCCAATCGAACCAGTTTTAAAATATCCGCCAATCCATCGTAAGATGGAAGTCCCAGAACACGATACTGCTGTTTCAAATTGTCCTCAGCTGTCATATCAAGATAAATCGAGGGCGTTTCCACAACAGCTCCCATCCGTCTGCGTGCTTTTAAAATCTCCTTATCTGTGTTTTTTGTTCCATATAGCGTGTATTCGCCAGATGTAGGCTCTTGCAAGCCGCAAATCAGACGGATAAGTGTTGTCTTGCCAGCACCATTTTTCCCTACAAAACCATAAATTGCTCCTTTGGGAACATTCATAGATAGTCCGTTTAATGCTTTGTAATCTTTGTATTTTTTACACAAAGCATTTGTTTTAAGAACATAATCCATAAAAGCATAACCTCCTTGTTTAGTATACTGGCATTATATCTGCAATTGGTAAAGAAAACAGTAAAGAGAACAGTAAAGAAATCGTAAAGATTTATTCTGCCCTCATTTTAAAGCCAATTCCCCAGACCGCTTCAATATAATCTTTGTTATTTACCTCTCGAAGTTTTTTTCTCAAATTGCTAATATGCATTTTCAGAGAACTTTCCGTACAATCTGGTGTGTCTGTGCTGATACGGTCTAACAACAGTGATTTTGTAACAACCTGCGTGGGGTTTTGCATAAGCAGTTTCAAAATGGCATATTCTGTCCTTGTCAATTTTATTTCCGTATTACCGATTTTTGCAATATGGGTATTGGTATTGAGTACAATATCTGCAAATGTCAATTCTGAAGAAACAAACATACTTTCGGAATTTCTGAGATGTACAGAAATTCTGGCTAAAAGTTCCCTCATGTTAAACGGCTTCGTCACATAATCAACCGCACCGCCAAGCAGCACATCAACTTTATTATCAATATCAACTTTGGCACTCACCACAATAATAGGGATTCCCTTTATTTGGGGAAGCACATCTTCTCCATTCAGTCCCGGCAGCATTAAATCTAATAATACAAGGTCTGGCTTTGACTTTGATAAAATGAATAATGCCTCTGTTCCAGAATAAGCACGGAAGATTTGATATCCCTCTTTGGAAAGTGTTTCTTCAAGCACATTTCCAATATGTATGTCGTCATCAATAATTAAAATTCTTTTCATAGTCAATCAACTCCATCTTGTTTTTTGTTTTCTTTATATCTGCCATCTGCAGGTTTCTTCGCTGTTTTAGGAATAAGCCATACACGGTTAATGTTTATAACACCCTCAATCCGCTTTTCTTTGCAAAGTCTTTGCACCCGCCGTACCGATATATCCCAACGCTCTGATGCTTCCTGTGCCGTCATATACTCAAACATTTCTGTCCTCCTAAATTGTATTGTCTTTATTATATCCGTTTGAACGAATAATATCAACTCACAAAATATGAACTTTCATCTAAGCAAACACCATTCGTGGTATCTTCTCTACGAGAAAGGCGACAGAGCTTTATCCTCTGCCGCCTTGTCGCTTATGCGCAAATAATTTCCTCGTTCACAATCTCCTTCGCACAAGCCCTGATGTTATTGAGCCCATCTTGTCCATTTTAAAGCGTTTTCTTCCTTTAGGCGGTTCCTTGTTTGCCCTGCTTCTGTTTCATGCCCTCTATGAGCCTTTCAAAATCCCAATGAGGAAATCAGGATGGAATTTGCCAGAGCTGTCAGGGAAGTGAAGCATGATGAGACAATCCGGCGGGTCCGTGGCAGTGACCGGCCGATTTATGATACAATCCATGGCAGTGCGGAAGCAGTGGCCGCACAGATCGAGAAAATTCATGAAGAAGAAACGGGCGATTTTTTTTTATAATAATGAGCAGGTACTGCGCAGCATGATTAAACTGGCCTATTTCAGTTACAGGGATTCTTATATAAGGTTTGAGGAACTGCCATCAGGAGACGGGTATGCCGATATTGTGTATCTGCCAAAAAAGGCGTCTCCGGTACCGGTTCTTGTAATCGAGCTGAAATGGAACCGGTCCGCCAGAGGAGCCATCGACCAGATCAGAGATAAAAAATATCCCAATGTGCTGGACGGATACGAAGGGGATATTCTGCTGGTAGGGATTGCATATGACAAGGATGGGAAAAAGGAGGGACGCAAACATACCTGTCCTATTGAAAAAGCCTGAAAAGCTGTAAAAAGTAAGTGTTTTATTGAAATATGGGGGACTTTTTTGGTGCTTATTGATCAAAAAGGTTCCCCATATATAATTGGGGGTTAATGGGAATGAATTTCACAGATATTTCTCATCTGCGATAGGAAATCTGGAAATTACTGGATTAATCCTGGTGATTTAGCAATTCACATGGCACTTATTTTACTTCTATCTCCATTGATTGTCAACAAAATAATCAAAATTCCTCTGTTTCCCGGAAAAAACAAAGAAAAACGGTACGAATTTTTTGATATATTATGGTAAATCATTCGTTCTTTTAAGTGAAATCACTTCATTTAGGGTCAGGAAAGTGGTCAAAAAAATAGGCTGAAAAACACTTTCAAATCCACACCTTTTTTACAGTTTCTAATATATTAGCGGTCCTATTGGTGGTCAATTTTCTGGTCAGCTTATCATTAAAAATCCTTTATTTACAAGGCTTACAGGCCTTCCCTATCGCAGATGAGAAATATCTGCGAAATAAAATTTGGCCATAAGTGCCCCTATTGGTTTCAGCAAAACGGAGGCAGCAGATGGAAGATATCAGTTTACAACGGTACTGTATTCAAAATAACAAGGAATATCTGATCCGTCAGTGGTCTGTCCCGGAAAATAAAGAGTTTGCCGCTGAAAAAACAGGCTATGCAAGCCATAAGAAAATCTGGTGGACCTGTGAGAAAGGGCATAAATGGCAGGCGATGATCAGCGACAGGACAAAAAAGGATGCCGGCTGTCCCTACTGTACAAACCGAAAGGCGCTGAAAGGGTTTAACGATCTGGCCGGCATAAATCCGGAACTGGCAGCCCAGTGGCATCCGGAAAAAAACGGTGCGCTGACACCGGAGATGGTGACTTGCGGAAGCGAGAAGAATGTCTGGTGGCAGTGTGCGCTGGGTCATGAATGGAAGGCCACCGTGGGAAACCGGACGACAAAAGGGCACGGGTGCCCTTACTGCGCCGGGAGAAAGGCGTGGCCGGGATTTAATGATCTGGAGACACTGGAGCCGGAGCTGATGAAAGAATGGCATCCCAGGTTTAATACGGAAATTGATCCGAAACGGCTGCGGCCCAAAAGTAAAATCAGGATCTGGTGGCGGTGCCCGGAAGGGCATGAGTGGGAGACTTATCTGTTTAACAGAACCACATACCGGAGTGGCTGTCCTTTTTGCGCAGGGAATCTGTCCGGGAGCAAAGCGGCTGAGTGGAAAGCAAAAGCGGCTGAGAAAGAAGCTGAGTGGAAAATGAAAGAAGATGTGTATTCTCAGCTTTCTCTTTTGGATGGATATACAACAAAAACTGTAAATCTACAAAAATACAGAGGGGACATCCGCGGTGATATAAGAAGCCGATAAAGCTGAAGAGGGTAGAAGAACATTGATACAGGAATGGATTACAGGCTGGCGTTTGAAAGTCAGTTATCCATTTAGAGTGGAAAAAGCCATGTTTTCTTTTTTATGCGAATATACAACACAAACTGTTAATCTACTAACAGGGCAGGGTATTTGTGATTCATTGATTTGATACGACATTTTTTTAAATTTGGCAGTCAATGATTTTTGATTGTATTTTTATATAATAACCATGTCCGTTTGCGAGAGTTTGAAGGCTGCGTGAACGGAAGTGGGGAGATAAAGGGCGCATATGCATTTGCAGGCAATGCTGCGGGATGTATGTGCGGAAGATACTTCGGGATGTCTGGGGACGTTGCGGGGATGGCGAAGCTATGGGAAAAATAAGGAAACCAGAAGATGTATGATTATC
>CAOKOL010000072.1 GCA_948470335.1 uncultured Lachnospiraceae bacterium | reverse complement strand
CGACCGCTATGACCGTCCGGTTCCGCATCTGATCGACTTCAAACGCCCGGTTCTCTGCCTGCCAAACCTGGCTGTTCATATGAGCCGCACGGTCAACGAATCCGGTTCCCCCATTGATAACCAGAAGCACCTGCGGCCGATTCTCGGAACAGAAAAACCGGATACGGCGGCAAATAACGCTTCGAAAAGGGATACACCGGAATCCGGTGCTCCCGCATCTGCCGTTTCACAGCACGATTTTTCGGGAAATAACGGTTTGTCAGAAAGCATTGATAAGGGGATAAGGCAGGCGCTGAACGGCAACGTAACATTTACGGATTTGCTGGCGGAGGAACTGGGAATTTCTTCCAATTCAATTCTTGACTATGACCTTTGTATCTACAACATGGATCCGCCCCGGCTGGCCGGCTTCCGGGAAGAATTTATCACGGCCCCCCGGCTGGATGATATCACCTCTGTCTGTGCTCTGCTCTATGGGCTGATCGAAGGCAGAGGGGCAGATAGAATTAACCTGGTCTGCCTGTTTGACAATGAAGAAATCGGCAGTCTCAGCAAGCAGGGCGCCGATTCCTCACTGCCGGCCGTCATTATCGAAAAAATATGGAAAGCCTTTGGAAAAGACCATGCCGACTGCCTGTCGGAAATCTCCGAAGGACTGATGCTCTCCGTAGACGTGGCCCACGCTTTCCACCCCAATTATCCGGAAACCCAGGATATCACCAATTACCCGGTGCTGAACAAAGGGCTGATCTTAAAAACCGCCAGCAACCAGTCCTACACCTGGGACTGTGAGGCGCTGGCATCCATGATCGCCCTGTGCGAAGAAAACCGCCTTCCCTATCAGCGCTTTGCGAAACACTCTAATATGAAAGGCGGCGGCACCATCGGCTCTATCATCTCCTCCCGGCTCCCGATGAAAACCGTGGACCTGGGCGCAGGACTGCTGGCCATGCATTCCAGTCAGGAAATGATGGGCGTCGAAGATCATATCGGACTGAGCCGTCTGATGCGCGCTTTTTTCAGTGCGTGACCGCCGCAGCGGAATGCCGCACGCGGGACTTTTGATCTCTGCAAAACGATTACCAAACAAAAAACCGCGAAGAAGTATAAAAAATTACCCTGAAACTTCTTCGCGGTTTTTTCCTGATTTTTTCTTCTGCCTATTTCTTCAATTCCCTTGTCCAGAGCCCGTGCAGATTGCAGTAAGCGGACGCCCGCAAAAGGGCCGACGGATCGGGAATCATAAATTCTGCCTCCGGCTTTTCTCCTTTTTCCAGAAACTTGCGGCATACGCTGTGTTCGGTTTCCAGAGAAATCCAGACGATACTGTGTTCCGCATCCATGGGATGGCTGACAGAACCGGCGCTGACCGTCACCGTATTGCCGCTGATCTTCACCACAGGCAGATGCTTTTCCTCACCCTGGCCGGAGGTGTGCGCCTTTACCTTTTCCATCTGAGACTGGCAGCAGTACACCTCCTCCGGGCAGTCTGCCAAAACTTCCACCTGCTTTTTGCACTCTTTACAGTATAAAATATCTTTCTGAGCCATTTTGCTACCTCCAATTTAGTTCCGCAACTCCCCTCCCAAACCCCCTGGATCTGGGAGAATTTCCAGCCGCTTTAGCGTCTGTAAATCCTCCCGGGGTTTGTCCGGTCCGTTGCTGTTTTTTATAAACTAATTGACACTATCCTTCCGCAAACCATCCTCCCAGCCCGGCCAGACGCAAGCCCCGCCCAATCTCCGAGTCAGATCTACAGAATTTTTTATAGAGGTAGTATGCCCGCTTTTCCTTATTCTATCATAAACATTTCCGCTTTCTTGCAGACCCTGCACCCCGGCAGACGCCGCTCTACCGGTCCTGCACGCTGATGGATTCCACCGCCACGCTGCCGCCGCGGACAATGCTCACCTGCTTATAACTCTCACGCACCAGCGCAATCAGGCTGTTGTTCCGTTCTTCGGTCTGAAAACATTCCATCAAAAGACTGTTCTTTCCGTAATCCACCACTTTCACGCCGAATACCTGCGCGATATTAAACAGATCATTCTTTTCCTTTAATGAACAGCCCTTTACTTTCAGGTACATAATCTCTTTCATATGCAGCGCCGTATTGGTAAAATCCGTAACTTTAATCACTTCCACACAATGATTCAACTGCTTTTTAATCTGTTCAAAGGTAGGATCGTCACCCGCTACGCAGAGGGTCATTCTGGAAACCGTGGGATCCTCCGTCTCGCCCACGGTCAGGCTGGAAAAGTTATAGGATTTTCCGGAGAAAAGCCCTGCGATCCGGGCCAGGACACCGGGCCGGTTTTCCACATATAACGCAAGCCATCTTTTTTTCATCCCATTCTCCTCCCTTTAATCCGTATATACCGGCGCCGTCACGATCATCTGGTCCACGGTCGCTCCGTTTTTAATCATCGGCAGCACCAGTTCGTCGGGATCCAGAATAAATTCAATGATCGTCGGACCGTTTTGATTCTCCGCCGCCCGGTCAAAAGCCGCTTCCATCTGTTCCTGATCGAACACCCGGATGCCCACGGCCCCATAGCTTTCCGCCAGCTTTACAAAATCCGGCGTATAGGGCGGACACTTTTTGCCCGGATCACTGCAGTTTCGCTCACAGCTTTTCTTCCATCCAAGGCAGGTGCTGGCATACCGTTTGTCATAAAACAGCTCCTGCATCTGACGCACCATGCCCAGGAAACCATTGTTCAGAATACAAACCGTGACAGGCAGCTCATAAGCCATCGCCGTTGCCAGTTCCTGCAGATTCATCTGAAAACCGCCGTCCCCGGAAATGCTGACTACCCGCTTGTCCGGATTGCCCATCTTCGCACCGATTGCCGCCGGGAAGCCAAAGCCCATGGTTCCCAGCCCGCCCGAAGTAATAAACTGGGTGTTCCCGTTCAGATCAATATACTGGGCCGACCACATCTGATGCTGCCCCACGTCGGTCACCACGATACCGTCCGTATAGCGGCGGCCGATCTCCCGCATAATGGTCTCCGGCGACAGCTTGTCTGTGTGAGGGGGCTGCTGCTGCACCATGGGATGCTCTGCCTGCCAGCCTCTGATCCGATCAATCCAGTCTTCCACCTCACAGTGCTCCACCCGTTTCAGCATCTCCGTAATGGCCGCATAGGCATCCGCAACAATCGGTACATCCACATGGATATTTCTGGAAATGCTGGAGGATTCGATATCCACATGAATGATCTTCGCATTCTTGGCAAATTCTTCAATCTTCCCGGTAATTCTGTCACTGAACCTGGTTCCGATGGAAAAGAGCAGGTCACATTCCTTAATCGCCACATTTGCCGCATAATAGCCGTGCATACCGGCATTTCCGAAGTACAGCGGATGATCGGTGGGAATTGTTCCTCTGCCCATCAATGTCGTCACGGCCGGCACGCCGCTGACCTCCATCAAATCGGTCATCACCCGGCCTGCTTCCGCCAGGCGGACGCCGCCGCCCACCAGGAACAGAGGGCGCTTCGCCTCTTTCAACATTTCCATAGAACGCTTGATCTGGCCCACATGTACTTTGGTGTTTGGCTTGTAGCCCCGAATGGAAATGGGCAGGCCGAACTGATCGTCAAATTCTTCTTTCATCATGTCGCTTGGCAGGTCTACCACCACCGGACCAGGCTTGCCGCTCCGGGCGATATAAAAGGCCTCCCGCATAATCCGCACCAGGTCTTTCCGCTGGCGCACCATAATCGTGAACTTACAGATATTCCGCACCACACCTACGATATCGGCTTCCTGAAACGCATCGTTGCCGATCAGGCTTCTGGGCACCTGGCCGGTAAAGCATACCATCGGCACACTGTCATAATTGGCCGTGGCAATGCCGGTCACCAGGTTTGTCGCGCCGGGGCCGCTGGTGACAAGGCACACCCCCACTCTGCCGGTGGAACGGGCATAACCGTCCGCCGCGTGGACCGCCCCCTGCTCATGGCGGGGCAGCACCACCTCTATGTCATCCTGATCATATAACTCATTAAAAATATCCACGGCATAGCCGCCGGGATAACCGAACATCAGATCCACGCCTTCATTTTTCAGTACCTGAACGAAAGCCTCCGTACCTTTCATTTTCATGGGCTGTCTTCCTTTCTGTCTATAGTCTTGCAGCTTCCCTCCCGCTGCCGTATTGATTCAACACTCCCGTCGATTACAGCAGCTCCACGCCCGCTTTCTGACAGATTTCCATCGTATCCTGGTCCCAGACAGACGCCTGCACCTCGCCGATATGTGCCTTTCCCAGCAGCAGCATACAGAGACGGGACTGACCGATACCGCCGCCGATCGTCAGCGGCAGCCTGCCCTCCAGCAGCATCTTATGGAACGGCAGACTGCGGCGCTCGTCGCAGCCGGCTTTGGTTAGCTGCTCATTCAGAGACTTTGCGTCCACCCGGATTCCCATGGAAGAAATCTCCAGGGCACGGTTCAGCACCGGGTTCCAGAACAGAAGGTCGCCGTTTAACGCCCAGTCGTCATAATCAGGCGCCCGGCCGTCATGGCGTTCTCCGTTCTCCATCACATCCCCGATCTGCATAATAAAAATCGTCTTATGCTCTTTCGCGAACAGATCCTCCCGCTCCTTCGGCGTTTTATCCGGATAAAGGGCGGCCAGTTCCGATGACGTGATAAAGGCCACATCCCTGCAAAGCTGGGTTTTCAGGCTTTCAAAGTGGTAGCGCACTTCATCCAGCGTGTTGCAGATCACATTGACAATCCGTTCCACCGTTTCTTTCAGATAATCCTGATTCCGGTTTTCCTCCCAGATTACCTTTTCCCAGTCCCACTGATCCACATAAATGGAATGAATATTGTCCAGTTCCTCGTCCCGGCGAATCGCATTCATATCGGCCAGAAGCCCCTTTCCTACGCGGAAGTCATAGCGGTACAACGCCATCCGTTTCCACTTGGCCAGAGACTGCACCACCTGGGCATCTGCCATAAGCGCCGGAATATCAAATCCCACCGGACGCTCCACACCGTTCAGATCATCGTTCAAACCCGTCAGCGGGTCCACCACCAGCGGCGCCGTCACCCGCTTCAAATGAAGAGCGATACTCAGCTTTTTTTCAAAAATGCTTTTGATTGTTCCGATTGCCTCCTGGGTTTCATAAAGGCTCAGCATGGAGAAATATTCCTCCGGTATATATGTATGACTCATCCTATCCTCCTGTTCTTGTTCCGCAGCTTCTCCACCCGTCACGATGAACATTCGGAGGCTGTTTTTACGTTTTACAGCCGCTTACTGTTTCGCAGTGTGGTCCGCGTTACTGTTTTTATCAGAAAAATATACGCCCCTGCGGCAGACAGGCTGCAAAGGCAGTTTCAAATTACCATGAAACAGTATATTCAGAATTACAGTAAATTATAAAAAACATTCCCGGATTAGTCAATGGGTGTTAACGCTTTTCCACATTAAAGTTATTCTCCGCCAAATCATAAATCTCCGCCGCCCTGGTTTTCCCAGAACAGCGGAGACCCGCTTTAAACAGAAGCCGCTCACTTTACTAACTCAAATCTATATTTCTGAGTGGCCTCCGGATACTTTTGATGATCAACTTCTTCCGCAAACATCGAATAAGGCCGGACAAATAACCCCTGTTCACCATATTGCGCACGATATACAACCATTTCTTCCTCGGTTTCGGTATGAATGGCGACTCCAACTACCTGATATATATTTCCCTTAAAATGCCTGTAATAACAACCCGGAAGAATCTCACGATTTTTAAGCCGCATAGCCAGTCAATCCTTTCCTATCTCCAGCCAAATAAACACACACCAGTTTCAATACCACGACATTGCCTGACATACTAATATCATAAGAAGCTGCCTGAAGATGTTCTTCTATAAAGGGTTCAATCAAAAGTGTTTTTGTATCCTGAACATATTTTTTAATTTCCTTGTTGCTGAGTATCATTTAACTCTTTCCTTCCACATTTTAACGATATGCATCAACGTGGTTTCCTTGTGAATTTATCTTAAATCTTTTTCAAAAACTTGTCAAGAAAGCGCTCCGGCATCCGGAAAGAAGCCGTAAAAAGATTTTAACGAATAGGAACCTGCCCGGAGGGCTTTTGTATGATACAAAAAATCACCCGTTCAGCACTTCCAGAAACCGGTCCCCATACTTTTCCAGCTTCCGCGTCCCGATTCCCTGTATTTCCAGAAGCTGTGCTTTTGTAGACGGCTGCCGGATGGCCATCTGCACCAGCGTTTTATCGTTAAAGACAATATATGCTGGCACCTGTTCTTCTTTGGCAATCCGGATACGAAGCTCTTTCAGGCGCAAAAACAGAGCGTTCTGTTCTCCGGCCAGATCATCCGAAAGAACCGCGCCGGCATTCGCCCCTGCCCTGAAACCGCCGGACCGGCCGCCGGCCGCGGTTTTTTCTGCCTGCTGCTTTACAATCTGTTTTTTCATCGTCAGCGCATGGGGTTCTTCCATAAATTCCCGTCCCTTCCGGGAAATGCGCAAAACAGGATAACGGTCCGTTGTAATATCCAGGTATCCTTCCACAGCCAGAAAATGAACCGTCTGTTCCAGCAGATCCATACCCGTCCCTTCCAGTGCGCCGAACTGGGGCAGACGGTCAAGCCGGTACTGCAATGTCTTTGCGGTCCTGCTCCCTCTCAGCGTGTCCAAAATCACGCCGGCCCCGTACCGCTGACGGCTCTCCCACACACAGTTCAGCACAGTCCTGCAAAGTTCCGTCACGTCGATTTCCTCATATACATTCAGACAGCCGGAACAGTTCCCGCAGTAATGGGACGCCTGATCTCCAAAGTAATCCAGTATGTACGCCCGCAGGCAGTTTTTTGTCAGACAGTAATACTGCATTTTTTTCAGACGTTCCCGCTCCCGTTCCAAAATGAGCAGCCGCTGGGCATCGTCCAGGTCCTCCCTGGGGCTGCTCTCGATAAACATCTGGGCTGTTGCCACATCTTTTTTTCCGTACAGCAGAATACACTCTGCCGGTTCTCCGTCCCGTCCGGCCCTGCCTGCCTCCTGATAATAGCTTTCCAGATCTTTCGGCATATTATAATGAATCACATACCGGACATTGGATTTATCAATCCCCATACCGAAAGCGTTGGTGGCTACCATGACAGGCAGACGGTCATAGACAAAATCCTCCTGATTTCCGGCCCGTTCCGCATCCGAAAGGCCCGCGTGATATCTCGTAACCGGATAACCATTGACAAACAGAAACTGATGAATCTCCTCTACGGCTTTGCGGGTACTGCAATAGATAATGCCGCTCTCCCCTTTATGCCGTTCCACGATTCCCAACAAATCTACTTTTTTCTTCTTCGGCTGCCGCACCTCAAAATACAGATTTTCCCTGTCAAAGCCAGTCAGTACCACCCTGGGCCGATTCAGCCGCAAAATCACCCGGATATCCTCCTGCACCTTCCGGGCCGCCGTAGCCGTAAAGGCACTGACAACCGGCCGCCGGGGAAGCAGACGGATGAATTCCGGGATTTTCAGATAGCTGGGGCGGAAATCCTGTCCCCACTGGGAAGCGCAATGAGACTCGTCCACCGCCACCATGGAAATGTCCGCACAGGAAGCGAATCTTAAAAAGCTGTCGGTCAGCAGCCGCTCCGGCGCCACATAAATAATCTTATACCGCCCCTGCTCCGCATAAAACAACGCTTTCGCATACTGATTCGGCGTCAGACTGCTGTTCAGCCAGGCCGCGTGAACGCCGGCCTGATTCAGCGCCGTCACCTGATCTTTCATCAGAGAGATCAGCGGAGAGACCACCAGCGTAATTCCCGGCATCATCAGCGCCGGAATCTGATAGCAAAGAGACTTTCCGGAACCGGTAGGCATAATACCCAGCGCATCCTGTCCGGACAAAATCGCCAAAATCAGTTCTTCCTGTCCTTTCCGAAACGTATCATATCCGAAATATTTCTTTAAAAGTCCTGCCGCCTGCCCCAAAAGTTCTTTTCTTTCGTCCTCCATAAAGCTTTTATACTCCTCCTGCTCTGCCCATATTGCTGTCTATTTTGGAAAACCTTTGTTGTTTTACATTTTTTTACTATAATATCCATTTTATTACTTTTTGTCAAGCTTTTTCCCAAAAATTCCGCATATTTTTATAACAGTCCGGCTATACTATTGTACTGCCACGCTGATATTTATTCAATGATATGGTACACCGGAAAACTGCGGAAAACTGCTTTCCGTCAAATACATGCCACAATACGAGGAGGATACGGATGAAACACAAAAATCCATCGGACCCGAAACATCAAAATTACAACATTGACGATACCTTTGAAAAAAATGTCTGCTCTGCCATGGAGATGACCGGATTAATCCCCGCGCTGCCGGAGGATACGGCAGAACTTCACCATTATGAAGAACTGTACCGCTACCTGCCCGCCCCCGCAGGGCTTGACGAAGAAGACGAGTTTTTATAAAAAAGGTCCGGAGAGTCGGGACCTTTCACACCCCCGACTTTCCGGACAAAATCAGCTTTATATCTGACCTATGCTTCCATTCCCACCCGGATCAGTTCGCTGATCCCTTCTCCGCTGGTACCTTGAATATGATAGGGCTTGATCAGCGCCAGCAAGCTCTGGTCAGTCTCGTCTCCCCCGGCCAGTTGTTCTTCCTGGGACAGTACAATTTCTTTCAGCCGTCCCAGCTCCGTATCCGGCTCCACCTGCATTCCAAGGCGCCTGGCCGCCCAGGAACAGGCATATGCACATTCATAATCGGAAATCATAGCCGGCACTCCCTGAAAACGGTTTACTTTCAGCTCCACAGCCATCCTCGCACAATCCGCAACCATTTCTTTTCCTCCTGTTTACAGTTCTGCAATTCTCCTCCCGGACTTTGCCGCAAACATTCGGAATCTGTTTTACGGACCCTTACGATTTTGCCGCCCGGTCGATCTGTATCATATGTCGGCGATGCTCGTCCCACATCCGGCGCCGGCCGCATATAGATTCTACATTAACCGCTGCACACATTTTTGTCAATCAGTAAATGTTACAGATATTTTCCCGTTACGCACCGATTTTCTGATAACCATAGACACAGCAGAACTGTACCAGCCGTTCCAGCGATTTCTTTGCAACTTCCTGGGCGGCGGGATGGACATCCTCCAGCCCCCGGAGCAGACAGTTTACCGACTCCATGGCCGGCACCCGCCCCAGCGCCGTATAAGCCGCAATCCGCAGCATGGGGTCCGGGGAACAGGTATATCCGATCAGATTCTCCAAAAGTTTTCTCTGCGTATCATTTCCTTCAGTTCGGTATTGATTCATAGACATGTGCTTCCTTTCTTTCTGTTTTGCTTTTTCTTGTGATGCCGTAAGGCAGCTTATTCTATGTATATGATCTTACCAGAAAAATTTGAACCTTCTGTTTCCAGAAAATAATAATTTCATGAAATTCATGAAAAAAATCTTACCGGTTTTCCGGGTCTATACTGATAATATTCCGAAAACTTTTCGAAGTTTCTACCATTAGCCAAAACATCTTCCAAATAAATTGACTTTCCAATAATTTGTGATAAGATTAGGGTGTAAGTCATAAATATCTACACGCAGGATTCTTCACTTGCTGCGCAAATTATCTAACCGACTTATTTGCACGCCTTGCGACTTATTACTGCATGTGGGCCAGTAGAGTGCAAAGGAGATTGACCCTATGGATGCGATGGACATTAAAATTTTAGATTGTCTCAAGAAAAATGCCAGGGAAAAGGCATCCGACATCAGCAAGGAAATTCATCTGGCCGTATCGACCGTAATCGAACGGATCCGTAAAATGGAATCCTCCGGACTGATTAAGGCGTACACCATTATTTTGGATGAAAAAAAGATGGGAAATGAACTGACCGTACTGATGGAAGTCAGTTTAAGACATCCCAATGACTACGAATCATTTATTGAGATGATCGAAAGCAACCCCAATGTTGTATCTTGTTATTATATGACCGGTGACTTTGATTTTATTCTGAAAATCATATGTCGATCCACAGACGAACTGGAGTACCTGCACAAAACAATCAAAGGACATAATGGTGTATCCGGCACCAGAACACATTATGTTTTAAAGAATGTGAAAAATTCATACTGCACGGTTCCGTCAGAGGAAGGACGCTGAAAAGCGTCCTTCTTTTTGGCTTCTGCGGCGCCTTCCCTTACCAGGCAAGCACCTCATACCCGTCCTCCGTTACCGCCACCGTAACCTCCCACTGGGCGGAAGGCTTTCCGTCCGCCGTGTAAACGGTCCAGTTATTTTCTTCGTCCACATAGATTTCGTCGGTACCCATATTCACCATGGGTTCGATGGTAAAGACCATGCCCGGCGCCATCATCACTTCCGTGCCTTTCTGTGCCACATAGCTGACAAAAGGATCTTCGTGGAATTCCAGCCCTACGCCGTGGCCGCCGATCTCTTTTACCACCGTATATCCGTGTTTCAGTGCGTGCTGATGCACCGCATCTCCCATATCTCCCAGAAAATTCCAGGGTTTTACCTGTGCAAGACCGATCTCCACACACTCTTTTACCACCCGAACCAGTTGTTCTTTCTCCGGACTTACCCGGCCGATGCAGAACATCCGTGAAGAATCGGAAAAATAGCCATTATATATAGTAGAAACATCCACGTTCACGATATCTCCTTCCTGCAAAATGTCCTGTGCGGAAGGAATGCCGTGGCATACCTGGTCATTTATGGAAGTGCAGACGCTTCTGGGATATCCCTCAAAGCCCAGAGGGGCGGCAATGCCTCCCAGCTCTTTTGTCTTTTCAACTACCAGACGGTCGATCTCCTCCGTGGACATTCCCGGCCGGATCCTCTCCTCCACGTAGTCCAGCACCGCCACATTGACTCTGCCGCTCTCCCGGATGCCGTCGATCTGCTGCCGGCTTTTGATCATATCATGATCCGGAACCAGAACGCCCTTGCATCTGTAATACTCTATTTTCTCATCCGTCTGCTGATGGCAGGTTTTGTATTTTCTGCCGCTGCCGCACCAGCAGGGGTCATTTCTTCCGATCTTTTTCATTGTTCTTCTCCTAATTTAGTTCCGCAACTCCCCTCCCCGGCCCCCTTTTCTCTGGAAAAATTTCCAGCCGCTTTCGCGTCTGTAAATCTTTCCGGGGGCCTGTCCGGTTCGTTGCTGTTGGTTTTAGTTCCGCAACTCCCCTCCCCGGCCCCCTTTTCTCTGGAAAAATTTCCAGCC
>CAOKOL010000071.1 GCA_948470335.1 uncultured Lachnospiraceae bacterium | reverse complement strand
ATACATCCAATGCTAAATATCCTCTAAACTGTTGGATCAAATCCTCTACTTCTTTATTCTCCTTTAACTTAATACCTCTTTTTCCATTTTGCTCGCTCTCCTCAAAAAATTCAGAATAATTTCTGAAAAGTGCATCTGTATTTTCTCTTGATAAAATGAGAACAGCCTTTTCTCCGTTCTCCCTTAAAATCTGAACTACCTCTGCCCCATACATTTCAATTTCGTTGTAAGTAAGAAATCGCCGTACGCCCTTTTTCAGCATCTCAATCATTGCGTTCGCTGCTAAATCTTCAATTCCAATATAAAAGCACATCTCCGCCACTCCCTCTTGATTATATTTATTGGCATTTAAGCTGTAACTGTATAAATGCCGCTTTTAGTTACAATAAAATAAAACCAACGCTTTATTCTTTAAATTATATGCTGCATGTACCTAGATAGTGCTATCCATTATATCATCTTTTTATACAAATTACAATTGGATTTTCTGTCCTAACCAACGCCGATTTAGGCTATTTTTCTGTTTAATAAAAATCCACCTTTCATTTATGATTAGGAAAGTTAAAGATAAAAAAGATGGCCGATAACAACCATCTTTTATCCATTCAGCACCGGAAACACACAGGTATGCCCCCTTCCGGCCACCTGAACATCCCGGATCCGTACATTGATATCAAACGCTCTGGTCATATTTTCCTCGGTGATCACCTGGGCGGTTTCTCCCGCCAGCGCCGTGCCGTCAGAAAATAAAAGAAGGGATTTATGAGAAATTTCCAGGGCATGTTCCGGAAAGTGGGTATTGATAATTGCGGCAATCCCCCTTTTTTCGCAGAGGGCGCGGATGGTCTCCAGCACCACTTGCTGATTCTTAAAGTCCAGGTTCGACTCCGGTTCGTCCAGCACTAACAGAGAAGGTTCTCCTGCCAGCGCTCTGGCGATCATAACCATCTGAAATTCTCCGCCGCTGAGCCTGCTGCACAGCTTGCCTTTCAGATGAGCAATGCCTGTCATCTCCAGACATTCTTCCACAATCTGCCGGTCCCTTTCCCCAGGCTGGCCAAAAGGGCCCAGATGGCTGCTTCGCCCCAGAACCACCATTTCCTCCACCGTATACACAAAGGAGGACAGTTTGGCCTGCGGCACATATCCGATGGTCTTCCACAGTTTCTTAGAGGGAATGCGGCGGATATCTGTTCCGTCCAGATAGGAGGCCCCTGCCGACCAGGGCAAAAGCCCCAGCATACACCGCATCATCGTGGTTTTTCCGGCTCCGTTCGCCCCCAGCACCGACAAGATCTGCGGCTCCTCCAACGTGAAACTGACATCGTTAAAAATACGTTTCTTCCTTCCGTAAGCAAACGAACCATTTCTCACTTCAAATTTCACAGCTTGATCCCCCCTGTCTTTCTCAGCAATATGATAAATACCGGCGCGCCGATCACCGCAGTTAAAATTGATACCGGAATCTCCGAGGCGGTGGCACACCGGGCCACCGTGTCGATAATCACCATAAAAATCGCTCCCAGCCCCAGACTGGCCGGGATCACGCTCCGGTTATCATTTCCGAAAATCATCCTGGCTACATGGGGAATCAGCAGACCCACCCACTGAATCAGTCCGCACATAGACACCACGGAGGCCGTAATCATAGCCGCAGTCGCTATGACCGCATACCGGATCTGCTTTACCGGAATCCCCAGCGCTTTCGCCTCGTCCTCTGGCAGCGTCATGGCGTTCAGCTTCCACCGAAGGAGCCAGATCACGAGGATGCCTGTCAGAATCAGGGGCGCGCCGAGAAGCAGACTTTCCCGCCTGGTCCCGGCCAGATTCCCCATCAGCCAGAAAGTAACGGCTGGCAGCATATCCTGAGGATCGGCTACATATTTGACCAGGGATACCAGAGCGGAAAACAGTGCGCTGATCACCATCCCCGCCAGCACCACCATAATAACGGACTGCTCCCGGCTGTAACTTAACGTATACACCAGAATCACTGCCAGAATGCCCATGGCAAGGGCAGACCCCTGCACCATCATGGAGGGAAGCCCCCACAGAATCCCAAGCACCGCTCCAAAAGAAGCGCCGGTGGCCACCCCCAGCGTATCCGGCGTCGCCAGCGGATTTGAAAACAGTGCCTGAAACGAAGCGCCTGCCACAGCCATGCCGGCGCCTGCCAGCAGCGAAAGGATTACGCGGGGGATGCGGACATTAAAGATAACGGTACGCATCGTGTCGGACACCTCCACATCAGGCATCAGACCGGGAAACACCACCGCAAAAATCTCCTGTATGGAAATGCGGTACCGCCCCATGGTCATTGCCAGACCCGCCAGAAAAATAATTGCGGCAATCATGGCTGCCGTCCAGGCCCGTTCCTTTCCTCTCATCCTGTTTTCCTTTCCGCTGCCCGCCTCTACGGCGCTTCTGTCCGCCGGTTTTCCTGCCATGCGGCATCCTTTGCCCATCAGGTATGGCTGTTTAAATATGATTTGTATTTCCCGCACCGTCCGTAGAAGGATTGTACATCCGCTCTACCTGTTCGTCAGTCAGCTCAATCCCGTAAAGCTCCTGATAATACTTCTTTACTTCCTGGGCAATGTCGATATCGGAGAACAGATCCGGATATACCTTCTGCGCCATCCACAGCAGGGTGACAGGCGTATCCGCACTGGGCGTATAGCTTCTGTAACTGCCCAGCGGAAGCTTATACACTTCCTTATTCTGTATAGCCGCAACCGCACTCCAGTCATCGCCGCCCACAGCGTTCTGATACAGATCCTCCGGCTGAACGGAGGTAAAATTCGTCACGAAAATCAATTGCGGGTCCCACTCATAAATCTGCTCCATGCTGATAATCGCATTGGAATTGTCGGCTTCCACCTCCTCGGCCACATTTCTGCCGCCCACGGCCTCACACCAGAACTGTCCGAAAAAGCTTCTGCCGGAAGTAACAATTTCCTGATCGTCATACTGGAACAAAAACAGGATGTCTTTTTTATCTTCATCCGCAATATCTTTCACACGTTCCTGAATCATATCGTACACTTCCTGGCTGTAGGCAGAGATCTCCTTACTCTTGTCGCTTTCCGGGAACATCTGTCCCAAAAGAGATGACCACTGGTCATAAGTCTCCAGAATATCATAGTTCCATTTGCTCGGAGAAACCCCTACCGCCGGAATCCCGGCATTTTCCAGCGCGGCCATCAGTTCGGAATTGCCCGCACTGCAGAACACCACATCCGGCTCCAGATTTAACAATTGCTCCACATTCAGGTCGCTGCCTGTCATAAAACTGGTGTCCGCATTCAGAATCTCCGGGAAAACCTCTCCCAGAAGCCCGTTTTCCGCCGCGCTCATACACACCGGATGAATCCCCACCAGTTTTTCCGCGGAACCCAGATATACCGTAATCACAGACGCCATCGGATAGATATCCGCCACGACCACCCGGTTAATCTCGGCCGGAAGCGTGACCTGGCGGTCCGCATGGTCCGTCACCACGATCTGGCCGTCCTGGCTCTTTGCAGGCGCCGCTGTGCCCGGCTCTGTTTCGGAAAGCGTTTCCGCGTCCGCCTGAGTCTCTGCGGCCTCAGTTTTCGCCGCGGTTCCCTCTGTCTGGGCCGGAGCCTGTGTTTCTTTGCCGGCGTCTTTTCCCGAACAGCCGGCCAGTGTCATAGCCGCCAGAGCCAAAACCAGTAAAAACGCCATCCATTGTCTCATCTGTTTCTTCATTTCTTTCTCTCCTGCATTTGATTTCCATCATTTTTTATTTACACTTCTGTTCAAACCACCGGTTCCACTGCTCTCCGATCAATACCGGAATTTCCCTGCGGTAAATCCTGCCGGAATATCCCTCATGGGGAAATTCGATAAAATCCACCACTTTCCCTTTGGGCAGCACACGGCGGTAAATCGGGTCCGCAATCACCAGTTCGGCATTCTTAAGCCGTTCCTCGATCTGGTCCTCATCCTCCAGAAATGCTCCGGCCCCGGCCGCCGCCGTCAGTACGCCCGGAATCCGCTCCCTGCGTTCTTCCAGCAGACGGTCCGCAAACAGTTCTTCCGATTCCAGCGGACAGATCACTGATACCCTGTCATATCCGTATTCCGTCATCAGACTATAGCGCAGGGCCATGGCCCAGACCCACTCGCCGATGATATAGGTCTGCCGATGACTCTGATCCGGTTGTCCATTTTCCCTCTGAACCTTTTCCTCTGACGGCGGCAGCCGCCGGGACTCTGCTTCGTATGTTCCATTATCCCATGCCAGCGGAAACTGGTTCTCCCCTGTGGCCGCTGCCCGGTCCACTGCTTCCAGTACTTTACGGAGCAGCTTTCTCCCCGTCGGGAGTCCTAACACCCAGGGAGTTCCGTACATTTCCTGTAAAACAATGGCTGTCTCGATTCCGGACACTGTCACCGCCACGTTTACATGGGCTTCCCCCGCCCGGATCAGTTCGTCAAAATCGCTTCCCATGGCCCAGCAGCTTTTCACCTGATATCCTTCGGACTGAAAGGCCTCTTTTAATGCCTCCACATTTCCCGTCACGGAAAAATCCAGAGGGGTAACGCCCAGCAGATTCACACAGGGCTTTTGGGCTCCGTCCGCTTTCTCTGCCGGGATTTGCTTCTGAATCCCGCCTGGGCCTGTCAACTGCTCTTTCGGCAGACAGAATTTTTTTGCCGCCTGAGCCAGCGCCATCCCCACGCCGGACACATAAGAGTGGGTGCCGTTGGTGGCAAACCCGAATACCGGAATCCCCAGCCTGCGCTCCAACAGCCGGGCAATCCCCTTGAAATCCGTCCCCATCATCATGGGAATCGGCGTACCGGCAATCGCCACGAAACGGGGATGCAGCTCTTTCGCCGCCCGCTCCACATCCCGGAGAAGCTTATCGTCATCCCCCATCACCGCCTCCAGCTCCGACAGCCCGGAGACATACACCATACTGGGCATATCGTACCAGCGGGGCTCGTCATGGGTATTGTATGTAGAATTACAGCCGGAGGCGTCATGCATAATCACCATACCGCCCATCTCATACAGCGCCGAGCAGACACCCGACACATCTGCCGTATAGGTGGACAGCACCCTCGATACCTGTCTCATCCGCAGCACCCCCATCCCTTTACCTGAATGATCGACGGAACGTCCTGTTCCCTGGCCGCTTCTTCTTCCATCCACCGGGCCAGCCGGATGATCCCTTCATAGCCATGCAGACCGCTGTTTTCCAGCATGTTCAGGAAATGCCTGGTTCCGGTAAAATAGGCCGCCTTCTGGCCGATGGCCAGCAGTTTTCCTCCGTACTGCTCCGCTTCATTTCTGGGAAGCGCCACCATTTTCCCATGAACCGTGGCGCTTAATTTCAGCTCCGGCGCATGCTCTTTCAGCCACAGGAAATCCGGTTCTTCTTCCTTCCCGAAACTGTCCGCGTAAACCGTAATCACCTGAATCCCATGAGAGATCAGCAGCCTGGCCAGTCCCAGAGGTCTGGTAGTGGCATTAAAGTCGATGGCGACAGGCATCCCCGCAAGCGCTTTCGCCGTATGAGCCAGCGCCTGATCGGCCCGTTCTTTTAAATCCTGTAAATCCGGCAGCGGCAGTCCCATGGTTTCGGCCGCCAGCTTAAGCTCTGCGTCAATCTCCTCGTAACGGTAGGAAACCGGCAGATAGAACAGCTTCTGTTTCAGCCGCCGTTCCAGCGCTTCCCCGGCGGAAAGCGTGCCGGCCTGGGTCACGATATTCACGCTGCTGGCCGCCATTTTCTGATATTCCTCATAATCGCCGCAATCGTTAATATCCCGCAGATGCCAGCCCCCCTGTCTGAGCATGGAAAGAATCTCGCACGTTTCATAAAAAGGCTCCAGATTCCCGACCACGTTGGCCGTTTTCTCCTCCAGGGGAACGGGATGCAGCAGACTGTACAACTGCTGGCGCATCCTGGCGTCCGGCGTAAATTTCGTTTTCCGCAGGATCGGCGTCATATAACAATCGGTAAAGTCCACGTCGGGAAATCTAAGACGCAGTTTTCCGAATACAAATTCCATGTCGCAGCCGATAAAATCATGGATACAACTGCTGAACACCTCCACCGCACGGGGCAGCTTCGGCAGTTTGTTCAAAATGTCCGACACGCCGTCGATAATCAGCTTTTCCATATCGCCTTTCAGGATGTTCCGTTCCTGAATGGCGATGGTGGAAAAACGGTCCATGGCATTCATCTCCGCCGCCGTCAGAACCACCCCCCGCAGGCAGCTCTGGGCGCAGACAAAAACCTGGTGGCTTTCCGGAACCAGGGTTCCCACATGCACGATATTCCAGGGGCCTCTGGCCGGCGCGGAATATTCCACGCCGCTTTCAAAAGGGGTGAGGGATCCGGCATCCTTTATTGTCATTTGCGCTCCTATTGCATCAGGATTCCTTAAATCAATCATTGCCGCCCTTTCCGCAGGCTTCCAGTACCTGCTTTGCCAAAGTTCTGTACTGCCCTGCCATGTTGCTGTCTCCAAAAGCCTCTATCACTGTTTTGCGCTGTTCATCCGCCTTCTGTACCACCGGGCTGAAATCCAGCGTCCCCGTAATCTGTGAATGAATATCTTTCGCAAGCTCCTCTACCTTTTCAGTCTCCCGTTCCACATTTCTGCGGTTCAGGATAATGCCGCCCAGGGCGGCATAGCCCCGCTCGGCGAAATTGTCCACCGCCATGGCGATATTGGCCGCCGCATAGATGGCCATGTTCTCACCGGAAGTCACCACAAATACTTTCTCGGCATATCCTTCCCGAATCGGCATGGCAAAGCCGCCGCATACCACGTCGCCAAGCACGTCATAAAGAACGATATCCGGTTTATAAATCCGGAAGGCATCCTTTTCCTCCAGCGTTTCCAGCGCGGCGATAATGCCCCGGCCCGCACATCCCATGCCCGGCACCGGACCGCCGGCTTCCACGCACAAAACGCCTCCGTAGCCCGGCGTCACCATTTCCTCCAGCGTAACCGCCTTTCCCTTTTCCCGAATCAGCTCCAATACAGTCTGTTTCTTTACCCCGCCGTGAAGATTAAAGGTCGAATCCGCTTTCGGGTCGCAGCCGATCTGCATTACCGTCATGCCGCTCTTTGCGAATACCGCCGCCATATTGGAAACCGTGGTGGATTTGCCGATTCCGCCTTTTCCGTAAACCGCTATCTTGATCATCTCTGGTTCCTCCTGCCCATTAAGCATATCCTGTCCGGAGGGCTTTTTTGCGCCGTAGAGAAGCCCGCAAAACTCTCTAAAAAAACACAAAAAAGCCCTCACCGAATGGCGAAGGCTTCCATAATCCTAATAAAATCATACGCTGATCCACTGAAATACGCTGTTGGCGCATCTCGCCGATCACTCCGTAATTAAGAAACCGTCTTATAATCCGCAACGGCTCTCCTGATTTTTCTGCCTTCTGACTCCGAACATGTCATCATCCATTCAGTGCAAAAAATTTAGATTTTTCACGAAGGTTTATCCGCAGAAACTTCTTTGGAATCACCTTTTATATTCTTTTTTCCGATGTGGTTATTTTACCACAAAATGGCTGCCGCTGTCAACCCTGGCGGAAACGGCTTAAAAACTCTTTTGTCCGCTGATTCTGCGGGTTTTCAAAAATCTGTTCCGGCTTTCCTTCTTCCTCGATAACGCCGTCCGCCATAAACACCACATGGCTGGACACATCCCGCGCAAAGGCCATCTCATGGGTCACGATAATCATCGTAAGGCCCTCTTTCGCCAGAGCCCGCATAACGCTCAGCACCTCGCCCACCATCTGAGGGTCCAGGGCCGAAGTAGGCTCGTCAAACAGCAGAAGCTCCGGCTCCATGGCCAGCGCCCTCGCAATGGCCACCCGCTGCTTCTGGCCGCCGGAAAGCTGCCTCGGCTTTGCGTTGATATAAGGGGCCATATTTACCTTTTCCAGATACATCATGGCATTTTTCCTGGCTTCGGCCTTATCTTTTTTCAGCACTTTAACCTGGCCCACCATACAGTTATCCAGCACGGTCATATTGCTGAACAGGTTAAAATTCTGAAATACCATTCCTACTTTCGCCCGATAGGCGGCCGCATTCATTTTCCGGTCCGTAATATCTGTTTCGTGGTACAGAATCTGTCCGGAGGTCGGCGTTTCCAGAAGGTTGACACAACGCAGCAGCGTCGATTTCCCGGATCCTGAAGCCCCGATGATGCAGGTCACATCCTTGGGCTTCACGGAAAAATCAATGTCCCGCAGCACGACATTTTTGCCGAAGGTTTTGCTCAGATGATGGATTTCCAGAATATTGCCGTCACTCACGCGTCTTCCCCCTTTCTGGGATCCGGATACCGGTACATACCGCTGGTATGCGCCAGCGTATCCGTGGTAGCCAGATCATAATTATCCGGGCCGTCCAGTTTGCTCTCCCAGAACCGCAGAATCCGGGAGCAGGTGAACGTCAGGATAAAATAAATGACCATCGTAATGGCAAACGCCTCGAAATATGTGTACATCGCTCCCGCCACGCCCTTGGTGGTGTAAAACAGCTCCACCACACCGATAATGGACAGCACGCAGGTATCTTTGATATTAATAATCAGGTTATTGCCGATCTGAGGCATAATATTTCTCAGCGCCTGGGGCAGAATCACATTCATCATCGTCTGTACATGAGTCATGCCGATGGCCATCGCCCCCTCGGTCTGACCGGGATCAATGGACAGAATGCCGCCCCGCACTGTCTCAGACATGTAGGCCCCGGTATTAATGGACACAATGAAAAATGCCGCGAACCATGTAGACATATTGTAATGAAAAACGGCGGACGCTCCGAAAAAGATAAACATTGCCTGGGCCATCATGGGCGTTCCGCGGAAAACTTCCACATAAATATTTAAAATCAGTTTTACGATCCACAACAGAATCCGTTTTATGATATGGTCTTCTTTTGAAACCGGTATCGTCTGCACGATGCCGACGGCAAATCCGATCAGGCAGCCGATCAAAGTGCCCACCAGGGCAATGACCATCGTTTTGCCTGCTCCTACCAGGAACGATTCGCCGTACATGGAAAGAAGATATCCGATTCTTCCCATAAAATCCTGTGGCAAACTCATGACTGTACTCCTTTTGTAAATCCGGCCGTATGCGGCGCCGCATACCGGATACGATCATAACAAAAGCGGACACAGCCGCTCCCATGGATACCCAAAGGGCATTTAACATGGCACATCTGTGTCCACCCGGTTCAAATTTACTCTAATCAGTTAGACAGCGGCTGCACGGCGATGGCATCATCCATCATCTTCGTGTAATCCTCCGGCGTCATCTCTGCCAGAACGCCGTCGATGGCAGCTTTCAGCTCCGTATTGCCTTTCTGTAAAGAGATACCGATATTAATTTCTTCCTCGGATACCTCGAAAGCTCCGTCCGTATCGGAGAAATCCAGCAGCTTAAAATCAGGATAAGCCACACAGGCCGCCATGGCGGTAGGCATATCCGTTACAACCAGATCGCATCTGTCGGAATTCAGCGCCACCAGCATCGCCGGAGCAGACTCCTGAGCGGGCAGAATATCCGCATCCTCGATCTGAGGCAGGCAGACGTCATACCATACGGTATTGAGCTGAGAAGTGCATACCGCACCTTTCAGATCGGCAACGCTGGCCGCATTCGCGTATTTTCCGTCGCTCTTTACCAGAGTCACGATAGAAGCATAGTAATAAGGCTCCGTGAAATCTACGGACTGCATCCGCTCTGCGGTAATGGACTGTCCGGCGATCACGCAGTCAACGGTACCGGACTGCACGGCGGGAACCAGGGAATCCCAGTCCAGCTTCACAATTTCCAGCTCATAACCCAGCTTGTCCGCGATATGCTTTGCCATCATCACGTCATAACCGTAAGCGAAATCGGAGCTGCCGGAAATCGGCAGCGCGCCGTTGGCATCCGTGGGCTGGGTCCAATTATAAGGTGCATAGCCGCACTCCATGGCAACTCTCAACACTTTTCCGTCTTCCGCAGCGGCAGTACCGGCATCTCCCGCAGCTGCGGTCGTTCCTTCCGCTCCCGCCGCGGCAGTTGTCCCCTCGTCTCCGGCAGCCGCGGTCGTCTCCCCGCTGCCGGTTTCCTGATTCGCCGCGGTTGTGGCAGTCTTGTCCTCTTTGGCGCCGCAGCCGACCATAGCACATACGCAAATCACAGCCAACAGAAACGCTGTCAGCTTTTTCATAGAATGTTTCATAATGTTTTCCTCCTCTGCTTATCCTGCTTCCGCAGCGGGATCCTGCAATGAGCACGCAGGGCCTGTCCGCCGCTGTTTTTAATAAATCACTTGACATTCATCAGCATTTTGCCATGCTGCAAAAAAATATCACAAAAACGCAGATGTTACACCGCTTCTTTGCGACATTACAAGTATTAACATTATAAGGGCATTAACCTGTAAAGTCAATAAAACCGTGGACAGTTCCTGTATTTTTTTCGGGTTTTGTTCTATTTATGCTCTGCTCCCGCCAAAGAGCTTTGAAATACGCCGTCCGGGAAACAGACAAAACGATTTACCGGCCTGTCCGCCGGACCATACCTCAGCGCAGCAGCCCACATACTAATACGAAATAATGCGGCAGCTTTCCTTCCTCCATCCATTCCAGCTCGATTCCCATCAGTTTGCTCAAAGTCAGTCCCACATTGCCCCCCAGGGATTCGATAGAATAGCGCATCCTGTCCGGGAAGCGGCAGGGTTCATTCTCTCTGCGGCCGCAATTCCCCCTGCATAAAAGGCAGGATCCCGCCGAAAGACTGACACTGCCCGGTGTCTTCCGCTCCCGGTCATACAGTTCTTCGGAAAGCTCCTGTTTGACCGTTTTCAGCGAAGCATCCATGATTTCCCGAAGTTCTTCCTCAGAAAATGCTTTTCCGGCATATTCCCCGTCGAACACTATTTTTACCGCCGTCAGCTCCAGCGTCGTATAGTTGTTCCAATAATCCAAAACATCAAAATCATAGGGCGGACAGGACCACACATGTTCATAATTGGGACACGCTTTGCAGCATTCCAGGAATGTGCCCACATCCACATAATGTTTGACGTATTCCGCAACCGGTACCGCGGCTTCAAAACGTTCTGTTGTGTACATATTGAAAACTTCCTCCTTTGAGTATGTGATTTTGATTTTCTTTGTTTGCTTTCTTCAAAATCATCTCCGCAGCGGAGCAGAAAGCCGGATGCCATTGGATTTTCAATTCGCCCTTTCAGTTGTCTATGCGACTCCTTTTTCATCGACGCTTATAACCGGCGCCGTTTGCTTTTTATAATTTTATTATACTAAAAACGGCACTATCAAGCAAGAGATTCGCTGTGTCAGTCAGTGCCATTAGTCTTATATAGTGAATAATCCAAAATACGACAAAGGGGATCTTTGGAAATCCCCCTACATTCATATCCCCAGCGCTTCCACAATCCGTTTGCAACTGCGGTCATCT
>CAOKOL010000070.1 GCA_948470335.1 uncultured Lachnospiraceae bacterium | reverse complement strand
CTATCTATGGGGTATTTGGGAAACTGACTAAAGGCTCCATTCTTACTATATAACTCAGCAAACGCCTCCGATGCCGTCTTCCCGTCCATCAAAAATCCCGGCTCAGTAATGTTGGTACTCTCCACCACCTCCCTGATCCCCAGCGTATCCTTCACGGCGGCACAAAGCTGTGCATACGTGATCGCCCTGGTCCCTCCGGCCGTGTCCACAATCAGCACATCATTATCCGCTATCTCTGTCAAAGTCTGTAAATCAGTTCCTCTTTTTCCTTCCATCTTATCACCTCACACAAATTTTTTCGCATCCGCAGATCGGCCATACCGCTTTCAGCAGCGTCCTGTCTTCGGTTATCAGCGGCGTTCCATCCTCCGTCACCAGCGGCGCCTCCATGATTCCGGTCAGAAGATACCCTTCCAGCAGCGCAAGCCTCTTTTCCAGATGCTCTTTTTCCCCAATAAGCGTGTCGATCTGGTTTTGCAGATGCCCGGCCGGGTCCTCCCCCAACTGGTCCCGAATATTCTGGAACCATGCCTGAAAAGCCGCCTCGGCGTCCCTTTTAAAAGCCTCGAACACCTCGACGATCTTCTCAAGACGGCCGTTTCCCGAAGCTTCCAGCCCCTGCAAATACTCCTGCATTGCCGCCGCCCACCGCTCATATGTTTCCTCGGACCGTTCGGCAAACGCATTATAAAACTGTTCGAACTTGGCTTTCCATTCTTCATGTGTGTCATCGGACCTTTCCACAAACTCCCTGTAAAACTGCTCAAACTGGGCATAAAACACGCTGGTGTCAATATGATCGATCACCTGCGTCACAAACCCGCATACCCTGCTGTCCGGCCGGGTATCGGTGATATTTGCCTGGGAAATCTCCGTCTGGTTTGAATTTACGGACACTGTGGCCAGGCACAACTCATAATAATCTCCCGCCGTCGGCCGGATCAGTTCCGGAGGCTGCGGCGCCGCATCCGGCGTACCGGTCAGTTTGACTATTTCACACATGCGTTCCAGATTATTTAACCGTAAAATAATCCGATCAATGCGCCGGTAACTTTTCGGTGCGGGATCAAGAACCACCTCTATTTCCTCATCCGAATAAGCGAAATGTCCCCTGACAATCCCGAATCCCGGCTGCAGCTTTAGTTTCATGCCTCCCCCGGCCAGCACCTGAAAGCAGGTTGACGGCGCCGCCAGAACCCCGTCGCTGATGATTTGAGAGATAAACATGGCCAGAAATTCAGACGACTCCGCCCGATCAAACTCAGGCATACCCTCCTCATCATAACCAATTATCTCACTGTCAAAAAATCCATATCTGAACATGTTATGTCTCCCTCCTGATCAGCCGCCTGACCGTCAATATTTCGTCATTTCCAAATGTCACCGACAGGTCCTCCTTCCCTCCTTCATATGTCTCCATAATCTCCGTGATCCTTTTATCCGTGGCCACATTGATCTCCGTGTTGATATAAGTGCAGTAATCCCCCAGATCAAAATCCTTTTTATACACCAGGTTCGCCCATGCGTCAACGCCGCTGTTCACGGTCTCCACCTTCCGGTATTGCGCCAGTTTCTCCCGGCCTCTCTGCATAAGCTGCGCCTTGTAAACGGATAGCGAGATTGGATTATTATTCCCGTCCTTCTGCTGCAGATCCCTTGCATCCACCCACAATTCCTTTCTTTCCTCGCCCGGCTGACGCAGGTCCACCGTCACGATCACCCGCTCCGGGCCCTCCCCGGCCCCCGCCACATATGCGAAGTTCTTATACAAACTGCTGTTCCGGTTATAAACCACGTTACGAATGTTGTAGAAAGAATTGGAGAAAATTGCCCAGCTGTTTACTTCCTGGCTGTCCCTCCGGTCCTTTCCCTGCCAGACCTCAAATGCCAGGTCATTGGTCAGATAATCATATCTCACCCGATGACTGATTTCCTGGGCGTTCCCTATCTCATACAGCTTGTCGCTCAGATTGTCTCCCGTTACCTGCATATCCAGGCTTCCGTGTATCCCGGAAAGCTCCCCCAGCCGCAAATGTTTTATCTTCCGGCCCGCATCCGACGGCGAAACGGCCGTCCTCTCCACCAGGCCCCGCATGGCCGTCTCCACGTTCCCCATCAACACCATCGTGGTTTCAATCACTCTGTCAGCCAACAGAATCTCCGCAAAATTTCCTTTTGCATAAGCCTCCCGACCGCCGTTTTCATTCTGGGCATAGTTAACCTCATCGATCACACCCAGCTCCTTGGCATCATTCCGGTACAGATACCGCCCCGAATTCAGCAGAGGAAAATAGTCTTTGGACACATGCAGTTCGTAACACCCCGGCTGCTGGTACCGCCGCACCCAGATCAGCGTCCGGAACAGCGGCACCGGACCAACGATATCAAAATTTTCATCAAGCACCATCAGCCTCATCGTCACACCCCCAGATACAGCGGTGTATAAAACAGCCGCACGTCCAGATTGGAATAATTCTCATCAGCATCATATTCCAGATAATTTCCGCCTACTGCCAGTTCAAAAGGCTCCGAAAGCCTGTCAATCTTCTGATACACGTTCACGCCGTTCAGCTCTATGACCTGGTGGCGCTTGTCCGTATCCACCAGCAGCACGTCCTTCTTTTCCATCGCCACCCGCACCCGTATAAACTGGCCGGTACCGACCAGTGTGATCTTCGGGCCCGTCACCGGACCCCGGGCCGCCACAAACTGCATTTTCACGCTGCAGGGCACGTCGCCATCATTCGGCAGGTACACCTCCTTGCTCAATGTCCTGTAACCCGTAATCTGACCGGCCAAAGCCAGCCCTTTATATGGCTCCGGAACAATCACCTTCCGTTTCACCACACGCCAGGGAAATGCGATCTGCTTCGTGATATCGGCCATGTTCCGGCCGAAATTATCAACGTTTTTCAAAAACGGGTCCGGGCATTTCAGATCAGCGACAATGGAAAGCTGGTTAAACACGTTGTCCCTCGCTACAAAGGTCCATCCCTCCAGCTCGTATCCAATATTCCGTTCCGTCCCGCTGTGGTTCACTGTCAGCTTTCCCGAATATTTCGGATTAAAAAATTTAATAATCCGCTGCCGGTTCGCCTCATTGTTTTTATCGTCTCTGAACGTTGCCTCTATATGGACAATCCGCTCCTTAATCCGTTTTCCATCCACGGTGGAGCCGTCAACAAGAGCATTCTCCGTGGTGCTGATTTCAAGCTCGGAAGACTCCAGCCCTGTTATCGCCGTAATGCCAAACTCCCGCTTTTCTCCGGATTTGGATCTTCCAAACCGCATCGTCATACCATTGCACTCAAGCACCAGGTCAAAAAAATTCGCCACTATTTCACACCCCCTAACAGATTCCTCGCCGCTTCCCGATTCACCCTGCTCGTCTCGCTTGGCGTCGGCACCGGCACATGGTAATTATTTTCCTGCTCCACATGCTGGTCTATATAGGTATCGCCGCCGCCTTTCGGATATTCCGTATTGGCCCTGTGCTCCGCAGATGCTTTCGTGCGGACCGTAATGCCTCCGGTTTCAATCGCGACCGCGGTCTGCATCCGTCCGGCCAGCTCCAGCATTTCGGCGTCAACCTGTCTTTGCAGGTTCGGCATGGCTTTATCTATTCCCACGCCGATTCCCGGAGGAATCCACTGCCCGACTTCCAAAGCGAATACCCTGGATGGCGAATTGATTCCCAGAGCGTCTTTTGCCCCCTGAAAAAGACTGTCCGCCAACCCCTTCACTTTGTTAATCAGCCAGTTCCAGCCGGAAGAAATACCGTTCCAGATTCCGCTTACTATGTTACTGCCGATTGAAACCATCTGATTCGGAAGACCGGTCAGACCATCCGTAATTTTCGTTACAAACCCTCGTGCCGCTTCCGATGCTTTGGAACCCATGTCAGACCCGAACTGTGTAACTTTTGAAATGGTATCCGACAGCCAGGACCAAACCTTTCCGGGCATTTGGGAGAACCACTCCGCAACCCTGTTAACAGCATTCTGAGCCGCCGTGCTTGCTGAGGAAAGCATATTCGCTCCCCACTGAACAGTCTTATGAACCGTATCAACAAGCCATGTCCAGACCCTTCCCGGCAACTGGGAGAAGAAATTTACAACGGAATTAATCGTGTTTGTCACCCAGGTTTCCGCCGTATTTTTCAGGTTGATCCCCCACTGAACTGCCCGATTCACCGTATCAACAAGCCATGTCCAGATTCTGCCCGGTAACTGGGAGAAGAAATTTACAACGGAATTTATGGTATTCGTCACCCAGGTTTCCGCCGTATTTTTCAGGTTGATTCCCCATTGAATAGTCCTGTTGACCGTATCAACCAGCCACGTCCAGATTTTTCCCGGAAGCTGCGCGATCAGGGTTACGGCCGCATCCACCACACCCTGAACATCGTTCCGGACTTCCTCAAGCATTTGCCGGCCCCACTCTACTGCCTTTTGGGCCGTTTCCTCCAGATACAGGGCAAACTCCGCGGGCATGTTGGAGATTCCATTTACAAGGCCCTGAACCAGATAATCGCCCTGTTCGGTCATTACGGTAGACGGGCTGTGAATTCCGAAGAAATCTTTAATCCCGTCCAACATTCCGGAACAGAGATCACCTACCGCAGTCCATAAACCATCCAGCGCACCGGTAATCCCGGCTATGATTCCTTTAACAAGATTGACGCCGAGATCAAGCCAATCTATGCTTTTAAAAAACTCTGCTGCCGTATAGCCGATAGATTTTAACAGGTTCGGGATCGCAGTCAGCAGGGACTCTATGCCTATAGCGATCAGGTCAATGATATCGGCGCCTAATGTCCTCCAATTAATCAGCCGCAGCCAGTCCATGGCTGTCTGTCCGATATTTTTTATGGCGGCCGGTATTGATTTCGCCAGGCTTTTAATACCATTGGTAATGAATGTTATGATACTGCTTCCCAGCGACACCCAGTTAAAAGCGGTAATGACCGATACGATGGCCTGGATGATCTGCGGTATATTGGATGCCAGCGTCGGAAGCGCCCCGATCAGCCCCATCGCCAACCTTCCGAGCAGCTCAACGCCGCAGGCCAGCAGCTTCGGGGCATTGTCATTGATGATGCCCGCAATATTGGTAATAATCGTCGGAATCGTCTCAATGAATACCGGGATATTGTCTATCAGAGACCGCGCCAGCGCCATAATCAGATTCAGCCCGGCATCCACCAGAAGGCCCACATTTTCACGCAGGGAACCGGAAAACTCCACAAGGGCATTCATCGCAACAGGAATCATTGCGGGAAGACCGCTTTCAATCCCTTCCGCCAGCCTGTTCAGAATATCCGCTCCGGCGCCTGCAATCTGCGGAAGCGCTGACATAAGGCCGTCGAACAAGGTTGATGCAATCGCAGCAGCAGACGAAACAATAGACGGCGCGTTTTCTTCCAACGACCGGACAAGCCGGGATATGGCCTCTTTTCCCGTTTCGAGAAGCTGGGGAAACTGAGAAGTCAGACCCGCAAGAAGCTGGGCAAACAGTACAACTGCCGTACTCCATATATCACCGGCGCAGGATATCAATCCGGTGACAAGGGAAGTGATCAGGCCTGCCGCCGCCTCCCCCATCCCAGGACTGTTTTTCAGGGAGTCACAAAACGAGCCTACCAGGCTTACGGCTGCGTCAATCAGATCCGGCGCCACGCCGGCTACTCTTTCTATTACCTGTGCCAACACATCACCGAAAGCCGTTACCATCCCTTCCAGACCGCCTTCTTTAAAAGCGTTTTGGAGCTGGGCCACCATATCCACAGCTTCTTTTGCAATGTCCTTTAAGGGTTCCTGCACACTTTCATAGAAAGAAACTCCCAACCCTTCTAAGCCGGATTTCAGAATGGTAATCTGGCCCTGCAGGTTGTCGATCATGGTTTCGGCCATCTGGGCCGCCGCCCCGTCACAGGAATAGATGGATTCTGTCAGTTTATTAAAATCATCTTCCGAAGCATTCACAATGGCCAATAACCCGGACATTGCCTCCTGTCCCGCCAGCATGGCGGCATATTTGGCCTTTTCCGCACCCTCTGCGCCATACGCCAGCCCAATCAGACGTTCAATTTCCGCATCATATTCTTTTTGCGAAAGAGTTCCATCTACAAGATTGGAATTCAATGATGACAAGCGCTCGTTAAATTCGTCCTGTGGAATCATTAACTCGCCGAATCCGGAACGTAAATCATCCATAATTTCTTTGAACGATTTCATATTCCCTTCGCCGTCATCAATGCTGATCCCAAGTTCTTCCATGGCCAGTTCCACTTCTTCCGTCGGCTTTGCAAGCCGCGTAAGCATAGAACGCAGGGCAGTGCCCGCCTGAGACGCTTTAATACCACTATTCGCCATAAGGCCGATTGCAAGTGCCGTATCCTCTGCGTTATACCCCAACGCCCCGGCCACAGGCGCCACGTATTTAAACGTCTCCCCCATCATCCCGACATTGGTATTGGCGTTGGATGACGCCGTTGCCAACACATCAGCAAAATGGGTAGCATCCCCCGCCGTCATGCCAAAAGCTGTCAAAGCGTCCGTCACGATATCGGAAGTAGTGGCCAGATCCTCCCCTGACGCCGCCGCCAGGTTCATGATACCCTCGATGCCATTCAGCATATCCTCGGTTTTCCAGCCGGCCATAGCCATGTACTCAAAGGCGTTGGCTGATTCCGTGGCGCTGAATTTTGTGGAGGCACCCATCTCTTTCGCCTTTTGGGTCAGCGCCTCCAGGTCACTTCCCGCCGCCCCTGAGATCGCTTCAACTTTTGACATTGCGCTTTCAAAGTCCGAACCCACTTTAATTGCCGCCGCGCCCATAGCCCCTATGGCAGAAGCCGCACCCGTAAGAATGGCCCCTGTGGCCCGCATCCCTTTGGCCGCAATGCTGCCGATGCCGTCGATGCCTTTTTGAAACCCGCTGGCATCTATAGCGGTGTCAAATTTCAATGTGCCGTCATAAGCCAATGATCTCACCTCGTTTCCGGGCAAAAAATCATCGGCTCATAATGGCTCTACCTGATTTGTTTTCCGTTTCTGATTCTCAATTCAAAAACAGCGCGACAATTCCTCCCTTTGCATGGAACCATCACGCCGTCGCACTCCGCCTCATCCGTGTAGGAAATCGGCTCTATGTATCCGCATACCGGGCATTGTACCCGGATCACACGCTTATCTTTTATCTTCTCAATATCAGACACCTCCGCTCATAACAGTCCCGACAGGTCGCCGCCGTTTAAAAGGGCGTTCTCTATCGCCGTCTGTCTGTTGTCTTCCTCCTTCGACAGCGGAAGGGCATACATGCGTTTCATTTTTCCGTACCACTCTTTCTGCCCTTCCGGAACCTTATCAAGCTCCACGCTGCGGTACTCCATGGCCCGCACAAACTCACAGTCCTTCGGCAGCGACTCAAAAAGATACCGGAACCGCCACCAGTGCATGTACTCAACGTCCTGCAAATCTATTTTATACGCCAACAGAAAAGCGGCATAAATCCGCCCGGCGTCGTGCTCAAAAGAATATACCTGCTTCTTTCCCTTCCTTTCAGCCATCCGTTTTTGCAGCATGGTTTCTTCCCTGCCGCACCGGTAAAACCATAGCGCAGCATCAACGGCCGCACTTAAATCATCCGGAATAACCGGAAAATACAGGTTCAGGCCTTTCCACACCTTCGTCCGCGCATCCAGACCGTCATCCTGCATCATCAGCTCAAATAAAATGGAGGTCCGGAAATTCGTCCGGATTTCATATCTCTCCCCGTTTACGATGGCCTGGTCAGGATACCCCATATCGTCAATCAGGATATTCAACGATTACGATTCCCTCCCTGTCCTTTGTGCCCTGCGGCATTGTGGTTATAATTCCGGGAGTTCAACTTCTGGATTTTGCGGTTATCTTTTTCTGTCTGGCGTCTTTCAGCACGGTTCGGAGCATATTTTTTTTCCAGGGCATCAAACTCAGCCCTGGCCTCCCCGGCGGCCTGCGCCACAATCGCAAAAGCCTCCATATGGTCACGGAGATTGACTTTGCCATGGAAAATCTGTTTCGCCGTGCCCTCCCCGAAAACGGCATCAAAAAACCTGTCCACGATGCGGCACTGAATCCGGAAAGCGTCAGCGGTACTCTTGTCCTCATACTGTGCAGGCTCTTTAATATCCTCCGCTACCCGCCGGTTCTCGCGCTCGTACACTTCCATCTGGTCCGCATCAAAAAAATCATAATCCAGCTCCACACCTAAAACGTTCATGCATGATTCCTCCTGTTGATTCAAATATCATGGTTTCATTGCTTTCTTAACACATAAAAAGGGCCGTTTCAGGCCCCGTCCCCGCCTTCCTGATCGCTTCCGTCCGTCTTCGTCAGAGGTGTAAAAATCCTCGTTTTCGTATTGAACGTGCCAAAAACAGGGTCTCCCACCGCATTCAGGTTGCCGGATACGGCGATCTCATCTTCCCCGCTGATGCCGGAAATCTCCGCCGAAACAACAAAAAGCCGGGCAGCGAACTCATTTTCCACGTTCTCAACCCCGTCCCACAATTCCACCCTGACATACTGGAATTCAGCGTCAGAACCGGTGCAGTGATTCCGGCCCACGTTATAAAGTGCCAGGACCGCTTCCTGCTGAACGATCAGATCCGATTCAAAGGGGAATACCGTCTCATAACTGGTGATCGACGAGGAACTGGCTGCCTCATTGATATACTTCTTTTTAGACGATTTCGCTCCGGGATTTTCATCCAGCTTGGTAACGCCGGTACCAATCACGACAAAGACAGGCGTCTCCTCGGTCCCAATGTTCAGGTAATCCGCAAACTCATGTCTCTTGGTTACGTTCCTGCTCTGATTTCTATCTGACATGACATCATGCCTCCCTTCTGGCTTCTTTGTAATACTTTAACTGCAACTGGACCTGATAGAAAGCATTCTCCATCGTTGCGTCCAGCATGTAGCCCGGCGCAAGAACAGCCAGGGCCTGTGCTTCACACCCTTCCGGCATTTCAGGAAGGTTCCCGGCCATACTTTGTTCTTCCACCCAGCTACAAAAATCTTCATAAAAGCTTTCATTCTGTATTGCCATGATCCGGTCCATGGAATAAGCATCCCGACTGTTAAAATTGAACTGATATTGACGAATGCTTGAACCATCAATATACGTCTGTACCACCGGAGAAGTAATAGCCGATTCTAACGCATATTCCACTGGCTCGCTCCCCAGCGCGTTCACCCGGAAAACTCCGTCTTTTAAAAGCGGACAACTTAAAAAGTAATTCGTTATCCCTTCCATGATTGACCCAACCATCCCTATCCCCTTTCTGCCGCCCTCTGAATATCCGCCTTGTGTGCTGTTTTCATACGCTCAAACCATTTAGCACCCCGGCGTGAATCATAGGACCGTGACTGTGCCGTCTGATAATACTGAAACCGTGCGTATGGCGTTGTATACTGAACATTTCCGCTGCCGATCACAGTTCCGATTGTCCCGGAACGTGTCAGTGAACCGGTACGGAAAGGGATCAGCGGCGCACAATACCGCAGCACCTCACTGTCAACAACTTTCTGTTTCCGGTGCAGCATAGCGTTCCTTGCGACAGCAAAATTACCAACCCACCGCAGGGAACAACTGCCACCATTAAAATCAATCCGCCGATCAGGCGGCGTATGGATATCATCAGCCATTATTTACCCCCGATCCGCCAGTGCCTTGTGTACAGGCTACCCCCTGACGTGTCATCGGCGTATTCCGTGACATGAATCAGGTCAAGCCCCTGTTCCTTTGCGTATGCTGTTAATTCATCCTCATGCAACAAAAAATTTTTACCATCATATTCGCCACGCGCGATCATGTCCCCCTTCTGAATCGTCCAGTGTTTTGTCGCTTCTTCGTCATTCAGCCTCGCATAATTCAGATCACTGACATATTCCCTGCCATCCTGGATCACAGCGGTCAGCGGGACCCTTATCTTATACTGAACATCATCACTCCATACCCCGTTGTTGGCCACTTTGGATCCTTTCCCTTCAACATAGGAAATGCCCCGGATCACCGTGGGTATGTAGATTTTTCTTCGTGTTTCTTTTTCGAGCCTGCCATTAAAAACAGTCACAGCTTCCACATTCGTGATTATGCCTACATCCCACCTTTCTCGAAAGCCAGCCCGTAGAAAGCAACCTGATCCGGATCACCTGATACATACAGCGTTTTACATAGTCATCTGCTGTTTCTCCGTCTTTACGGGACACAACAAACGACACTGAAAGGCCATCTTTGCTTTCAGACTTCACATTCCCACCTTCGGCCGATTCCCTGACCGCTGTATAATAAGCATCCGCAGCTGCACAGACAGCGCTCTTTATAGCGTCAGCCTGTGCCTCATCTGCGAAAATATCACCGTTCAAGTATGTCAGGTAACGGATGTACGTTTCAGCTTCCTGTTCAGCTTTTTGAAAAGCTCTTTCTGACAGAACTGAACCGCTGAACACACTGGAATAATATTCAAAATCAACGTACACTCCCGATCCCCCTTATTCTTCGTTCTGCTGTTCCAAAAACTCCGCGATAATTTCAGCTTTCACTTCTTTGGTGATAATATATCCCTTCGCATCCGCAAGTGACCTAAGGTCTTCAACCTCCATATGGGAAAGCTGATCTTCCGTATAAACATCATCTTCTTCACTAAAAACCTGACCATCATTCACCAGATACGCTACCGCAACGGAAGCAGTGGAAGCGACAGAAGCGGCACCTGTCAGAATAGCAAACGGGCAGCGCTTCGTTTTATCAGGAACCATAGCATTGATCGGGTTCGGAATTTCCCAGCCCAGACGCATCACAGCACGCAGCGCCACCATGTCGTTCTGCATCAGGTTGTACAGAATATCGCCCGTATCCGGATCCTGAATAATGCCCTGGTCAAACAGCTTGAAGGTGATATCCTGACGGATAGAGTACGCCAGCTGTGAAAAATCTCCGGAAATCATCAGAGCTTTGCTCCTATCAAAAGCGCCGTTGCGGGGAAAGTTCATCGGAGAACCATCCAGTGTGTAAGTCGTGCCGCTCTGCATGTCAGACTTGAACACAGGCTGCCCGGTTGTATCCTTCAATCCCCGCAGCTTTGCCCTCATGGTAATGTCTGCCATATGGCCATTCACAAAGTAACTGCTTTCCTCAACTTTAGCGATCACACCACTTTCGCCTAAGATAGAATCATACAGATCGGCTCCCAACGCTACCGTCGCACCAGCTTTTGAGGCCGTAGTCACAACATCATCACGCCATGTCTGCGGTTTATCCACGCCAAAAAGAATCGCCCCGTCGATTTTCTGGCCAAACGCTTCAACCAGGCGGGGCCGCACTTCCGCCCAGATATCATAATCGGCATCATCAAGAACAGCTTCCGAAATCGGCACGATAACCGCAATTTCCTCCGCGTAAATGACTTTCTTATCCCAGGCCATTGTTGTCAGTTTCTTCCTGGCGGAACCACCCTCGCCGTTGACAAAATACGCCACCGGCAAAAGATCAAGCACAGGCATCTTATACTGTGCCGCCGTCATATTCGCCAGCCTGCGGCCGCGCTGCAGGACGGCTGACTGTTCCACCACACCCTGAATAATTTCGTGGCTCTCCTGTACCGGGATCAGCGCTTCCGCATCAGTCCTGGCGATGGAGGTACCGCCGGCGAATGTCTGCAAATTAAATTTGCGCATCATATTCTTGCTTCTGTTCATATTCCACTTTCTCCCTTCTTTACCTTCCAAACGCCGAACGAATGGAAGCGTTGATTGAATCATTTACTGTCTGACCTGTGCCGGAACCGCCGTCAGGCTTTCCTGTGGAAACAACCTTCATCCCCTGTCCTGTGAAACGAGGATTCTCTTTCAGAAAGGCGTCAGCCGCCTTCTTGAAATCCGTCTTGTCATCCACCTGTTTGCCGGCCTTAAACAGCACATAATCAAGATCGTCAGCTTTTACGCCTTTATCCCGAAGATAGTTGGTGTTCTTCATTTCTTCCACCTGTGCCAGCGCCGCATCCCGTTCTTTTTCCAC
>CAOKOL010000069.1 GCA_948470335.1 uncultured Lachnospiraceae bacterium | reverse complement strand
ATCACACAAATTTAAAGGAATGTAAAAACGATATCTTATTCATCGCTTACAAAAACTCAGTCAATAATGATATTCCATCAAACTAAGTAACCCTAACCCACTCTAGCCATAAAAAAACCCCTCCCGAAAAGCTTCCGGTTCTGCCGGTCACCTTCCTAGAAGGGAATTTCTATTTTTGCTCCTCCAACCGTACTCTTTATAGAACCGCTCTCCAGTATATCCGACTCATCACTTCATACGGGCTTCCAGTTCCTTTTCTTCCATGTTCAACCGTTTGGCTCCTACTTTTTTAACCGACCCGGTACTCCGTCGCCGCAATCCACCTTGCCCCTTTTCCCGGCCGGTAAAAGCAATCCGTATCCCTGTTCCAGCCGTCCATCAGACGGATATACTGTCCTCCCGGCGCATACTCTCTCCAGCCCACAGCCAGCGCCCAGTGCCATTCCGTAAGATTCGCCATCAGCAAAACGGCACAGGGATGCCCTTTCTCTATGGCCTCTTTCAGAACCGCGAAAGTTTTCACCTTTCGCGTATGCAGACGATACCCTCTTGCCGCAAAGTACTGTTTCGCGCTGCCTGCAATCGTGATCTTCGGGCCATTGCCTGTTATTTTATGTACTGCCCTGAAAGTTTCCCTCTCAGGCCTCTCATTTTCTTCATTCTTTTCTCCGCTCCCTCTCTGTCCGACTCCCTGGCCTTGTCCTGTCAGGCCTGTACAGCCCTTTTTGGCAAAATACAACGCCAGATTCGTCACCGCCACCGCTCCGCAGTGGTTGACCGCCAGGTCGGAAAAATCGGAAGTAACCGCCCAGCGGATTCCATCACAGGAAATCTCCCCGGAATCGTAAGCGCTGTCCGGCATATCGTTAATATCAATAAAACCATATCGTCTGTCTCCTGCCATGATTCCTTCTCTTTCCAACCCATGCGGACACACTCAGCGCATCTTTACAAATACCGTGTAAACAGACAGACAGAGAAAGTCATTCTCCTCCCTGCCGCCCCGTACGCTATCCAGACAACAATATTGCCTGTCTGGGCACATACAATTAATAATCCTGCTCCGCGGGATTCCGTGTTTGTGACGGATCACTCCGACGATACGGATCACTCCGGCGATACTTTACCTCCTCGCCGCAGTACGATTCTTCCCGGAGAGCTTTTTATTTTTATATCACAGGAACTTTCCTGCAACATAAAAGATTGAGATTTCAAAAGATCAGATTTCAAATTTTCGTCACTGTACTATATATAAATCGCATTAATTTATGGCAAAAAAGACTTTCGCCCCCCTAATCCCGCGATATAAAAACAGAGCAGCAATACGGCTCCTTCCCATTGCTGCTCTGCGCTTATTTACTTATCTTATTCATTACCGCTTCCCAGTTATACCGGAAAACGTCCTTTTCCAAACCGCCTCTTACGCAACTACCGTCACATGAGAATGCTTATCCAGGAATTCTTCCCACTCGGCATGATGTCCCGTATACTCTACGGTCAGCGGCTGGCTCAGATCCAGGCTCAGTACGCCCAGAATCGACTTTGCGTCAATAATCATTCGGTTGTAATACACATCAACTTCAAAGTCGCACTTATTTGCCATTGTCACAAAAGCTTTGGCATCTTCGATGCCTTTCAACATAATCTGTCTCTTCTGCATAATAATCTCCCTCTTTCATCATTGATTGGAATACAGCCCTGCCATTTCTTTCACACTGACAACCATCGGGGCATTAATACAGTGAATAACCGCTAAAAGATCCGGCCATTCCATTTGTGGCTATGAGCACGAAACCCTCTGTATACTGGGTCCTTATGTGTCATACATGAAAAATAAGTCAGCGAGCATTCATAACTGCCTGCTACTTTTTATTGGAAAAAACTATATCATAAGACAAATTCTTTGTCAATTAGTTTTTTCACGAAAAAAGGGGATTTTTATCCAATTCTAACAAATTTGACAAATCATGTTTTTATTTCCCATCCGATTTCTCTTTTTTGACGAAAGCTGGTTTCACGGGAGATTCTCCGCAAATAAGCCCCGGCTTCGCGGGATTCTTTGCCGGTACAAAAAGCTTATCCGATTCTGCCCTCGTCGATATATTTCGCCAGCTCCTTGGCGAAATAAGTGAGATATATTCCGCAGCCTGCCCGGAAGGTGCTGACCGCCATCTCGCAGATAATCCGGGCCTCGTCAATATATCCCATCTTTGCCGCGGCCTTTACCATGGCGTACTCCCCGCTGACGCTGTAAGCCGCCACCGGCACGTCTACCAGATCGGCCACCTCCCGGATCACATCCAGATACGACAGGGCCGGCTTCACCATAATGATATCCGCCCCTTCCTCAATATCCAGCACCGCTTCTTTCAGTCCTTCTTTCCGGTTATGGAAATCCATCTGATAAGACTTCCTGTCGCCGAAAGAAGGGGCCGAGCCTGCCGCCTCTCTAAACGGACCGTAAAACGCCGACGCGTATTTCACCGCATAGGACATAATCGGCGTCTCCGTAAATCCGTTTTCATCCAGCGCCTGGCGCATGCCCATAATCCGGCCGTCCATCATATCGGAAGGCGCCACCATATCCGCGCCGGCCTGTACATGGGAAACCGCCGTCTTCGCCAGCAGCTCCACCGTGGGATCATTGTCCACGTAATCCCCTTTTAACAGGCCGCAGTGGCCATGGGAGGTGTATTCGCACAGACACACATCCGTAATATAATACAGATTCGGAAACTGCCGTTTTGCCTCCCGCAGCGCCCTCTGGACAATGCCGTCCTGAGCATAAGCCTGGCTGCCGCAGGCATCCTTCTCGGAAGGAATGCCGAACAGCATTACGCCGGACACGCCTGACTGGGACAGCTTTTCCAGTTCATAGGACATTTTGTCCACGCTGTACCGGTACTGCCCTTCCATGGAAGGGATTTCCTGCTGAATGCCCTCTCCGTCCATCACAAACATCGGGTAAATCAGAGAGGCCTTATCCACTCTAGTCTCCCGGACCATCTTTCTTAACGTTTCCGTTGTTCTCAGCCTTCTGGGCCTGATTTTCATATCCATCATCCTATCCTCCGATTATAGTTCCGCAACTCCCCTCCCAAGCCCCTTTGAACTGGGAGAATTTTCAGCCACTAAAGTGTCTGTAAATCCTCCCGGGGCTTGTACGGTTCGTTGCTGTTTTTCATACACCACTTAACACTACCACCCTGTAGTTCCGCAGCTCCGCACCCTTTTTTCACCGTCCGCAGTGCAGCTCCTCCACTTTCCTGATTACATCGTCCATCGTCGCTTTCGCCGCCATCCAGGTTTTCATCCCATAGCTGTCCGCCGCCGCTTTCGTCTGCTTTCCGATGCAGACCGCATTGACCAGACCGTAGTCCATGCCTTTCGTCGCCTCAGCAAATCCTCTGACCGTGGAAGCGCTGGTAAATACGGCGTAGTCGATATTTCCTTTTTCAAACTCCGCCCGCTCCTGAATCAGATGGGAGGTTTCATATACCGTATCATAGACCGGCACATCGTCGATCTCCACGTCAACGCCCGCGAACGCCTCGATCAGCTCCCGGGTGCCCATGGCCGCGCGGGGAATCAGAATCCGCTCGCCGCCCTGACACCGGGCCGCCACGGCCTGCCCCAGCGACTGGCCGTCGAAAAGTTCCGGCATACAGTCGGCAAACAGTCCCCGCTCCTCCAGCGCCTTTTTCGTTCCCTGGCCGATCACGCCGATTTTCGCCCCATATAATTTCCGAACATCGGCGCCGTATTCTTTCAGCTTGTCAAAAAACACTTTGACGCCTACCTGGCTGGTAAATAAAAGCCACTGATACCGCCCCAGATCCCGGCAGCATTGCTCCAAAGCCCGGTTATCCCCAATCGCCTCCGTGCGGATAGCCGGCAGCTCCACCACCTCGGCTCCTTTCTCCCGCAGTTTCTTAGACATAACGGAAGCCAGCTCCCTGGGCCTTGTCACCAGAACCCGGCAGCCAAACAGCGGCAGCTTTTCATACCAGGCAAATTCACCGGCCAGGCCGCACACTTTTCCCACTATGATAATGGCAGGCGTTTCAATTTTTGCCGCGTCCGATGCCGCTTTCAATGTGCTGACCGTAGCCACCACCCGTTTCTGTCTGGCCGTGGTTCCCTTCTGCAGTACCGCCGCCGGCGTGTCCGGGTCCATGCCGCCTTTCAGCAGCCCGTCGCAGATATCCGCCATGGCCGTAATGCCCATTAAAAACACCAGCGTTCCCCTGGTGCGCACCAGCGCCTCAAAATCAATGTCGTACTCCTGCCCCTTCCGCTTATGCCCCGTAATAATATGAAGCGATGACGTAAAATCCCTGTGCGTCACCGGAATCCCGTTATAAGCGGGAACCGACAGCGGCGACGTCACACCGGGCACAATCTCATAGGGAATGCCATGCTCCGCCAGAAGCTCCAGTTCTTCGCCGCCCCGGCCGAACATAAAGGGATCTCCCCCTTTCAGCCGCACCACCCGTTTTCCTGCCTGGGCTTCCTCAAGCAGCACCTGATTGATCTGCTCCTGGGGCATCGTATGATTTCCGGCCCGTTTTCCCACGTCGATTAATTTCACGCCGGCCGGCACCATGGACAGCACCCCATGACCCACCAATGCGTCATAAACCACCACTTCCGCCTGTTCCAGCACTTGTTTTCCTTTTAATGTAAACAGGCCGGCATCGGAAGGACCCGCTCCCACCAGCCATACTTTTCCTGTACTCATCCTGATCTCCTGTTTTTCGAATTCATGTTTCTATTCCATGCTGATTTTTCATATCTTCACTGCCCATGTACCATGTGATTTTCCGCATGGGCGCGTGTCTCACCCCATCCAGGCACTTTGTTTCCCCAATCCGCTACCGTTTTCCTGCCTGGTAATCCGTTCTCAGCTTCTCTGCCAGATCCGCTCCCAGCTTTTCTGCCGTTTCCTCATCTGCCTCTGCCCAGGTTTCTCCTGTCAGCCAGCCTTTCGCGGCCTCATCATAATACAGCCCTCTTAAATGAAGCTTACCGGCTTCCACCTTTGCATGGGCTGCCACGGGAGAGCTGCATCCGCCTTCCAGCTTCCGCACAAACGCCCGCTCACACAGAGCGCACAGCGTCCCTTCCCGGTCCTTAAAAGTATCCAGAAAGCCGTAATCCTCCCCGGCCCGGCCCTGTACCGCCAGAATGCCCTGGCCTGCGGCGGGAATGATTTCTTCCGGCTCAAAGTACCGGCTGATCCGATCCTCAAGCCCCAGCCGCTTTACACCGGCCGCCGCCAGAAGGGTAGCGCCGTACTCGCCCGAATCCAGCTTATTCAGCCTGGTCTGCACATTGCCCCGGATCAGCTTAAACTGTGCCTGGGGATACAGCTTTCCGAACTGCAGCATTCTGCGCAGGCTGGAGCAGCCCACCGGTTTTGAAAAATCAGGTTCTTCTGCGCCCGCCGGCAGAATCAGCACGTCCCTGGGGTCCTCCCGTCCGGAAAAAGCCACGATGGGCAGTTCCTCCGGGACTTCCATGGGCATGTCTTTCAGACTATGTACCGACAGGTCGCTGCGCTTTTCCGCAAGCGCCTTATCCAGTTCCTTGACAAACAGCCCCTTTCCTCCTACTTTATCCAGACTTCTGTCCAGAATCATGTCTCCGGTGGTCTTCATCGTGATGATCTCCACCGAAAGCTCCGGGTGACGGGCCCTGATATGCTCCATAACCATCTGTGCCTGCACCACCGCCAGCCTGCTCTCCCTGCTCCCGATCCGAAGGACATTCTGTCCTTTTTCTGCCGAATGGCATGCAGTACCATTTTCACTCATTGCATTTCATCCTTTTCTTCAATTTTATTTCTTCACGGAATTTCAGCCGGAATTTTTCCCTGTCTTCTCTTTTTCGCCTCTATCATAGCACAAACCGCAGGAAAAGAACAGATACTTTATCTGCCGGATTTTTTGTCGAAACCGCACAATAAAGGAGCCCCGTATGCGAAGCCCCTCATTAATATATAAATATGAAACCGAACCTTAAAAGTTTCTGTCTTTCTTCCTATTTTACTTTCTTTGCCTGAATCGCCATCCTCTTTTCCCTGGTCAAACTCATCCACAGCAGCGTGGCGATTAATCCGATTACGGCCAGTCCCGCCAGTATTCCGAAAAACACTTTATAGCCTGCCGCGCCGGCCCAGCGGTCCAGACACAGCCCGGCCACCATGGGCGCAAAAAACTCCACACTGTATCCCAGAGGCGTAACGATGGCAGTCGCCGTTCCCGTAATCTCCAACGGATAGTCTCCTTCTTCCATAATGGCAAAGTGCATCGACTGGCACGCATACATGGAAGCATAAATGGCCGCAATAAAAATCAGCAGCATCCAGATCAGAGACGGATTTCCCGGCGTCAGAATCACGCCCAGCGTTCCTATAATCATCACGACATAGGAAATGGCGCAGATTTTGGACGAACCAAACTTATCCGCGGCGAACCCTGCCACAAAACAGCCCACCGGCCGGACATACTGAGAAAAATACCCCATTGCGGCACCAATCACGGCCGTCGCGCCGAATACCGCCGTCGTATAGGGCGTAATATAGAAATAACTGCAGCACATCGCATAAGAACAGAAGATAATAATCGCCTGCAGCCATGTGGTGGGAAGCTTTAACACTTTTTTCAGCACCGGCACGTCAATCAGCGCCTTTTTCTCCGTCTTTTCTTCTTCCGCCTCGGTTTCTCTGTACATGCAGAATACAAGAACCCCCAGCAGCACATTAATGGCGGAGTAGATCACCATAACGGAGGTCAGAGCCGCTTTGTCGGAAATTTTAGCGGACAGGATCCCGAACAGAGATAAAATCAGTGCGGACTGCACCATATTGGTGATGCCGCGGCCCCCTTCAAACAGGCCGAAAGCACGTCCCTGCTCCTCGGAGCTGGCAAGAGAACGGATCGCTTTTACCAGCGCCGCCCAGAATGTCAGAATTGACGTAATGCCCCAAATGGCATGAATGGCAAACACAACCGGATACGGCGGATAAAGCACCAGCACAAACCCCAGCGCGCCCGTGACCACCAGTGACAGCGTCATCAGGTTTTTAGCCGGCCAGCGGTCCGCGCAGAAACCGCCCAGAAAATAGGCGATGGTGGCAAATCCCCCGTAAGCGCTCCCCAATGCGCCCATCTGGGTATTCGTCAGATGAAAATATTCCACAAACGTATCATAATAATAACTTCTGAAATAGGGAAGCGCATAGACCAGCGCACCTGAAATAATCAGAATAATCAGCGTCGGCATATTCTTTTTCAGTTTTCCCCCCGTGGATTGTATATTTGTACTCATTTTATAACCCTCCTAATTTAGTTCCGCAACTCCCCTCCCAAGCCCCCTTAAACTGGGAGAATTTCCAGCCGCTTTAGCGTCTGTAAATCCTCCCGGGGCTTTGCTATGAGCACTTAGGGTCTGTTTTTTAGACCCTTACGTGCGATGCATACAAAATAGTTAGCGGGTGTTCTTTAGCCGCTTACTATTTTGTAGTACGGTCCGTTGCTGTTTTTCATAAATCATTTGACACTGCTTATTAGAGTTCCGCAACTCCCCTCCCAGGCTCCCTGGATCTGGAACAGCTTATCCCCTCTCGCTCTGCTGCGGCAGGATATTGTCTTTCAGTTCTTTGGAATGGGCGGTCAGAATCCGGCAGCCCTCTTTTGTCACCAGTATGTCATCCTCGATTCTGACGCCGCCGATGCCCTCCAGATAGATGCCCGGCTCGATGGTAAAGGTCATGCCTTCCTCCAGAATCAGCTCGTTGACCGAGGTAATATAAGGCTCCTCATGGACGCTCAAACCCAGCCCGTGGCCGGTCCGGTGCAGAAAGTATTCCCCGTATCCGGCATTTTTAATATAATCCCTGGCGGCCCGGTCGATCTCTTTTGCCGCCACGCCCGGTTTTACCGCCGCAATCGCGGCCAGATTCGCATGGAGCACGATATCATAAATCTCCGCCATCTTCGCATTTCCCACTTCTCCGATAAAGAGACAGCGGCTGATATCCGACCAGTAGTATCGGTAATAAGCGCAGAAATCCAGCAGGATAATATCGCCGTACCGGAACGCGTAATCGCCGGACACTCCATGGGGATTGGCAGAATCGGCGCCGCCCTGTACCAGAATAATCACTTCGTCGGTGACAAAGCCGGGATACTGGGACATATAGGCAAACAGCATCATATGCAGTTCTTTTTCCGTCATGCCCGGTTTTATTTTATCCGATACGTACGCGATAGCCCGGTCCACAATCTCGGCGGCAAACTGTATATACTTCACTTCCGCCTCGTCTTTGCACATCCGAAGCCTGGTGATGCAGTCTCCGATATCCTGCACTTCGCAGCCCAGGCTCTGAAACAGTTCTCCCGTGGCCATGGAAAAATAATTCTTCTCCACCGCCAGTTTTTTACAGTCCCCCACGGATTCGCGGATCGCTTCCATCGGGCCGTCGCTGTCCAGATAGATCTTCTCAGGAACGGTCCCTTTCATGCAGCCGGTGTCCACGCTGGGATTCACCATCACCGCAGTCTCCCGCTCCGCATCCAGCACCAGCCCATAGTAACGCTCATAAGGGATTACATGAATGCCCGTCAGATAATCAATCGTCATCGGATCGCCCACGACCGCCTTCTGAAAACCGGCGTCCCGCAGACGCGCGTAAGCCCTTTCCCGGCGTTTCTTCAAAGCCTCCATATTGCGCTTTATTTTCCTTTCATAAAAATTACAGCATATTTTTCATATATAAAATATTTTCATTATCATATCAATTTTTAATATATTTTTCAATCACTTTATATGTTTTTCATAATAATTAGGTAATACTGCATAGTTTTTTACAGATATTTACCATATATTTTATTAATTATATTATAACAATTTTTTAAATCCGCTTATAATGAAAATTTGACCGGCAGGAAACCCGGCGTATATGACAGGAATTTCTGAAATTATTTTTATATATTTGAAAATATAATATATTTTTTTTACAAAGACATCACCCTGTTTTCAGGCACGCAAAAAAACCGGACAGTGATTCAATGACGGAATCAAAGCCCGGCTTTTACAGGATGCGTCCTATGTAGTTTTATCCTTCCTCTTTTTCCCAGAATCTGGCCCAGTATGACACGGAATTCACTTCGCACGGATTAAAATAGCAATGACGGCTCTGGGCCTTGATTAAAATGCTGTCGCCCTCCTGCAGTTCAAATTTCCGGTCGTCGATCATAACCACCAGTTCACCGGAAATCACCGTGCCCACCTCGTCGCATTCATGGGTCCACCACAGACCGTCGGTCTTATTGTGAGGTTTCACGATCATATACAGGAATGAACAGTTTCCCGTGCCGAAATCAATGCTTTCCAGCCGGATATTACTGTCCTCGTCCAGCGTGATTTCTCTGTCCTTCCTGCGGACCACAATCTTGGATTCCGCATTCCGCTCCAGCAGATCCGTAAGGGAATTGCCGAAAACTTCGCAGATCTTCTGTACATTCTGCAAAGTAGGGCTGCACATATTCCGCTCCAGATTGCTCAGATAGCCGATGGACAGGCCCGTCGCCCCGGACATTTGCTGCAATGTGATTCCCTTTGACTTTCTAAGGCTCCGGATACTGCTGCCGATGTGCTTGATGTCGCTCATTTTTTCATATTCCTCAGGTTCTTCAATATCATGTCAATGCCTTATATACAAAAACAGCCGGCCGGACCTCTGCTTCTACAGCGACTCTCAGCCGTCTCACTGATCGTTTCAAGTATATCGTCATTTGATTAAAAATGCAATCTTTTTTGCAGACACGCCCTTTCTGACATAGATTTCCGGCTTTTTTCGGTAAACATCAACCATTTTATAAGCTATCCTGATATGACTGCATTTTTATTTTTGTGAAAATATATAAAATATTTTCATATTTAAAAATTTTATAGTTGACTTTTTCATATCTCTGTGCTATTTTGAACTTACAGCATAATCTTTCACATATAAAATAAATCCATCCAATCACATTATGATTCCGCGTCCGCAGCTCTGCCCTCCGGCGGTGTATTCTGCGGCGGCAGCAATCATTCTATCCATACTTTTTAAGAGGGGGTCTGACATTTATGATACCATTTATGAGCTATTTGAATAGGGAGCAGCTTGAAAAATTACATCAGAGCGGCATTGCAATTCTGCAGAAATTCGGCATGCGGGTAGAGGACCCGGCGATGCGGGACCTGCTGGTGCAGAACGGATGTACCGCCGAAGGAGAACGGGTTAAATTTTCCGAAGACCTGATCGAAAAAGCTGTTCAGAACCAGAAAAAACAAGTTACCATGACGGCCCGCAACGGCGCATCCGTGGATTTTCGCCTGGGCAATACCTATTCCCACAGCACCGGCGGCGCACCCTGGATTGCCGATCCTGTAACGGGCAAGAGAAGAAACGGCATGCTGACCGACTTAATTGATACCATCCACATTATGAATCAACTGGATTCTCTGACCATTCCCTGCGCACTGGTATATCCCAGCGACGTGCCGGCGGCAGTCAGCCAGTTAACCCAGACAGCAACCATGCTGAAATATTCCCGGAAACCCATCTACGGCCCCGGTGTCTCCACGGCGGACAACGCAAAATACATTGTGGAACTGTTCAAACTTTACGGCGGCAGCAAACTGGCTGAGAATCCAATCGGCATGGTAGGCGTTTCACCGGAATCTCCGCTGTTCCTGCCCAAAGAAATCACCGACACCATGAAGCACATCATCGGCGCAGGCATTCCCACCAGCATTCTGGCGGCGCCCATGGGCGGCCTGACCGCACCGGTCACAGTCGTGGGCTGCGTGGCCCAGGCCCATGCGGAAATTCTGGGATTTGCGTCGCTGGCTTATTTAATCAATCCGGACTGCGTGCTGTTCTACGGCTCCAGAACCTTCTTCGCCAATATGAAAAACGGCCAGAGCATCCTGGGCCTGCCGGAAACCGGTATTTCCAGCGCCATCTGCGCACAGCTGGCCACACATCTGGGATGGATGTCCGACGTATACGGCCTGTCCTGCACCAGCTGCGCCATGGACGAGCAGGCCGGCTATGAGAAAATGATGAATGCCCTGCTGCCGGCCATGGCAGGCGCCACGCTGATTACCGGCTTTGGCAGCACCGCCAGCGTTATGTGCTGCTCTTTAAGCCAGCTTGTCATTGACGACGACATCCTCAGCATGATTTACCGCTCCAGACGGGCTGCCGAAATCAGCGACGATATTCTGGGATTCGACGCCATTGACTGCGTGGTCAATGAGGGCGAAACCTTCTTAGAACAGGAACATACCGTGGAATACCTGATGGAAAAAGAAATTTTCACCCCGAATATCGGATTCGACAGCGTATGGGCCGACTGGCTGAAACGGGGCGAGGTTCCTTTAAGCGTCAACGCACAGAAGCGGGCACAGGAGCTGCTGGAAAAAGACGCCGGCCTGCCTGTGGACGATACGCTGGACAAAGAAGCCGAAAAAATCCTGGCCGCGGCGAAAACAGAGCTGTTAAAATAAAAATGTCCTTTTTCATATAGGATACGGATAGGAAAAACAGGCGCACAGGCCCTTTGCAGCTTTCAAGGCAAAGGGCCTGTGCGCCTGTGCAAATCGTCAGAACTTCTCCCTATTTTTCCGCCCGTTCTCCGCATTCATCGCCCGATATCCGATAAGAATGGTCCATACATAGGCACAGGTTTTGGGAATCATCAGCATCCCAAGCAGAGGCATCTGATCTGCCCACAGCACCACCGGAATATAAAACCCGAAACTCAGCACGATGGTCAGCCACATCCACCGGAAAGCCCGGTCTTCTTTTTCCTTTGCCTCCTGATAAAACAGCACAATCACCAGCAGCCCCAGCAATGCAAAAGGGATATTCCGGTAAATGCCCCAGGCAAGCGGCGCTTCCGAACTGAGCCACTGATTCTGCGGCATCATGCACAGAACAATTCTCAGCCCGGCAAGACCGTATACGGCGGCGGTTAAAGCAGCGCGGTCTCTGACAAGGTACCGCTTTCTCCACACATGGTAAAGCAGTACATAGAAAACAGTCATTGTAACGGACGTAATCCATTTTCCGGCTCCCAGAGCCGCCGTATAGTTTTCCAGCCCCGTGGTACAGAGGGCGACGGCGCGGGGAACCAGATGAAACGAATCGCCGGCGCCCGGGTGTTTAACAGTTTCATAATGAAAAAGATGCTTACAGGCCTTATAGAGCC
>CAOKOL010000068.1 GCA_948470335.1 uncultured Lachnospiraceae bacterium | reverse complement strand
AGATGACCGCAGTTGCAAACGGATTGTGGAAGCGCTGGGGATATGAATGTAGGGGATTGTCAAAATTCCCCTTGCCACACTCCAAACTTCATGCTAAACTAACTACATAAAAGCAGATTTTCTACCATTTTCACTCATTTTCATATCCCGCATTACCTGCGGGATATCTGATGACAATTCACAACGGAGGCAGACGATCAGCCTCCCACATTTCGGGAAATTCATGCTTTATCACAGATTTACGGCTATGGCAGGAGTTTCCGGAATGGGAACCTCCTGTGGAAAGAGGAGGTTTCAGTATCCGAGAAAACTGATTAAGCATTGGCAGAAGAACAGACAGTACGAAATTTGTCAGACGGAATCGGGGATTTATCTGATAGAGGGTGATATTATCCCCATGCAACTGCTGATTTTATCCGGACTTTCCGAACATGAGAATCTGTGGCTGTCAGGCCTTGGCAGGAGGATCGGGGAGACGCAGATGGCGGAGCGGCTGCTGAACGAATATGAAAAGCATAAGAATGAGATGTTGTACCGTTCGGTAATGGATATCATCGTGAAAGCGAATGCGGAAAAATTTCAGGAGGTGAAGGAAGAGATGTGTGAGGCGCTGATGGAACTGATGAAAGATGAGATAAAGGATAAACTGGATGAGGCGGAAATCAAAGGAGAGATTAAGGGCCTGAAAGCATTGGTAGACGTTTTAAAAAGCCTGTCCCTGAATTTCGATTCCGCATATCAGGCGATTATCCAAACGGAAACATACGCAAAGGTTTCAAAGGAGCAGGTGATGGAACACTGGCGGCAGTAGTTCCCGTGTCAGTCTGTGCCGGCTGCTGACGCGGCATCTGGCAGAAGACCCACAGGCTCTCTTTTTGTTTCCGCTATCGTCAAATAGCCGATATGAGAGCCTGTGAAACGAATGGGTCATAAAATGATTTTCCGGCAAAACTTTTCTGGCTTCCGAATCTATTTTTTTCTGAACTTACTTGCCACATCCCTCGCCACCGGCAGCATCTTCTCCACAAACTTAAAGGCCAGCGGATGGAAAATATAACGGTATTCTCCCACAAACTCCGTAAATGTGGCATTAAACCCACTCTTAAACCGGTACAGCCCGTACAGATGATTGTCCTCGGAAAGATCGCCGGAAATTCCCTTGAAATCGTACAATTTGCAGCCGCTTTCCACGGCCCAGCGGATCATCTGCCACTGCAGCAGGTAGTTGGGCATCAGATTTCTGTGGGCATTGGAGGATGCGCCGTACAGGTACCATACCTTGTCCCCGAATTTGGCGCAGATGGTTCCGGCGATGGCTTCCCCTTCGTGGTAAGCCATGTACAGCCGCACGTCTTCTCCCAGATTGTCCAGCATATTGGAAAAATACTGGGCGGGGCGGATCATAAACTGATCTCTTGCGCCGGTTTCGATCATAATGCGGTAGAAATCGTCCACGGCTTCTTTGCCGCAGACTTTTACTTCCACGTTCTTTTTGATGGCCACCCGGATATTGTAGCGGGTTTTGGGCTTAAACATGGCCATGACCTCATCTTCGGTTTTGCCCTCGATATCAAGGCGCATGACGTACTGGGGCTGAATGTTTTCAAAATTCAGCGCTTTGGGGGCCAGCACAAAGCCCAGGTCTTTCATATGTTTCATAAATTCAGTTTCATCAAAGGTAATGTCGGGATCCAGCTTTAATACGTAGGAACGGTGCTGTTTGGCCAGTACTTTGGCCCCTTCCAGCAGACAGGCCAGCATATCTTTGTCGTGAATGTCGCAGACAGGCCCTCTGGCGGCGTACATCAGCGTCCAGGGTGTCATGGGGATACGGCGGATCAGAACGGACATGGCGCCTCTGATCTCTTTGCTTTCATCCCGCACCACGATCCCCTGAAACAGCCAGTAGGATTTCTGCCGGCTCCATTCCCAGCTCTGCTGCAGATGTCCTTTGGGATGCTGCCGTACAAACGTTTCAAACTCCTCATGGTTATCGGAACCGATAAATTCATATGTGTACATGTGATTGAGAACTCCTTTAAGCGGTATTTAAAATACGAAATATCCAATAAAACACACCGAAGATCGTGCATGGCCGGTTTGCGGAAAATGCCGGTAAAGCCGGCGTAAAGATTTCACGGACGTCAGTGTATTAACATTCGACAATCGGTTATGATATCTGTCCGGCATCCGATAAAAGAACCTTCGGCACCGCCGGATGAATCAGCAGCGGATTTACATTAAGCGTCACCCTGTCGCCGGCTTCACAGGGGATGTCGGTGACGTCGATCATCATATGGGCGACGCCCAGCAGACCGGCCAGGGGCGCCTGCTTTCCGTTGACAGTCACTGTTTTCCGGTAGCGGCCCGGCCGCAGTTTCAGCGACAGCAGGTGAAGAAAGCCATGGAAGAAATATTCCGGAACATCCCCATATCCCAGGTAAATGCCGTCAGTGTGGCCGATGCGCACCAGTGCCAGGCGGCTGTCCCTTTTCAGCGTCAGGTGGCTCTGATAACCGATGGTATCTCCTTTGCGGAACGTCCGGATTTCATAGATTGGCGCTTCCAGCCGGACGGCGCATTTCAGGGGCGCATTTCCCAGCGCCTGGTTTCCGTAAACGGTGGTTTTTCCCAGTAAAGCAGACCCCACTCTGACGGCGTCCATACCGAAATCCCCCACGGTCATGACGGCGGAGGAGTTTGCCATATGTTTGATTCCTGATGGGACGCCCATGGCTTCCAGAGCGGTCACGGCGGTTAAAAACCGCTGGCGCTGCTGTTCTGCCTGCTGCCGATATTTTTTCGGCCGTCCGGCCAGATGGGTGAAGCAGCCTTCCACGGACAGATGCGCAGTCAGTGACTTCAAATCCGGCAGATGATTCCAGCGGAATCCATACCGTCCCATGCCGGTTTCTATTTTTATGTGAACATTCGGCGTAATGCCGGTTTCCTTATATACATTGTCCAGGAGAGGAATCTGCCATTCAGCTTCCAGGGAAAAAATAATATTTTGTCTTGCCAGCTCCAGACAGTCTTCGTATTCTGCCACGGGAGACATCAGCAGGACCGGTTCGGTACAACCGAAGCTGCGCAGAGAAAGCGCCTCACGGGTGTTTGTGACTGCATAAAAGGGAATGTCCAGATCTTTTAAGATCTGATATTCGTTCAAAAGTCCCATGCCGTAACCGTTTTCTTTTACGATGGCGATAATTGTCCGGCCGGTAATGGAGCGGATGACGCCGATATTGTGGGCTATGGCCCCTGGGCTGATGACAAGTCTGGAGAATTTCTGGTAAACGGCATTGTTATAATCTGTTTGGTGGATTGTTTCGTCAGACATTGTTTTCTCTTTCTAATCTCAGTGTAGCTTCAGCGAACTGCGGCGGTAAGGCAAAATGCCGCCGGGGCGGCCCGCCGCAGGCGGAGAATCCTGCTCAAGGCAGACTTTTTATTCAAAATCAGGTTTCGGCTCATGTGCCATTCCATTATTATAGATGACGGGAAATAATATTGCAAGGCAATGAATAAAAATAGTAGAGACGCCGGGCGAAACTGGTTGAACATTTAGCTGAATAAAGGTAAAATAAGAATGATTCCGGAATGATTGGAGAGGAAAAGAGAAGTATATGGAAAAAAAGACAGTAGCGGTATTATTTGGCGGACAGTCTACGGAGCATGAGATTTCCTGCATTTCCGCCGTAACCATTATACAGAACATAGACCGGGAGCAGTATGACGTATTGCTGATCGGTATTACCAGGGACGGAAGATGGCTGAAAACGGATTCCGTGGAAGATATTGAGTCGGGAAGATGGACCGGAGGAAAGACAAGAGCCGTTCTCTCGCCGGATGCCGGGCATAAAGGCGTAATTCTGCTGGAAAATGGCAGCGCGCAGGTTTTTCCGGTGGACGTGGTATTTCCGGTACTTCACGGCGCCAAAGGAGAGGACGGAACGATTCAGGGTCTTCTGGAACTGGCGGGAATTCCTTATGTGGGCTGCGGCGTGCTGGCTTCGGCGGTGACGATGGATAAACTGTACACAAAGATTCTGGTCAGTACGCTGGGAATCCGGCAGGCGGACTATGAGCTGGTGTATAAAAATGAATTATCGGGGCAGAATGCCATGGAAGCCGTGGCCGGACGGATCGAGAGCAGATTTGCTTATCCGGTATTTGTGAAGCCGGCCTGTTCCGGTTCCTCACGGGGTGTGTCAAAAGCCTCTGACCGAAAGCAGCTTGTGGAAGGACTTTTGCAGGCGGCGGAACATGACAGAAAAATCCTGGTAGAGGAGACGATTGTCGGCCATGAGGTAGAGTGCGCCGTTTTAGGCGCCGGGGAGGCGAAAGCGGCAGGCGTCGGCGAAATACTGGCCGGGGCGGAATTTTACGATTATGAAGCAAAGTATGAGAGCCAGGAGTCCCGGACGGTTCTGGACCCGGTTCTTCCCGGAGATGCCGCGGAGCGGGTACGGGAGGCGGCAGTGCGGATTTACAGAAGGCTGGACGGATTCGGGATGGCCCGTCTTGACTTTTTTGTAACGGAAGAGGGAGACGTGGTGTTTAACGAGGCGAACACGATACCGGGTTTTACGCCTATCAGCATGTATCCCATGCTGTGGGAACACAAAGGGCTGTCCGGGTTCCAACTGGTCAATAAACTGATCCGGATGGCTTTTCAGCGATAAAAAGAAGCAGATAGAGGATGGTATGGAAAAAGAGATTATAGTACGGGTGTTGGGCCGCCAGTATGACGAGGAAGACGCCGACGAGATGGAAGTCGTGACGACAGGAATTTACCATCAGAAAAACGGAAATCACTATATTTTTTATAAGGAAATGATCGAAGGCTTTGAGGAGCCAACCAGAAATACAATCAAAATCATGGATGGGGGAAAGCGGGTGCGGATTACCAAAAAAGGGGTGATTAACGCACAGATTAATCTGGAGCAGGGGAAAAGCAATCAGTTTGTCTATACGACTCCTTACGGACAGATTTCCGTGGGAACGAAGGTGGAGGAGCTGGAGTGCGAGATCACGGAAGAACGGATCTTTTTTTCGGCGACCTATGCCATGGAAGTAAACTATGAGTATGTGGCCCATAACCTGATTCGTGTGGAAGCGGTCAATCGGACAAAAGGATAAACGATACCAAAAAATCGCTGAAATCTCACGACCTCAGCGATTTTTCTTTATGGGACTTTTCTTACGGCCCCTTTTTCACACTTTCTGTTTTCTGAAACGATCCAGGAACTTTTTCTTTTTCGGTTTCTGTACCACGGAACCGCGGATGTTTTTGACGCTGGTGATGTACAGTCCGCTGACCACGGCTTTTACTTCGGTCTTAATCGGAAGGATGTCGAAAACCGCTTGGTCGCATAAAAGGGTCATAATTTTGGGGCCGATCTTCGCTTTCACCACAGGGGCTTTCGTTCCCCGCAGATACTTGGGCGTCTGTTCATACACCTGTTTCGGAAGACCTGCATCTTTTAGCTTCATCTTTTTCTTGTCTATGATCAGCATAGAAACCGTCTGGGCCATCTGCTCCATCAGGGCCTGTTGTTCTACCTGGCGTTTCTGCAGCTTTCTGCCTACAAACATCAGGATGACAAAAATAACGGCCAGGACGATTAGAATGACGAGCAATATCTTGGCAATGAAAGGCATGACTTTTTCCTCCTGTCGTAATGTATGTATCAATTCCCTATTATAACATTACTTTTTTATTCTGACAAGTAATGGGATGGCTGTTTTCGAAATTCTGCTTTTCCGTCTGCCTGCGGAATATTCCGGCGGATACTGCGGCTGGGGTTTCGGGGACTGTGCCCGGATGCAGGGTTAAATCGTAAGCTTAAAATTCTCGCCGATAATGTAATGCAGCGACCGCTGTCCCGGCATGCTGCTCATCACCTCCAGTCCGGTACTGACGATATACATCATAGGCGTTTTTATGCCGCAGTTCAGCAGTTTGGCGATATGGCCCGGTGCGTATACGACTTCGATGGTTCTGTGGATATCGTAAAAAGTAATGTTGTATTTTTCGCGCAGCAGGTCCAGCAGTGAAGTATTATTCATATCCTCATTCAGCAGGAACGAATATCGGATCGGAAACCGGTCCTCCTCCACGGACATGGGGACGCTGTTGGCGTAGCGGAGGCGGCGCAGGCAGACAACCTGAGCGTCGGAGGGAAGATGAAAAAATTCGCAGTCGGCTTCCGTAGCCGGCTCCAGGCTGGAAGAAATCAGCCGGGCGCCGGGGATGCGGTCCATCTCCAGGCAGGCCTGGGTGAAGCTGTTGGCGGTGGACAGGTCGCGGGACAGCTTTTTCTTTCCTACGAACGTGCCTTTCCCCTGCTTTCTGACGATCAGATCCGCTTCCGTCAGTTCCTTTAAAGCGGCCCGGACCGTGATGCGGCTTACCTGATAATATTTGCTCAGTTCCGCCTCGGAAGGCAGCCGGCTGCCTTCCGGATACTTTCCGGATAAAATATCATTTCTGATGGTTTCGATTAGCTGCTTGTAAAGCGGCAGGATGTCCTGTTCGTTCAGTTTCATCTTTTCTTCTGATTTCCTTCCCCGATTTTAAAATATATCTTAATTTTAAGCGGTAATTATCTGTCATAAGCTCAAAAAAATGCCGTTAGCGTTATCATGCATTTTCATTGATCAAATGTCCGGCGGATTTTTTCCTGCCGGATGTTTGTCCCTATCACCGCATATCTGTACGCTGACCGCAATTGATTATGAGCGTTCCCAAAAAGGCTGCTTATATATAATTACCAAAATGACAATTCAAATAAGACGTATTAATACAATATAAGATAACGAAAAAACAAAAATTTGTCAAGATCATTTAGAAATTTGTAGAAAATGTTCAAAAACTATTGACATATTATAAGATAATATATATTATAATGACATAATGTTATAATACATTATAAGATAACAGAAAAACACATCCGGCAGAACTGCCAAAAACAGTCAGAGTCTGCCCAAAAAAACGGCAATTAAAATTTTATCAATGAAAACGGGGGAGATGAACATGACCTGGACAAAAGAAATGTTCGGTGTAGAGAAACCGATTATTGCGCTGCTGCATCTGCGGGCGCTGCCCGGTGATCCGCTGTATGGCGGCGATATGGAAGATGTATACCGACAGGCTCTGGAGGACCTGAACGGGCTGCAGGACGGCGGCGTGGACGGCATTTTGATCGCCAATGAGTTTTCGCTGCCCTATCAGGTCAAGGCGGATCCTGTTACCATCGGCGCCATGGGCTATCTGGTAGGCAGATTAAAAGAATCCATCAGAATTCCCTTCGGTGTGAACGTGGTGCTGAATCCGATGGCAAGCTTGGAGCTGGCGGCTTCCACCGGGGCTTCTTTTATCCGCAGTGCGTTTACCGGCGCCTATATGGGGGAAAACGGCGTGGTGAACACGGATGTTGCCGCTGTGATTCGCAGAAAAAAAGCGCTGGGATTGGATCATCTGAAACTGTTATATAAGGTAAACCCGGAATCCGACGCCTATCTGGTAGAACGCGATATTCGGGTGATTACCAAATCGATCCTGTTCCACTGCGCACCGGACGGCCTGTGTGTATCCGGCGCGTCGGCCGGAAGCGAAACCAGCACGGATGCCATTGCGCTGGTACGGTCCGTGGCAGGCGACACGCCCGTATTCTGCAATACCGGCTGCAATGCCCAGACGGCTGCGGAGAAACTCAGCAGCTCGGACGGCGCATGTGTGGGAACCACTTTCAAAAAAGACGGCAAATTTGAAAATAACGTGGATCCTGAACGGGTTGTGAAGTTTATGGAAGTAGTGAAAGCATTCAGGGAAACGCTGTAAAAGAAGCAGGAGACAGAAGATGGCACAGTATTTTCTGGGGATAGACATCGGAAGCTTTGAGACAAAGGGCGTTCTGGTGGACGAAAATTATCAGGTGGCGTGTACCTGTGCGGTAAAGCATGTGATGGAGAATCCCGCACCCGGTTATTTTGAGCATGATGCCGAGGCTGTCTGGTGGCATGATTTCTGTCAGGTATCCCGGGGGCTGATGGAAAAGCAGGGAATCGGCCCGGAGCAGATCGTCGGTGTGGGAGCCAGCGTGCTGGGCTGTGACTGTCTGCCGGTGGATGAAGCGTGCAGGCCGCTGCGGAAAGCGATTCTGTATGGCATAGACGCCAGATGCACCGAGGAAATGGAATGGCTTACAAAGCATTATGGCGAAGCGGGTGTATTGGAGCGGTTCGGACATCCTCTCTGTTCCGATGATGTGGCCTGTAAAATTTTGTGGGTTCGCCGCAGGGAGCCGGAGATATATGAAAAAACCTTTAAATTTCTTACCGGTTCCTCCTATATTACGGCGAAACTGACAGGAAATTATGTGATCGACCAGTTTCTGGCGAAGGCGGCGTTTCGGCCGCTGTACCGGGAGGACGGTTTGGCGGACGAGGAAGAATGCGGGCTTTTCTGCCGGCCCGACCAGTTGTGCGAATGCCGGGAGGTAACGGAGCTGGCCGGGACCGTTACGGTACAGGCAGCCCGGGAGACGGGCCTTCTGGAAGGTACGCCGGTGATCGTCGGAACGGGAGATTCCACGTCAGAGGCCGTCAGCGTGGGAATTGTGGAGCCGGGAGAGGTGATGTTTCAGTTTGGGTCGTCGCTGTTCTTCTACTACTGCGCGGACCATCCGGTGACGGACCCCAGAGTACACGGGGGCAATTTTACGGTGCCGGGAACTTACAGCGTATCGGGCGGCACCAATGCGGCCGGCACGCTGACCCGGTGGGTACGGGACTGTTTTTACGAAGATCTGCTGAAAGCGCAGGAGCAGGGCGGGCCCGACGCTTACGGCGCAATGACAGAGACTTTGCCTGACAGCAGCAAAGGACTGATCTGTCTGCCCTATCTGGCAGGAGAACGGATGCCGATTAACGATCCGAAAGCGAAGGGGGTGCTGTTCGGCCTGACTATGGAGCATGACCGGAGGCATATATACCGGGCGGCATTGGAGGGGGTAGGGTTTTCCCTGAGTCAGAACGTACGGCTGATGGAAGCGGTGGGACTGCCTGTGTCTCATATTACCGCCGTGGGCGGCGGAACGAAAAACGGGCCGTGGATGCAGATCGTGGCGGATATTATCGGCCGGCCGGTATATGTGCCGGCGGTAACGGTAGGCGCCAGCTACGGAGATGCACTGATGGCGGCAATCGGGACAGGCGCACTCAAAAACTTTAGCGAGTTGAAGCGGCAAATCAGACCTGGCTGTGTATATCTTCCGGACCCGGCGGCACATGAAACGTATGGGGAAATGGAAAAAATATACGGGGATCTGTATCTTGCTACAAAAGAACTGATGCACAGATCGACGTGAGGACGGCGATGCATAAAAAGACAAAGAAGAAAGCGATTGTTCTGATGATGGCCAGCGCCGCCTGTTTTTCGGCCATGCAGTTAAGCTCCAGCCTGTGCGTGGAGATCCCGGCCATGGAACAGGTATTTTTCCGAAATGTCATGTGTCTGGCAATGTATGCCGTGGTCTGGAGAAAAGGCATTTCGGTGCTGGGAACCCTAAAGCAGCAGCCTCTTTTGTGGGCCTGGTCGGTATGCGGCTGTCTGAACGTGGTCTTCCTGTTTATTGCGGCAAAGACCGGAGATCAGGGGAGTCTGATGATTATAGGCCGTACTTCCGGGTTCCTGGTGGTGATTCTGGCGGCGGTGGTTTTAAAAGAGCGGGTGGGCCGGGAACAGTATCTGGCGGTGCTTTTGGCCATAGGCGGAGGCATTCTGACAGCGGCTCCCGGCAGCGCTTTAAGCGGAGACAGCTTCACTTTCGCGATGGCGGCGCTGTCTTCTCTGTTCAGTGCATTTGCATCTGTCTGTCTGGGTATGCTGAAAAACAGAGTACATGCGCTGACCGTGGCCATTCATTTTTCAGTGGTAAGCCTGCTGATGTCCGCGCCGTTTCTGCTGGCGGATTTCACGATGCCGGACGGCGGACAGTGGCTGTGCCTGGCCGGCATCGGTCTTTTCGGCGGACTGGGGCAGTTGACGCAGATGTGGGCCTTTGAACGGGCTTTGGTGGGTGAGATTAATATATACGGATATTCCGGCATTCTTTTTTCCATGCTGTTCGGCCGGCTGTTCCTGGGAGAACGGGTAACTGCCGCAGCCGCAGCAGGGGGATGTCTGGTCATAGCGGCAGGGGTATGGAGCTATCTTGCGGCCCGCCGGCAGCAGGGGTGAAAGAGGTTGGGAGGACTGTAGCGGAACTTAATTGAGAGGTTTAATGATGACGGAACGATTACAAAAAGTATTGGCTTATATAGATGCGCACCGGGAAGAATACATTGAGGAGCTGCGCCAGTTGTGCCGGCAGCCCAGTCTGGCCGTAACCGGGGAGGGCATACCGGAGACAATCAGAAAGAGCTGCGGGCCCTCCGAAAGAATATCCAGATGATTTTTCAGGATCCCTTTTCTTCTCTGGATCCCCGTATGCGGGTAAAAGATATCATCGGGGAGCCTCTGGTAAGCCATCATGTGTGCGGCGGGGAAGCGCTGACAGAACAGGTATACCGGCTGATGGATGCGGTAGGTCTGCCGCAGGAATATGCCATGCGCTATCCCCATGAGTTTTCCGGAGGGCAGCGTCAGAGGATCGGCATTGCCAGAGCCCTTGCGCTGCGGCCGAAGCTGATTATCTGCGATGAGCCGGTATCCGCTCTGGATGTGTCCATACAGGCGCAGATTTTAAATCTGCTGGCGGATTTGCAGAAAGAATTTGGGCTGACCTATATCTTTATTGCCCATGGGCTGCCGGCGGTGCAGCATATCAGCACCCATGTGGCGGTTATGTATCTTGGGAAAATTGTGGAAATGGCGGACAAGGTGACATTGTTTAGCCATCCGATGCATCCATATACGGAGGGGCTGATGGCGGCGGTGCCGATTCCGGACCCGAAGCTGCGAAAGGACGATGCCCCGATTCTGGAAGGCGATATGCCCAGTCCGACCAGACTGCCGGAAGGCTGCCGCTTCCATCCCAGGTGCAAGTACCGTACGGAAAAATGCCGGACGGAAGTACCGGAGCTTCGCAGTATGGGAGAAGGGCACCTGGCGGCGTGTCATTACCCACTGGAAAATGCGGAAGGGATATTAAGGGAACGGATGTAGGAAGCAGGGCGGAAATGAAGCGGGACGTTTTGGGCAGTGTCAGGTAAACTATAAAGGGCTGGCAGGGGGGCTGCGGAACTTTAACAGGGAGGTCATCTGTATGGCAGAAAAGACAAAGAATGGACGGATCGGGCGGATTCTGGAGGTAATGGAGCGGCATCAGGTGGATCTGCTGCTGCTGATGCCGTCGGCGGGCATGAAATATGCGTTGGGAGACAGCCCGGTTGTGGATGAACGCCTTTTTGTCCTGGCGCTGGCGCCGGGGAAGAAGCCGTTTCTGCTGGCCAACAGCCTGTACCGGCTGGAAGCGGCGGAGCTGTTTGAGGGGGAGCAGGTGTTCTGGCAGGATGGCGAAGATCCTTATCCGGTTCTGCGCTGGAAGCTGGAAATGCTTGGGTACGAATGGAACCGGGTGGCTGTGGAGCGATCCACACAGGCACAGTTTTTGTTGCCTTTGCAGAAGCTGCTGCCAGGCGCCGGATTTATACCGGCTTCGGAGATCCTGGATCAGCTTCGCGTCCATAAGGATGAGGAAGAACGGGACAGACTGCGGAATGCCTGCCGTCTGGGAGACGAGGCCCTTCGCCGGGTGATGGAGCAGGGCGGCCGGTGGATCGGAAAGACGGAAGCGGAATTTTTTGCCCGGCTGAGCTATGAAATGACCTGTCTGGGACTGGATATGCCGGATGCCTGCGTCTGTGCCGGCGCCAATGCGGCCGATCCCCATTACACGTCCAGACAGGGTGTTATCCGGGAGAACAGTTGTCTTCTGGTGGACTTCGGCGGAACCTGGAAGCATTATTATACGGATATGACCCGTACGTTCTGGTTTGGCCGGCCGGATGCGGAATTTGAAAAAATTTATCATATTGTCCGCCGGGCCAGCGAAGCCGGTGAGGCGGCAGCCGTATTGGGCCGTCCGATGGAGGAAATTGACCGCGCGGCCAGGAAAGTGATCTGTGACGCGGGGTACGGACCGTATTTTATTCATCGGACCGGCCATGGCGTGGGGATAGACGTTCATGAATGTCCAAATGCGGCGGAGGGTGAGAAAGCTGTTCTGGAACCGGGTATGGCTTTTTCCGTGGAGCCGGGTATCTATCTGCCGGGACGGTTTGGCGTGCGGATAGAGGATCTGATACTGATGACGGAGACAGGAGCGGAGGTGCTTCACAGTTATCCGAAGGAGCTGACATGTTTCCGGCGGGAAGATGTTTGAAAATCAATGACAGAAGAACAGAGAGCTGTACGCGGTGGCCGCCTGAAAGAATATTTGTTTTTTCGGGCGGCTTTCTTACTGATATGTGTGAAAATTTACCGGAAGTTCGATTTGAAACTGCCGAAAATATTCCCTGAAATATTACCTTTAATCAGGCTTTTGGAGTAGCCTCCAAAAGCCTGCTATACTTTAGCCAGGATCGGATCAAGAAGTTGTCTTACTTCTAAAGTGCATTCTGCATAGAGTTGTAAAAATTCAAGAAAGGGAAAGATGCCAAAATATTGCCCTACATATATAATAACTGCTTTGGGCCTGGTCTCTTTGTAGTTCTTCACTACAACCGGCAGGGATTTCCCTACATAGGCTTTCCCTTCA
>CAOKOL010000067.1 GCA_948470335.1 uncultured Lachnospiraceae bacterium | reverse complement strand
TGCAAAACAGGCGGCTCTAGTGTATAATCTAATCAGAAAGGTTTATCGGACACGAGTTCCGATGTGCCCTCAGTTAAATTAATATTATAAAAGAAATAGCATCTAACTTTGGACAGTGGGGATGCTATTTCTTTTTATGATTGTCTATGTAAGACAGAGCCGCAAAGATAACAAGCAATAATGTCAAAACTTCCATCACGCTCATGGGCACCACTCTCTTTCGTAAGACTAGAGGGCATCTATCAGAAAACCGCATCCTGCTCCCTTTTCAATTACACAATCCCATTATAACACGAATACATATATTTCTCAATTAAAAAATGGAGATACTGGCGTGCCAGTTCATACCGTAAAAAGGGTTTTGCTTAAAGCATGAAAAGCGTTTAGACGTGATAAAAAATCTGGTGGGAAATTACACTTCGTATGCAGTAGGGTAAAAAAATGCATACATTAACCCATGCAGTGGGGAAAAACTGCCAGCAAGATTTCCTTAGTAAGTGAAGTGTAGGTGAAAGCGAGGGAAATTTTAAACAGAAGAAAATATACGAAACAGCATAATAAGTTGAGTTAATCAGTACAGAAAAATCAGGAGAGCAGGCAATTAAAATTTTAAGTTTATTTGAGACAGGCAATAAATATTGATACAGGACAGCATGGAGAATAGGAGTATTAACAAGGTGACGGATATGTATAAATCATCATATGAGTGTCAATCTCCCTAAAAATATGTATTACATAATGGCTCATTTCCTTGCACTATCACGTCTATGCACATAGATGTTTCAGCGTTAGTATATATGTGTAAGATAAATAAATGGTTAGTGCAGGGCACGGAAGGAGAAAGATTATGTGTATGAAAATGTATTTAGTTGACGGAATGTATCTTGGCAACAGGCTCATTGGGTATGTCTTATAACATGGGACATACGGTTATCATTCCAGGCGCCGACAACACAACGATAAGAGTTTACCGGAACGACCGCCAGCCTTGCCGTGAGAAAATTATACAATATTTCGACAGTCATATTAAAATCGAATAGGACAAAGCACTGCGTCTTTCCGTTAACAGGGAAGGAGGAGCTGTCAGGGTAAACGGCTCCGGCCATCTGGTCGTGTCGAAGGCCGAACAGGAAAGGCGGAAGGCGCAGGGGAAGAAATTTATCTTTAAAGAGGAAGAACTTGAGGAACTGTTTTTAAAGGGGGATGAGGGATAAAAACCTGAGAGGAGAAAAGTACTGAAAAACATGCGGAGAAGCAGAGAAATATGGATTTTATTTCCATTACAGAGGATTTACATGAATCTGATTGAATTTTAAATTCAATATTGTGTCTTTGATGCCCGAATGGTAAAATAGAAAAAGAGGATATCGGCGATCAATGGTTTAGATGGAAAGAAGGCGGACATAATGAACGTGGATGAAAAAATGAGCATAAATGATATGATGAATCAGATAAATTGGAATGAGATCGGCATCAGCGATGACTTTATGTTCGGAAAAGTGATGGAGAATCCAAAGTTATGCAGGAAGCTGTTAGAAACGATATTGGGGATTGAAATCAGAAAGATCGAGTATCCGGAACGGCAGAAAGCGATTGATATAGCGAAGGAATCGAGAGGAATCAGACTGGATGTTTATGTAGCGGGAAACGACGCTGTTTATAATATTGAAATGCAGGCTCAGGATACACAAGAACTGCCCAAACGAGCCAGGTATTACAGCGGATTAATTGATTTGAACCTGATAGAAAAGGGAGTGAGTTATAATAATCTGAACCAGAGCTTTATTATCTTTATATGCACATTTGATGAGTTCAGAAAAGACCGTCACCGATATACTTTTGAGAATATGTGTCTGGAAGAAAAGGACTTACCGCTGTGTGACGGGACAACAAAAATATTTCTGAACGCGAAAGGGACAATGAATGACGTAAGCCTGGAACTAAAGGCGTTCCTGGATTACGTAGCGGGCAAGAAAACTGATAACGGCTTTGTAAAAGAAGTGGATGAGGAAGTTAAAAGAGTCAGGGAGAGCAAAGAATGGAGGCGAGACTATATGACATTGTTAATGCGTGATAGAGAAAAATATGAGCAGGGACGTAGGGAAGGACATAGGGAAGGACGAGAGGAAGGACATAGGGAAGGACGTAAGGAAGGTAAACTGGAAATGGTTGTCCAGTTAATTCGAAATGGTTTGCTTACGGTCAAAGAAGGAGCGGAACAGCTTCGTATGACCGAAGCGGACATCACAAAATATTTATAGAGTTTACCGGTTCCATCCAAGACAGAATCTACGATTGGAATTTAAGAAAGGATGAATTATGGGGAAAACGATAAATGAAAAGGAACTCTGGGAAAAAGCCGCCGCTTTTCACGGCCATGTATGCGGCGGACTGGCGATCGGGTATAAGGCGGCGCTGTATGCAATGGAACTGCTGGATTTGTCTTTTTCCAAAGATGAGGATGTGGTGTGTATTTCCGAAAATGATGCCTGCGGCGTAGATGCGATTCAGGCGATTTTGGGATGCAGCGTGGGCAAAGGAAATCTTTTGTTCCATATGCGCGGAAAACAGGCCTTTTCTTTCTATAACCGGACGAGCGGGAAATCGGTTCGTCTGGTGTTAAAGCCAAAGCCCGGAGAGATGACCAGGGATGAGTCATTTGCATATTATCAGGGCTGTGCCCCGGCGGATCTTTTTACGGTAAAGAAAGCCACAATCACTTTACCGGAGTATGCCCGTATATTCGACTCTTACGACTGTGACTGCTGCGGCGAACGCACCGGCGCAAACTGGATCAGACTGGCAGGAGATCAAAAATTGTGTCTGGACTGTTATCAACAGTGTGACAGGTTTCGGGTGTAAAACAGGTGATGGAAAAAGTTCCGAAATACTGATATATAATTTCATGGATTTTAGCTCCGAATGAATAAATAAATTTGAACCATTATATTAGTTTTGCGATTTTTCCTGCTGTAATATCCACAACAGAACTTCTAAAATTTACAATCATAGTTCTCCCGGCAAATGCCGAAAGCGTGACCATATTTACAAATTTCTGATTTTTTAATCTTCGCATTGAAAAAGCTGGGGTGTCCTCTGGCTTTTTCTTTTTTTGTAGGTATGATATTCATTATGGACAGGCAGAATAAATAACACGATCAATCATTTTTGGAGGGTTTTATGTGCGGCAGATATTACGTGGACGATGAAACGGCAAAGGAGATCGCGAAGCTGGTCAGCCAGGCGGAGCAGAAATCCCGGCGTGAGTCAGTGCGTGGGGTGGGCATGTTTTCGGCTAAAGATTTCTATCCCTCAGACATGGCGCCGGTTTTGGCGGAACGGGAAGGAAGCCTGTGCTGCCAGTGGCAGCGCTGGGGCTTTCCCGGATTTAAGGAGAAACAGGTCATCTTTAACGCCCGCAGCGAGTCCGTGACGGAAAAGCCGCTGTTTCGGGACAGTGTCCGGCACAGGCGGGTGGTTGTTCCCGCGGCGTCTTTTTATGAGTGGAATGCCAGGAAGGAAAAGAGTACGTTTTACAGGGAGGGGCATCCGGTTTTGTTTATGGCCGGATTTTACGGCCGGTATGGGGATGGCGACCGTTTTGTGATCCTCACCACGGCGGCGAACGCTTCCATGAAGCCGGTCCATGACAGGATGCCATTGGTACTTGAACGGGATGAGGTAGCAGAGTGGGTGCTGGATGATGAAAAAATGGAGGCCATTCTGCGTAAAGTCCCCTGCTTGCTGGAACGGAGAACGGAATACGAGCAGCTCACTCTGTTTTAAAAAGCCTGTTTGGCGGGATATAGGACAGAGGGGCGGGCTGCCGTGTGTATTGGCTCACTAAATGCATAAATTACCAGTTGAAATAGAAACGTGTGTTCGCTATAATAAAAGCACAAGAGAGGTGAACATACGTTTGAAAAAGATCATTTTCCATATAGATGTAAACTCGGCCTTCCTCTCCTGGGAGGCCGTTTACCGTCTGGCCCATAAAGGCGGAAGGCAGGATCTCCGTGAGATTCCCTCGGCCGTGGGCGGGGATGTGGCCCTCAGGCATGGTATTATCCTGGCAAAATCAATTCCGGCAAAAAAATATGGGATTCAGACCGGTGAGACAATTTGGGAGGCAAAACGGAAATATCCTGATCTGGTGCTGGTTCCGCCGAATTACGGGTTGTATGATCAGTGCTCGGTGGCGCTGATGGAGCTTTTGCGGGAATACTCGGATGTGGTGGAGCAGTACAGCATCGATGAGGCATTTGTCGATATGAGCGGAACCTGCCATTTGTTCGGTACACCGGAGGAAACGGCTGAGCGGATGAAAAACCGTATTCGGGAGGAACTGGGATTTACGGTCAATGTGGGGGTATCGGACAACAAACTGCTGGCAAAGATGGCGTCTGATTTTAAGAAGCCGAACTGGGCGCATACCTTGTATCAGACTGAGATACGGCAGAAAATGTGGCCGCTGCCGGTATCGGATCTGTTCTTTGTGGGACGGGCCACAGCGAAGAAACTGTTTTCCATGGGGATCCGGACCATCGGTGAGCTGGCGGCGGCGGACCCGGCGCGGTTAAAAAGCGTATTGAAGAAGCAGGGGGAGGTGATCTGGGGGTTTGCCAACGGGATCGACCTTTCCCCGGTGTTGGCGCAGCCGCCGGCAAACAAGGGGTATGGAAACAGCACCACTACGCCTTATGACGTGACGGATCCGGAAACAGCCAGGCTGGTGCTGCTGGCCTTGTGCGAGACGGTGGGGGGCCGCCTGCGCAGGGACGGTGTCCAGGCCAGGGTGGTTTCCGTGGGAATCCGGTATGGGGACCTTTCCCATGTGTCCCATCAGAAGATACCGCGCAGTCCCACGAATCTGACTGTGGAATTGTACGAGGCAGCCTGTCAGCTTTTCACGGAGTTATGGAACGGGCAGCCCATCCGGCATCTGGGGGTGCATACGGGGCAGGCGGCTGAAGAAAACAGGTACAGGCAGCTAAACTTTTTTGATGAGATTGATTATGAGAAGCTGATCCGGCTGGACCGTACGGTGGATGCCATACGGGAGCGGTTTGGGGCGGATGCGGTGATACGGGCGGCATTTTTGGGCCGGACGATAGACCATATGAGCGGCGGGATATCCAGGGAGAAGCGGTCTGTTGATTATGAGAAAGTCCGGATATGGTAATTATTGGGGCGGCAGGCCATAAAGGAAAGATTGATGATATTTTAATAGGAATATCATTGTCAGCCCCATACATCCGAGGTATGGACGCGCAATAAGGACAGGAGGACAGCGGCATGGCATTTGGAATCGGAACCGGTACAAATCCGGGAGATATACCTGCGGGTATTGTGAAAGGAAAGCAGATCAATGTAGCCTGTGAGTGCTGGTGTACAAGTACCGGGAAAATCACGCCTTTGATGCTTAAAGTGCAGGATGAGGACGGTGAGATCCGGACTGTCCGGGAGATCACCGTCCATTCCCAGGAAAAGAAAAGGTATGCGGGGATTCCATCCATTGAATACGACTGCACGCTGGTTCTTGGGGAAAAGAGCGTACGGGTCTGGCTTATCTATTACCAGACGGAAGGGCGGTGGGCACTGAATTTCAGGTGATGCGCCGCGGCGTGACAGAGTATCTGCTTCGCAAGGATAATTTGCGGAATATTCTGGTTTATATATTTTCGGGTAAAATGCAGGCCTAAAAGTATATCTTATTACTAAGTGATAGGGCAGACATACCAAAACCAGACAAACATACATTCGTAAAGAAAAAACCCTTGACAACATCCTCGTTATCTAGTATGATATCACAGGTGATTGTCGTGGAACGTATTGTGAAACGGACATTATTATATGATTTTTACGGAGAACTGCTGACGGACCATCAGAAGCGGATCTATGAGGACGTGGTGTTTAACGACCTGACCATCAGCGAAGTGGCCAGGGAGCAGGGAACTTCCAGGCAGAGCGTCCATGATATGATTAAGCGGTGTGACAAGCTGTTGGAAGAATATGAGCAGAAACTCAGACTGCTGGACAAATTTTTAAAGACCCGGGAAAAGGTAGAGGAAATCCACGGACTGACCCGGGAATTTCTGCAGACCGGCGAGATCGGCTGTATTCACCGGATCGAGGAACTGTCGAGACAGATCGGAGAGCTGGAGCTGCTGTCCCAGGGATGAGAGGAATGTTTTCCGGAGCTTCCGGGATACTACTTCATTATATTAAAGGAGCGTTTATATGGCATTTGAAAGCCTTTCCGATAAGCTTCAGAATATTTTTAAAAACCTGCGGGGCAAAGGCCGTCTGACGGAAGCCGACGTAAAGGCGGCGCTGAAAGAAGTGAAGATGGCGCTTCTGGAGGCGGACGTAAACTTTAAGATCGTCAAGCAGTTTGTCAAGTCGGTGGAGGAGCGGGCCGTGGGCCAGGATGTGCTGAACAGCCTGACGCCGGGCCAGATGGTCATTAAGATCGTAAATGAGGAAATGATCAGCCTGATGGGTTCCGAGACCGTGGAACTGCAGTTAAAGCCGGGCGGCGAGATGACCGTGATTATGATGACGGGCCTCCAGGGCGCCGGCAAGACAACCACGGCGGCAAAGATCGCCGGAAAGCTGAAAGCAAAAGGAAAACGGCCTCTGCTGGCAGCCTGCGACGTGTACAGGCCTGCGGCCATTGACCAGTTGAAAATCAACGGTGAAAAGCAGGATGTTCCCGTATTTGCCATGGGCGCGGACCACAGGCCGGTGGATATCGCAAAGGCAGCGCTGGAACACGGCCTGAAAAATGACAATAACGTTTTAATTATAGATACGGCCGGCCGTCTTCACATTGATGAGGACATGATGGCGGAATTGCAGGAGATCAAGGAAAACCTGGAGATTGACCAGACCGTTCTGGTGGTGGACGCCATGACGGGACAGGATGCGGTCAATGTGGCCGGAACCTTTAACGACCAGGTAGGGATCGACGGCGTGATTCTGACCAAGATGGACGGCGATACCAGAGGCGGCGCGGCTCTTTCCATCAAGGCCGTGACCGGAAAGCCGATTCTCTATGTGGGCATGGGGGAAAAGCTGTCGGATCTGGAGCAGTTTTATCCTGACCGGATGGCCTCCCGGATTCTGGGCATGGGCGACATTCTGACGCTGATTGAAAAGGCGGAATCGGTGGTGGACGCCGACAAGGCCAAAGAGTATGAGAGGAAAATGCGCAAGGCCGAATTTGACTTCAACGACTATCTGGAACAGATGGAGCAGGTGAAGAAGATCGGCGGCATCGGTGCGCTGCTGGAAAACCTTCCCGGCATGGGGATGGGAAAGATGAAGGGCTTGGATTCGGTAGATCTGGGAGATTCCGAGTCGGCGATGAAGCGGACGGAATCAATTATCTATTCCATGACGAAGGAAGAACGGAGCAACCCGTCACTGCTGAACCCGTCGAGAAAACGGCGCATCGCGGCCGGGGCAGGCGTGGATATCAGCGAAGTCAACCGTCTGGTCAAGCAGTTTGAGCAGGGTCAGAAGATGATGAAGCAGATGTCCGGCATGATGGGCAGAAAAGGAAAAAGAGGAGGATTCAAACTTCCTTTTTAATATAACATTTTATCATTCTAAGGAGGTGAAATTGAGATGGCAGTAAAGATGAGATTAAAAAGAATGGGACAGAAGAAGGCTCCTTTCTATAGAGTTGTTGTTGCTGATTCCAGATCTCCCAGAGACGGAAGATTCATCGAAGAACTTGGTTACTATGATCCCACCAGAGATCCCAGCGTGATCAAAATCGACGAAGAAAAGGCAAAGAAATGGCTGTCTACGGGCGCACAGCCTACGGAGACCGTTGCCAAGCTGTTAAAGATTGCCGGTATCGAAAAATAATCAGGAGGCGAGACGCTGTGAAAGAGCTAGTGGAAGTCATTGCAAGAACCCTGGTTGATTATCCCGATGAGGTGGTTGTCACGGAGACGGACAACGGCAGAGAGCTGGTGCTGGAATTAAAGGTTGCTTCTTCCGATATGGGAAAAGTAATCGGCAAACAGGGCCGGATTGCAAAAGCCATCCGTTCCGTGGTAAAGGCGGCCGCCTCAAAGGAAAACAAAAGAGTTGTATTGGAGATCCAGTAAGTCAGTTTGAAAGTATGTTCTTATAATGGATTGTCAGATACATGGGAGATTCTCTGAAATGCTGCGGAAGAAAAGACAGTCACACTTCCGGGTTTCGGAGAATTTCTTGTTATTTAAGAGGTGCCGGCAGAATGTGACAGCGCATTTTGAGCTGCGATGCCGTTTGCCGGATTTACTATAAAATACAGAGGTGCGGAATGGAACAGTTTTTGCAGGTGGGCGTGATTACTTCCACCCATGGTCTGAAAGGGGAAGTGAAAGTATTTCCCACAACGGACGATCCGATGCGGTTTAAACAGTTAAAAGAAGTAATTCTGGAGGGAAAACGGGAACGGCTGAACCTGACGGTAGAGAGCGTAAAGTTTTTCAAACAGTTTGTCATATTAAAATTTAAGGGAATCGACCATATCAATGATGTGGAAATTTATCTGAAATGTCCCCTTCTGGTTACGCGGGAGAATGCGGTGCCTCTGGAGGAAGGGGAGTATTTTATTGCGGATCTGATCGGCCTTCGGGTGGTGACGGATGCGGGAGAGGAGTTTGGCGTACTGACGGATGTGCTGCAGACAGGGGCCAACGATGTGTATGTGGTGGATCATCACGGACAGGAAGTGCTTCTGCCCGTAACCGACGAATGCATTCTCGACGTGGACGTTGAGGGCGGAACCGTGACGGCTCATATATTGAAAGGACTGCTGGACTGATGAATTTTCATGTGATGACGTTATTTCCGGATATGATTATGAACGGGCTTGGCACCAGTATCACGGGACGGGCCATGGAGAAAGGCGTAATTCAGGTGGAGGCGGTCAATATCCGGGACTATTCCCAGGATAAGCATCTGCATGTGGACGATGCCCCCTACGGCGGCGGCGCGGGTATGGTGATGCAGCCAGGGCCTATTTACCGAGCCTGGGAGGCGCTGACGGAACGAATCGGGAAAAAGCCCAGGGTGATCTGTATGACGCCCCAGGGTACCGTGTTCAGCCAGAAAATCGCGGAACGGCTTTCAAAAGAGGAAGACCTTGTATTCTTATGCGGTCACTATGAGGGGATCGACGAGCGGGTGCTGGAGATGATTGTCACCGATTACCTGTCCGTCGGGGATTATGTGCTGACCGGCGGAGAGCTGCCGGCCATGGTGATGATCGACTGCATCGCCCGGCTGATTCCCGGCGTTTTAAACAATGAAACCTCCGCCGCCTTTGAGTCCTTTTCCGATAACCTGCTGGAATACCCCCAGTATACACGGCCGGAGGATTTTATGGGCCGGAAAGTGCCGGAGGTGCTTTTGTCGGGCCATCATGCCAATATCAAGGCATGGCGGCGGCAGCAGTCTCTGATCCGGACAGTGCTAAGACGGCCGGATCTGCTGGAAGGGGCCTGTCTGACGGAGAAAGAGCGGGCGTATGTGGAGCAGTGGAAAAAGAGGGCGGCGGATGCCGGGGACGACGCCTGACGTCCGGCTTTTCACAACATTCATTCAATTTTTATCAGATTTATTGATTTACCATATTGTAAAATAAGATAGAACAGGATATAATGAAATGTAACAAAATATAAGCGGTTTATGTAAGAAATATTGTTAAAAGTATTGAAAAAGTACCTGTCTGTAAGGGAATATGAATCATGATAGCGATTATTGACTATGACGCGGGAAATTTAAAGAGTGTGGAGAAAGCCCTGGGGCATCTGGGGAAGGAAACCGTAGTTACGAGAGATCCGCAGACGATTCTGGCGGCCGACCAGGCGATTCTGCCGGGGGTGGGCGCATTTGGCGACGCCATGGGGAATCTGCACCGGTTTGGACTTGTGGATGTGATTCACGGCTTTGCCGACAGCGGGAAGCCGTTTCTGGGCATCTGCCTGGGGCAGCAGCTTTTTTTTGAGAGCAGTGAGGAAAGCCCCGGCATAAAGGGACTGGGACTGCTGGCTGGGAAAATCAGGAAGCTGCCCGGAGGGACAGGGCTGAAAATTCCCCATATGGGATGGAACTCTCTGGAAATCATGGATGGGAAGCGGCTGTTTCGGGATATTGACCAGGGGGCATATGTATATTTTGTACATTCCTATTATCTGGAGGCTTCCGATCCGGCCGACGTTGCGGCTGTCACGGAATACGGAACCCGCATTCACGCGGCCGTTGAGCATAACAATCTGTTCGCCTGCCAGTTCCATCCGGAAAAGAGCGGCGAGACGGGGCTTCAGATCCTCAGAAATTTTGCAGGGCTGGCGGAGTGATGCAAAAACGATTCTGCAAAAGAGCGGCGTCTGAACAGTGACGGCGGATACCCACAGAAGGGGGATTCGTGCCGGGAAGGAAGAAATTGAAACAATGCATACAAAACGGATTATACCCTGCCTGGACGTCCATGACGGCCGGGTGGTAAAGGGCGTTAATTTTGTAAATCTGAAAGATGCCGGAGATCCGGTGGAGATCGCCGCCGCATATGATCAGGCGGGAGCCGACGAGCTGGTATTTCTGGATATCACGGCTTCCTCCGACCGCAGGCGCACGGTGGTGGACATGGTGCGCAGGGTGGCGGAGAAAGTGTTTATCCCGTTTACGGTAGGCGGCGGAATCCGTACCGTGGAGGACTTCAAAGTGCTGCTGCGGGAGGGAGCGGATAAAATTTCCGTGAATTCCTCTGCGCTGGAGAATCCTTTTCTGATCTCGGAAGCGGCCGAAAAGTTCGGCAGCCAGTGTGTTGTGGTAGCGGTCGACGCAAAACGGCGGGCGGACGGCAGCGGCTGGAACGTCTACAAAAACGGCGGCCGCATCGACGTGGGACTGGACGCGCTGGAATGGGCGGAAAAAGCCTGTGCCCTTGGCGCCGGGGAGATTCTGCTGACCAGTATGGACTGCGACGGCACAAAGGCAGGTTATGACAATGAACTGACAGCAGCCGTGGCCCGGCTGGTTCCGGTTCCGGTTATCGCCTCAGGAGGCGCCGGAACGATGGCGCATTTTTATGATACGCTGACGGAAGGAATGGCGGATGCGGCGCTGGCGGCGTCTCTGTTTCATTATAAAGAGCTGGAAATAGCGGAACTGAAAAAATATCTGAGAGAGAGAGGCATTTCTGTCAGAATATAAAAATACCACCGGAAAAAATAATAAAATGTGCTTTTGGAGTCCTGCCGTATCCGGTTTCGCAGCAAGGTTTACGGATACCGGGGAAGTCTGCGGAATGATGGACAGACATGGAGAGATTCCGCGGGTGTGCTCCGCGGATTATACGGGATTCTGTAAGTATATGAAAAGAACAGGAGGATAAATACATAACATGGCAGCGATCAACAATGACTGGCTGGCTCCTCTGGAGTCGGAATTTAAAAAACCTTATTATGCGAAACTGTACCAGACAATCAAAGAAGAATATGCCGGCAGAAAGATATTTCCCAGTGCGGACGATATTTTCAATGCCTTTGATTTTACACCCTACGGCCAGGTAAAAGTGGTGATTTTGGGGCAGGACCCCTATCACAATGACGGCCAGGCCCACGGCCTTTGCTTTTCCGTGAAGCCGGATGTGGATATTCCGCCGTCTCTGGTGAATATTTACCAGGAGCTTCACGATGAACTGGGATGTTATATTCCTGACAACGGATATCTGAAAAAATGGGCGGATCAGGGCGTACTGCTTCTGAATACGGTGCTGACGGTGCGGGCCCATTCGGCCAATTCTCACAGAGGAATCGGCTGGGAGGAATTTACCGATGCGGCCATCCGGGCGGTGAATGAGATCGACCGGCCGGTGGTTTACATGCTGTGGGGACGTCCGGCCCAGTCCAAAAAGTCCATGCTGAAAAACCCGAAGCATCTGATCTTGGAAGCGCCTCATCCCAGCCCGCTGTCGGCCTACCGGGGATTTTTCGGCTGCGGCCATTTCAGCGCTGCCAATGATTTCCTGACCCAGAACGGGCTGGAGCCCATCGACTGGCAGATTGAAAATATAAAGAAATAAAAACCGTGTTCCCGGCCCTTCATAAAATCAGGCATTGGAGACGGCAGAGGAACACGAAAACGATTTTGGAGGGATTATGTCTATTGTAGAAATTCTGAAAGCGGTTTTACTGGGTATTGTGGAGGGCATTACCGAGTGGCTGCCGATCAGCAGCACCGGCCATATGATCCTGGTGGAAGAATGGTTTCCTTTAAATGTGACGCCTGAATTTAACGAGATGTTTCTGGTAGTGATTCAGCTTGGCGCGATTTTGGCGGTCTGCCTGCTGTTTTTTGAGAAATTGAATCCGTTTTACGGGAGAAAATCTCCCCGGCAGAAAAACGAGACGTTCAAGCTGTGGATCAAGGTGATCGTGGGTTGTATTCCTGCCGGAATTCTGGGCGTGCTGTTTAACGACTGGTTTGACGAGCATTTTTACAATGCCACCGTGGTGGCGGTGATGCTGATCGTTTACGGCGTGATTTTCATTCTGCTGGAGCACCACAATAAAAGAAGGGAGTTCCGCATTCGGAATTTCAGTCAGCTTTCCTACGGTGCGGCCTTTGCCATCGGCCTGTTTCAGTGTCTGGCGCTGATTCCCGGCACTTCCCGTTCCGGCGCCACCATTATGGGGGCCATGCTTCTGGGCGTGTCCCGTACCGTGGCCGCAGAGTTTTCTTTTTTCCTCTCGGCGCCTGTTATGTTTGGCGCCAGTCTGATTAAGGTGATCAAGTTTGTCACCAGCGGCGTGGGCATTAGCAGTAATGAGCTGGTGATTCTGATCGTAGGCTCCGTGGTGGCGTTTTTGGTGTCCGTGGCGGCGATTCGGTTCCTGCTTGACTATGTGCGGAAGCATGACTTTGCCCTGTTTGGATATTATCGGATTATTCTGGGGGCGGTGGTGCTGATTTATTTTCTACTGTTATGATGCTTATGCTGATTGATTTCGATTCCCGGACGGTTTGGACTGTCCGGGATTTTTTCATATCATGGGAAAGTCTTACGCACTTGGCAAAAGTCTTACGCACTTTTTCCTATGAGTTGCTTTTTTTTCCATAATCCCGTCTTTAACAGTCAGAGAAAACAAAACACCGCTGTAATGCCCATTCT
>CAOKOL010000066.1 GCA_948470335.1 uncultured Lachnospiraceae bacterium | reverse complement strand
CCCTTTTCTCTGGAAAAATTTCCAGCCGCTTTCGCGTCTGTAAATCTTTCCGGGGCCTGTCCGGTTCGTTGCTGTTGGTTTTAGTTCCGCAGCTTCCCTGGGGGCGCTGTCCGGTCTGTTTTCTGTCGCCGCTCATTATTATAGCACCATTTACAAAAAAAGTTCAATTATTTTCAATTCCGCGCAACATTTTTCCTTTTCCGGTACACTTATATGATATCATGTGAACAAATATCACCGCGCCAAAGGCCTTGCAGGGGGTGAGACCAGTATGAAAACCGAAAAAGATTTATCTGATTTTTTAGAGCTTTACAGCCAGGTCTACCAAGAGCTTTACCGCTTTGCGCTGTATACGCTGAACAATCCTCAGGACGCTGAGGACACAGTCGGCGACACGGTGCTGGCAGCATTTGAACAGTTTGAACAACTGCGCAGCAAAAAGGCATTTCGAGGCTGGATTTTTAAGATTCTGGCAAACAAATGCAATCGGAAGATGCGCGCTTATTACCAGAAGACGGTTCCTTTAGAGCAGGCGGAAAACAGTCTGGTCCACGATCCGGATTTTGCGCAGGATGCCGGAATCCGTTCCGCTTTCGCTCAGTTGAAAGAAGATGAACAGATGATTGTGGCGCTGTATGTGTTCGGCGGATACCGGGAGCGGGAAATTGCTTCCATGCTAAACCAGAATTACAGCACTGTCCGTTCCAAATATCACCGGGCGCTGAACAAGATGAAAATATCACTTGAAACGTAAATCTGAATCCGTCAAAAGCAAATTCCGCGAAACATTTTGGTATGACAAGGAAATTACCATCGCTTCCTGTGATACAAAATAATGTTTTGCCGCACTTTTACCACTTTCAGTTTGGAAGTGTATTTTATCATAAGAAATTCCCGAATCTTCTTAATGGTAAGAAAAGAAAGGAGAATCTTTATGGACCGCAGAATATCGGAACAGGCTCTGATCAGACAGATGCTGGAAGACGCAGAACATATTCCGGTTCCCGATTCTTTGAAACCGGAAGCCGTCAGAAAAACATTGGAGGACGCCATGCAGAAACAGACATTGAATGAACGTCAGGAACCCCTGTCGGGCCGGGACAGCGCCGGGCGGCCCGAAAAATTGCAGCCGCCCGCTCCCATAAAAAAGAAATCACCCCTTCGCCGTCTCATTCCGGCCCTGACAGCGGCAGCCTGCCTTATATGCGCCGCGGGCTTGTGGAAATTCGGCCCGCTGCGCCCGGAAAGGCTGGCCGCGCCGGCTGAAACGGCTGAAAACCGCGTCGCCGGACAGGCGGACGCGGACGCCGGCGTTTCTGCCTCCGGCAAAAACGCCGATATGCCGGAGACAGAAGCAGGCAAAGGCTCACTCCCTCAGGCCGCCGCTTCCTATGATGAAATTTATCAGACGATTCATACGGTGCAGGCCCGCCGGCAGGCACTGAAAGAACAGTATGCCAGCGATTATGGCGGCGATATTTCCTATAAGATGGAGGTAGCCGACGGGGCGGCGCCGGCTGCCGGCGCTGAAAACGGCAGCCTGGCCAATAGTAAAATGCAAAACGAGACAATGGCCGAAGCAGCGGCGGACAATGTAAACGGAGAAGGCGGCGCCTCCTTTTCCACCACCAACGTCCAGGTAGAAGCCGTAGATGAGGAAGACATGGTTAAAACCGACGGCTCCTACCTGTTCCATCTGGTACAGGATTACAGCAAGGGCTCCGACTACTCCATCTCCATCGTAAAAGCGGATGGTTCCCAAATGGAAGAAGTCTCCCGGATCGAGGGGCTTACAAATATCAACGGGTTCTACCTGCAGGGTGACTCCCTGGTCTGTGTAGAGCAGCTCTGGCTGGAGACAAAGGTTCCCTCCGGGGACGGCTTTTTAAAACGGCTGGCCGGCTATGGCGATTCCGAAAGCTATATGCGGTCGGTGACACGGATCACCTTCTTTGATATCAAAGACCGCAGCTACCCGAAAAAAGTCAGCAGCCTGACCACCGACGGCTATGCCGCCAGCTCCCGGATTTCCGGCGGATATTTTTACCTGATCAGCCAGTACACGCCCTGCCGGACCGCTGATCCCGAAGATCCGGATTCCTTTATCCCGATCGTAAACGGTGTGGCCATGGAGGCTGCTTCAATTATTATCCCGGAGAACACGGACACCGACAGCTATCTGGTTGTCGCCTCCGTATCCCTGAAAGATCCCACGAAATTTGCCGACAGCAAGGCGATTCTTTCAGGCGGGAATCAGTATTATGTGTCTGCGGACCATATTTACGTGGCCGATACCCAGTACCGTTCCGCGGATACGGATACCAGCACGACCAATCTGACCGTATTCGCCTATCAAGACGGCCAGATCACCGGGCAGAAGTCCGGCACCGTAAAGGGTGAGATTCTGGATCCTTTCGCCATGAATGAATATAATGGTTACTTCCGGGTAGTCACCACCGTGGATTCCTATGACGTAGTGGAAATCACCGACGATCTGACCGGTGAATCCCTGGGATACCACTATGAAAATGAAAAACGTACCAACAGTCTGTATGTACTGGACGGTAATCTTGAGGTGGTGGGAAAAATCGAAGGACTGGCCGAAGACGAGCAGGTATATTCCGCCCGGTTTATGGGCGACACCGGTTACTTCGTAACCTTTAAACAAATCGATCCTCTGTTTTCCGTAGATCTGTCCGACCCTCACAATCCGAAGATTCTGGGCGAGCTGAAAATCACCGGTTTTTCCGAGTACCTGCATTTTTACGATGAGAATCTGCTGCTTGGCATCGGCCGTGAGGTAGACCCGGATACGCTGAGCCAGGAAGGGCTGAAACTTTCCATGTTCGACATCTCCGATCCCTCTGACGTAAAGGAGATCGACAAGCTGGTATTTGAGGAAATCAATTATACCGAAGCCTACTACGATTACAAAGCGGTTCTGATCGATCCGGCAAAAAATCTGTTCGGCTTCCCCTGCGAGGCGTACACGGACGACACCTATGTCAGACAGTACCGCACCTTCTCTTACGATCCGGAAAAGGGTTTTACGGAAGGAATTCTCTGGACAGAAGACGAGGATAGCTGGACCCAGGCCAGGGGCGCCTTTATCGACAAGATTTTCTATATTTTGCAGGACGACGGGAATATTACGGCTTATCATCTAGGGAATAACCAGAAGGTAGGCGAGCTGGAGATGAAGAAGGATGAAGAGTAAACTTAGTCGAAACCGATGAATTTATATCTCAGGTGATTTTTTCAGGAATATGTTATTTATATAATACCATCTTACACTATATTTTCTTTTTGCCGTACGGATCATAGTCTTGAAAAACCTAAAAAGCAGAGTCGGCAGCCACCATTTAACACAGCGGCTGCCGACTCATCTTCGTTTTCAGCAAATCCAAATAATTTTTTCATATCATGTAAAAGTTTCAATACGGCAATGCTCCCCTGCTGAAAAAAATTGATGAAATATTTTTACTGCTTAGATGATTCATATTGATTATTTAATCCTGCCGCTGGTCACATAAATATGCACCGCTGCCACTACCAAAATAAGTATAACAATTGCGGCACTCAATTACTTTTTCTCAACACTGTAACTCCCGCATCTTGAGCAAATACAAAATATTTCCCATCATAGCTAAAACCGCAAGTATAATACCCATAGTTACGAAAAATCATATGTAATCGTTATTTTTGAAAAAGGTTCCGGCATTTTCCACAGAATCCCCGATTCTTACATACACCATGGAAAAGTTTCCTTCGATACCGGCCTGAATATGGAACTGTTACAGGAATACTGCCTGGTTGCACTTGACGTTTTCCGGAAATTCCCGTACACTAAAGATAAGAACGAACAGACCGGCTGGCTGTCCCTGTTGGTTACGGAGAACCTGACAGATGCGGAAAAATATATGAACGATTACCCGTGGCTCGAAGAAATCTATCGGGAAATTGCCATGCTCAGACATAAACCGGAGGAGGTGCTTGGGATGTTTTCGGAAGCGTTAAGGATATTGGAACATAATACGATGGTTTATCTGGTGGAACAGCAGCAGAAAGAGCTGGAGGAAAAAGATGCTGTGATAAGCGAAAAGGATGCTGCATTAAACGAAAAAGATGCCTTAATAAACAAACTAAAAGCCGAATTAGACGCACTCAGAGAACAGCAGGAAGAACTTTCTAAAAGTAACAATAAATAAAAGCCATATTACCCCGCAATCTCTGTCCGGACTAATATGGCTTTCCCAGGGGCGGAAGGACTCGAACCCTCGACATTTGGTTTTGGAGACCAACGTTCTACCGACTGAACTACACCCCTATACATGGGCAGGCGAAAACCTGCCCTACTGTTATATCATATGCCTGTGAAATTGTCAATAAGTATCCTGAAAATCTCAAAATTTTAAATTCCAAAAGCTTACCATTCATCAAAATCTTTCCGGCATAAAATCCATAATTCCACAATTTCCAATATATCCAATAGAAAAACTGCCTCTAAAGATTTCAATCAAAATATGATACAACCTACTTCGCATACCTGATCCTGGAAGCCTTGTACAGTTCTTCCCGGAATGCGGGTGTCATCAGGCCCGGCGCATTGTACAGAGAATAGGTTGCAATCTTACCCTCTTTTGTAAACCGCTCCACATAATCTCTGGCGGCCGCTCTCTGTTCTTCTTCCGTAGCGGTGGCAGGATCGAAGGGCTTGTCATAAACGACGGCGATGGCAATTTTGTCTCCGTATTCTTCGTACAGTTTAACCGTATCATTCATGGGCATGGGTGTCCAGGTGTCGAAGCCCGCCTCTACAAAGATCTGGCAGCGGTCCTCCACATGGCCGCAGCTATGAAGCTCCACATATTTCCCCTTCTCATGACAGTGGGCAACGAATCTTTTCATTTCCGGCAGAAGCAGATTGCGGGCGGCAGCCTCCGAGAAAAACGGCGCCATCTGAGAACCCCAGTCGTCATGAATGCAGAAACCGTCGATATCAAAGTATTCCACCGCCTTGTCCACGATCCGCATATACAGGCCGGTCAGTTCATGGAACAGCTCTTTCAGGGCATCCTCCTGCTCCTCGTCGATCATGGCCACGGCAGCTTCCTCGAAATCCATAAAGGAAATCAGACGCTCAAACCAGCAGCCGTTTAACAGCCAGAACAGATTGTTATTGCCGTTGGCCAGGTATTCTTTGTTTCTGGCGGCGCTGCCTTCCCAGTCCCAACTGTCGATATCCGGCATCACGATCTTTTCTTTCCAGTCGTTGACATCCTCCAGCAGCGGATTGCCCGGCTTTACCATGGAACCGCCTGCTACGTCCACATACTCCCACTCCACGCCGAACATATCCTTGCCGCCGAATTTTTCACGGGGATAAGGCGTGCTCTCGATCACGAACCCTCTGGCACAGTTATCGGGAAGCATGGAGGGCGTAAAAAAATTCTGCTCTACGCCGGCCAGTAGCCAGACCGGCTTTTTGTCCTTAAATGCGGCATTTACGGCCTCGCGCCTGGTGACAGGCACATCATACAGCGGCGTCATGCTGCCGTCGAACGCGGGAACCTCCGCTACGACCTTCAATTCTTTTTCATCAAACGGGATTTTATTCATGGCTAGTCCTCCTCCTAATTTAGTTCCGCAGCTCCCCTCCCATCGCTATGAGCACTTAGGGTCTGTCCTTTAGACCCTTACGTGCGATGCATGGAAAATAGTTAGCGGGTGTTCTTTAGCCGCTTACTATTTTTCAAGCCCCCTTAAACTGGGAGGATTTCCAGCCACTAAAGTGTCTGTAAATCCTCCCGGGGCTTCTCCGGTCCGCTGCTGTTTTCATAAACCACTTGGTACTACCTAAAGTATGATATAAAATCAACTCTTTTGTTTCCGGTGTACTGCGCCCCCTCGACAGGACAAATTCCGCAGAACACATTTCCCTTATTTGATTATAAAGAATCTTCGGCCCAGTTTATATAGGCTGAGGGAACAATTTTTTCCCGAAAAATTTCTCTGTTTTTTGTAGGTCTTATGCATCTTCTCCCGTCCCGCTTCCGGTCCCGTTGATACACCCGTTATCCGGTTCCTCCGCGTTCTCCTGGCCGTGAAAAAATTTCCACACACTTTCGGCTGATTTCCGGTTCATCTCAGGAATTTCCAGCAGCGTCTCCGCCGAAGCCGCTCTCACCTCGTCCAGAGAAGCGAAGGTCCTCATCAGTGCCTTTCGTCTGGCCGGACCGATACCGGGAATATCGTCCAGAATGGAATGGACCTGGCTTTTGCTCCGCAGGCTTCTGTGATACTCGATGGCAAACCGATGGGCCTCGTCCTGAATCCGGGTTATAAGCCGGAACCCTTCCGAATGGGTGTCGATGGGCAGCTCCACACCGTTATAATACAGCCCTCTGGTTCTGTGCCGGTCATCCTTGACCATACCGCAGACAGGAATATGCAGGCCCAGCCGCCCCAGCGCTTCCAGAGCGACATTTACCTGCCCTTTGCCGCCGTCCATCATAATCAGATCGGGGAAACGGGTAAAGCTGCCGTATACGGTACTTTCGGCCACCTTTGCCGCCTGCTGTTCCGGCCCTGACGGTTCCGGCCGGTTCTGCTTCTGCCAGTCCCGTTCGGATTGCTCCGCTGCCGGCTGCTCCGGACCGGATTCCGCCTGTCCGAAGTGTTCCCGCTCCAGCGGTTCCTGTCCGGCCGTTTCCTGTCCGGACTGTCCCCGCTCTGATTCCTCCTTCTTTAGCTGCTTCCGCTCCTCCATCCCATGGGAAAACCTTCTGGTCAGCACCTCGTCCATGGACGCATAGTCGTTTGGCCCCTTTACCCACTTGATCCGGAACTTCCGGTAGTCATTGCGCTTGGGCCGGCCGTTCTCGAATACCACCATGGAACCCACCGACTCAAATCCGCTGATATTGGAGATATCAAAGGCTTCCATCCGGACGATGCCGGGCAGCCCCAGCAATTCCGAAATTTCCCGTACCGCCCCTGTGGTCCGCATGGCCTCCCGTTTCATCTTCTCTTTATTCTGCCCCAGAATCATCCGGGCATTCCGCTCCGCCAGCTCTACCAGTTTATGCTTCTCTCCTTTTTTCGGCACGCGGACAGACACCTTCTGTCCCCGCCGTGAGCCGAGCCAGCCCTCGATCAGCTCCTGTTCCTCAATCTCAAAAGGCAGAAACAGCTCCCGCGGTACAAAGGGCGTACCGCTGTAAAACTGTTTGACAAATTCCGTCAGCACCTGAGACGGCGTATCTCCGACAGCCACGGCCAGATGAAAATGATCCCGCCCGATCAGCCGGCCTTCCCGGACAAAAAACACCTGGCACACCGCGTCTCCGCCCTCAATGGCCAGAGCCACGATATCTCTGTCCTCCAGTCCGCTGTCCGTCACCTTCTGCTTTTCCGCGATCTTCCGCACGTCAAACAGCAGGTCCCGGTAATTGGCAGCCGCTTCAAAATCCATTTCTTCGGCGGCTTTCCGCATCTTTTCTTCCAGCTCGCCGGCGATTTTATCAAAGCTTTTGCCATTTAAAAAATCCAGCGCCCGGGAAACCGACCGGGCATATTCTTCCTTCGAGATATAGCCCTGACAGGGCGCCTGGCACTGATTCATATGATAGTTGAGACAGGGACGGTCCGTTCCCTGTTCCCTGGGCAAATTTTTGCTGCAGGTGCGCAGCCGGTACAGCTTATGTAGAAGCCGAATCGTATTTTTCACCGCCTCGCCGCTGGTATAAGGACCATAATATTTTGACTTATCCTTTTTCATCGTATGAGAATACAGAATACGGGGAAAAGCCTCCTCCAGCGTCACCCGGATATAGGGATAATTTTTATCGTCTTTCAGCATCGTATTGTACTTGGGACGATATTCTTTAATCAGATTGCTTTCCAGTACCAGCGCTTCCAGCTCCGAATCCGTGACGATGTATTCAAACCACTTAATCAGCGTCACCATCTTCAAAATCTTCGGCGACTTGTTCCGGCTGCTCTGAAAATACTGGCGGACACGGTTTTTCAGGCTGATGGCCTTTCCGATATAAATAATAACGCCCCCGGCGTCATGCATCAGATATACGCCGGGGGATGACGGAAGCTTTTTCAGTTCTTCCTCAATCATAAAAACATCTGCCTGTGAGGAGTCCACGGGTTCCATGGACTCCGTTGTTTCCTCAAAGGAACTCTCCATATTAGAATGATCCATTCATAAAACTCCTCTGTTTAAAGGACTGCAGACCGGCATAACAAATTCGTTATATCTCCGAAGTCTCTTTTTCCCCATCAGTCTCGTTTTCCTGAACTGCAGGGACTTCTTCCGTGGTACGCTTTTCCCCGAAAGTACTTTCCGCCGAAGGCCTCGACGGCGTACCGTTCTCATCCGGATTTTCCTCCGGCAACTCTCCTTCCGAAGCGCCTTCTCCTGCGAAAGCACTGTTCGAAGACACTTCTCCCGGAACTGCCTCTGCCTGATCTTCTTCCTTCTCTGAGAAAATATCTTCTCCGTTCTGTACTTTATGGAAGATTTCCATAAATTCCTTGCCGGTGATGGTCTCTTTTTCAATCAGAAACGCGGCGATCTGGTCAAGGGCAGGACGGTTCTCGGACAGCAGCCGTTTCGCTTCTTCATAAGCGTCTTTCAGCATTTTCATCACTACGTCGTCCACGCCTGCTGCCGTGGCGTCGGCACAGTTCAGCACCGCCCGGCCGTCCAGATAACGGTTCTCCACCGATTCCAGACCCATCAGACCGAATTCCTCGGACATGCCGTACTGCGTCACCATGGAACGGGCGATACCGGTAGCCTTTTCAATATCATTTGACGCTCCGGTAGTCACCGTGTCAAATACCAGTTCTTCTGCCGCCCGGCCGCCCAGATATTTCACCAGCAGGTTTTGAAGCTCTGACTTGGAATTCAGGTATTTTTCTTCCTCAGGCACATTCAGCACATACCCCAGAGCGCCCATGGTTCTGGGAATAATTGTAATCTTCTGCACCGGCTCGGAATCCTTCTGCAAAGCGCTGATCAGAGCGTGCCCCACCTCATGATAGGAAACAATCCGGCGTTCCTCGGCGCTCATCACCCGATCCTTTTTCTCCTTGCCCACCAGCACCTGCTCCACCGCGTCGAACAGGTCTGACTGGGACACCACCTTGCGGCCCTGCTTCACCGCATTGATGGCCGCTTCATTAATCATATTTGCCAGGTCGGAGCCCACCGCCCCGGAAGTGGCCAGCGCAATGGCTTCCAGATCCACGGTATCGTCCAGCGCCACATTTTTTGCATGTACTTTTAACGTATTAATCCGGCCTTTCAGATCCGGACGGTCCACGATAATCCGGCGGTCAAAACGTCCCGGACGCAGCAGGGCTTTATCCAGAATCTCCGGACGGTTGGTGGCCGCCAGAATAAACACACCCTTGGCCGGATCAAAACCGTCCATCTCCGACAGCAACTGGTTCAGCGTCTGCTCCCGCTCGTCATTCCCGCCGCCGTACCGGCTGTCACGGCTTTTTCCGATGGCGTCGATCTCGTCGATAAAGATAATACAGGGAGCGTTCTGCTGGGCCTGTTTAAACAGGTCCCGGACTCTGGAAGCGCCCACACCCACAAACATTTCCACAAAATCAGAGCCTGACAGGGAGAAAAAAGGCACATTGGCCTCTCCTGCCACGGCCTTGGCCAGCAGTGTCTTTCCGGTTCCGGGCGGGCCCACCAGCAATGCGCCTTTGGGCAGCTTTGCGCCGATCTCCACATATCTGGCCGGATTGTGAAGGAAATCCACAATCTCCGTCAGAGACTCCTTTGCCTCGTCCTGGCCGGCCACGTCTTTAAAGGTAACGCCTGTCTCTTTCTGGACATAAACCTTGGCATTGGACTTGCCCACGCCCATGACACCGCCGCCGCCGGTTCTTCTCATAAACACCATCAGCACCACCCATACCAGAATGATGGGAAATACATAGATCAGAAGAAAATCCAGTATGGCGGAGCTGGAATCCGGCACCACACCCTTGAACTCCACATCCGCCTCCCGCAGACGGGGCACCAGCTGATCGCTCTCCTCCGCCATTACCACGGTAAAGGTTTCGCTGCCGGCAGCGGACATATAATAATCGTACAGATCCGGCGCAGAGGATTCTGTTTCCGTTTTCGCCTGACCGGTCTCCCGTTCTCCCTTGGACTTTTCTGCGGCGATCTCCTGCTCTGTTTTCGGCGTCACCACCAGCCGGGACCGGGATGCCTCGATGGCCACGCTTTTGATCTTCCCTTCCTCCACCATGTCCAGGAATTCATTGTAGGTGATTTCCTCCGTATTCCGGTCCATCATACTGCCCAGAAGCGATACGCTGAACAGTGTCAGAATGGCTGCGATCACCATAATCAGCACGCCCTGACTATTTTTAGGAAGCTTCCCGCCTCCGTCATCCTTATTATTCTGCGAACTCATCCACTTTCTCCTTGTGCTAAATCTAACCAGGCATGTCTGCCTAGTTTACTTTCATAATTATTATAGAGATTGTTCCGGCATAAATCAAGCGGGATAGTATGAAATATTTCCCTTATTTTTAAAACTTTTATAAATTGGGTGAAAAATCTTGTAAAAAGCTCTGGAAATAAATGAATTCCCGATGTATAATTTAATATGTTTTGTTTTTAAGTACATGTATTTTATCGTGTCAAATGATTTATGAAAAAACAGCAGCGAACCGGACATGCCTTGGGAGGATTTACTGACGCTTTAGCGGCCGGAAATTCTCCCGGAACCAGCGGGCCTGGCAGGGGAGTTGCGGAACTTCAGAAGGAGGACAAAAAAATGCCCGTAAAGTACGTCTTTGTGACCGGCGGCGTCGTTTCCGGACTGGGAAAGGGAATCACGGCCGCATCCTTAGGGCGCCTTTTAAAAGCCCGGGGCTACGCTGTCACCATGCAGAAATTCGATCCTTATATCAATATCGATCCGGGAACTATGAATCCCATCCAGCACGGCGAGGTGTTTGTCACTGACGACGGAGCAGAGACGGACCTGGACCTGGGACATTATGAACGGTTCATCGACGAGAGCCTGAATAAAAATTCCAACGTCACCACAGGAAAAGTATACTGGAGCGTATTAAATAAAGAACGCCGGGGCGATTTCGGCGGCGGAACCGTCCAGGTGATTCCTCATATCACCAACGAAATCAAAAGCCGGTTCTACCGGAACTACACGACGGACAAGACCGAGATCGCCATTATTGAGGTGGGCGGAACCGTGGGCGACATCGAGAGCCAGCCCTTTTTAGAGGCTATCCGCCAGTTCCAGTACGAGATCGGCAAGGAAAATGCCATCCTGATTCACGTAACCCTGATCCCCTACCTGAAAGCCTCCGGGGAGATGAAGACGAAGCCCACCCAGGCCAGCGTAAAATCCCTGCAGGGCATGGGCATCCAGCCGGACATCATCGTCTGCCGATCCGAGCATCCTCTTGATGCCAAATTAAAGGAAAAACTGTCTCTGTTCTGCAATCTGCCCAAAGAAAACGTATTGCAGAACCTGGACGTGGAGATATTATATGAAGCGCCTCTGGCCATGGAAAAAGAACATCTGGCGGAAGCCGCTTTAAGATGCCTGCATCTGGACTGCCCCGAACCCGACCTGAAAGAGTGGGAAGCTATGATCAGCGCCTGGAAAAATCCGGAGCATAAAGTACAGATAGCTCTGGTAGGAAAGTACATTTCCCTTCATGACGCTTATATCAGCGTGGTAGAAGCGCTGAAAGCCGGCGGCTGTTACAACCGGACCCATGTGGAGATCAAATGGGTGGATTCGGAGATGCTGACAGAAAAAAACGCCGATGAAGTGCTGAAAGACGTATCCGGCATCCTGGTGCCCGGCGGATTCGGCTTCCGGGGAATCGACGGAAAACTGACGGCCATCCGGTATGCCAGAGAGCACAAAGTTCCTTTCCTGGGACTTTGCCTGGGGATGCAGCTTTCCATCGTCGAGTTTGCCCGGAACGTGGTGGGCTATGCCGATGCCCACAGCGCGGAATTAGACCCTGCCACCACCCATCCTGTAATCCATCTGATGCCGGACCAGAACGGCGTGGAAAATATCGGCGGCACTCTGCGTCTGGGCGCTTACCCCTGCGAGCTGGCCGACGGCTCCAAAGCGCTGGAAGCTTACGGAGAAAAGACGATCTATGAACGTCACCGCCACCGCTATGAGGTAAACAATGATTACAGAAAAGCGCTGACCGAGCACGGCATGTTCCTCTCCGGCATCTCCCCTGACGGCCGGATCGTAGAAATGTGCGAACTGCCGGATCACCCCTGGTTCCTGGGAACCCAGGGACACCCGGAGCTGAAATCAAGGCCCAACCGGCCCCATCCGCTGTTTAAGGGCTTTATCAGAGCGGCATTGTCCTATCAGAATCAATCATCTGATCCGGGTGATACAAGAAAGGGAATTGAATGAACAATAACTTCATGAAACTATTTCAGATGAAAAACCTCTGGGACCGTTTTATCAAAAATCATCCCAAACTCCCCATGTTCGGCAGGGCGGTGATCGGACAGGCTGTTCACGAGGGAACCATTATCGAGATCAGCGTGACCACCGCAGAAGGACAGAACCTTGTGACGAATTTAAAAATCAGCGCCGAAGATATGGAACTGCTGAACGAAGCCTTAAAGCTGGCCAGAGAACCGGATTAAACCCCTGGGCGTACTGTTCGGAAGCATATGAAAGCGTATTTGAACATTGCTTTCAAAAGCCAGATGCAGACCTGCTTAACGGGCGGTGCGGACAGCGAAAAGCAATGTTCAGACATACTTTAGGACGGAGGTTTGCATGCATCAACATTCACCTGAGGAAAATGCCCGGCTGGTAAACCGGATGGCCCGGATCATCGGCCACGCCAATTCCATTAAAACCATGATCGAGACGGACCGGAACTGTACGGAAGTGCTGATTCAGATCGCAGCCGTCCGCTCCGCCCTGAATAATCTGGGAAAGATCATCCTGGCCGAGCATATTGAGGAATGTATGCTGGAAGCGCTGAACAGCGATGATGACGATGAGAAGGCCGAGGTGCTCACCGGTTTGATGGATGCGGTGAATAAGTTTGTGAAATAGTCTGCGTGCATCGGTACGAAAAAGACACTGCATTAAAAGAAACCCGCCGGAATCAGAAATTCTTTCCTGATTTCCTTTGCGGGTTTTTTTATTCTTCTTCCCCTGCTCTGACAACGCCGAAAAATTTTCGTTTGGCAATTTCCCCACAGTCGATTATAATATATTCCGGTCTTTAACACTTTATAAAATCAAAAAGCGCTGTATAGCCTTTATTTTCAG
>CAOKOL010000065.1 GCA_948470335.1 uncultured Lachnospiraceae bacterium | reverse complement strand
CGCCCGTGCTGGTAAATAAGGACGGCCGCCCCGCCGGCGCAAAAAGCTACATGTGGGTGTACCGTACCGGACGGATGTATACAGAATGCCAGATCGTCCTTTATGAATATCAGAAGACCCGCAACGCCAGCCATCCAAGGGAATTCCTGAAGGATTTCAGCGGGGTATGCGTCACGGACGGCTATCAGGTTTACCATACGGTCGAAGAGGAACGGGAAGATCTGAAGATTGCCGGGTGCTGGTCCCATGCGAGGCGCAGGTTTGATGAAGCAGTAAAAGCGCTGCCGAAAGCAAAGCAGAAGGACAGCCGCGCATATCTTGCGCTGACCATGATACAGGCCATCTACCGGGAGGAAAAACTGCTTAAGGATCTTCCGGCAAAAGAACGTATGATTCGCCGCCAGCTGAGCGTAAGGCCCCTGGTGGAGGCTTATTTCGTATGGGTGCGTGAAACCCTCCCGAAAGTGCCGCAGAAAAGCAGGACGTGGGAAGGTTTCAATTATTCCCTGAACCAGGAAAAATACCTGAAAGTGTTCCTGGACGATGGCGAAGTGCCGATGGACAATAACGCTGCGGAACAGTCCATCCGCGGATTCTGCATCGGCAAGAAAAACTGGGTGATGATCGATACCATCGCCGGTGCAAAGTCCAGCGCCATCATTTACAGCATTGCGGAAACCGCAAAAGCAAACAATCTGAAACCGTATGATTACTTTGAGTATCTGCTTACCGAGATCCCGAAACATCTGGATGATACAGACCGTAGTTTTCTGGATGACCTGCTCCCCTGGTCACCAAGCCTGCCGGAGAACTGCCGGAAGCCTGGTAAGAATGAAGTGAAATAAAGACTGGAGCAAATCTGTTTCTATCATACAGGTTTGCTCCAGTTTTGTATAGGTACTCACTATCTACCGTTTACTATAGAACACCCCTGTGACGCTCCGTAAAGCTGATACAGCCGTTTTAAGGTCGCAAGGGTAAAATTTGTCAACCCAATTTCCGGCACAAAAATAAGCCCTCAAACAATCATTTCGCAATCACTGTTTAAGGACTTATTCAAATGTCCAAATATTCAGTTGAATTTCTCCTTTCCTCATCAGAGGCTAATATAAGATCAAGGCTCTTTTCCGATTTTTGATTGTGGTGTAATATTGGTGTAGTAATGGTGTAGATTTAAAAATAAAACCCAGTAAAATCAATTGTTTTTGATACTTTTTGTGCTATAATTGATATAATTTTTACGTGTATCAGGCGACGCCGTATCAGTGGGAGTAAAAAACAGATTATTGTTTCGGCTTCAGTTCGGAAAACCATATCGTTTTCTGAATTTGAAGCCGTCTTTCTTTCAGGTGATCCCCACTACCTGTCAAAGTCTATACCTGTGATACTTTCCAATATGGCCCTCATATTTCTTACAAGCTTATATATGCTGTTTAACCGGTTTTTCCCGTATTTCCACTCAGTATCAATCGTTTTTTTCGTTAATAAATCCGTAAAATACCTTTCCCAGCTAAAATATTTGCCGCTGTCCGCATAATCATAAGTGTGATAAACAATATCTTCATAATTCTCTATCACTTCCGCTACAATTCCTGACCTGATAATCAGATACTCAAATGATTCCGGTAAATACAATGTGTATCCGCCGCATGCACGCATACTTTCCATGGTATCCTCCATCTGGCTTCCATAAGCCGCACCATCTGCAATAATGACTGTTTTCTGTCCGTCCACAGGCACTATACGGCTGACTATTTTATCTTTTCCCCTTGCCGATATACATTTTACACCATTCTTTTTCCAAATACATACTGACTCAAAAAAATCATGTCCGGAACCTTCATCCTCCGTTATAATCAGATCGGGTTTCACACTGTATCCGCTGAACACACTGCAGTCACTGTACAAATTTTTTATTCCGGTTTTATGTTTTTCAATAATGCCGTCATAACTTTTGTAGGAATACATTTCATATATTTCCGATACGCTGTAAGGCAGACCTTTTAAATTCTCTCTTGTAATCAATACATAATAATTATCACTGTGCTTTACAAAACTTGCAAATTCTGTCGTATTCAAAAACCAGCAGGTTTCATCCAGAAATATAATACAGTCCGTATGCTCCCTTAAAATATCAGACCAGCTTCTGCTGTCATTATCAAACTGTCTGTATCCAAAACATTCTTTATCACATGTAATGCTTACACTCCGGCCGTTCTTCTTTCCGCGTTCGGCATTTCTTTTTTCTCTGTTATACCGGACAATTAAATCCACCAGCAGACTTTTGCCTCTGCCGCTGTCTCCTTTTATAATCGTAATATTTCTCTTTATTTCCAGCTCATATACAATGCTTTTACTCTCAATGATTACTTTATGTTTTCCTACCACAATTATACCTCGAACATAATCCGATGAGACTGCTGTACAAAATCATACATTTTCGTTACGATCAGTCCATTGTTTTCAATCCTGATTTTAAATGGCTGTTCCCCAAAATTCATCGTATGCCCTAATCGTATTGTTATATCCTGATTCTCAGCTATTTTCAATATCCATTTGGCGCAGTTGTTTCCGCAATACGAAGCGTTGAACACCTCATCCGGTTCAAGATAAATATCAATCAATGTTTTAACCCCGCCGGACAGCATCATCGGCGGAATCAATCCCAGCACAGGACTTTTAATCAGACAATTATCCAGCACCTCCGACTGATCGACATCCGAAATAATCGCTTTGATAAGAGGATCAGACATAAATGAATAATTCCCCAGTGCATGCATACCGTTAAAGTAATCTTCGGGGTTATCAATCACATCTTCCCTGTCTCCAAAAAACACACTAAGCATACTGGTATTCCACCTTTCAAAAAACAGTTCATATTGCCGCATAAGCTCATAAACATTATCATCTGCATTATACAGCCGGCATGACTGTTCTGTCAAATCTGCCAGACCAGGCCGCCAGCACCTTTATATACATCCGGCAGCATACGTCACCGGCATATTTTTTTCACGTACTTTGCATTCAAACGACAACAGGCACACCCACCTAAAGCCTTCCGGGTATGCCTGTTACAGTCCGTATAAAAATGCAAATCCTTTTCTCCATTCCGATCCTGTCAAAAAGGATTCCGCCTGTTTTTGAAATCACTGCCGGATTTTACACCAGCAGGCTTTTTCCGGTCATCTCCTCCGGCTGCTCCATACCCATCAGGGCAATCAGCGTGGGCACGATATCCGCCAGGCAGCCGCCTTCCCTTAACTGATGTCCGTTATGGTCATTAATCAGGATAAAAGGCACCGGGTTCGTGGTATGGGCCGTGTAAGGCTCTCCGGTGGCATAATCCACCATCTGCTCTGCATTGCCGTGATCGGCGCAGAGGAACATTACGCCGTCCATTTTTTTCACCGCTTCCACCGCCCGGCCCACACAGCCGTCCACCGTTTCGATGGCCTGAACGGCGGCTTCCGGCACGCCGGTATGGCCCACCATGTCAGGGTTGGCAAAATTCACGATAATCACGTCATATTTGCCGGACTCAATCGCTTCCACCAGCTTGTCGCAGACACCGGGGGCGCTCATCTCCGGCTGCAGGTCATAGGTGGCCACCTTGGGGGACTTAACCAGAATCCGGTCTTCTCCTTCATTGGGTTCTTCCACACCGCCGTTAAAAAAGAAGGTGACATGGGCATATTTCTCCGTCTCGGCGATTCTGGCCTGCGTCATATGGTGAGCGGCCAGGAATTCTCCGAAGGTGTTGGTGATGGACACTTTATGGAAAGCCACCAGCTTATTGGGAATCGTCACATCGTATTCCGTAAAGCAGACATAGCAGGTCTTCACCCGCTCTCCTCTGTCAAAGCCGGAAAATGCGTCGTCGCAGAATGTTCTGGTCAGCTCTCTGGCCCGGTCGGGACGGAAATTATAGAATACCAGGGAATCGCCGTCTTTGACTGTGGCTACGGGTCTGCCATTCTCCTGCAATACTGTCGGCACCATAAATTCGTCGGTTTCCTCTTTGTCATAGGAGGCCTGGATTGCTTCCGTGGCGCTCTCGCCTGTCACACCCTCGCCGTATACCAGCGCCCGGTAGGCTTTTTCCACCCGCTCCCACCGGTTATCCCGGTCCATGGCGTAATAACGGCCGCTGACGGTGGCCACCTTTCCAACGCCGATTTTCTCCATTTCTTCTTCCAGCCGGCGGACATACTCTTTACCGGAAGCCGGCGGCGTATCTCTGCCGTCCAGGAAGCAGTGGACATATACCTTTTCCAGACCGAACCGTTTCGCCATCTCCACAAGCCCGTAGATATGGGTGTTATGGCTGTGAACGCCGCCGTCAGAAACCAGGCCCATCAGATGGAGCGCGGAATTGTTTGCTTTGCAGTTTTCCATCGCCCTGACCAGCGCCTCATTTTTGAAAAAGTCCCCGTCCTGAATCTCTTTCGTAATCCTGGTCAGCTCCTGATACACAATACGGCCTGCGCCCATGTTCAGGTGGCCTACCTCGGAATTTCCCATCTGCCCCTCAGGAAGACCCACCGCCATGCCGCTGGCATAGCCTTTTACAAAAGGACAGGTGCGCATCAGCCCGTCAAGCACCGGCGTTTTTGCCTGGGCCACCGCGTTGCCCTCGGTTTTCTCATTTAATCCATAGCCGTCCAGGATCATTAATACTGTCGGTTTTTTACTCATTTTATTTTGCTCCTATCTGATATTTTCCGTTTGTCTTATCAGTTTTTCGGCACTTAGCTTCAAAAACTCACTTCAGCGGTATAATGCCAGCGCCTGAAGTGAGTTTTTACTGTAACGTATCCGTCAAAACACACTGACGGCACATTTTGACAAACCAGACAATTATTTGTTATAATTTACAATCTTCCCAAAGTCCGCTTTCAGAGAAGCACCGCCTACCAGACCGCCGTCGATATCGGGCTGGGCAAACAGTTCGGGAGCACTGTCGGCGGATACGCTGCCGCCGTACTGAATCCGGACGGCATCCGCCGTGGACTGGCCGTACAGCTCGCCGATGCACTGACGGATGGCATGGCATACTTCCTGGGCCTGCCCGGTGGTGGCTACTTTTCCGGTGCCGATGGCCCAGATGGGCTCATAGGCAATCACTGCCTTTGCGGCCTGCTCTGCCGTCACGTTCAGGAAAGCAATTTTGATCTGCTGGCGAATCCAGTCGATGGTGATGCCCTGTTCCCTCTGCGTCAAAGATTCTCCGCAGCAGATAATGGGGGTTAAACCGTGCTCAAAGGCTTTCAGCACCTTCTTATTCACCGTCTCGTCCGTTTCTGCAAAATATTCCCGGCGTTCGGAATGGCCGATAATGACATATTTCACGCCGGCGTCCGTCAGCATATCCGGAGCGATCTCTCCGGTGAAAGCGCCTTTCTCCTCAAAATACATATTTTCGGCGCCGATGGCGATATTGCTGCCCTCCGCCGCCTGCATACAGGGGATAATGGAGATGGCGGGCACGCAAAATACCACGTCCACTTCCTCATTGGCCACCAGCGGCTTTAACTCATTGACCAGAGCCACCGCCTGGCTGGGGGTTTTATTCATTTTCCAGTTACCTGCGATAATTTTTCTGCGCATACTTATATTCCTCCGAATAACAATTTTGCAGCTCCCATCCCAGGCCCCTTTCACCCGGAAAAATTACGGCCGCACTGCGTCCGTAAATCCGTTCGGGGCCTGTACGGTCCGCTGCCGGTTTATGGTTCCGCGAAGCAGAATTCTCATTTATTTATCGTTTGCCGCCGCTACGCCGGGCAGTTCTTTTCCCTCCAGAAATTCCAGAGACGCGCCGCCGCCGGTGGAGATATGGGTCATCTTATCGCCGAAGCCCAGAATATTAACCGCCGCTGCGGAATCGCCGCCGCCGATAATGGTCACTGCATCCAGAGATGCCAGTTCTTTTGCCACGGCAACGGTGCCCGCCGCAAAATTGGACATCTCGAATACGCCCATGGGGCCGTTCCAGACCACTGTTTTTGCGTCTTTCAGAGCGTCCGCATACAGGGTTCTGGTTTCAGGTCCGATATCCAGGCCCATCTCGTCATCTTCCATGCTGCCTTCCACGACTCTGGAGGGTGCGTCATTGGCAAATTCCTTGGCCACAACCGTATCAATGGGCAGCAGCAGCTTTACGCCTTTTGCCTCTGCCTTATCAAGCATCTCCTTCGCATAGTCCAGATATTCATCCTCTACCAGAGACTTGCCGATCTTCTCGCCCTTGGCCTTGGCAAAGGTATAGCTCATGCCGCCGCCGATAATCAGCGTATCCACCTTGTCCAGCAGGTTATTAATGACGGATATCTTGGAGGACACTTTGGAACCGCCCAGAATGGCCACAAAAGGACGCTGGGGATTGTTTACCGCATTGCCCAGGAAATCAATCTCCTTCTGCATCAGGTAGCCCACCACGGCAGTATCCACAAACCGGGTAACGCCTACATTGGAGCAGTGGGCTCTGTGAGCCGTGCCGAAAGCGTCATCCACAAACACGTCTGCCAGGGAAGCCAGGTCCTTGCTGAACGCTTCGCCGTTCTTGGTTTCTTCCGCACGGTAACGGGTATTCTCCAGTAAAATCACTTCGCCGTCTTTCATGGCCTCTGCGGCGGCTTTTGCATTGGGCCCCACCACTTCCGGATCTGCGGCAAATGTTACTTCCTGGCCCAGAAGCTCCGTCAGACGCTTCGCAACGGGCGCCAGGGACAGCTCCGGCTTCGGCTCTCCTTTGGGTTTGCCCAGATGGGAACAGAGAATGACTCTGCCGCCGTCTCCGATCAGTTTTTTGATGGTGGGAAGGGCCGCCACCAGACGGTTTTCATCGGTGATCTTTCCGTCCTGCAAAGGTACGTTGAAATCACAGCGGACAAGGACTCTTTTGCCCTTTACATTGATATCGTCAACAGATTTTTTATTTAACATTTTCGTTTCCTCCTAAATTTTAAGAAAAGGCCCGGTCCTAAGACCGGACCTTTTGTACAGGTCTGACTATCTCATCATTCTATGCCAGTTCTGCGAAATATTTGATTGTTCTTACCATCTGGCTTGTGTAAGAATTCTCATTGTCATACCATGAAACTACCTGTACCTCGTACAGATCGTCAGCGATCTGGCATACCATGGTCTGGGTGGAATCGAACAGAGAACCGTAGGTGATGCCGATGATATCGGAAGATACGATCTGATCCTCGTTGTAGCCGAAGGATGCGCTGGCCGCCGCCTTCATGGCTGCGTTGATGCCGTCTGCGGTTACATCCTTGCCCTTAACCACTGCGGTCAGGATGGTTGTGGAGCCGGTGGGTACCGGAACACGCTGAGCGGCGCCGATCAGCTTGCCGTTTAACTCAGGAATTACCAGGCCGATGGCTTTTGCCGCGCCGGTGGAGTTGGGAACGATGTTCACAGCGCCTGCGCGGGCTCTTCTCAGATCGCCTTTTTTATGAGGTCCGTCCAGGATCATCTGATCTCCGGTATATGCATGGATCGTAGCCATGATGCCGGACTGGATCGGTGCGTAATCGTTTAATGTCTTTGCCATAGGAGCAAGGCAGTTGGTGGTGCAGGATGCGGCGGAAATAATCGTGTCGTCCTTGGTCAGCGTCTTCTCGTTTACACCGAATACCACTGTCTTTAAGTCATTGCCCGCGGGTGCGGAAATAACAACTTTCTTTGCGCCTGCGTCGATATGAGCCTGTGCCTTATCCTTTGCGGTATAGAAGCCTGTACACTCCAGAACCACATCTACGCCGATCTTTCCCCAGGGAAGGTCAGCAGCCTTCGGCTCTTTATAGATCGTAATGGTTTTTCCGTCAACGACGATGCATCCCTCGCCGGCTTCTACGGTATGTCCGTCATATCTGCCCTGAGATGAATCATATTTTAATAAGTGCGCCAGCATCTTGGGGTCGGTCAGGTCATTGATCGCAACAACCTCATATCCTTCTGCTCCGAACATCTGTCTGAATGCCAGACGGCCGATACGGCCAAAACCATTGATTGCAACTTTTACTGCCATTGTTTCATTCCTCCTAGATAAAGGTATGTTTCTCATTGTTAAATTAAATATTCAACTCACTGGTATTTTACCTAATTTCAGGTTAAATAGCAAGTCTTTACCAGTAAAAAAACTCTACAAACTTTTTACCGGCCATTCAGAGTTTCTCGACATATCATGCAAATTTTCACAGGCTCTGCGGCCCTTTTGCCTCATTCCCCGGACAGGATGCACATGTCTTTACATTTCATCTTTTACATATCCGGCAATATTATACGCATGATCGGAAACTCTTTCAAAATTCGTCAAAAGATCCAGGAAGGAAACGCCGGCCGGCGGCTGGCACTGTTTCTGAACCAGACGCTCAATATGTTCCTCACGCAGTTCTTCCTCCAGCATGTCCACCCGGTCCTCGTTTTTCGATACCACCCGGACATCCTCCATGCTTTTATCCCTTCTGGCCCGAACGGCGGCATCCACGCTGATCGTCACCACATTGCCGACGCCCACGATTTCTTCCAGCGCCATGCTGGAAAAATTCAGGTCATGGGCAATCATATACTCGGTAATCTCCGCAATATTATCGCTGTGGTCGCCGATCCGCTCCAGATCGTTGATCGTATAAAACAGATTGTTTACCGTATGGTTCTGCTGCTCTGTCAGCGGAAGCTGGCTTACCTTTACCAGATAGGCCATCAGAATATCATTTACCTCGTCCAGATGATTTTCCAGGGCATGGACCTGTTTCAGCTTCTCCACATCCCGGCTGCGGATGCACTCCACCGCATCCCGGATGTTGCGGGCCACCAGCTCTCCCATCTGCACCACTTCATGAAGCACGGAGCTGACAGCCACCGCGGGAGACTCCAGCAGACGGTCGTCCAGATGAATGGCCGGATATTCCTGCCGCTGTACCGTCTCCTGGTCATCCTTAATCACCCACTGGGACAGTCCCACCAGCTTGTTTGCAAAGGGGAACAGCACCACCGTATTGATCAGGTTAAAGAACGTATGGAATATGGAAATCTGCACCGCATCAATATGGGAAGCAGCCATCATCGGATTGACCAGCGTAAAGTACATATATAAAACAATGCCGAACAGCAAAGAGCCCAGCACGTTAAAACTGAGATGAATCACCGCCGCCCGCTTAGCATTTTTCCCGGCTCCGGCGCTGGACAGAAGGGCCGTCACACAGGAACCGATATTCTGGCCCAGGGTAATGTAAACCGCCGCATTGGTGGTGACAATGCCGTGGATGGCCAGGGACTGCAGGATACCCACCGACGCGGAAGAACTCTGCAACAGGGCCGTCACCAGAAAGCCTACCAGAGCGCCCAGTATGGGATTTCCGCCCAACGCCGCAAAGGCTTTCGCAAAAATCGGGGAGTCCGTATAGGGAGAAATGGCCGTAGACATTAAATTCAGCCCGATAAACAGAAGACCCAGCCCCACCAGGATTTCCCCTGCCATCTGCCGTCTCTGCTTCTTGGCAAACAGCATGACAAAAGCGCCCACGCCCAGCAGAAACGGCGCCCAGAATGTGGGGTTTAAAAGCTCCAGCGCCCCGCCCAACTGGTTCATGGACACGATCCAGGCGGTGATGGTGGTGCCGATATTGGCGCCCATAATAATGCCTACGGCCTGGTTCAGATTCATGATTCCCGCATTGACAAAGCCCACCACCATAACCGTGGTGGCGCCCGAACTCTGGATAATGGCCGTTACCAGCGCTCCCACGCCCACCGCCAGAAGACGGTTGCTGGTCAGCACCTCCAGAAGACGGCTCATGCTGCTGCCGGCCGACTTCTGGAGTCCGTCTCCCATAATGTGCATTCCGTATAAAAACATGCCTATGCCGCCGCACAGGCCGAATACCATGCTCAAATCCTGTATCAAAGTATTTCCTCCGAATTGCATCTATGTACGCGCGGAATCCCGCAGGATTCCGCTGCAATTTTATTTTTTTAATTCTTCAGGATTCAGTCCCTGCAGCGCGGGCAGCACAAATTTTCCGTCCCTGCGCACCAGCACGCCGTCAAACCAGATCTCACCGCCTCCCCACTCCGGTGTCTGGATGCAGACCAGATCCCAGTGGATGGCGGAGCTGTTGCCGTTGGGCGCTTCGTCATAGCAGTTTCCGGGCGTAAAATGGAAGGAGCCCATAATCTTCTCATCAAATAACGTATCCTTCATCGGCGTCAGCACATAAGGATTGATGCCGATGGCAAATTCGCCCACATACCGGGCGCCCTCGTCGGTGTCAAATACTTTGTTGATCCGTTCCGTATCATTGGCTTCCGCTTTCACAATTTTTCCGTTTTCAAAGGTCAGGCGGATGTTTTCATAGACGAAGCCCTGATACTGGGAGGGGGTATTGTAGCAGAGAACGCCGTTGACGGAATCTTTTACCGGCGCCGTGAAAATCTCTCCGTCCGGAATGTTCATCTCCCCGCAGCAGGGAATGGCCGGAATCCCTTTGATGGAAAAGGTCAGATCGGTTCCGTTTCCCACGATCCGTACCTGATCCGTCTGCTCCATCAACCGGCGCAGCGGTTCTACGGCCTCTCTCATCTTATCATAATCCAGACAGCAGACATCATAATAAAAATCTTCAAAGGCTTCCAGACTTGTATTGGCCGCCTGAGCCATGGAAGGGGAGGGGTAGCGCAGCACCACCCAGCGGGTTTTGGGCACCCGGATCTCGTTGTGTACCGGATGACGGTACACTTTGTTGTAAAGCTCCATCCGTTCGGCAGGTACGTCGGACAGCTCGGCCGTGTTGTCGCTGCCTCTGACCGCCACATAGCAGTCCATCGCCGACATGGTAAGGCAGTCTGCCTCGGCTCTCAGCTTTAACTGTTCCTCGCTGCAGTGTAACAGCAGCTCCCGCTCAATCCGGGGACTTTCCATCCAGAATACCGGAATGCCCTTGGCCTGATAGACCGCTTTCACCAGCGCCCTGCCCAGCGGCTCCGTTTCATAGCCGGTGCAGTGAATCAGAACCTTGTCCCCCTCTTTTACTTTCATAGAGTGGCTGACCAGACGGCCGGCCAGCAATTTAATTCTCTCGTCCATGGTATTTCTCCTCAATATTTATCAGTTGAAAAAAAGCTTCTTTTCCATAGTAGCCCATTCCTAAAATTTTGTAAAGTGGTGCGGCGAATTTTCCTTGACTTTTTCGTTGACATTTTCGGAAAATTCCCGTAAACTGCATAGAGCGAATTTTTGCAAAATACGTCGCTTCCATATTTTCCACACACACCGTCACGGCATAACCGCCGCCCGGCCGCTGGCTCTGCGGACATCCGTTTTATCCTCTATATTTTACAATGAAAAGGCAGGTTGCACGATGTATTCCGACTATCATATTCACACCGATTTTTCCGCCGACTCCGACACGCCGGCCCAGATGCAGATCGAACGGGCCATTGCCCTGGGCATGGAACGGATCTGCATCACGGACCATCAGGACTTTGATTACCCGGAGCGGTATCATGAGGATTTCACCTTTCCCACAGACCGTTATATGGAGACTCTGCGGCGGCTGCAACAGAACTGGGAAGGCCGGATTCAGATTTTTTCAGGCGTGGAACTGGGGCTGCGCACCCATCTGACAGAGCAGCTAAAAGACTACGCAGCCTGTTGGCCCTTTGACTATATCATCGGCTCCGTCCATCTGGCAGGGGACAAAGACCCTTATTTCAGTGATTTTTACGAAGGAAGAACAGAAGAAGCGGCCTACCGGGAATACTTCGAATGTGCGCTGGAAAATGTGCGCCTTCACACAGACTGTTTCGATGCGCTGGGACATCTGGACTATGTGGTGCGGTACGGACCGAACAAAAACAGATTTTATTCCTACGAACGCTACCGGGATATCATTGACGAAATTTTAAAGACAATTGTTTCCCATGGCAGAGCGCTGGAATGCAATACCTCCGGATTAAGCCACGGGCTGGGGCATCCGAATCCGCATCCGGACATTATCCGGCGTTATGTCGAGCTTGGCGGGGAGATGGTAACTGTCGGCTCCGACGCCCATGGGCCGGCCAGTCTGGGGTACGGCTTTTCTCTGTTAAAGGATATGCTGGCAGGCTGCGGCGTCAGGTATTATACGGAATTTCAGGAACGCAGGCCACGGCTTTATCCGCTTTGATGTTCATGGGCCGTATTCGGTAAAAAAGAACCCCTCCGAAGATGCCTGTGCAGTAAAACTGCACCCATCTCAGTGGGGGTCTTTTTTCGCTACGCTTTTTTTCCGTCCAACTGTCCCATAATATAGGGCAATACCTGCTCCTGCCTGATATTTAACGCTGCGGCAAATTCGTCATAGAGCATCTTTTCCGCATCTTTAAAGAATTTTTCGTCCGTGATATGCATCTTTTTTCCCAGCTCCTTCTGGCGCTGTCTGTGCAGATAAAGAGACCTGACCATCCGCACCAGTGCGTGCCGGTCACCGCTGTTTAAAATCGCCTTATACTTCTCGTTCCGTTCATTTTTGTTCTCAATCCACTCGGCAGTCTCCTCAGGCATGTTCCGGATCAATTCATGAATCTCGTCCGCCGACATGACCTGACGCATCTGCCGAACCGCTTTTTCATTGTGGACACAGACATAGATCGTGGACTTTTCGTCCTTTACCGGTTTCAGTACATAATATGTCTTTGGGCTTCCGGTAAAATCCCGCTCCTCAATATCCGCAATCCTGCAGACCCCATAGGTGCCGTATAAAACCGTTTCATTTACATAGTGCATGCAGTCTCCTTTCTTCTGAAATTCCCGCAAGGGTAATACGCTTTTTTTAGGTATGCCGATCATAAGAATTTCACTGTGGTATAAAACCATGATATAGTATCTGTCACTATTATAGCATAAAATTATGTCTAATTGTAAGAAATAAAAAATTTTTGTGAAATATATGCAATGAAATTTAAAATCGTATAAACAATATATGCATTTTTATATATGAAAGCATACGTATTGCGGTAGATTGGGTAAAATGTTCCTCTTTTTTTGACGGGACGGAAATTGGTTGTGTATGTCCTCGCGCCGCCGGGACAGACCCGGTGCATCCTAAGCGGAGCATTTTCGTATTACGGAAAACACGCAACACTTTCCCGACAGCACAAAAAAACAGAGGAAAACCCCTCTGCTTTTTATCGCCTTATCAGCCTTTATATGCGCGGAGAAGGAGGGATTTGAACCCTCGCGCCGTGTTACCGACCTACTGGTGTTCGAAGCCAGACCCTTCAGCCTCTTGGGTACTTCTCCATACCATATACCCCAAAGACACCGAACCGGATCGTCTGCCTCAGGCATATGACGCAATATATTATACAATAGGAACCCCCTTACCGTCAACACTCAATTTACGGTCCGGGGGTATAAAAAACAAAGTTACTGTTCATTCCATGACCAGCAACACGCTTCGCGATGCACAGAAATGATGCATACTGCATCATTTCGCGC
>CAOKOL010000064.1 GCA_948470335.1 uncultured Lachnospiraceae bacterium | reverse complement strand
CAAAATATTGAATTGGATTTATGAGTACAACTATTCATTAACGCTTATTATTCTTTGTTATGCGTTGTAAAATTGTTGTAAATTTGTTGTAGTTTACAAGTTCAAGTACCGCAAACCCTTGATTTTACTGGTCTTTTCCGCCAAGCGTTTTCATCGTCGGGAACAAAATCACATCGCGTATCGCCTGCGAGTTTGTCAACAACATCACAAGCCTGTCAATCCCGTACCCGATTCCCCCGGTAGGCGGCATACCGATTTCCAGGGCGTTCAGGAAATCTTCATCCGTATGGTTGGCTTCTTCATCGCCGGCTGCAAAGGCTTCCTCCTGGGCGGCGAATCGTGCCCGCTGGTCGATGGGGTCGTTCAGCTCCGAATAGGCGTTGCACATCTCGCGCCCATAAATAAACAACTCAAAACGCTCCACATGATCCGGCTTGTCCGGTTTTCTCTTGGTTAAAGGCGATACCTCTACCGGATGATCCATAACAAAAGTAGGCTGAATTAAATGTTCTTCCACAAACTCCTCAAAGAACAGGTTGATGATATCCCCCCGCACATGACGGGCTTCATAATGCACGCCTTTCTCATCCGCCAGCTTTTTCGCTTCTTCCGTATCGGCCACCTGATCAAAGTCAATACTGGCATACTTCTTAATGGCGTCGATCATGGTCAGACGCTCAAACGGCTTCCCAAGATCAATCTCCACTTCCCCGTAAGGGATCAGCGTAGTCCCGCACACCTCCTGGGCCACATAACGGAACATATTCTCTGTCAGGTCCATCATTCCATAATAGTCGGTATAAGCCTGATACAGCTCCATCAGTGTAAACTCCGGATTATGCCTGGTATCCAGCCCCTCGTTCCGGAACACCCGTCCGATCTCGTACACCCGCTCCAGGCCGCCTACAATCAGCCGTTTCAGATAAAGCTCCAGAGAAATCCGCAGCTTTACGTCCTCATCCAGTGCATTGTAATGAGTCTCAAAGGGCCTGGCGGCTGCGCCGCCGGCATTGGACACCAGCATGGGGGTTTCCACTTCCATAAAGCCCTGGCCGTCCAGATAGCGGCGAATGGCACTGATAATCTTAGAACGCTTTACGAAAGTATCGCGAACATCTTCATTCATAATCAGATCCGTGTATCTCTGGCGGTAGCGCAGATCCGTATTGGTCAGTCCGTGATACTTCTCCGGCAGAATCTGAAGGCTTTTTGACAGCAGTGTCACGGAAGAGGCATGAATGGAAATCTCCCCGGTCTTTGTCTTAAACACCTTTCCCTCGATGCCCACCAGATCGCCGATATCGAATTTTTTAAACTCTTTATAACTTTCCTCGCCGATATCGTCTCTGGCCACGTAAGACTGAATATTTCCCTGCAGGTCCTGCACATTACAGAACGAAGCCTTTCCCATCACACGCTTCTGCATGATACGGCCGGCCACGGAAACCTGGGTTCCCTCCATTGCATCGAACTGATCCTTGATCTCCTGGCTGTGGGCCGTCACATCATATTTTGTGATCTGAAACGGGTCCTTTCCCGCCGCCTGAAGCTCTGACAGTTTCTCTCTGCGCACCTTCAACAACTGATTAATGTCCTGCTCCTGAACCTTCTTCTGTTCTCCCATCACTGCACCCTCTGAATTTCTAAAATCTGATACTCAATCACGCCGGCCTGGGTTTCCACCTCGACAGTCTCACCGGCTTTTCTGCCAAGCAGCGCCTGACCCACCGGAGACTCATTGGAAATCTTGTTTTCCAGGCTGTTGGCCTCGGTGGAGCCGACGATACGGAACTCAATTTCTTCCTCGTACTCCACGTCGTATACCTTGACCTGACAGCCTACGCTGATCTTCTCCAGATCAACCTCGTCCTCAACCACAACCTCCACGTTTTTCAGAAGCTTCTCCAGCTCCTCGATCCGCAGCTCAATGTCTCTCTGCTCGTCCTTCGCCGCATCGTACTCCGCGTTCTCGGACAGGTCGCCCTGCTCTCTCGCCTCTTTGATTTTTAAGGCTACCTCTTTTCTGCGCACCTGTTTTAAGTTCGCCAGCTCATCTTCATATTTTTTCAACCCCGCATAGGTCAAAATATTCTTTTTCGTATCTGCCATTTCGCTCCTGCTCCCTTTCCTGAATCACTATAAAATATTATTTTACAATACATCTGTATTTGCCCGTCACCTCAGTGATGCTTCAAAAATCGCAAAAAACAAAAAAATTCACCGCCTGCGGCGGGTTGCCCCGGCGGCATTCTCCTTTACCGCCGCACACATATTACACTTGGCGAAGCATTGAACACTCAGCGACGTTCTTTCGAACCTCGTGTGAAAGCTCACCCTTTGGGTGTGTTTTTTCAAGCTTCATGCAATAGCGTACAAAGTAGTGCGATCCTGCCCGGAGGGCTTTTTATACCATAGAAAATACGCAGGACTTTCCTATGATACAAAAACAGATGTGCAGACATAGTCTGCACCAGGATAATCTAAAATATTATACCCTAACACATATCCTCTGTCAAAGGGTTTTTCCCGTTCGATATCAGTTTTGCACCGCAAACAGGACACCAAATCCCTCACTCTGCCAGATACCGGCGCAGCAGGGATTCCAGTTCCTCCATCGAACAGACCGTATTCGCCTGCCCCCGCAGCAAAGCGGAATTCGGATATCCTGTCGTATACCACGCCACATGCTTGCGCATCTCTCTCACCGCCCGGTCAGTGCCCTTGTACCGCACCATCAATCCCGCATGACGCAGAATCATCTCCAGAAGTTCCTGCCCGGAAGGTCTGGCAGGTATTTCCTTTCCCTCCAACACCGCTCTGATTTCTCTGAAAATCCATGGGTTTCCTCTTGCACCCCGGGCCACCATGATACCGTCGCATCCGGTTTCCTCAAACATTCTCAGACCATCCTGGGCCGAAAAGATATCGCCGCTGCCGAACACCGGAATCGTCACGGCCTCTTTTACCTTCCGGATAATCTCCCAGTCAGCCCGGCCCGTATAGTACTGTTCTCTGGTCCTGCCGTGAACTGCCACGGCGGCAGCCCCGGCATCCTGCGCTGCCTTTGCCAGATCCACCGCGGTTTCATCTCCTGCGGCAAAACCCTTTCGAAACTTCACCGTCACCGGCTTTTTCACGGCCTCCGCCACGGACCGGATAATACGCCCGGCCAGCGGAATATCCTTCATCAGCGCCGAACCTTCATGATTATTTACTACCTTGGGCACAGGACAGCCCATATTGATATCAATAAAATCAAAAGGCTGTTCCGCCGCCTGGGCCGCAATCTGGGCCATCAGTTCCGGCTCCGAGCCAAAAAGCTGCAGGGCCACCGGCCGCTCCTCTGGTTCCGTCTCCATCAGTTCCTTTGTATTTTTATTTCGGTAATAAATCGCTTTGGCGCTCACCATCTCCGTACATACCATCCCACAGCCCTGCTCTTTGCAGAGCAGACGAAAAGGCAGGTCTGTCACGCCGGCCATGGGCCCCAGCGCCACCGGTATGTCCAGTTTTACCGTTCCGATCGTCAAAGGCTCCGGTTTCATCGAAATCCTCCTGCCCTTACTGCCTGATAATAGGTCTCCAGCGCTTCCAGAAGCTCTCTCTTTCCACGCTGAATTTCTTTGATTTTCAGCGCGCTGCCGATCTCGTCAAACAGGTAATCCATCTCATCACTGTGTACCCGCAGTACCAGAGACCCTTCCGGTTCAAATTCCATTGTAAAGATTCCGCCCACATCCTCCACGTACGTCACGCAGAGAATTTTCAGTTCATCCTGAATGCTCTGGGGCAGATTCTGAAATTGCTCGTTCAGATAATATTTTTGTTCATAAGAATTGGCGCCGCACAGCACCACATTGGTATCCTCCATCCGCTCACCTCCCGGCCGGTTCATGCACGTGCTACCGCCAGACGCTGGACGCGCTGACAACGGTCAGCACCAGCAGAATCACCGCCACAAAAGAAAAGGAGATTCCTGCCGCCAGTTGTTTTTTTCCTCTGTTATTCCGTTTCAGCTTTCCCGCCGCCTCAATGCCGTTCAGCACCGCCGCCAGGAAAAAGATCAGGGGATACACCATCGTATGTCCCGCCGGATCCAGAAATGCCAGAACAGCCAGTATTACAATCAGAATACAGATCAGAACATGGACCACATCCACCAGAAGCTGACCGGATCTGGGATTTTTATTTCTGTGATTTCCGCGCATAATCACCTCTCTTATTATAAGTTCCGCAACTCCCCTTCCAATCCCCCTGACCTGGGAAAATTTCCAGCCACTACAGTGTCTGTAAATTCTCCCGGGGCTTTGCTATGAGCACTTAGGGTCTGTTTTTTAGACCCTTACGTGCGATGCATGCAAAACTGTTAGCGGATGTCTTTTAACCGCTTACTGTTTTGCAGTCCGGTACGTTGCTGTTCGTGCAGTTTCTCCGCCTTTCCGCCGGCCGTTTTTAATTTTCCCCCAGCGTAGCCACCATCACGGCTTTGATCGTATGCATCCGGTTTTCCGCCTCGTCGAATACCGTGTCGGCATACCGCTCAAACACTTCCTCTGTCACCTCGTTGCCTTTTACCGCCGGCAGGCAGTGAAGGAAAATCACTCTGTCGCTGCCCACCTGTCTCATCAGCCCGTCGTTTACCTGATAATCCCGCAGCAAATCCACCCGCTCGGCCGCCTTGTCCTCTTCGCCCATGGAACACCACACATCCGTATAGACCACATCCATATTTTTCACTTCGTCGATACGGTCCGTTACTGTCAGTGTCGCACCGGAAGCTTTTCCATATTCCCGGCACAGCTCCACCAGTTCTTCCTCCGGCCACAACTGCTTCGGAGCAAGAATCACGCAGTTGACGCCCATCTTCGTCATGCCGATCATCAGGCTGTTGGCCATATTGTTCCGTCCGTCGCCCACGAATACAAAGTTCAGTCCTTTCAATTCTCCCAGATGCTCCCGCATCGTCAGAAGGTCTGCCAGAATCTGAGTGGGGTGGAAATCATCCGTCAGCCCGTTCCACACCGGAACCCCAGCATATTTTGCCAGCTCCTCTACCTTCGCATGCTCAAAACCCCGGAACTCGATTCCGTCAAACATACGTCCCAGCACCCTGGCCGTATCTTTCACGCTCTCTTTGTGCCCCAACTGAATATCATGCTCTCCCAGATACTCCGGATGTCCTCCTTCGTCAATACAGCCGATTGTAAAAGAACATCTGGTTCGGGTGGAAGGCTTCTCAAAAATCAACGCGATATTCTTTCCTTTTAAACTGTTCCCCGTAATTCCCTGTTTCTTCTTTGCTTTCAGATCTGCTGCCAGATCCAGCAGGCCGCCGATTTCCTCCGGCGTAAAATCTTTCAGTGTAATAAAACTGCGTCCTTTTAAATTCATAACCATCCTCCAGATAATTCGATATAATGAAAAAATGAGCAAAGAGCCTGGCAATGCCAGACTCTGGCTCAGATGATAACTTCCTGTCTCATAATTGTTTCTGGATCAGCCACGGCAAAGTACTCCGCCGCGGTTGATTTTGTATCCGAATAAATCCGAATCCTACTGATCCTTTGCGGTCTCCGTAACGGACCGCACCAGCCCCGCCAGACTCTGAATCTCAGACGGGATAATAATTTTGGTGGCCTTGCCGTCGGCAGCCTTCGCAAAAGCTTCCAGACTCTTTAACTGGATAACCGAATCGTCAGCGCCCGCCTCTTTGATCAGACGGATTCCTTCCGCGGTAGCCTGCTGCACTTTCAGAATTGCTTCCGCCTGACCCTCGGCCTCGCGGATCATACGTTCCTTCTGTGCCTCCGCACGCAGAATCGCCGCCTGCTTCTCGGCCTCGGCATCCAGAATGGCAGATTCCTTCTTACCTTCTGCCACCAGGACCGTGGACTTCTTCTCGCCCTCCGCACGCAGAATCGCTTCACGGCGCTCACGCTCCGCCTTCATCTGCTTCTCCATGGAATCCTGAATCTCGGCCGGCGGAATGATGTTTTTCAGCTCCACACGGTTTACCTTGATGCCCCACGGGTCGGTGGCCACGTCTAACAGCGTTCTCATCTTCGTATTAATCAGCTCTCTGGAAGTCAGCGTTTCATCCAGCTCCAGATCGCCGATGATATTTCTCAGCGTCGTGGCCGTCAGATTCTCAATCGCCATCAGCGGATTTTCCACACCGTAGGCAAACAGCTTGGGATCAGTGATCTGGAAAAATACCACGGTGTCAATCTGCATCGTAACATTATCTTCCGTGATCACGGGCTGGGGCTTAAAGTCGATTACCTGCTCCTTTAAATTCACCCGTCTGGCAATTCTGTCCACAAAGGGCACCTTAAAATGAACGCCTACCGACCAGGTAGCCAGATATCCGCCCAGCCGTTCCACCACCATCGCCTGTGCCTGCGGAACGATCTTCACACAGGACGCCAGAACCATCAGCAGGAAAACCAGCAAAACAATTGTTAAAGTCCATCCGATATTCATAGTTCCTCCTTAAAAAAATATAATAAAAAACAGCAAACTCCTGTTCCGGCATTCCGGCGCTTATCACGGCTCTGCCCGATCCACAAACACCTTCACGCCCTCAATCCGCTCTACAACCACCTTCTCGTCGGACCGGAACACTTCTCCGGTTCTGACACTCCGGGCCGTCCAGATCTGTCCGTTGACGCTTACGCTGCCAGTTCCTTTATCATTGTCAATGGTCTCTGTCACCACGGCCAGACTTCCGGCCAGACTGTCCACATTAGTCCTCTGGGTTTTGTTGTTTAAACGCTTCACAGCCAGCGGGCGGGTGAAAATCAACAGCAGGAAGGACACGGAGATAAAAGCCGTCCACTGTACCTTCCAGTGTAAATCCAGCAGGCATAAAATAAATGCCGCCAAAGCGCCGCCGGCAAACCAGATTGTGGTCAGTCCCAGCGTGATAATTTCAATCACCAGCAATACGATAATCAGTAACAGCCAATAAATGGAATTCATATACATCCCCTCCTTAGCGGAAACCAGTATCAGTTTATGCTGTATTCATTATAGCCCATTTTACGGGCAATTTCAACCGATTTTCACAGATTGGAAAAGAGTTGCAGAGGCTGTTGAAATTTCCAAAATATGAAAAACGGGTGTGCCCGCACCGGCATCACCCGTTTTTCATATTCTCACTTTGACTGTCATTATCTATCTTGTATAAAAATAATTTCCGCCTACAACCGTATAGCTGCTGAAAGAATTCACATTCGCAACTCTGCCGGAACAGAAATGCAGATAGCCGCCGATGTTGTTCGCGCCTGCCAGTGCATCGTTTGCCGCCTGTCTGGCGCTGCCGCTGATTCCGCCGTTCAGATACCGGTTCAGGGCTCCTGATCTTACGCTTCCGAACTGTCCCGGCGCATAAATCACTTCCGCGATGCTGTTGGGATAGCCGCCGCTGCGCACCCGGTTCAGAACCACATTTGCCACAGCCAGACATCCGTCATAGTTGCTGCCCGCTTCATACTGACATACGGCTGCCAGAAGCGTCGCGTCGTCCACACTGGCCACCATCGGTGATCCGGTCGTTAACGCAATCTGTTTCTTTTTCTCCTGTGCCTTGCGTTCAGCTTCTTTTTTATCCGCTTCTGCCTGTAAAGCGTTTACCGTTTCCATATCTACGGCTGTTCCGGCCTTATTTTCCATGGTGACAAATTCCGCTGCTACATATCCGGTGACATCCGGCGTATAGAAAATCCGTACCCATTCGTCTCCCACTTCCCCGGCCATAAAAGTCTGGCCTCCGGAAGCGACTGCCAGAACGTCGGCTTCTGTCCCTGCTTCTCTGCGCACATTCAATGTGTCCGCGTTCACGGTGACAACCACAGGATTCAGCTCGGCAATCATCTGATCTGCCTCGTCGCCGGTCTTCACATACTCTGCGCTGACCCATCCTGTCACTGCGCCCGACTGAACCTTGATCCAGCCGTCCGCCGCTTCCACCTGTTCTCCGACACAGCCCCGGTAAAACTTTCCTACGACGGGCGCTTCCTCGGAAGCTTCCGCTCTGATGTTCATCACCGTATCCACATTGGGGACGACTCTGACGACTGCGGCTCTGGCCTGAGCGCCCTCATTCATAGCCGTCGCCATACCCGCCGAGAAATATTCATCTCCAGTTTCCAGCTTTGATATCATCTCCGCATCCGTTCTGGCTTTCTCGCCTTCATTCAGAACGGTGGCCATCCCTGCCGAAAAGGATTCCTCCGATGGCTCTGATGGCTCTGATGGCTCTGATGGCTCCGGCGTCAGTATCGTAACTTCTTCTGACTCCGCAAGCACGGCGTCCGTGACTTCCTCAAAGAACGTCTCCTCCGCGTCATCTGTTGTCTGCTCCGTCTGAACAGTTCCTTCCGTTCCCTCACTCTCCATCGTTTCAATCACTGCCCCGGTGAGTCCTTCCTGATCCAGCGATTTCGCTGCCGGGGATATGGACGGTTGCAGCAAACACATTGACAACAGTGAAAATGCCAGAGCACCGCAGGCATATACACTCTTTGCTTGTGTAGACATGCTAATCCTCCTGAAATTTCGCGGCTTCCAATCTCTCCGCAGGCGTCTTGTTCATCCCCCTGTTTCGAATCTTACAGCCACTTTTTTTCTTTCTTCTTAACACTTTATTACTAAAATAATTCATTTGTTACAATTTTGTTACAAATGCATTCTAGCAGATTTTAAATCATTTGTCAAGTTTTGAGATTCACATGCCGAAAAATCGCTGAAAAGCGAAGGTTTTACAAGTCCTTTTATCAGTCCCCGCGCCGCTGCTGGTACGCCTCATACATAATCAGCGCCGCGCTGACCGCCGCGTTCAGAGACTCCGCTTTTCCCTCCATCGGAATCCGGATCCGCTGATGGGCCAGAGACGCCAGAGAGTCGGACAGACCGTTTCCCTCGTTACCGATCATACAGGCGCAGGGAACTCTGTAATCGGGGCATTCAAAGCTGACGGAGCCCTGCAGGTGGGCTCCGTATATCAGAAAGCCTTTCTCCCGCAGCCGCATCACGGTCTCTTCCAATTGCTCCGCATAAAAAAAAGGAACTCGGTACACCGCCCCCATTGTGGAACGAATCACTTTGGGATTATAAATATCCACCGTATCCCGGCTCATAATAATGCCCGTACACCCGGCGGCTTCCGCGGTACGAAGAATTGTGCCCAGGTTTCCCGGATCCTGGAGCTGCTCCAGAATCAGAAAAAAGGGGGATTTCGCCCGACCGATCATCTGCTCCAGCTCCCAGGCCGGCTGCCGGACCAGCGCCAGAATCCCCTGAGGCGAACAGGTATCTGCCATGGCAGCAAAAACCCTGTCGGACACAACCAGCGGATTACAGACCCTTCTCACTTCATCCATTGGCCCGTCCGAAGCGAACCCCTCCGAGACATAAACCTGAGCAATCCAGGCGGCCGGAAGCTCCCGAAACAGTTTCATGCCCTCCACGACGAACAGGCCCTGCTCCGTGCGGGCCCTGGATTTCTTCATCAGGGCAGCCACGTTTTTCACCTGGGGATTGGAGGTGCTGGTAATCTGCGCCGGCATCATCAATCCTCCGGAATCCGGGCCAGCGCCTCATTGGAGCCGACCAGAATATAGATGTCGCCCAGTCTCAGCACCTGATCCGGCTCCAGCACCATCTTTATTTCGTCTTCTTCCTTTTTCGCAATCATATTCAGCCCGACACTGCGCAGATTCAGCTCGCGCAGCGTTTTTCCCGCCCATTTTCCGGGAACGCCCACCTCTACCATGCTGAACTTGCTGGACAGCTCTATAATATCCACAAAATTGCCGGCGATCAGGTTCCGGGCAATTCTGACGCCCATAGACCGCTCCGGGAAAATAATCTGGTCGGCCCCCACTTTTCGAAGCACGGAAGCCTGCAGCTCATCGCGGGCTTTCGCCATCACAAAAGGAACACCGCTTTCCTTGGAAATAATCGTGGCCAGAATACTGGCCTCCAGATTGTCGCTGATGCACACCACCGCCACATCCATGTTCTGAATGCCCACCATGCGCAGGGTTTCCGGATCCGTCAGGTCAGCCTTTACGGCATAGGTCACATCATCCGCCACCATCTGCACGCATTCCTCACAGTTATCCACAGCCAGGACGGAAGCGCCGCCCTGGGCCAGATTTAACGCCACGCTGCGCCCGAATTCTCCCAGGCCAAGCACGGCAAATTCTTTCCGTTTCATCACATTCTCCTATTAAACGAACACGCCCTCTCCTCTACCCTACCAGTACTCTCCTTTTAGGCAGGGAAAGCTTACCGTTTTTCTCGTTATTTTTATTTAAAAATGCCACTACCAGCGTAATCGGCCCGATCCGTCCGATATACATCAGCGCCGTGACCACTAGCTTGCCGAACACATTCAGATCGGCGGTAATGCCTCTGGTAAGACCCGCCGTCCCAAGAGCGGAAAACACCTCGAAAGAGACATCCGTAAAGCTCATATCCTGGGTGGCCAGCAGCAGCACGATTCCGGCAATGGCGATAAACTGAGCCAGCAGAAAAACAGTCAGCCCCGTGCGGATGCTGGACTGTTTAATCCGCCTGCCGAACACCTCCACGTCCTCTTTTTTACATGCCGACGCCCACACCACCAGCGCCAGCATACCCACGGTGGTGGTTTTCACGCCGCCCGCCGTGCCGGCCGGGGAACCGCCGATCAGCATCAATAACATCGTGACAAACGCGGAAGCCTCCGTCAGCGCGCCCTGGTCTACGGTGCAGAAACCTGCGGTTCTGGTCGTCACCGACTGGAACAATGCCGCCATCACCTGCTCCGGCAGAGACAAAGAAGCAAAGGTGGCCTGATTGTTCCGCTCCAGCAGGAAAAACAGCACCGTCCCTCCAAGGATCAGCACCAGCGTCACGACAATCGCCAGTTTTGAATGTAGCTGCAGCCGGCAAAAACACCGGCCTTTGGGAACCTGTCTGTGTCTCCTGCCTTTGATCACCCGCAGAATATCCCACCAGACCACATAGCCGATGCCGCCGGTGATAATCAGAATACAGGTTGTAATATTTATCACCGGATTGGTCTGATAAGGAACCAGGCTGCTGTCCCCCACCAGATCAATGCCCGCGTTGCAGAATGCGGAAACGGCGTGAAACACCGCATAGCCCGCACCTTTTAACGGTCCGTACTCCGGAACAAAGACAAAGGCATACCCAACGGCCCCTGCCGCCTCCAAAAGCAGTGTTCCCCGAAGTACCCGCATAATCATTTTCACCAGACCGTCCAGACCATCCGTATTATAAGATTCCTGGATCATCATCCGCTCCCGCAGCGTAATCCGCTGTCCCGCGGCCACCAGACAGACCGTCATCACCGTCACCACGCCCAGGCCGCCTAGCTGGATCAGAAACAAGATCACCACTTTGCCGAACAGGCTCCAGTGAGCGGCGGTATTGACCGTAACCAGACCGGTCACACAGACACTGGTGGCGGCGGTGAACATGGCATCTACAAAATCGGTAAAGGTTCCCTCCGACGAAGAAACCGGCAGGCAAAGTAAAACTGCGCCTGCCAGAATTGCCGCCAGAAATCCGCCCGCGATTACCTGCGCAGAACTGAACCTGCCTGAACGGCGTTTTCGGAAATACACCCATTTTTTTATAAACCGAATCAATTTATTTTCCTTCATAAACCACTGCGGCGTCCACATCGTAGCCTGACAGCTTCTCACGCCCTTTTAATCCTGCCAGTTCCATCAGGAAACAGATTTTTACCACTTTTCCGCCCAGGGCTTCCACCAGCTTGATAATGGCTTCCGTTGTGCCGCCGGTGGCGATCAGATCGTCCACAATCACTACCTTCTGGCCCGGTTTGATGGCATCTTTATGAATTTCAATCACGGCCGTGCCGTATTCCAGATCATACTCCATCTCAATCGTCTCGCAGGGCAGCTTGCCTTTTTTGCGCACAGGCACAAAAGATTTGTGCATATTGTAGGCCACCGGCACTCCGAAGATAAACCCTCTGGACTCCGGTCCCACCACCACGTCATAATCCACATCCTGCACCATCTCTTGTAATTTATCCACCGCCAGCTTTAACCCGTCCGGGTCCTGAATCACCGTGGTTACATCCCTGAATATAATACCCGGTTCCGGAAAATCCGGTATACTTCTCACATAATCTTCCAGCTTTTTCATTTTATCCTCCTGTTATAGACATCAATCTTTTCCGCGCCGCTCACCGCCTACATAAACAGTATATATCTCTCGCCCCAACTATGCAATAAAATTTTGCACCGTAATCTGCAGAGTCCGGCGGCCCGCAAATTCGTTGATTGTCGGATAATAAGCGATTGTGAAACGAATATCATTCTCATATCCCCGCAGTATATTTTCCGCCTGGGCCTGACCGTATTTTTCGGACCATGTATGTATCAGTTCTTCCGTATCCCCGAACCAGACGCCCTCCATGGGCGTGCCCTGGGCATCGGTCAGAGAAAGACGCAGGACATTGGCATTGCGGCCGATTACCCGCCCCCGCCGTACCGATACCTGGCGGCAGCCGAACAGCGGGCGGGAATTTCCGTTCCCGAAAGGCTCCAATGCCTGCAATTCTTCTACCAGCCGTTCACTGACCCAGGCAAAGGGCAGCTCCAGATCCAGCCAGATCCGTTTCACAAAGTCCTTCTCCGTCAGCCCCGCCTGCGCAATCAGACTCTCCCGAAACGGCGCAATATTTTCTTTTTTCAGCGAAAGCCCCGCCGCCATCGGATGTCCGCCGAATTTATCCAGCCATCCCGCCGACTGCTGCAGGCCGTGAAACATATGATAGGCTTCGATAGAACGACCGGAGCCTTTCACACCTTCCAGGCTGTCCGTCAGAACGATAGACGGGCGGTGATATTTTTCTTTCAGCCTTCCCGCGATAATTCCGGCGATGCTTTCATGACAGCCAGGCAGATAAACCACCAGTACCGGGTCCTGCTCCATATGTTCCTGTTCGATCACAGCGACGGCCTGCTCCGTCCCTTTCACAGTCATATCTTTTCTTGTCTCATTTAACTGTCTCAGATTTTCGGCTATGGACCGGGACCGGTCCGCATCCTTGCACAGCAGCAGTTCCAGCGACAGCGCCGCCGTCTCCAGACGCCCGCTTGCATTTAAACAGGGGCCGATCACAAACCCCAGATGGTAAGACACCAGGGCATCTTTCTTCAGTTTACATACTTCAACCAGTGCGTTCAGCCCGATATTCTCCGTGCGGCGCAGTCTGGCAAGCCCTTCCCGCACCAGAATCCGGTTCTCCCCTTTCAGTTCCATCACATCTGCCACCGTAGCCAGCGCGGCAAATTCCAGATACTGATAAGCCTCCTCCGCCGGGATTCCCCGCTTTTCATACATAACCTGCACCAGTTTAAAGGCGACTGCCGCACCGCACAGTCCCTTAAACGGATAGGGACAGTCCTGCTGCTTCGGATTCACCACGGCCGCCGCCGGCGGAATGCCCTGCTCCGGGATATCATGATGGTCCGTAACGATCACCGTCATCCCCAGCCGTCCGGCCAGCCGAATCTGGTCCGACGCCGAGATGCCGTTGTCACAGGTCAGCAGCGTATCGACACCTTCGGCAGCCGCTTTCTTCACAATCTCCTCATTGATTCCGTATCCGTCGTGAATCCGGTCAGGGATTACAAAATCTGCCTGTCCGCCCAGTCTTTTCAGCGCCGTCAGCAAAATATAGGTAGCATTAATGCCATCGCAGTCGTAATCTCCGGCTACGCGAATCTTTTTGCCCTCCCGGATTTTTTCCAGCAGGATATCACATGCCTTCTCCAGATCTTTCATCAGAAAAGGGGAATGCATCTGTTCTTTCGTTCCGTACAGATACGCCCTTATTTCCTCTGCTTCGCACACGTCCCTGTTTCGAATTACCCTGGCTGTCACCGGACTGATGCCGAACGCCTGGGCAATGGCGTTAAAATCTGCTTTTTTTCCGTAAATTCTCCATTCTTCCACGTTTTTTCTCCTTTGTCATCCTTTATCCTAACAAATGATAGGCAAAATGGCAAGAATATAGTCCGGTCTTTAACACTTTATAAAATCAAAAAGCGCTGTATAGCCTTTATTTTCAG
>CAOKOL010000063.1 GCA_948470335.1 uncultured Lachnospiraceae bacterium | reverse complement strand
GAAAATAAAGGCTATACAGCGCTTTTTGATTTTATAAAGTGTTAAAGACCGGATTGTAAACGATATATGAAAAAAAAGCAAAAGAAAATGTAAATTACTTGATTTTTCCTTCTGCCGGGGTTACTATAAATTGATGTGGTAAAAGCACTGAATACAATGAAGTGATTAAAGGGAGAGATGTAAAGATGAGAGAACCGGCTTTGGTGATTATGGCGGCAGGAATGGGGAGCCGTTACGGCGGATTAAAACAGATCGACCCGGTGGATGAGCAGGGCCAGATTATTATTGATTATTCAATTTATGATGCGGTGCGCGCCGGATTTAAGAAGATTGTTTTTATTATAAAGAAGCAGAATGAAAAAGATTTCCGGGATGCCATCGGCAGCCGGATTGAAACGCATGTGGATGTGCGTTACGTATTCCAGGAGCTGGATAAAATTCCGGAAGGATTTCAGGTTCTGGAAGGGAGGGTAAAGCCCTGGGGAACAGGCCATGCAATTTTGTGCTGCAAAGATGTGCTGGACGGCCCTTTTATGGTGATTAATGCGGATGACTATTACGGCCGCAGTGCATTTGCGTCCATGTATGATTTTCTCACGAATCATGAGGACGACAGCCGGTACCGATATGCCATGATGGGGTATATTCTGGAGAATACTCTGACGGAAAACGGCTATGTGGCCAGAGGCGTATGCAGGGCTGACAAAGACGGGTATCTGACGGATATTACGGAGCGCACCCATATTGAAAAGCAAAACGGCAGAGTGGTTTACACCGAGGACGAGGGGCAAAGTTTTACGGAGCTGGCGCCGGACAGCCTGGTGTCCATGAATATGTGGGGATTTTCCGGCAGTATTTTAAAAGAGCTGGAAAGCGGATTCCCGGCGTTTCTGAGGCAGGGGCTGGCTGAGAATCCGCTGAAATGTGAGTATTTCCTTCCCTCCGTAGTCAGCAGCCTGATTGAAGCCGGGAAAGCGACGGTTTCCGTACTGAGGTCTGCGGACAGGTGGTACGGCGTAACCTATAAGGAGGATAAGGCTGTGGTGACCGCCGCGGTCAGAATGATGAAAGAGAAAGGGCTTTATCCGGAAAATCTGTGGAACTAACCTATGGACGGTTCCGGTACTTTTTGCGGGCCACAAACAGTCCGGGATATCAATTTCCCCTGTGGCCTGCCGGGCGGGATTTTTTTAGGAGGTGATTTGTTTTATGAAAAAATTGCTTTTTGTACTGAATCCTCATGCGGGCAAGGCTAGGGTGAAGAACAAATTGTCCTGGATCGTTGACTATTATATCAAGCAGGGATTCCGTGTGGAGGTTTACATGACCCAGGAGCGGGGAGACGGCGCCAGGGTCATTACGGAACTGGCCGGAGAGACGGATCATCTGGTGGTCAGCGGCGGAGACGGGACAATGAATGAGGCTGTCACGGGACTGATGCGGCTTCCGAAAGAAAAACGACCGACCCTTGGCTATATTCCCGCCGGTACGACCAATGATTTTGCCCGAAGCCTGAACCTTCCTAAAAATATCGGGAAAGCAGCGGAGCTTTCGGTTTTGTTGCCGGCCTGTCCTACGGACATAGGACAGTTTGAAGACGCATATTTTACTTATGTGGCGGGATTCGGCGCATTTACCGATGTTTCCTATCTGACCTCTCAGGACTCGAAAAATGTGCTGGGCCATCAGGCATATATTTTCGAAGGATTGAAAAAGATTTCCGAAATCAAAAGCCGGCATGTGAAGGTGTTTTACGGAGATCAGGAGCTGGAGGACGACTTTCTGGTAGGTCTGGTGACGAACTCGGTCAGTGTGGCCGGATTCAAAAAGATCAGCGGCCCGGATGTGGAGCTGGACGACGGGCTGTTTGAGGTGGTGCTGATCCGCGACCCGAAAAATCCGCTGGATCTGACCCGGATGGTGCAGGAGCTGTTCTTAGACGAGGCAAATCAGTCTTTCGTTCTCCGGTTTAAAACCGACGCCGTCCGTTTTGTGTCGGAGGAACCAATCGACTGGGTGCTGGACGGAGAATTCGGCGGCTCGAAAAAGGAGGTCGGTATCCAAATTTGTAAAAGCGCGATAGATATCGTAAGAAAATAGTAGAAAATAAGGAGAAACCGGAGAAAAAGGCGGATTTTGATAAAATATCCAAAAAAAGACGAAAAAAATCGACAAAATACTTTACAAAACACCATTAATCATATATAATCGTAGGTTACAGGACAAAAATAAAATAGTGATTCGAAGGGACGTTAGCTGGTGGAAAAAGACAAATTTTTAGAAAATTTGAAAAAGCTTGTCGAACTGGGAAAAAGCAAAAAGGGTGCTCTTGATATGAATGATATCAACGAGTATTTTGCTGGAGCCGATCTGTCAGTGGAACAGATGGAGCATATCTACGCATACCTGGAAAAACACGGGATAGATGTGCTGCGCGTCATGAACGATGATCCTGCCGCCGTCGAGAACATGGTATTGGATGCAGAAGATGTGGATTTTGCAATGAGCGACGAAGAAGAGGAGGAAATCGATCTGGACGCTATCGATCTGCTGGATGGGATCGGTACGGAAGATCCGGTGCGAATGTACCTGAAGGAGATTGGGACAGTTCCTTTGCTGACAGCGGAAGAGGAGCTGGAACTTGCTGAGCGTAAGTCGGAAGGAGACAACTATGCGAAAGAACGCCTGATAGAAGCAAACCTGCGTCTGGTGGTAAGTATCGCGAAGCGGTATACCGGGCGGGGCATGAGTTTTCTGGATCTGGTTCAGGAGGGAAACCTGGGTCTGATCAAGGGCGTGGAAAAATTTGATTATAAGAAAGGATATAAATTATCCACGTATGCGACCTGGTGGATCAGACAGTCCGTAACCAGAGCGCTGGCCGATCAGGCCAGAACCATACGTGTACCCGTACATATGGTGGAAACCATTAACAAGATGTCGAAGATGCAGCGGAAGCTGACGTTGGAGCTGGGCTATGAGCCGTCTGTGGCAGAGCTGGCAAGCGCTCTGGAGATGACCGAGGAAAAGGTGATGGAGATCATGCAGATCGCCAGGGAACCGGCTTCTCTGGAGACGCCGATCGGAGAGGAAGACGATTCCAATCTGGGCGATTTTGTCGCCGACAGCAATGCGGTCACCCCGGAAGGAAATGTAGAGTCAGTGATGCTGCGGGAGCATATTGATATCCTGTTGGAAGATCTGAAAGAAAGAGAGCGCCAGGTGATTGTGCTGCGGTTCGGACTGGAAGACGGACATCCCCGTACTTTAGAGGAAGTGGGAAAAGAATTTAATGTCACCAGGGAGAGAATCCGGCAGATCGAAGCCAAAGCACTGCGTAAGCTGCGCAATCCGGTCAGGAGCAAACGGATCAGGGATTTTCTTTCCTGAGTGATATTCATAATGAATAAACAAAAACAAATGAATTAAGGGGGCTATGGCCCCCATTTTCTTACCATAATTTTTTTAAATCCATATATTCATCTATTGACTTTACAAAAGCGGTGATCAGAGTATCTCTTTTCCTGCTTTTCTTAACCAGCAGTAACTGGTTTGTGGATATGGGTCGTTCTAAAGGGATATAGGATACGCCGGCCATTGGCCTGAACTCTACGCTTGGATAGCCGACAAGGCAATACTTGTGCTGATTGACCGCAATCTGACTGGTGGTTTCGATATTGGAAATTCTGCTGACATTTCGAAGTTCAAAGCCCCAGGAAGCCAGAATCTTCTCACTTTCTGTTTTTTGGGAAGGTATTCCCGTATACAGCAGCATGGGAAGATGACAAAATCAGGCTGATTCATGAATATGGAGACCAGATCACGATCGGAACCCATGTACCCTTCGGCCCGGCAAAACCGGTTCCTGAGGATGATGAGGAGCTGGAACGCCAGGTTGAAGCATTCATGGCGCCTTATAAAGATGTGCTCAAAGAGAATCCTTTCTTCCTCATGGATTTAAGACCAACCGACCGTATGCGGGCTGCTTTTTACCGATATGGACGGAAGGCGTTAGGGCGTGATTAAAATATTTTATAATACATAGTATTTAAAGGGGGCTGTCTGTCAGGAAATAGATAGTCCCTTTTTATGCATACATTAACCGTCTTTTGGGTTCCGGAACTTCAAGCCCTCTTTCCAACGTGACTTCTATTCATTCTTTGATGATGGTTTCAGAATTTGCTATGGCTTACCTCCTAATAAGTGATATGGTATATTTGATATTTTTATCGTGCATTCCGCTTATAAAAGACAAATACCTTTTTCAGCAGCAGATATTTTGTTTAACTTCTTTGGGTTGTATATTTCTTTATATTATACACGTAAATATCTCATATGCCAATCAGAATATGCCTGACATTAGATTTTATTCGTGATATTTCTTTAGGAAAATGATTGACGCAAACGGGAACCTATCTTAAAATGGAGAGAAGAAAAAGGAAAACAGAAGACATGAATCAGCAAAAAATAAATTATCAAAAAGAACTGGATAAAATCATATCGGCCCTTGAGCAAAAAGGGGAAAAGAAAACCCTTCTGCTCCATAGCTGCTGCGCTCCCTGCAGCAGCTATGTGCTGGAATACCTGTCCCGATATTTTTATATCACCGTTTTTTATTACAATCCCAATATATACCCGCCAAAAGAATACGATACCCGGATGGAGGAACAAAAGCGTCTGGTCAGCCAGATGCCTGTTTTGCTGCCGGTGCGGGTAGTGGAAGCAGACTACGAGCCGGAGCTGTTTTTTGAGATGATCCGGGGGATGGAGCGGATCCCGGAAGGGGGAGAGCGGTGTTTTCTCTGTTATGAGATGCGGATGAGAAAGGCGGCGGCATATGCGGCGGACCAGGGATTTGATTATTTTACCACCACATTGTCGATCAGTCCGCTGAAAAATGCCGGAAAGCTGAATGAAATCGGGCTGAAACTGGCAGAGGAAACCGGTGTGCCTTATCTGGTATCGGATTTTAAGAAGAAGAACGGCTATAAGCGGTCTATTGAGCTGTCGGCGGAATATGGGCTGTACCGGCAAAATTACTGCGGATGTGTGTATTCCCAGAGGGAGGAATAGGGAGCATGTTATTTAATTCCATTCAGTATCTGATGTTCTTTCCCGTCGTGACACTGCTTTACTTTGTAATCCCCAAAAAGGTCAGATATTTATGGCTTTTGGCGTCCAGCTACTTTTTCTATATGTGCTGGAACGCGAAATACGGCCTGCTGATTTTGTTTTCCACTTTTGTGACATGGCTTGGCGGTATTGCCTTAGACCGGCTGAACCGGAAGGGAGGGGAAGGAAAAGGGATTGCGGGCCGAAAAAAAGCGGTCGCCGCTATTTGCCTTTTGTTAAATCTGGGTCTGTTATTTTATTTTAAATATACGGGTTTCGCTTTCCGCACGGTGGAGAAGATCTTTGGAATGGTGAATATAAAACTGGCCGTTCCCTCTTTTGATATCGTTCTGCCGGTGGGAATTTCTTTTTTTATTTTCCAGGCGCTGGGATACATGATCGACGTGTACCGGGGAGAAGGGCGCGGAATCCGGGCGGAATATAATTTTTTCCGTTACGCCTTATTCGTATCTTTTTTCCCCCAGCTTGTGGCAGGCCCCATCGAGCGTTCTAAAAATCTGCTGCTGCAACTGCGGGAGCCGAAAGCCTTTGACAGCGGACAGGCCCGGTCAGGTCTTCTGACGATGGGCTACGGTCTGTTTCTGAAAATCGTACTGGCGGACCGGATTGCCGCCGCAGTGGACCCGGTCTTTGCCTCACCGGACAGCTATGCCGGCATGGAGCTGCTGGCGGCGACATTTTTGTTCGCGTTTCAGATTTACTGCGATTTCCAGGGCTACACGAAACTGGCGATCGGAAGCGCAAAGGTACTGGGAATCCGGCTGAACGAAAATTTTGACAGTCCTTATCACGCCGTATCCGTTAAGGATTTCTGGAGACGCTGGCATATCTCGCTGACCTCCTGGTTTCGGGATTATCTGTACATTCCCCTTGGAGGCAGCAGAAAAGGAACGGTCAGGAAATATATCAACACGTTGATCGTCTTTCTGTGCTCCGGCCTGTGGCATGGGGCGGCCTGGCACTATGTGGTGTGGGGCGGGATAAACGGGGTTTTCTGCGTCCTGGAGGATATGCTGAAACCGGTAAAAGCGAAGCTGTGTAACCGGTTTTCCATCGACAGAGAGCGGTTTGGGTACCGAATCCTGCAAAGGGCGGCGACGTTTCTGCTGATCGATTTTACCTGGCTGTTTTTCCGGGCGGATTCGTTCAGTCTGGCGCTGCATATGCTGAAACGGATTGTGCTGGATTTCAGGTGGGAATGGCTGTTAAACATGGGATTTGTCAGTCTGTCTGCATCCGCGGATTCCATGATGGTTATCGCTGCGGCGCTGCTTATGCTGCTTTTTGTGGATTCGTTACAATACTTACGAAAGGATATCAAGGCCGCGATATTCGGCCAGCAGGTTGTCTTCCGCTGGCTTTTCTATTGGCTGTTTTTTATGGCGATTCTTTATTGGGGCCTTTACGGAACAGGATATGAACAGACACAGTTTATCTACTTCCAGTTCTGATGTCAGGGCAGGAGAAAACCATTCGGAGGATTTCCGTCCGCGGCATTCTGATTTGAAAGGTCCTGACGCCGCGAAAAACAGAAAATTTCTGTTAAAGCTGCTGTTGTTCGGCGTACTGATTGCCGCTTACATCAATTACATACTGCCGCAGTACAACAAAGGCTATGATGCCGCCCTGATTGACAAGACCACGCGGCTGGAAACTGTCGACGAGCCGAAAATTGTGCTGCTGGGAAATTCAAACGTAGCCTTTGGCTTTGATTCTGCCATGATTGAAGAACAGACGGGGATGCCGGTGGTCAACATGGGACTCCACGCCGGGGCCGGCAATGCGTTTCATGAGGATATGGCGAAATTCAACGTGCGCGAGGGGGATCTTTATATCCTCTGTCACAGCTCCTTTGCGGACTCCGACAATATTCCGGATACGATGGCCTACTGGTCTTCTCTGGAAAATCATTATCATTTATGGCGGCTGATCCGGTGGAAAGACATTCCGGCGGCAGCGAAAGGATTTCCGGTATACTTGAAAAAAAGTCTGGCGCTGTACGCGTCCGGAACCGGAAACCAGGAGATTGAGGGCGTGGTACATAACAGAAGTTCTTTTAATGAATACGGCGATATCGGTCTGTATCGGGAAGGAAGTCTGGATGTATTTACGGACAGGGTCGCCTCTCCGCCGATCAATGATATTATGGTCAGCCGGATCAATGAACTGAACGCCTGGCTGACCAAGCGGGGTGCGACGCTTCTGGTGGCCGGATATCCGGTGGGCAACGGCAGCCTGACTGCGGACCCGGAGGAATTTATGGCGTTCCAGGATGAACTGGAACGGAGGCTTGACTGTGCCGTTATTTCGAACTATGTGGATTATATGTTTGATTATACCTATTTCTGGGACTCCAATCTGCACCTGAATACGGACGGCGCGAAAATCCGGACAGAGCAGTTGATTGCGGATATTCTGAGATGGCGGGAAAAGAGAACGGATATGAATATGGGAGAGGACGCTTACGCGGATATTCTGAGCGATGTGAGTCTGGTCCATATTACGGATCTCCATACATATCTGCAGGCGCTGGAGAAAGGAAAGGACCGATACGCGGTTTTGATTTCCGCGAATGGCGGCGCGGGCGCCGGGCTGGATGGGAGCGTGGTGGAAGCGCTGCGGGCTCTGGGGCTGGAAGCGCCGCTTCAAGGGCAGGAACAGGCCGGTTATCTGGCGGTTGCGCTGTGCGGCGAGGCTGAGGCGGAACAGCTTGGCGATCAGCCTCTGGAGATATCCGGCGTTCTGGACCCCGAAGGCCGCGGCGTTACCTATCAGATTACAAGCGGCGGCGCGGGGGGGGGGCGGAAACGCCAGTTCCATACGGCTGAACGGAAGAGAATACGCCGGAAATGAACAGGGAATCAGTATCGTGGTCTACAGTATGGAGACGGGGAGAGTGCTGGACGAAGTATCTTTTGAAGGAAATGACGGGATTCACGGCCTCCTGTTCGATAGAGAAGATGATTCCGTTGAATGAGTCATAAATGGGTGCGGGCAGCCTGGGTAAAAGGGTGTATCAAAAACTGTCCGTATTGGGGAGGATTATAATGCTGAAAGCTGCGTATCAAAAACTGTTTTTCAATAAGATCTGGCCTGCGGTCGCGGGCGGAGCGGTGATTACGTTGTTTATGTATGCTTATCTTCATTCGCTTGGTATTGAGGAAGAAACGCGGAACCTTGTTCTGTATACATTTTTGGGTATGAACGGCCTTTGCTTTCTGCTGGCGCTTTATCAGACCGGATGGGGGATTCTGCGTGTTTTGACGCTCCGGGCATATCTGGGCCGGCTGCCGGATCTGGTACGTGACCGGCTGGAATATGATTTTCAGGCCGGTGATCAGACCGGGGACTTATATTTTACCAGTTCCCACCTTTTTGTGCTTCAGCTCCGCGGAGGAAAGCAGTGGGGAACGGTCTGTATCCCGTATGAGGAAATCCGGCAGGTTCGCCTAAAACCGAATATACAAAATCCCCTTATTCTGGAAATATGCCGTACCGGAAACCGGCCGTCCCATTATGTGTTTTTCCAAACCGGCATTCCGGCAGAGAAAGCGAGGGACATTGACGCAAAAATCACCGTGCTGAAAAGCCGGGCGGAGCCTCTGACACCGAAAACGGAGGAACAGAGAAAGGCGGAAAAACAGGAGGACAGAAAGATCCAAAGAAGGAAGACAATGGATACGGGGATCTTTTTCGCGGCGGCTGATTTTGCCGCGATTATGGCTTTCTGCGGCGTAATCATTCTGGCGGAAAACGGATGGAAAAAAGTACGGTCCGCCCGTTCGTCCGGCCTTTTGGAGTGGCTGGAACCGCCGGGAGGTACCGTCACGCTGTCGGCGGCGGAAATGGGGCATCTGCTGTTCTGGCCGAGTCTGTTGTTTTATCTATTCCTGACCGTGGTGCCTGTGTTGCTGCTGGCCGGGCTTATTTGGTTTATGCGCGGCAGGATACACCGGGGAGAAGGAGAAGCCCTGGAATGGAAAAGCCGGATACAGATGGCTGTCTTTACGGTGCTGATCGTTCTGTTTATTCTTTTTATGGGTTTTGTTTACTCCACTGACGTGAACCTGTGGGGACGGCTGACGGAAGGGTTCCGGCTGCTGACAGGGGGCGCGTGATGAAAAGGGAAGTTAGATTATTCCAACGGGGCAAAAGGGCGAAAATTGGTAGTTGACAAAGCCTGATTCTGCCGTTTATAATGAGATAAATACATTTTGAAGGAGTGCTGTATGTTAAGTGTGGTTGTAACGGAGAAAATTGCAAAATGAATATTGCAGGGGGATTTCTATGCCTTTGAGGCTTGGAGTCTGCCCATTTGTCGGCGGTGTCGGCCGCCGGTGTTTTCGCCTTACAATTGCCTGATATTTGTGGTATATATTTTTGAGAATATTTGCGCGCGGCTGTATGGCCGCGCGTTTTTCACATCGCGTTGCGGCGGGCAGGGGAACTGCTTCTCTGTTTGATTACAAAAATATTTTACCCGGTTATAGAGTATTGGAAAGTCCATGGTATCTGCTGTGTTTGAGACGGAGACTATGGACTTTTTGCGTTGTGAGAAGGGGCGAACAGAAAGGCGGCCGCAGGAAAAACCATTTGGAAAATCTGGAAAGGAACAAAGAAATAAAAATGAATATCGAAAAGCAACTGGAATTTGACAAAATAAAAGAAATATGGATGGCTCTGGCAGTAACGGAAAAAGCCAGGGAGCGGATCAAAAACCTGTCCTTTTATCTGTCTGAAAGGGAACTGCGCAGGGAACTGAGAGATACGACGAACAGCAGAGAGATGCTGGAAAAGGCAGGAACGCCGCCCTTGCAGAACGTGGATGAAATCAAGGGAATTTTACTGACTGCCGAAAAAGGAGGATGCCTTACGCCGGATCAACTGGAACGGGCAGGGAACATCCTGACGGTAATCCGCCGTTTAAAAGATTATCTGAATAAAGGAAAGTTGTTTGAAAATCCGCTGGCTTATTATGAGGAAAACCTGAATACGAATGAGGAATTGAGGGAGGAGATCGCCGGACAGATCAGAGGCGGCGCCGTGGATGACCGCGCTTCAAAAGAGCTTTCCCAGATCAGGCTTAAGATGGCGAGATGCGAGGAACAGATGCGGCAGAAAGCAGAGCAGACGTTGCGTTCCCATCAGTCCTGTATGGCGGATCATTTCTGCGCTTTCAGAAACGGAAGGCTCTGTGTTCCGGTGAAAAAGGAATATAAGTCGCGGATACCGGGGCAGGTCATTGACCGGTCGGCCACGGGAAATACTTTATTCATCGAGCCGGCCGCCGTGGCCGGATATGGTGAGGAACTGCAGCTTTTAAAGATCAGCGAGGAAAATGAGATATACCGTATTTTGTATACATTGACTGCTATGGTGGGAGAGGAGGCTCCTGCCATCCGGGAATCTGTTCAGTTGATGGAAAAGCTGGATTTTATTTTTTCCAAAGGCAAGCTGAGCATAGATCTGGGCGGGACGGAGCCATCCATTAATACAGAGCGGAGAATCATTTTAAAAGACGGGAGGCATCCTCTGATGGACCGGGAGAGAACGGTGCCGCTGCGGTTTGAGATCGGAGAGGCTGCCCGGGGGATCGTTATCACCGGACCAAACACAGGCGGGAAAACGGTAGCCATTAAGACCGTGATGCTCAACTGCATAATGGCTCAGTGCGGACTTCACGTAACCTGCGGGGAGGCGGATATTTGCATGAACAATGCCTATCTGTGCGATATCGGCGACGGCCAGAACCTTTCCGAAAACCTGTCTACCTTTTCCGCCCATATCAAAAATGTGCTGGAGGTACTGAAAAAGGCGGACAGAGACAGCTTTGTAATCATGGATGAACTGGGTTCTGGCACAGACCCGGCGGAGGGGATGGGAATTGCCATTGCCATTCTGGAGGAACTGAGAAAAAGCGGGGCAAATTTTCTGGTAACAACCCATTATCCGGAGGTAAAGGAATACGCGGACCGGACAGAAAAGCTGCTGAACGCGAGAATGACTTTTGATAAAGAAACGCTGGAGCCCACCTATCAGATGGTGATCGGGGAGGCGGGAGAAAGCTGCGCCTTTTACATCGCAGATAAGCTTGGGATGCCGAGGAAAATGCTGCAAACGGCCGTGCGAGCTGCTTATGGAGACGAGGCGGCGGGAGGCTGCCGGTTCCGGGAGAAACCTGAAAAGGAAAGTATCATCGAAGGAGGGGGCAGCGCGGATAGAAACACGGAGAAGCATTCATACGGAAATCCGAACAGAATCGTCAGAATAAAAGAGACAAGGGGAAATAACGAGCTGGAATCCAAATATAAAATCGGAGACAGCGTGATGGTTTATCCCGACAAAAAAATCGGGATCGTCTGCGCGCCGGTGAATGAGAAAGGAGTGCTGAGGGTGCAGTTGCCGGGCAAAAAGATATGGATCAACCATAAACGGGTGAAGCTTCATGTGGCGGCCGACCGGTTATATCCGGAAGACTATGATTTTTCCATTATTTTCGATACGGTACAGAACAGAAAGCGCAGACATGAGATGAGCAGGAAGTATACGGACCATGTGATTGGCTATTATGAAAATGAGTGAAGGGAATAAAAGAAAAACGGATATTCATGAAAGGGAAACTGTCAGGAAAAGTATTTAAGAGGAAATTTGCGTTTTGCGGGTGTCACAGATCGGAAAGTCGTGGTACAATGAATGGTAACAGCCAGTCAGCAGGGAGGTGGGGATGTGGCCAGAACAGTCAGTATCGGATGTCAGGATTTTGAGACGATTCGGAGAGAAAATTATTTCTATATTGATAAAACATCATTTCTTTCGGAGTGGTGGGAAAACGGAGACAGCGTCACATTGATTGCAAGACCCAGAAGGTTTGGAAAGACGCTGAATATCAGTATGACGGAGAAGTTTTTTTCTGTCAGGTATGCAGGGCGGGGAGAACTGTTTGAAGGGCTTTCCATCTGGGAAAAGGACAAATACCGGAAGTTACAGGGAACTTACCCTGTGATCAGCCTTTCGTTTGCCAATGTAAAGGAAAACAGATATGAAAAGGTCCGCTACAGAATTTGTCAGATTTTAATGAACCTGTATCTGGAAAATCGCTTTCTTTTGGAAGGAGATTTACTGGCACCGAAAGAAAAGGAGTATTTTGACCGGATTTCGGAAACCATGAAGGAAGAAGACGCAACCATGAGTCTCCATTATCTGTCTGCTTTTCTGCACAGGTATTATGGAAAAAAGGTGATTATTCTTCTGGATGAATATGATACTCCCATGCAGGAGGCTTATGTAAACGGGTACTGGGAAGAACTGGTTACTTTTACAAGAAGTCTGTTTAACTCGACATTTAAGACAAATCCCCATCTGGAACGGGCGATTATGACAGGGATTACACGGGTGAGCCGGGAATCCATTTTTTCTGATCTGAATAATCTGAAAGCTGTCACGACAACTTCGGAGGAATATGCGGATATTTATAATCCCTGGTCAATTTTAAATTATCCGGATACCGGAAAAGTGGAGACTTACTGGGCCAATTCCAGTTCTAACAGTCTGGTTGGAAAGCTGATCCGGTGTATGAGTTATGCCTGACAAACCGTGAGGTGCGGCAGATGTTCCGTACCATGGTAAAAGGCTGGTTCCGAAACAGCAGGTCTGAATATAACGGATTTATCAAAGCGCTGCTGGTCGATGATATCAAAGCAATGAATCACTATATGAATAAAGTAGCATTAAATACATTCAGTAGTTTTGATACCGGGAATAAACCGTCGGAAACGTCAGAACCAGAGCGCTTTCTCACAGAGAAAGCGACTACTATGGGTTTGACAGAACCAAACCCAAGTATCTGCTTTTACCATGGTTTCGTGCTGGGACTTTTAGTAGAATTATCCGACCGGTATACGATCACCTCCAACCGGGAAAGCGGTTTTGGAAGGTATGACGTGATGCTGGAGCCGAAGAAGGATGACGATGGAATAATTCTGGAATTTAAAGTGCAGGATCCGGAAGATGAAAAAGAACTGACAGATACGGTACAGGCGGCATTGCGGCAGATTGAAGATAAAAAATATGAGACAGCATTTATAGATAAAGGAGTTCCGAAGGAGAAAATACGGAAATATGGGTTCGCTTTTTGCGGAAAAAATGTTCTGATCGGAACTATGACCTGATAACGTTAGCCGGGAGGCTAGACATAAAAACGGGCTGATGTGTTTGAAATAGCACCAGCCCGTTTTATTCGATTGGCTGCTTTCAGTTCCCTGGATATACAGGCGGTCTTCATCGGCTGTGGTATATGATTAGAAAATACTAATAAATACACAAACAATATATTGACAAAAATTCCAACTTAAGGTATTATGAAAATGCTAGATGTTATTAGAAAAAACTAGCAACAAAAAAACGTATCTTAATCCGTACACGATACCAAGTGCTGAATTGTTTGGATACAAAATTGAGAGAGTTGTTAAATATAGTTACTTATATGCGATGTCCTCATTAATATTTGAAAGGATTTATAATATGAAAAAGAATTACGGTTTAACAAAAACAGAGGAGCAGATTATGGAACTGTTATGGGCGGCAGAGGCCCCCATGACATTCAGAGAAATTATGGATATCGCAACCAGCGAATGGGGAAAAACGTGGAAAGTCCAGACACTGAATACTTTTCTTCTGGGGCTGCAGAAAATGGAACTGATTGGAGCGGAGAAAGGTACCTCCTGCAACTATTACTATGCTTTATGTACAAAAGAACAGCATATTCATAACTGGACAAAAAAAGTTAGTTGCCGAGTACTATGACAATTCGTTCAGTCGTTTTGTAACCGCTTTTGTCGGAGACGGAAAACTGTCGGAAGAAGATGTGGAAGAATTGAAAAAGTTATTATGAGAATTTTTATTTGTAAAAAACTTGCATGAGCAGCGTTTGGGACTGGACCTGGCTGTCCAGGGAATGAAAACCGATTATCTGGCAAACCAGGGGAATTTGAGCGGAAATATGCGAGAGCTTTTGCAGGATACCTTTCAAAGTTATAAAGATAAATATGTAGATTTGCTGGAGCAAATGCTTAAAGAAAAGGCCGCCCGCTTTGATACCCCCATGAAAACCCGTGTTGACCGGAAAGAAATAGCGGCAGTTTATGAATATACCATGAATCAATACCGCCAGTCAGGGGATATTCCGGACGCCTTTACCAAAGGAGCCAGACAGGCGCGGTCGCTATTTGAGGCAAATTTCTCTGACAGGGCGGGAACCCCCGGAAGCTACTCCGCGAAATATGACTGGGACAATTTTTTTGACCAGTCAGAATATACATTTAGCCCACGTTGGCGTTGCCCACAATTTTCACCACGGACAGCCGTTCAGGAAGTTCCACTGCCCCTGGCTCCGCCTGGGCGTAGTTGGGTTCAATAAAGAACAGGGTGGGGTTATAGTCCACCACTTGTACCTCGCAGCGGATGTGCT
>CAOKOL010000062.1 GCA_948470335.1 uncultured Lachnospiraceae bacterium | reverse complement strand
ATTTGATTATGAATTTTTATTGCGATGGATGACGGCTGGTTATTCATCGCTTACAATAAATCCAAGGCGACCACAGAAAAAAGCAATGCGATTCAGAACGGTCCGCTGCTGCAGAATACCAGAGGTTCTCTGGCGATTGCCGGGCAGTCTTCTCAGTTGAATATTGAGACGGCGGAGCTGGCATTGTCCTACTATACGGTGACCGCGCCCATTTCCGGCGTGATTGAGCAGAAAAATGTGAATGTCAGCGAACCGGCGGCCAACGGGTATGCGGCTTATGTGATTTCAAACAAAGACAGTATGGTGGCTACGTTTCATGTCAGCGAGGATATTATGAATACGCTGATACCGGGGCAGACCGTGTCGGTGGAACGAAACGGTACATATTATGAAGGCATTCTGACGGAAATCCAGCATTCGGTGGATCAGCGCTCCGGTCTGTTTCCGGTGAAGGCTGCCGTGATGGCGGACGGAGAGAAACTGGCCAACGGCGTTTCCGTGAAACTGAGCCTGGATACGTACAGCGCAAAACAGTCGCTGCTGATTCCTTATGACGCGGTATACTATGACGACGGTGCCGCTTATGTCTATACCATCAGGGACGGAAAGGCGGCAAAAACTCCGATTGAGACGGGCATTTTTGATGATACCAGAATTGTGGTGGTTTCCGGCCTGACACCGGAGGACGAGGTGATTACCACCTGGTCGCCCCGGCTGGCGGACGGTATGCCGGTAAAAAGCGGCGGGAGCGGTGAGACGGAAGAAATGTCTGTCCCGGAGCTTGAAACGGATGCAGGCAAGGAGGGGACTGAATGAATATCACAAGGCTCGCGTTAAGGCGTCCCGTATCCTGTGCGCTGATTATTCTGTCTTTGATTGTGTTCGGCGTTTCCGCCATTTTCGGCTTTCGTATGGAGCTGACGCCGGATATGGAGATGCCGGTGCTGCTGGTGATGACGACCTATCCGGGGGCTGACCCGGAAAGCGTGGAAGAGCTGGTGACGAAAGAGGTGGAGGATGCCGGAAGTCTGATGAGCGGGATCGAATCTGTTATATCCCAGTCTTCGGAAAATTATTCCATGGTTATGTTCCAGTATGCTTACGGCTCGGATATTGACGACTGCTATGCGGATTTAAGGGCCGCTCTTGACACGGCTTCCATGCAGATGCCGGAGGGGTGTGAATCTCCCGTGGTAATTGAGATGAACATGAATGCCACGCCGATTATCGCTGTCTCGGCCACGGAGGTGGGAGATATTGACATGCTCTCCGTGATCAATGACCAGATTGTGCCGGCATTTGAAACACTGCCCTGTATCGCCGATGTCACGGTTTCCGGCGGCGCCGAGGATTATATCCGGGTGCAGGTGAAGCCCGACGAATTGAAACAGTACGGGCTGACCATGTCCAATCTGGTTTCCTATCTGGGCACGGCGGACTTTAATTATCCCGCAGGCTCGGTAGTGCAGGGCAGTCAGGATGTAAGTGTAAAAACTTCGATCGAATACAATACGGTGCAGCTTTTACAGTCGCTGCCCATCGCCTCCTCTACGGGCGCCACCATTACCATGGCGGATGTGGCTGATATTTCCATGGCCAGCAAAAGTGCCGACAGTGTCAGCCGGTACAACGGCCATGATAATATCAGCATCAGCATGACCAAAAACCAGAGCTACGGCACGGTAAATGCCTGCCGGGATATCAGGGGAAAACTGGAAGAATTGAAAAGAGATTATCCTTCCATCGAATTTATGGTTACCTATGATTCCAGCAGCAGCATTACCAGTTCTCTGCTGTCGGTGGGACAGACGCTGGTTGTGGCGGTGGTGCTGTCCATGGCGGTTCTGTTCCTGTTTTTCGGCGATTTCAAGGCCAGCCTGATTGTGGGCAGCTCCATGCCCATATCATTGCTTCTGACCTTTATTCTGATGGAGGCGGCAGGATTTTCCCTGAATATCGTTACGATGGGGGCTATGGTAATCGCCATCGGCATGATGGTGGACAGCTCTATCGTAGTGATTGAGAGCTGTTTCAGAGCCAGGGAGGAGCAGCCTGATATCAAAGAGGCGGCGCTGACAGGGACGAAAGAGGTAACCGCCTCCATTGTGGCTTCCACCATCACTACCGTTGTGGTGTATCTGCCGCTGGCCATGATGAAAGGGCTGTCGGGTCAGATTTTCGGACAGTTGGGCTATACCATTGTTTTTGCCATGATGGCATCTCTGATTATGGCGCTGACGCTGGTACCTCTGTTTTATGCCCGGTTCCGTCCGAAGGAGAAGACGGAAATTCCCATGAACCGGCTGCTGAACCGTTTTAATGTTTTTTATCAGAAGCAGTTGCGTCGGCTTTTGAAACGGAAATTCGTGGTATTTGCGGTCACGGTGCTGATGCTTGCGGCGGCAGTGCTCGCGGCCACCACGCTGAATGTGGAGCTGATGCCGTCCTCAGATGAGGGAATCGTATCCGTAAGTGTTTCTTTCCGTCCGGGTACATCACTGAAAGCCATGGACGATACGATGACGGAGATGGAGCGGATGGCTGCCGAGGATGAAAACCTGTCCGCATATTCCCTGTCTATCAGCGGTTCCACGGCATCGTTAAGCCTGACGCTGGCAAAGGACGCGGACCTGTCCACCAATGAAGAAATAGAGCGGTGGGTGGAGCTGACAAAGGATATGACGGATCTGGAGGCAGTGGTGTCTTCCGGTTCTGCCGGCGGTATGGGCAGTATGATGTCTGCCGGCGGAAAAGAGATTGATCTGCAGGGCCTGGACAGAGACTTGCTGAAAGCCGATGCGGCGGCGCTGCAGGAGCAGATCAGAGGACTCCCCGGCGTGGCCAGCGTTACCAGCGACGTGCAGAACGTGAGCACCGCCGCAAAGGTGAAGGTGGATCCGCTGAAAGCCATGGCAAACGGACTGACACCGGTCCAGGTGGGCATGACGCTGAACAATGTGTTAAGCGGCGTAAAGGCAGTGGACATTGTTCATAACGGTACGGAATATGAAGTAAAGGTGGAGTACCCTCAGGGGCTGTACGATCATTTAAACGGTCTGATGAATCTGGATCTGCAGACGCCGATGGGCACCTATGTGCCCCTTCGGGATATTGCCGAGATTGAATATACCGATGAGATGGAGTCGATTATCCGAAGCGACGGCCAGTATCAGGTGGCCATTAACGCCACGCTGACGCCCAGTCAGCGATTTGAGGCGGAAGCGGCCATTGACCGGCTGGCGGCATCCTTTTCCTACAGTGAAGGCGTCCGTCCGGCGGGCAGCATGATGACGGATATGATGGTAGAGGAACTGAGCGCTATTTTAAGTTCCATTTTCGTGGCGGTATTCCTTGTATTTCTGGTAATGGCAATGCAGTTTGAATCGCCGAAGTTTTCCTTTATGGTGATGATCTGTATTCCGTTCAGCCTGATCGGCTCTTTCCTGCTGCTGGCGGCTTTCGGAGTAACCTTGAGCATGGTGTCCATGATGGGCTTTCTGATGCTGATGGGTATTGTGGTGAACAACGGAATTCTGTTTGTAGACTCGACAAATCTGTACCGTCAGACCATGCCCTTGGAGGATGCCCTGCTGAAAGCGGGAACTACCAGAATCCGGCCGATTCTGATGACCTCTCTGACGACGGTACTGTCCATGATTCCCATGGGTCTGGGTCTGGGGGATAACGGACAGATTATGCAGGGCATGGCGGTGGTAATCGTGGGCGGACTTGTGGCCTCCACAGTGCTGACACTGCTGCTGCTTCCTACCTTTTATCTGATACTGGATGGAGTGGGGAAGAAAAGGCGGGAAAAGAAAAAGATCAGAGAAGAAAGCCAGGATTCATAAAAAGGCAGGCAGGACGGCAGATACGGCCGGGTGGTTTTACCATCCGGCCGTATTAAATATAATAAATGCACTGTCTCAGGCCTGTCATTACAGAATTTTCATAAAACCTCTTGACAAATCCAAAATTTGTGGCATTATTATATTGATATCAAAATGATATCAATATAAATTTTCCTTTAATCCAGGCAGTCAAACCCGGAAAAATAAAATGTTCACAAGATGAACAAATATAAACTTTACATAAAATCTTCGGGGCCGGAATTGACAGAGGATGGCTTTCTGATATGATAGAAAGCGTATTTCTGTCCGGTTCGCTGCTCACAGAAACAAAGTTTACATATGGAGGCGCAAAGTGAAAACAAAACTGAAAAACGGCTTTAAAAAGGTAAAAAAGTGGATCAAAAAACACAAAGTACTGACGGTGTTTCTGATTCTGGCGGCAGTGGTCGTGGGGATTTATTTCCGGCTGCAGCGGGCGGGGCAGGAGATGGCGGCAGCATTAAGCCAAATGGCCATCGAGACCGGGGAGGTTACCTATCGGGATATTACCAGCACGGTCAATGCCACCGGATATGTCCGCAGCGATAACAGCCGTTCCCTGACCACCACACTGATGAATCTGGAAGTTACGGATGTCAATGTGGAAGTGGGCGACCGGGTCACTGTCGGGCAGGCGCTGGTCAGCTTTGATACGGAGGATATCGAGGAAAATCTGGCCGACGCCCAGGAAAGCCTGAACGTAGCCCAGGCCCAGAACGGTCTGACGGTAAAGGGAGCCCAGAGGAATCTGGAGGATGCGGTGGGTTCCAGAGATTACCAGGTCACCGGGGCCAGGAAAGATCTGGATTATTCCAAAACCACCTATGAGGAGGCCGTGGCCGATTACAATGACACGGTAAAGGATTTAGAGGAAAAACGAAAAGAAGAGGAAGAGAGAAAACAGGACCGGGACGACCGGGAAAAGGATATGGAGCGGGCGAAAGACCGGCTGGAAAAAGCCCAGAGGGAGCAGTCCGGTTCCGGCCTGTCTCCCGATCTGCTGGATCAGATTGATAAGGGCACCATCAGCGGAAATGAGATTCTGGAAAACATAGCGGGCGCTTTTGACACCGGTGCGGTTACGGCGGCCCAGGCCGAATACCAGGCAGCTTCCGCCGATTATTCCGCGGCGGCAGCCGATTATGAAAAGGCAAAAGCCGAGCGGGAAGCGCTGGAATCCGGTGTGGACGCGAAAAAGTCGGCTATGGATGCCAATTACAGAACCTATGACCGGGCGGCGGATACCCTGAACAATACGGTACGGATGCAGAACAGCGCCGTGGCCGGCAGCCAGGATTCCCTGACCAATTCCCGCCTCTCCGCCAGCATCGGCACCCAGGCGCAGGAAAATCAGGTGGAAACCTATGAGAAGCAATTGGAAAAAGGTGTTCTCACCTCTCCCATCAGCGGCACTGTGACGGCGGTCAATGTAAAAGAAGGAGATACATACGGCGGCGGTGTAATCGTCACCATTCAGGACTGTGAGGATTTTATTGTGGAAGCCGAAATCGACGAGTATGATATCAGCGATATCGAAGAGGGGATGAAGGTGCTGTTCAAAACCGACGCCACAAGAGAAGAGCAACTGGAAGGTGAGGTCATCTTTGTGTCTCCCGTACCTACTGCCGCAGCGGCGTCCTCCGCCATGGGTTCCGGTTCCGCTTCTTCTCTTACCACAGGAGGCGGTAAAGCCACCTATCAGATTAAAGTAGCCATCAACACCCAGACCGACCGTCTGCGTCTGGGCATGACGGCAAAGATGAATATCGTGTTAAAAGAAGTGGAACATGTGCTGACAGTTCCCTATGATGCCGTCCAGACCGATGAAAACGGGGATACGGTAGTCTATGTGATGGAGCAGACGACAGGCGCGGACGGACAGCAGGCCCAGGAACAGCGGCCGGTACCCGTTACCGTAGGCACAGAAGGAGACTACTATGTGGAAGTAAGCGGCGAAGGACTGGCGGAAGGCATGGAAGTGGTGATTCCCAAAGAAGAGGCCATTGATCTGATGGAATTGATGATGATGCCGTAAGGAAGCCGCAATACTGCAAAACAGCAACGGACCGGACAGCTCCGGGCGTTGCGGAACCGTAATGAAAGAGGAAAATTCGTGGAAGACAGAAAATGTATCATAGACCTGAAAAATATCGTAAAAAGCTTCTACGTCGGAACACCCAATGAACTGGAAATTCTTCATGGCATTGATCTGAAAGTATACGAGGGGGAGTTTATTTCCATCGTGGGAGCGTCCGGTTCCGGAAAAAGTACGCTGATGAACATTATCGGCGTGCTGGACCGTCCCACGGCCGGGGCGTATATGCTGGACGGCCTGGAGGTAGGCGGGGCGGACGACTGGGAGCTGTCCCATATCCGCAATGAAAAGATCGGCTTTGTGTTTCAGACCTATAACCTGATTCCCCGCACCACGGCGCTGAAAAATGTGGAATTGCCGATGCTTTATGCCGGAACCAGAAAATCCGAGCGGACCAGAAAAGCAAAAGAGCTGCTGGCAGTGGTAGAGATGGAAGAGCGGATGCACCACAAACCCGACGAGCTGTCCGGCGGCCAGAAACAGCGGGTAGCCATTGCCAGAGCCATGGCAAACGATCCGGCCATTCTGCTGGCCGACGAGCCCACCGGGGCCCTGGATTCCAAGACCGGCCGTCTGATTATGGACATTTTCCACCGTCTTAACAGAGAGCAGGGGAAGACCATTGTCCTGATTACCCATTCCAATGAGCTGGCGGAGGAAACCCAGCGGATCGTTACCCTTCACGACGGTGCAATTACAGGAGAGAGAAAGGGGAATGACGGACCATGTTAATCGGAGAAAATATCGTGATGGCGGTAACGGGACTGATGTCCAACAAGATGCGTGCTTTCCTGACGATGCTGGGCATTATCATCGGCATCGGCTCCGTGATCGCCATTATGACGGTGGGAGATTCCCTGACCAGCTCGGTCAACGACTCCATGCAGTCGATGGGGGCCAATAATATTATCGTGTCCCTGCAGCAGAAAACCGGGGACGAGGAGGCGGACGCGGAAAATGATATGGTGTTTACCGGCGATACCGCCATGGAGCAGCCAAAGGAAGAGGATTATATCACGGAGGAAATGCTGACCCAGCTTCAGGCCAACTATCAGGATTCCATTCAGGCCGTGTCCCTGTCGGAAAACGTGGGCAGCGGTCAGGTGAAGGACGGGCGGCTCTATGCCAATGTAACGGTGACCGGCGTGAATCCCGGATATTTCCTGGCGACGAAAACAGAGATTCTGGCGGGGCGGAACCTGTCCCGGCGGGATTATGAGGGAGGAAAACGGGTGGCCCTGGTTTCCGACAAGCTGGTCAACAATATGTTCGGCGGAAAGAACGACCGGGCCATAGGCGCTTCGGTGGAGGCCCAGGTGGGCAATGAGTACTATACTTACACCATCGTGGGCGTTTATAAATATGAACAGAACTCCATGAACTTTTCCTTTTCCTCGGAGAAGGACATCAATACGGCGCTGTATATTCCTATTAAAACGGCTCAGTCCCAGCTCCATTCCTCCGGCGGCTATCAGATGGTGACGCTGGTAACGGCCCAGGGAGTAAATTCCACGGATTTAAGCGGAAAGGTGCAGCAGTTTCTGAACGTTTATTACCGCACCAACCCCAACTTTCAGGTGATGGCGTTCAGTATGGAATCCATGGTAAATTCCTTTGCTTCCATGCTGTCCACAATCCAGGTGGCTATCTCCGTGATCGCCGGCATTTCCCTGCTGGTAGGCGGCATCGGCGTGATGAATATCATGCTCGTATCCATCACGGAGCGGACCCGTGAGATCGGCACCAGAAAGGCGCTGGGGGCTACCAACCAGTCGATCCGGATGCAGTTTATCATCGAAGCCATGATTATCTGCCTGATCGGCGGCGCCATCGGCGTGGCTGTCGGTGTGGGCGGCGGCTCGGCGGCGGCCAACGGGCTTGGCTATCCGGCCAGGGCGTCGGTTTCCAGTATCGTGATCGCACTGGTATTCTCTATGTCTATCGGGGTGTTTTTCGGATATTATCCGGCCAATAAGGCGGCGAAGATGGATCCGATTGAAGCGCTCAGGTATGAGTAGATATAGATGGTGTTTGGTATTTATCAGGTTTTTTATGGATAATTTTCAGGGGCAGGGGTGATCCGTATGGTTCACCTCTGCCCCTGTATTCCTACGCCGCAAGCGCCACTTCCGGCTGTCTGATATACAGCCTGGAAATAGCTTCCGAAACCGTGAAGCAGGTTTCCAGAATAAACCGGCAGTCATTCTCCACCGACGGCGTGCATTTCAGATAATCTCTGTGTCTGCATACAATATACTCAATGATTTCTTCCGTATTCTGCAGCGGCCGGATCTGGCCGGAAATGGTTTTCACGGCGTCCGGGCTGTTTAAAAATTCTCTGAGCCGGTGTTTCAGATGGTTTTCATAAGAACAATGTACTTTCAGGCTTCCCGTGAAGCAGCTGTTATGAGGATAAGTAAAATAGTCGGCCAGATAGTGGAGCACTTCTCCCAGATGGCGGGTGAAATACCGGTCGGAGAATTCCTCCTGGTGCTGGCGCCGGGTCAGGCTGCGGATTTCGCCTTTCAGCATCGGGAAGGTTTCGTCGATATTGTGTTTGGTGGTGATAAAGGAAGGGGTACAGTCCGGAAGGATGCTTCCCAGATAGTAGGACTTCCTGTATCGAATAAATTCACGGTAAACGGTATGTGCCACGATGAAACGTGCCAGTCTGATATGTGATTTTTTGCGCATGCATTCTCCTAATAATTTTATAAAAAAATTTTTAAACGGCTACGGGGATATTTTTAATCTGCGGATGGGTCTGGTAATTGTCCAGATGGAAATCATCCGCCGTAAATGCATAAAAATCCTTCACGTCCGGATTCATCCGGAATGACGGAGCGGGAAGAGGCTTCCGGGAAATCAGTTCTTTGATGGCAGGTACGTGCCGGTCATAAATATGGGCGTCTGCGATCATATGAACGAATTCGCCGACTTCAAAACCGCACACCTGAGCCATCATATGAACCAGAACGGCATACTGACACACATTCCAGTTGTTGGCGGTCAGAATGTCGTTGGAACGCTGATTTAAGAGGGCGTTCAGGGTCAGCCTGTCGTGGCCCGGTTTCTGGGTTACGTTAAAGGTCATGCTGTAGGCACAGGGATACAGCCCCATCTCGTGGAGATCCTGATGGACATAGATGTTGGTGATGATCCGGCGGCTGAACGGATTGTTCTTTAAGTCGTAGATCACCCGGTCCACCTGGTCGAACATGCCCTCCCGATACTGATGTTTGACTCCCAGTTGATAGCCGTAGGCCTTGCCGATGGAACCGGTTTCGTCGGCCCAGCTATCCCAGATATGGGTGTTCAGCTCATGAATGTTGTTGGATTTTTTCTGCCAGATCCATAAAAGTTCATCCACACAGTTTTTCAGATTTGTTTTCCGCAAAGTCAGCGCGGGAAATTCTTTCGACAGGTCATAGCGGTTCAAGACGCCGAACCGTTTGATGGTATAGGCGGGGCTGCCGTCGTCCGCCCAGATGGGCCGGACCTTCTCCCCTTTCGTATCCGTGCCGTTTTCCAGCACGTCCCTGCACATGTCTATAAAGATCTGATCTGCACGGCTCATGGCATCCTCCGTTTGTATCAATTGTTATCGTCGATCGGAACTGTAGCTCAAATTTACATCTGTTTTGATTTATAGTATAATGAAAAAAACAGTCTGCTGCGTACATCGCGGCAGCAGGATATTGTTTCTGCATTCATATGCACAGCTTTTATCATATCACAGATTGAAATGTGTGGCAAGTGGAAAGGAAAGGTTTGAGATGTATTTAATCGTAGCGACGGGAAAGGACTGGGCCATCGGCAAAGACGGCGGCCTGTTGGTGGAGAACCCTGTGGACATGAAGTTTTTCCGGGAGACAACCATGGGAAAAGTGGTGATTATGGGACGGAAAACCCTGGAATCCTTCCCCGGGGGAACCCCTTTAAAAAACCGGGTGAATATTGTGCTGACCAGAAATGAAGATTTTGAGCGGGAGGGCGCCATGATCGCCCACAGTCCGGACGAGGTCAGAAGGCTGGTAAAGGATTATGGGGAGGACCAGGTGTTTATCATCGGGGGAGAACAGATTTACAGAGCCTTTTTGAAGGACTGCACAAAGGCCTATGTGACCAGGATGCGTCAGACATTTCCGGCGGACACCTGGTTCCCTGATCTGGATCAGGACCCGGAATGGGAGCTGGCGAAAGAAAGCGAAGAGATGGAGTGGAACGGGCTTCAGTTTACGTTTTGTACCTATGAGCGGAAATTTGCCTTTTCAGGGATTTTTCGGGCCGGTGCGGAAAAACACGCGGACCAGGCCGGGCAGTGCCGGTCCGACGGACAAAAGTAGCGGAACCGGGGCGGCTGACAAAAGCCGGCAGGGAAGATGCGGCATAAGACGGAGATGTAGGGGGGGGGTGCCGCAGGCCCCCGTATTTCATCGCTTTAATGTATTGCATTTCCCTCCCGGATCGTGTATAATATGCGGTGGTTAATAAAAAAGCTTTTTTGCTTTTATAAGATACATCCTCAGGAGGAATCAAGTATGCTGAACATCAGAATTGAAAAAAATCCCAACCCCGGACAGAAGCCGGATCCGGATACCTTATCCTTCGGCGCTGTCTTTACCGATCATATGTTTGTAATGGATTACGAGACGGAAAAAGGCTGGTATGATCCCAGGATCGTTCCTTATGCACCCATTTCTCTGGACCCGGCGGCCATGGTATTTCATTACGGGCAGGAAATGTTTGAGGGAATGAAAGCTTATAAAGCTGCGGACGGCAGGGTTTTGTTATTCCGTCCTGACAAAAATATTGCCAGAGCGAATAACACGAATAAGAGACTGTGTATTCCCCAGGTGCCGGAAGAAGATTTTCTGCAGGCGCTGAAAGCGGTGGTAAAAGTGGACGAGGACTGGATTCCCACCAAAGAGGGAACTTCGCTGTATATCAGACCTTTTATTATCGCGACGGATCCCCATCTGGGCGTACATCCTTCTAATACTTATAAAATGATGATTATCCTCTCTCCGGTGGGTGCTTACTATCCGGAGGGCATTAATCCGGTGAAGATCTGGATCGAAGACGAATATGTGCGGGCAGTAAGGGGCGGCATCGGCGAGGCGAAAACCGGCGGCAATTACGCGGCCAGCCTGGCTTCTCAGGTAAAGGCGGACGCGGCCGGGTATTCTCAGGTGCTGTGGCTGGACGGCGTTCACCGCAAGTATATCGAGGAAGTGGGTTCTATGAACATCGTGTTCAAGATCAACGGAACCATCGTGACGCCTAAACTGAACGGCAGCATTCTTCCCGGCGTGACCAGAGATTCGGTGCTGAGCCTGTGCAGAGAGTGGGGTATTCCGGTGGAAGAACGGCTGATTGATGTGGAGGAGCTGGTAGCGGCGGCCAGAAGCGGCGCGCTGGAAGAAGCTTTCGGTACAGGCACGGCGGCTGTGATCTCTCCGGTGGGCGAGCTGCGCTATGAAGATGAAGTGATGCAGATCAACGGCGGAAAAATCGGCGAGCTAAGCCAGAAGATTTACGATACCATTACCGGTATCCAACTGGGCAAGCTTCAGGGGCCGGAAGGATGGAGCGTGGAAGTGGAGTAAACGCATAAAAGGCCGGACGGTGTTCCGGTTATTCAGGCATGCCGGGACGGCGCATATTTTTCCGGATTTCGTTCATCCTATGTTCTGAGGTGAGAGCATATGAGCGGAATGGTGAAACAGAAAGAAAAACAGAGGCAGGAAACGAGGAAGCAGGAAAGTCAGAATTCTTTCTGGCTGCGCGATACGGTGCTTCCCGATTTTCCTGCCCTTTTTGGTGATATCAGCCGGGAGGCGGTGATAATCGGCGGCGGCATGTGCGGCATTCTGATCGGATATTATCTGAAACGGGCAGGCATCAGGACCGTGATTCTGGAGGCGGATACCATCGGCAGCGGACAGACGGCGGGCACTACGGCCAAGATTACGTCCCAGCACGGAAAGATTTACCGCACACTGACAGGCAGTTTGGGACCGGAACGGGCCAGACAGTATGCGGAAGGAAACCAGAGGGCCGTGGTGGAATACGGGCGTCTTATCTCGGAACGGCGCATTGACTGTGATTTTCATAAATGCGGCGCATACATTTATTCTGTCACGGACCGGGAAGCGATGGAGCAGGAGGCCCGCAGTGCGTCGGCCTGCGGCATCAATGCGGTATTTACGCAGGAGACGGAGCTGCCTTTTGATGTAAAGGGAGCTGTCAGGTTCGGCGGACAGGCCCGGTTTTCCCCTGAGAAATTTTTGGGAAATCTGGCCGGAGAGCTGGAGATTTATGAGCATACACAGGCGCTGGATGTGGACCGACATATGGTGTATACAAACCGGGGAAGAGTAAGGGCAGAGCATATTATTTTCGCGTGTCATTATCCGTTTGTGAATGTGCCCGGTTTTTATTTTATGCGCATGTACCAGCAGAAAAGTTATGTGGTGGCATTGGAACAGAAGGAAGCACAGACAGGAAAGCCTGGTTCGCTTTTGCTGCCGGACCATGTGTATCTGGGAGTTGATCCGGAACAGGGGTTTTCTTTCCGGAAAGCAGGAGACGCACTGCTGTTCGGCGGATATTCTCACAGAACGGGGGAAACGGGAAACGGCGTATCGCCTTATAAAAAGCTGGAGCTGAAAGCCGGAACCTGGTGGCCGAAAGCAGCGGTAACCGCAAAATGGTCTGCTCAGGACTGTATGACGTTGGACCAGGTTCCCTATATCGGAAAATTTTCGAGAAACAGGGAGAATTGGTACGTGGCTACCGGATTCGGGAAGTGGGGAATGACTTCTTCGATGGTATCCGCGCTGGCGATATCGGGCATGATTGCGGGAAATCCCCCTGACTGGGCGGCGGTATTTTCACCTTCCCGTATTACCCCCAAAGCATCTGCGGCGGAACTGGCCGGCCATATGCAAGTTTCCACGGTGAATCTGAGCAAGTCCTTTTTTATGCCTGCGAAAAAAACGCTGGAGGGCCTGAAACCGGGACAGGGGAAAGTGGTGGAATGGAAGGGAAAGAAAACCGGCATCTATATGGACGAAACCGGAACGCTTTATCCTGTGTCTCCCAGATGTCCTCATCTGGGCTGCCAGCTTACATTTAATCCCAATGAAAAAAGCTGGGACTGCCCCTGCCACGGATCACGGTTCAGTTATACGGGAGAGCTGCTGTGCGGGCCGGCGCAGACAGGGATTGGGTTGGAAGATCTGACATAATGCGTTACGGACGTGTTTTGTCGGACGGTGTGTAATAAAAAACAGGGCGGGGGAAATCATTTTGCTGAAAATGATTTTCCCTGCTCTGTTTATGCTTATTCAAATGTTTTTTATAAACTTTATAAAATCTGATAATAGAAAAATAATAAAAAAACCTCTGCAGTCATATATAAAATATGCTGTGGGGCCGTATTGCGTGTTAATATGTTAAATTAATGTTATAATTTCGTAGAAAATTATATTCTGCGAAAATTATCTGATTAAAAACCATTATGCCAATTATATATAACGTCTAAATTTCTGTCAATCCCTTTTAAAGATTTCAGAATTCTATTCCAAAAACTTTATATAAAATGTCAAAATAGAAAAGATATTGGCGACAAAATATCTTTTCTATTTTCTATATCGGCAGTTTTCCCTGATCTCTTAATATGCCGTACATATTTTTCTCTAAAAGGATGTTTTATCGCCGTCAAAATCCTTGTCAAAATCAGGAGGTAAAAACATGCCAAAAACAGGTGAAAACATTTACAAGCGAAAGGATGGACGCTGGGAGGGCCGTTACATCAAAAGCCGGGTGAACGGACGGATCAAATATGGGTCGGTTTATGCGCGGACCTATACGGAGGTAAAACGCAAACTGGAAAAAGCAAAGAGCAAAAAGTATGCGCCCAAATGCGGAAAAGTAGGGGAGATAGGGCGTCAGTGGCTTTTGGATTCTTCAGTATCGCTGAAAAAAGCTTCTATTAATAAATATGAAGACCTTCTCCGCCAATATATCCTGCCGGAATTTGGTAACACCGAACTGTCCGACGTCACTAATCAGAACGTAATCAGCTTTGCCAATAATTTGCTGGCCAGCGGAGGAATGAAAAAACAGGGATTGTCCGCCGCGACGGTAGCGGAAATTCTGTCTGCGATGAACGGGATTCGTGTCTATGCGATGAAAAAGGATTATACGGTATCTTTTTCCATGGAGTGTATCAATCTGAAAAAAGAGCCGGCGGATATTCGGGTATTCAGCATGGAAGAAGAAGAACAGTTGGTGAATTATCTGCGGGAACATATGGATCTGTCGGCATTGGGAATCCTGCTCTGTCTTTTCACGGGAATCCGGGTAGGCGAGCTGTGTGCGCTGAAATGGGACGACATCGATCTTGATGAAAACAAAATATCCGTCAGTAAAACGATGCAGCGAATCAGAATCAATACGGCGGAAGGCCGTAAAACAGAAATCAGGATCCTGGAGCCGAAAAGCGTCAATTCCGCCCGGATCATCCCTCTGCCGGACACAATGGCCGGGCTGCTGAAACAATACCATGTGCCGGAGGCGTATCTGCTGACCGGAAGCAAGCACCGCTTTGTGGAGCCCAGAACCATGCAGAACCGTTTCAAAAGAATGGTAGCGGCCAGCGGCATTCGGGACGCAAATTTCCATGCCACCCGACATACCTTTGCCACGAGATGCGTAGAACTGGGGTTTGACGTAAAAAGCCTCAGCGAGATTCTGGGCCATGGCAGCGTGGCGATTACGATGAACCGGTATGTGCATCCGTCGATGGCGCTGAAACGGGAAAACATGAACCTCTTTTCCAATTTATTCGCCGTCAGATAAATGGTCATTTGAAACAAAGAGATCAGGGAAAATAAGGATTTATCAGCTTTTTTCGCAGAATATAATTTTCTACGAAAATTTGTTGTATGTAATTTTCATCCGGCCATACAATACCGGGCCGGTATCGGCAGGGCGGAGCTGGCATGAAAGAACAGAAAAATACGATATTCAAAACCGTTTATCAGTACAATCAGACGC
>CAOKOL010000061.1 GCA_948470335.1 uncultured Lachnospiraceae bacterium | reverse complement strand
GAATGGGCATTACAGCGGTGTTTTGTTTTCTCTGACTGTTAAAGACGGGATTATATCCTGTTTCATATGAAATGGCAACCGATATCTTTCGCTTTCGATCTGAGTCCTGATCTGATTTTCCTTTGATATTCTCTCTAATGCCTGCTTTTTGTGCCTGTTTCCTTTTTCCACACTTTTGTCTTGATAGCCGGCATATTCCACTCAATGCTTCCGCGGGGATTCCTTTCCGTCATTCTTCTCAATCGCTTCCCACAGCCCGTTTAGATAGGTAAGCCCCAGCGCCCGGTCATACAGTCCGTATCCGGGCCGTCCGGTTTCATCCCAGATCATTCGTCCGTGGTCCGGGCGGATATAGCCGTCAAAGCCGGTGTCGTAAAGGGCTTTCATAACCGCGTAAAGATCCAGATCCCCTTCCCGTGACAGGTGAGGCGCTTCCCGGAACTTTCTGTATCCCAGATATTTGATATTCCGCACATGGGCGCAGGCAATCCGGTTCATTTCGCCGAAGTGGCGGAAAATAGCCGGAATATCATTGTCCGGGGAAGAACCAAGGGAGCCGGCGCAGAGGCAGAGGCTGTTGGCGGGGCTGTCCACAAGTTTTATGATTTTGTCAAAGTCCGCCTGAGAGTGAGCCAGCCGGGGCAGGCCGAACACAGGCCAGGCCGGATCATCAGGGTGAACTGCCATTTTGATGCCCACATCTTCGCAGACAGGAATGATCTGTTCCAGAAAGTATCTGTAATTTTCCCGCAGTTGGTCAACGGTGATATCCTTGTAGATATCCAGAACCCGCTCCAGTTCTTTCAGCCGTTCCGGTTCCCAGCCGGGCAGCGTAAAGCCGTTGCTGTTTTTCGTGGTTTCCTCCACCAGTTTCAGCGGTGTCATACCGTTCAGTTCTTCCTCGTCATAATACAGGCTGTTGGAGCCGTCCTCCGGGATTTCACGGGCCAGGTCCGTGCGGAGCCAGTCAAATACGGGCATAAAATTGTAGACAATGACTTTGACGCCGCATTGAGCCAGATTTCTGATTGTCTGAATATAATTTTCGATATAGCGGTCCCGGCCCGGCAGACCCATCTTAATATCTTCGTGGACGTTGACGCTTTCGATTACTTCAACCTCCAGTCCCGCCTGATGCACCTGCTCCGTATAATGCCGGATGGCCTCCAAAGGCCAGACTTCTCCGGCGGCATACTGGTCCAGCATACCCATAATGCCGGAGCAGCCGGGAATCTGGCGGATCTGTTTTAACGTAACATGGTCGGAATTTTCTCCGTACCAGCGGAATGTCATTTTCATGGTCGTTTGTTCCTCCTGTTTGTGATGATGTGCTTTTGAAGCTCACAAAATCAGGTACTGCGAGACTCCAAATGCGTATTGATGACTGATTATGGTTATTGCGGGCGGGTATGAAATGATATTGCCGTGAATTTCACCATAGCATGGGGAATGGAAAAGAACAAGGGGGAGAAAATTTCCAGTTCTGAATTTCCGGCGGTTTCATTTGGGTGGATTTTTTTGAAGGTTTTCAGGAAAGGTGTTTTCGCAGAACGGATTTCTTGTCATTTTCCGGCGCTTATGGTAAGATAGAAATCGGCGCAAGACCGTATGGAAGCCGATGTTTGACTTACGAAAGCTCCGGAAGGCTTGGGAGAGAAGCTGCGGAACCGCAATTATGAACGGAGGGAACAAATGAGAAAAAATAAATGGAAAACACTGGCGCTGACACTGTGTCTGCTGTTTTTGGCGGCGGGCTGTTCGAAAAAAGAAGAACCTGTAAATGATTTTGACGGATACCCGGAATTTTTAGACGGGGCGGAGACTGCCGATTTCTCGACGACGGCAGATGCGGCAGATGTGCCGGAGACGCCGGCCCAGTCACAGCCGGTTTTTGTAGATACCGAGCCGTCTTCGCAGGAGACAGCAGAGCCGTCCGGGACGGCGGAAACGGTGTATGAGGAGCCGGTGGCCGGAGGAGACAGCCGTACCCAGACCTTTAAACGCGTTTCCGATCAGGTGACGGTGACTTCTGATCTGAATGTGCGGGATCAGCCTTCCTCTCAGGGAAATGTGCTGGGGATCGCCCGGGTGGACGATACCCTTGAGAGAACCGGAATCGGCAGTCAGGGCTGGGACCGGGTGAAGTTTGACGGAAAAACCGGTTATGTCAACGCTTCTCTGCTCAGCGGTTCCGAGAGCGGTTCGGACGCCGAGACGACGAAAGCGGCGGAGAAAGAGACGACAAAAGCGGCAGAAAAAGAAACCACGAAGGCAGCGGAAAAAGAAACGACGAAGCCGCCGGAGGTGGATACTTCTAAATTTGAGAAGCGGAATGAAACCGTATATACCACCGGCGACGTTTATGTGCGCAAAGGACCGGGAACGGCCTATGAAGCGCTGGGCATACTGACATCGGGCAATGCAGTGACCAGAACCGGAAAAGGCGGCCAGGGCTGGGACCAGATCAGCTATAACGGACAAACCGGCTATGCCTCCAACAAATATCTGTCCACGGACAAGCCGGCTAATTATAAGGAAACGACCTCTCAATCCCAGGAGACAACTTCCCAGTCCCAGGAGACCACTGCCGCAACGCAGCCTACAGGGAATGCGGGGGCATCCTCAAACGGAAAGACGGTATATGCCATTTGCCCGGTATGCGTGAATCCGGAAAACAGCGCGTCTCCGAATCCCATCGGCGTACTGGAGAAGGGAGAAGCCGTCACACAGATTTCCATCGGGAAGGACGGCTGGACGCTGGTGGAATATAAAGGCAAACAGGGCTATGTGGACCATCATTATCTGAGTACGGAGAAGCCGTGATGGATGCTTATACCAGTTTTGCAATGGTCTATGACCAGTTGATGGATAATGTTCCCTATGAGGCCTGGTGCGCGTATCTGACAGGGCTTCTGCGGGAGTACGGATGCCGGGAGGGGCTGGTTCTGGAGCTGGGCTGCGGAACCGGCGCCCTGACCCGGCTGCTGGCCGCAGAGGGCTATGATATGATTGGCCTGGACAATTCCCCGGATATGCTGAGCATTGCCAGAGAGCGGCAGGCAGAGGAGGGGACGGACATTCTCTATCTGCTGCAGGATATGGCGGCTTTTGAACTGTACGGAACGGTGGCGGCGGCGGTCAGTCTCTGCGATTCCATGAATTATATCACGGAATATCAGGAGCTGGTGCAGGTGTTCCGTCTGGTGAACAATTATCTGGATCCCGGCGGTTATTTTATATTCGATCTGAATACGCCTTATAAATACAGGGAGCTTTTGGCGGACAATACGTTTGCGGAAAACCGGGAGGACTGCAGCTTTATCTGGGAAAATACCTATGATGCCGGGACAGGACTCAATGAGTATGCCCTGACGCTGTTTCTGCGCGGCGAGGACGGAAGATACGAGCGGTTTGAGGAGTTTCATTATCAGAGGGCCTATACCGTCGAAACGGTAAAGAAAGCGGCTGCGGAGGCGGGAATGGATTTGATTGCAGTTTACGATGCTTTTACCAGGGACGCGCCGTCAGATACCTGTGAGCGGGTTTATGTGGTGCTGAGGGAACGGGGAAAGTCCGGCGGAAATGACATGGCTGCGAAATGACAGGAAAGGAAACGGAATATGGAAGACTATATTTTACGGGCTTCTGCCGGAAACAGCCAGGTGCGCGCCTTTGCGGCGACCACCAGGGAACTGACAGAGTATGCCAGGGCCGCGCATAACACCAGCCCGGTGGCTACGGCGGCGCTGGGAAGGCTTCTGACGGCAGGAGCAATGATGGGAATTATGATGAAGGGGGAGAAGGATCTCCTGACTTTAAAAATAAACGGCGACGGCCCTATCGGCGGCATTACGGTGACGGCGGACAGCCATGCCAGAGTAAAAGGGTATGTGAATGAGCCGGAAGTGCTGCTTCATGCCAATGCGAAGGGAAAACTGGATGTGGCCGGGGCTGTGGGCAGGGGAGAGCTGGTGGTGATCCGGGATACCGGACTGAAAGAACCTTATGTGGGCAGAACCAGTCTGGTCAGCGGCGAGATCGCGGAAGACCTGACTTATTATTTTGCTTCATCCGAACAGGTGCCGTCGGCGGTGGCGCTGGGTGTGCTGATGAACCGGGAAAATACGGTGCGGCAGGCCGGCGGCTTTATCATTCAGTTGCTGCCCGGTGCGGATGAGGAGATGGTGGCTTCTCTGGAGCGGAAGCTGGCCGGGATTACTTCCGTCACATCCATGCTGGACCAGGGGATGAAGCCGGAGGATCTTTTAGACAGCGTGCTGGGCGGGTTCGGCGTGGAGATTCTGGAGCGGATTCCCACACGATTTTCCTGCGACTGTACGAAAGAGCGGGTGGAAAAGGCGCTGATCAGCATCGGAGAAAAGGAACTGACCGAGATGATTCGGGAGGGAGAGCCGATTGAAGTGAAATGTCATTTCTGCAATCATGCTTACCGGTTTCAGCCGGAGGAATTGGAGCGCCTGCTGGAGCGGGCCCGATAGAAAGGGAAAAGGGCGCGGCCATAAAAAACCAGATGCCCATGAATATCCCCGCATCAGTCTTTTCAAGACGGTATACAGGAATATTCATGGGCATCTCTGGCATATCTTTATAATCTTGTACGTTCAGAAATTGCTCATTCAAATAATAAAAATCAAATAATAGAACTTTTGGTCAATTATTATAAAAAAGGCACATTGCTGGAGTTTAGATTATAATTTGGTTACGTTTGTCGCCTGAGGTCCTTTGGAACCTTCTACAATTTCAAATTCAACGGCCTGGCCTTCTTCAAGGGATTTGAATCCTTCCATATTCAGGCCTGTGTAATGAACGAAAACGTCTTTTCCGCTCTCGTCAGAGATGAAACCGTAACCCTTCTGGTTGTCAAACCATTTTACTGTACCCTTATTCATTGCAATACCTCCAAACAAAAATTATAACTATATGGTTCTGCTGCCTAGTACGCCGGCAGCTTATATTTATCCTAGCATAATTTGTCACACATGTCAAACAATTTTGAAAATTCCCTGTTGCAAATTTCCTTGTGAAAAGGGGGTGTTTCCGATTTGTCAGACATATTGAAAGCCGCCGAAAACACTTGCAGGCCGCTCCGGAGACTTATATAATAATGAAAGAGAAAAGCTGTAATTCAGGAGGTCTGTATGAATCGGAATGCATGGAACCATTTTAAAGTAATTACCCGGCACAAATGGGAAGTGATGAAAAACTGTTTTCGCATGGGCTTATATAAACAGGGACTGCTTCATGACCTGTCCAAATATTCTCCCGCGGAGTTCAAAATGGGGGTCGTTTACTTTCAGGGAAATCGGAGCCCGAATGCCGCGGAGCGGGAAGAAAAGGGCTATTCTACGGCATGGATGCACCATAAAGGCAGAAATAAACACCATTTTGAATACTGGACGGACGTATCGAAGGACAAAAGCTGTCTGGCCGGCGTAAAAATGCCGCCCCGGTATCTGGCGGAAATGGTCGCTGACCGGGTAGCGGCATCGAAAATTTATAAAGGAAAAAATTATACGGACGCCGCCTCTCTGGAGTATCTGAAAAAGAGCAAAGACTATACTTTAATGCATCCGGTTACGTATCGGCAGTTGCTTTTTCTGCTGACGATGCTGGCAGAAAAGGGTGAATCAAAAACATTTCGATATATTCGGAAAAATATACTGCAAAATTCAGAAAAATCGAAAAAAACCGAAAAAACTCGAAAATTTACACGAAATCATTGAAAAAAACCGAAATAAAAACGCTATAAGTCAATCTCATCAAGCTGTTTTTTCAGGTAAGCTCCCACTACGTTGGAAAAATTACCGATATCCCGGATATAGGCAAAATCTTTTCCGAATATCTTTTTTTCGGCGCTTAAGTCTTCCTCTTTTCCGGCAAAGACGCCCAGCACAGAGATGCCGTAGCTTCTGGTCTTGCGGACTTCGAAAGCGGTGTCTCTTACGCCGTAGTCGCCGCAGTAGGGCTGAGGCTGCCGGCTGCCCGGCCGGTTCAGCACCACGTCATTGGGGCGGCCGTCGCTTAAGATGATTAAAATCTTATGATCTTCCGGGCGTTTCATCAGACTGTCGGTAACTGCTTTAATGGCCAGACCGTCCCGGTTATTGGAGGTGGCGGTGAATTCCAGGATTCTCTGGTTCGCCTGCCTGCCCTCGTCATACTCTCTGAACCGCCGCATAATTGTATAGTCCCAGAAGGTGCAGAAGCTCATAACCCGGTGGGGAATGGCGATGTTGCTCAATGCCTCGCTGATGATATAGGCCTGGATGGCCACCTGGGCCTGCCGGGCGCTCTGAGAGCCGCTGCCGTCTACCAGAATATCCACCACAAAATCCGAATTGTTCTTTTTGATTTCACGGGTAAACAGCCGGTTGTCGTCGGTACGGCCCACTTTCCACAGCAGATTTGGTTTTAGCTGGCCGTGGTCGGCGTGTACATAGTCGATCTGGCTGCGCAGCACCAGTGCTTTTTTCAGGATATCCGTCAGTACGGCGATATTGCGTTTTACCGTGCGGTGTTTGTCATAGTAGACATGCTTGTTTTTGTCCAACTGTTTTTGGGCATATTTATACTGATAATTAATTCGCACGGCATTTTTCAGAATACCGTCGGTAAAATAAAGGCTGCATCCGTCATGGATTCCTCTGCACAGATTGTAGTTCAGCCGTTCCTGTTCCTGTTCTGACAGGTAGGTTTTGCCGTAATTGATTTCGACAAAGGAATAAAGCCGCTTAAGGGCTTCCGGGTCCACGGTAACGATCTGCCGGCCCTGGGTGTGGGAGCGGCGTCGTTCCTGGCGTTTTTCCAGATCGGTGATATGGGTGATGCTCTGAGATACGTTTTTCACGTACTTGTCCAGCATATCCTCATACATTTCCTCTTCCAGAAAGTCCTTCCAGTTGAATTCCCGCAGCTCGTCCAGCGTAACGGCCAGCACTTCCTCCAGCGTGCCGTTTTTCTTTTCGAAATCCGGGTCCAGGGCGGAATTGTAGATCTGGTCGATGGTGCGGATAATGTCCATCGTATCCGCCGCATGTTCCAGAGCGGTGATCAGGAGAGCGGTTTCCTCGATGCGGTAGACGCTTTTGTAGCCGCCCCGCAGGAAATCGGCGATGATTCTCAGCTCTACCTGTCCCAGAAAAGTCTGGGTCAGTTCGTGCATGTCGTGGTCCAGAATATCTTCAAAGGCCAGGCGGCGGATTTCCTCGATCCCTTTGCGCTCCCGGCTGATTTTCCGGTATATGGCCGCGTCCACACAGAGCTGAGACAGCGTCATCAACTGTTTGTTATTGGCCGACAGATAGACTTTTTTTACGATATACATGGACAGTGCTTCCTGGTCGAAAAATCTGGAAAAGGCCCCCTGTTTGACCGCGTCATAGAGGGCGATGTATTTTGATTTGCGGAAAGCCGACAGATCCGGCTTTACATCCAGGGTGTAATCTCCGCTGACCGTCCACATCAGGTTGCGGATCCGGTTTTCCGCTTCCAGATGGAATTCCTCCGCATCGTAGCCTTCTGCGGCGTATTCTTCCGTATTGTATTCCTGTTCTTTGTATTCCGGGCTGTTTTGCATAAAAATTACCTCTCAGATTTTTAGTGCCGCTGCGGTCCTTCTTAAAAAACGTCTGCCGCAGTCCAGGAGGAAGGAATACGGGTAAGCACCACGTCGCCGATGATTTCCCGCTCGAAAATATCAAAGCTTTTGTTTGTGATGCCCATCTGGATGGCCAGGGAGGGCTTTAAGCCGTTTTTGATGGTGCGCAGAGAAGCCAGCATACCGCGCAGGTCGAGAGGCTTTGTGGAGATTTCTCCGTTAAAGGCTTTTAACTGCAAATCCAGAAACAGGCCGCAGAACTGTTCCAGAGCCGCCGTTTTGCCGTCGGGGAATGTCTCGTTTAATATTTTCATCAATGTTTCTTCGTTTAAGGCAGGCATATCAATTACCAGGAACCGGGAGACAAGGGCCTCGTTCAGCTCTTTTGTTCCTGCGTAGCCATAGTTCATCGTACCGATAAAGCGGGCGGCCTCGTGAAGATAGATTTTTTCGTAGCCGGGCACGTCGATCATCCGCCGGTAATCCAGAGTGGCATGAAGAACGGAGACTGCGTCGTTTTTTGCCATGTTGATTTCGTCGAAAACACCAAAGCCGCCGTACTGGGCGCACTGGTATACAGGGCCTTTGCGAAGCTGCACTTCGTTGTCTTTAAACGTGTCGGTGCCGATCAGCGTGGCGCTGTCTGTGTTTACGTTGAAAGAAATATTATAGGAAGGGCGTCCGAAGATCCAGGCAAGATTTTCGGCCAGCACGTTTTTACCGGTGGCCTTTGCGCCGGATAACAACAGATTCTCTCCCTGGAGAATGGCGCTGACCGCCATTTCCAGAATGTCTTTTCCATAGAAGGGCATGGCCGGGCAGGTAACGCGGCCTGCGGCCTGCTCATCTACCGGATGCCGCTCCCGAAATGTTTTTACATCTTCCACCAATGCCGGATGAACCGACTGTCTGGTCAGAATTTCAAGTGGTTCCATAACAAAGACCTCCTAAATTTAGTACCGCTGCGGTCCTCCCTGGCCCCCTGATACTGGAAGAATTTTCAGCCGCGATGCGTCTGAAAATCCTTCCGGGGGCCAGTCCGGACCTCCGCTGATTTTTTGTATTGCTGATTTGTAATAATTTCAATGCGTATCTGTTTATTGTATCGGAGAAACAATTTTAAGTCAATATAGTTTACATTCATCAGGAAAAAGTATAAAATGGTACCATGAATCGAACAGTTGCCGGCCGGTTAAAAGGCCAATCGGAAAAAGAACGGATAAGAATGATACGGACAGAAGAAATTCCCGGACTGCCGCAGGCGTTTCAGGAGAGGATGAAGACGGTTCTCGGAGAGCAGTGGGAGGCTTTTCGGAGAAGCTATGAGCAGCCGCCGAAGCAGGGGCTGCGGGTGAATACGCTGAAAGGTGATGCGGGCAGGCTGCTGGATTACGGCCTGTTTGGGCTTCGGCCGGTTCCTTGGGCGGAAAATGGTTTTTATTATGAACAGGGAGAGCGTCCTGGCAGGCATCCCTTTCATGAAGCCGGCGTATACTATATTCAGGAGCCCAGCGCTATGGCAGTTGCCGGGCTTTTAGAGGTCCGTCCGGGAGAGCGGGTCCTTGACCTGTGTGCGGCGCCGGGGGGAAAGACCACCCAGATTGCCGCTGCCATGAAAGGGGAGGGCCTGCTGATCTCCAATGAAATTCACGGCGGGCGGGCGAGAATCCTTTCCCAGAATGTGGAACGGCTGGGGATCCGAAACTGCCTGGTTATCAATGAAACGCCGGAGGCGCTGTCTCTGCGCTTTCCGGGATTTTTTCACAGGATTCTGGTGGATGCGCCCTGTTCCGGCGAAGGGATGTTCCGGAAAGATCCCCAGTCCAGAGCCCAGTGGAGTGTGGAGAATGTGAAACTGTGTGCCGGACGCCAGAGGGAGATTCTTGACTGTGCGTCCCGGATGCTGATGCCGGGAGGGCGGCTCGTTTATTCTACCTGTACATTTTCGCCGGAGGAGGATGAAGAAACCGCAAAAGAGTTTCTCCTTGCCCATCCGGAATTTGAAGAAAAAAGTTCGCTGCGCATCTGGCCTCATCTGTCGGAAGGGGAAGGGCATTTTGCCGCGGTGTTTGAGAAGGCAGGGGAGAGAGATTCGGCAGAGCCGGTTCGGCAGCAGAAAGGGATTCCGGAGAAAAAGCTGCCGAAAGAATATCTGGCATTTGCGGAACAGACGCTGCATAGGGAAGAACCGTTTCCCCTGCGGTATCTCACCTTTGGCGAACATCTGTATCTGTTTCCTGACCAGATGCCTGATCTTGCGGGGTTAAAAGTCCTTCGCCCCGGACTGGAGCTGGGAGAGGCGAAAAAGAACCGTTTTGAACCGGCCCATGCGCTGGCGCTGGCGCTGAAACCGGAGGAGACGCCGCAGTGTATACGGCTGCCTCTGGATGGGCAGGAGATTTTCCGCTATCTTCACGGTGAAACAATTGCCGCACAGTCGGCCAAAGGGTGGTGCCTTGTATGTGCGGAGGGTTATTCGCTTGGCTGGGGGAAAGCAGGAAACGGACAACTGAAAAATCATTATCCCAAAGGACTGCGGTGGAATTAGGGAATGAAGCCGGCGGTTTTTATGGTCCGGCAGATATGCGGCCTGCCGTAAGCACGGAATTATAACGGAAAAGAACCATGGCAGGAAATCATTGTGCAAAAAAATATGGAAGGGAAAACAACCGCGGATGAAAGAAATAAGGCCGTTGCGGTCATCTTCATATAAAAAACAAATATTCTGGACGGCGCTTACGCTGTTTTATCTGTTGTTTATTTATTCCAACTCGATGCGGACCGCGCCGGAATCCACTGTGCAGAGCCAGGGCCTTTTGGGGCTGATTGAGAAAATCTTTCCGTTTGTCATCCGTCATCTGGGGCTGACCGAGCACATACTCAGGAAAATGGCTCATTTCGGAGAATATCTGGTGTTGGGAATGCTGCTGGCGCAGACCGTGAAAACATATGGATACCTTCGGCTCAGGCAGTTTTGGATTGTGCTGGCCGGCGGTTTTCTGATGGCGGCAGCAGATGAAGGAATTCAGTTATTTACCGAGGGGAGGTCCGGCCAGTTTTCTGACGTGATGCTGGATTTGTGCGGCGTGATGGCCGGATTATTCGTGTGGCGGCTGATAGAATTTGTCCGGACAAAATAAACCCGGCGTGCTGACGGCGGAAAAGCAGTCTGACAGCACACCGGGTTTTATGGTCTTATGTGCCTATCCAAGCATTTCGCCGGATTCCAGCAGGCAGTTGACAGTCTGTATGCCCGGCAGCCGGCGGAACTGTTCCAGCAGATCGTGATCGGGGCCCGGCCGGCCGGACAGTTCGATAATCATTTCAGAAAAGTCACCGGTAGTGTCCAGCGTGCGGATCTGATAGGCGCTGCCTTTCAGCAGCGATTCCGCTTCCCTGGCGTCCAGCCCTTCTCCTCTCAGAATCAGCATATATTTTTTGCGCAGTCCTCCGTGCCAACTGAAAACAAAGGCGATGATGGCGATAAACAATGCGGAAATAATGGCCAGCAGAAAGCTCTGAGAGCCTATGCACAGCCCTTCGATAATCGACCAGAAAATAAAGACGGTGTCCCATGGGTCCTTGATGGCCGTGCGGAACCGCACGATGGACAGCGCGCCGATCATGCCGAGAGAAACGGCAATATTGCTGCTGATCATAATCATGATGACAATGGTAATCAGGAGAATCAGCACGTTTGCGGCGTTAAACCGGCTGTTATAGCTGACGCCGCGGTAGGTAAAACGATAGGTAAAGAAAATAATCAGGGAAACTGCCAGTCCCAGACACATGACCAGAAAAATTTTTCGTGGAGTGAAACTGGCGGAGGTGGTGAAAAACATTTGCAGGATTTCTCTTTTGCTCATTTTATCTGCTCCTAATTTGTAGTGTCGGGGTTGTTTCGGACTTCCGCCAAAGCAGCGCCGCTGATGAAATGCTCCGTTTATGCCAGATAACTGCCGATCACCGGCCGGCCGCAGCAGTACTTGCTGAAAGAGACGGCGGTCAGACGGCAGGGCGCCAACAGTTTCCGGATAAATTCCGGCAATGTCTGATTGAATTTGACTTCCAGGATCACGGCGTCCCGGAATACCGGGTTCCAGGGCAAATGCCGCTCGTAGAGGTTCAGATTGGTTTCCGAAGAACGAATGCGGGAGTCGAGGGTCAGCCGTACATTAAATTCCCGGTAGGAGAAAGCCGCTCGGTCGTACTCAATAATGACGGCCGGGCGGTACCGGTGCAGCGTCAGCATCGTATAAAGCTTCATGGCATTCTCGCAGTCATAGGAAAACAGAGACGTATATACGCCTTTTGCCAAACTTTCTGCGTCTGTCCGGGACACCTCCAAGCTGGTTTTATGCTGCATGTCGCCGTTTTTCCTTTTCAGTTCCAGCTTGGCTCCGGGCTGTTCTTCGTCATAGATCCGTAAACGCAGTTTCTGCCTTTGTTCCAGACCGTCCAGCTTTTCCCGGTAATCCCTTCCGTCCGGCGTATCATAATACAGGCTTTTGACGCGATAGACGCCTTTTTCCCCATGTTCATCCGAACGCAAAAAAGCATCCAGTCTGGTTTTCAGCCTGGCGGCATCCGGGTAACTGATGAAATATTTTCGTTCGCTTCTGTATACGGATAATGTGTCAGCCATATGCCGGTCCTGTCATGCCTGTTATGGAATGTATAGATTAAAAAATATCCATTGGTCATTTTTGTAATGTCGTGTAGAATATTGTATCAAAAAAAAAGAAAAAATCAATAGATATATTTGAATGTTTGTCTGAAATTTCTATTAATAAATACTTGATGGGAGGATTGACGCAGTCTGCCGGCGGAATCTGCCGCGGTCGGCTGTGGAAAGAACGGCAGTATCTTGTCAAAAGGAATATGATCGTATATGATGATAGTATAAAAATTGTTTTAAAATGATCAGATAACATATGATGAAAGAAACATGAGGCTTGTAAAAGATGAAGGAAAGAGATAAACGGCGTATTGTTTTTTGCATATTGCTGACACTGACCGTATGTGTGCTGGCCGGCGTCCGGCAGACGGCAGGGAAAGCGGACGGCGGAGAAGGAGGCGGCACGCAGCGAATTTACTTTGCCAATGCCTCCGCCCAGCCTGGGGTACCGGTAGAGGTGCTTACATTTCAATATCCGATATTTCGTTCCCTGCATTATGCGTGGCGGGTTGACGGGGAGCTGACGGAATGCACGGGTTCCAGCTATACGCCGACGGAAAAGGATCTGGAAAAAGAGATCACTGTGACCGTATCGGCGGAGGGCGTTGAGACACGGAGCCTGTCGGTATATTGCAGCAGGCTGCCGGTGTTATATATAGAGACGGCGGACGGGACGGAGGATGTGTCCAAAGGGGAATATAAGGAAATCTCTTATGTACTGCAGGGAGCGGGAGAACACAGTTATGACCATTACGAAGGAACGGCCCGGTTAAAAGGACGGGGTAATTTTTCCTGGGAAATGCCGAAACGCCCCTATAAATTAAAGCTGGATCAGAAAGAGGATCTGCTGGGCATGGGGAAAAACAGGCATTGGGTGCTGGTTCCGAATTTTCAGGATATCAGTTTGATGCGCAATACACTGTCCTATCGTCTCTCCCAGGAGATGGGGCTGACGGCTATGAAAACCCAGTGGGTCAGTCTGATCCTGAACGGAAACTACGCGGGCAATTATCAGTTGTGTCAGCAGATCAGACCGGGCGGGGAGCAGGTGCCTGTCACGGATCTGGAAGAGATTTCCCATCAGGCTGCGGATGCCGTTATTGCGGATGGGATGATTTCACCGGATTCGCGGGAGGCGTTAAGGGAACACCTGGAGGATGATCTGAGCTGGATGTCCACAGGGATGTTTGAGTTTGAAGGACAGGAATATCCGATGCCGGAGGGCGTTACGGCACCGTCCCTGACCGGCGGCTTTATTTTGGAGATTGCCACCAATTATGACGAGCCGACGAAATTTACGACCCGTCTGGGCCAGCCCGTGATGTTTCATTCTCCGGTCAATGCGTGGACGAACAGAGAACTGGCGGATTATGGGGAGGAATATGTCCAGGCCATAGAAGATGCCGTGTGGGCGGAGGACGGGCGTTCGGTGTTCCGGGGCGTCTCCGTACATTACAGTGATCTGATCGATTTGGATTCCCTGGTGGAATACTGGCTGGTATCGGAATATTTTTATAACATGGATTTTGGAATGAAAAGTGTGTTTCTGTATAAAGAGATTGATGAGAAAGCTTATATGGGGCCGATCTGGGATATGGATTTCAGCAGCAGAAGTGTGACCGGGTTTGGTCTTTGCGACCAGTGGGCCGTTTTGAACTTAAATGAGGCATGTCAGGAGACTATGTGGTATAAAGCGCTGGTAAAGGACGAGATGTTTGTGGAACGGGCTGTTCAGTTATATCATCTGTACCGCCCTGTTTTACAGCGGCTTTCGGAGAATGGCGGTGTGATCGATACGTATTACGATTACCTGTATGAATCGGCTGTGGCCAATGAGGCGCTTTGGTTTAACGGCAGGGGATTTACGGAGGATGTGGAGGAATACCTAAAACCCTGGTTCCGGGACCGGCTGGCATGGATGGATGAACAGTTTGCATCGCCGGAGACACTGATGCGGTCGCTGAATCCCGGCTGATGCGCCGGAACCCGGTGAAAGACGGTTTGGGCGGTGCGGAATGAATAAGAATCCTGCTTTGCAGGATTCTGCGCCGCAAACGCGTCGCTTTCAAGCGACAATTTCCTCTGCGTTTGCGTACCCTCGCTTCGCTGGGGCAGACCCTGTGCATCCTAAGCGGAACATTTTTGTATCATAGGGAAGTTCGGAGGACTTTCCTATGAAATCAAAAAGATCAGGTCTGCCTTACGGCAGCCTGATCTCTTTGATTTCTTCCATAATATCCGCCTTCATACGCAGCGCTTCCCGTCTGGCAGCCTGGGCGTAATCTTTTTCGTCGCAGCCATCCTTTTTATAGGCGCACATAATTCCTCTGGAAGAATTGATGACGGCGCCCAATCCGTTCTGATCGAAAGCGCCTGCTACATCCTTTGCGCCGCCGCCCTGAGCGCCGTATCCCGGCACCAGAAAGAAAGTATGGGGCGCTTTTTTGCGCAGTTCTTTCAGTTGTTCCGGGTAGGTGGCGCCGACTACGGCGCCGACAGAAGAGTATCCGTAGCGGCCCGGCGCCTGTGTCCCCCATGTCTCGCACATTTCCGCCATGATTTCGTAGACGGTTTTTTCTCCCAGCTTTCGGTCCTGCAATTCACCGGAGGAAGGGTTGGAAGTTTTTACCAGAACAAAAATGCCTTTGTCCTGTTCCCGGCACAGCGTCAGCAGGGGCGTGATGCCGTCGCTGCCCAGATAGCCGTTTACCGTCAGGCAGTCGCCGCCGAAAGCGGAGACTTCCGTTCCGCTGATTGCCGTTGTTCCCAGATGGGCGGCGGCGTAAGCTTCCATTGTAGAGCCGATGTCGTTCCGCTTTCCGTCGATTATCACATACATGCCGTTTTCACGGGCGTAGGCAATCGTCTCCGCCAGTGTCCGCATACCCTGCCAGCCGTACATTTCGTAATAAGCGGCCTGGGGCTTGACGGCCGGCACGATATCCCGGAGGGTGTCGATCAGTCCTTTGTTAAAGTCAAGCAGCGCCTGGGCGGCCGCATCCAGCGGGTCTTTATGCCGGGAAAAGGCGGCTTCCTTGATGTATTCCGGAACATAGTCCAGTTTGGGGTCCAGTCCCGCCACGGTGGGATTCTGGTACGCGGCGATTTTTTCTAAAAGTTTATCCATTGACATAATCTTAAGTTCTCCTAATTAAGTTCCGCAGCTCCCCTTCAAGCCCCCCCTTGATCTGGAAGAATTTCCGGCCGTATAACGTCCGAAAATCCTTCCGGGGGCCTTTCCGGTGCGCTGCTGATTTATAGTTCC
>CAOKOL010000060.1 GCA_948470335.1 uncultured Lachnospiraceae bacterium | reverse complement strand
CATTTTGAAATCCTCCGCTATAATATATTCGCACATACGTCACAGTTCCCCGATTGCCACGCTATTTTATAGTTTGTTACCAGCTTTTCCTTCCCTTGATTTTTCCCTCATGTGGGGTCAAGTTAAGGACAACAATGCGTGAAATCAGGTAAAAGGATACGGTGGGGACAATGCGAAAAATCCTTTGTTTGCAAGGCTTTCGGAGGACTTTATTAAAAAACCACAGCGGCTAATGAATAGCTATGAAATCGTGTGGTTCAAATCGGAGTTTATCGCTCTTTTGTCATCACAAAATTTGTAAGAGAAACTCCTTGCCGTTCTACCCGCTGCTCTTTAACAATTTTATATCCTCTTTTTTCAAAAAAAGTTTTTGCCGTAATAGAAACATGAGCAACAATGTTTTCTTGAACTGCCGATTCTAACTGATTGCATATGGCAGTGGCAATTCCTTTTCCCTGATAATCTGAATGGATAAATAAATGGTCAAGATAGCCTGTCTTATCGATATCTCCAAACCCTACGATCATGCCATTTTCAACCGCGACAATGCTGAAATGTTCTTGAAATAACTGGTTCCATTTCTTCGAATCCACCTTGCCTGTTGCCCATACATCTAATTGCTCTTTTGTGTAATCTTTTGCATTTACAGTATGAACCGTATTATAAAAAAGATCGGCCAATTCTTTACAGTCTGCTGTTTGATATTCTCTTATCATCATTTCAAAAATCCTTTTCCCCCTTTTTCAAGATCAATCTCTATCTGGTAGGATTTATCAATCAATATATAATTACAGCCAAATTTTTTACACATTTCAAGATAGCGGGCATTATCCTCAAGAACGGATGTCATCGTACACCATGAATCATCAATGCGTTGTTCGATTGCATTGGCATATTGTTTTATCTCCGAAAAATGTTTCTCTATATAGTCTCTGCTCATGACAAGACAATAATATTGAATATTTTTCAGATATTCTTCTGGAAAATCTTTGTTCCAGCTATGTGGAATATAACTGCCCTCAACCACAAGATTTTGCTTATTTTCAATGGCAGTCTTTATGATCTCACGAATAATGGGCCATAAATAATCTATAAGCGCGTCATCATCTTCGGGTGTTAAATCCGTATGATTGCTTCGTATTAATCCCATTTTTAACAGGTCGATGGACAGGTAGGGATATTTATATTTTTCGAGAAGCTTTTGTGCCAGTAATGTTTTACCTGTATGTGAAGCTCCTGTAATTAAAACAATCATATTACTGCCTCCTGACAATTCCGATTTGTTATTATCATTATTATAGGCAGCTTTATCAGGTCCGTCAATTTCATTTTTACCATATCAGAATCCGTAAATGTCTTATCCTGCTTTTGCGGAAACTCTTTTACAAACGGTACGGTTTTGTCATTTTTTGTGTTTGCTGGTTTTAGGCGTTTGAAATTTGTGCTATACTGTCAGTCGGGACTGAAATCTTATGAATTTATCGTACATACGGGAGAAATACTATGATGAAAATCGCGGTAATTGGCTACAGCGGCTCCGGCAAATCCACACTGGCCCGCAGGCTTGGACAGCACCGGAACGCGAAGGTGCTGCATCTGGATATGGTTCACCATCTTCCCGGCTGGAAAGAAAGCGATCTGAAAAGCGAAAAGAAAATCGTCGCTGATTTTCTGGACGGTCATTCTTCCTGGGTGATCGACGGAAATTATACGAAGCTGTCTTTTGAGAGGCGGATGCGGGAGGCGGACCGGATCATTTTTCTGGAGTTTAACCGGATTTCTTCTTTGTTCCGCATTCTGAAACGATACCGGGTCTACAGAGGGCGCAGACGGCCGGATATGGCTCCCGGGTGCGGGGAAAAGATTGACGGGGCGTTTTTATGGTGGATTTTATACGCCGGCAGAACAAAAGAAAAAAGAGCGGAATTTCAGGCGGTGAAGAAGATGTATCCTGATAAAACGGTGGTTCTGAGAAACCAGAGACAGATCGACAGGTTTACAGAACGAATGAAGAAGGACAGCGCCCTGAACGGTTTCCATAAGATAAAAAAGCTGGCGGATAAAACAGAGGAATCGGTCATGAATCGAAAAAAATACGTAAAATAATGTAAAAATTGTAGATAATAATTGACAGATGCGGTCTTTTTTTGTTAAAATGATACCATTGTGGAAGGGACGGTAAAAAGGCAGCGTTTTAACGCAATGCAGTATGACCCTTCCATTTAGCATATGAAATAAGGAGTTGGAGTTATGTTAAAGTATATTGCGAAACGAGTCGGTCTTGCAATTGTAACCATATGGGCCGTTGCGACCATCACTTTTTTCCTGATGAACATGGTTCCGGGCGGACCGTTCCTCTCGGAAAAGGCTATCAGCCCACAGGCCACGGCTGCGCTGGAGGCCAAGTACGGTCTGGATAAGCCCATGTTTCAGCGGTATCTGACCTATATGGGAGACGCTCTCCACGGGGATTTCGGCGACAGCCTGAAACAGAGGGGGCGTACTGTCACTTCTATTATTCTGATGAAATTTCCGGTATCGGCAAGGGTGGGCGGATGTGCCGTTCTCTGTTCTCTGCTGATCGGCATTCCTCTGGGTTGTCTGGCGGCGCTGAAACGGGGGAAATTTTTAGACAGCCTGATCAGTGTGGTGGCCACCTGCGGTATAGCGGTTCCCAGTTTTGTAATCTGTACCCTGCTTATGTACTTTTTAGGCGTTCGCCTCAAGCTTCTTCCTACTATGGGTATTACTTCCTGGCAGAATTATATTATGCCGGTGATGGCACTGTCCTTTTATCCCACCGCGTATATTATGCGGCTGATGCGTTCCTCCATGCTGGATGTGCTGGGGCAGGACTATATGCGTACCGCAAAGGCAAAGGGCGTTGCGGGCTTTATGATTCTGTTTAAGCATGCCCTCAGAAATGCCATCCTCCCCGTAGTTACCTATGTGGGACCTCTGCTGGCCTACACGGTTACGGGCAGCTTCGTGGTGGAGAAAATTTTCGTGATTCCGGGTCTGGGCGGCGAGTTTATCACTGCTATTACCGGCCGTGACTATACGCTGATTATGGGAACGACGATTTTCCTGGCCGCTCTGATCATTACGATGAACGTGGTGGTGGATATCGTCTACAAGCTGGTAGACCCCAGAATCAAACTGAAATAAAGCAGCGATAAAAAGGAGCATAAATGATGAAAGAGAATCCAATCAGTTTTCAGATGAAACTTAAGCCTGAAGATTTTCTGCCTGCCACGGAGGAAGAAAAGCAGAGTCAGGTGATTATGCGGGAGAGCGTAAGTTTCTGGAAAGACGGTATGCGCCGCCTTCTGAAAAATAAAGTGGCTATGGTCAGTATTGTGGTGATTGTCCTGGTAATGATTTTTTCATTTATCATGCCGGCTTTCTATCCATATTCCTATAAAACCCAGATCAAGGGAGCGAACAATCTGGCGCCTATGGAGTACTCCGAGGAGGAACAGGCCAGAATTGACGCGGGCGAGAAAGTATTTCCCCATATTTTCGGCACGGATAAGATGGGCCGGGATTATGCCATCCGCGTGATGATGGGCAGCAGAATTTCCCTGCTGGTAGGACTGATCGCCACAGGCATTATTCTGGTGATCGGCTCTGCTTACGGTTCCATCGCCGCGTTTTTCGGCGGCTGGACGGATCTGGTGATGATGCGGGTCGTGGATATCATTTATACGGTTCCCGATATCCTGCTGATCGTGCTGTTAAAATTCGCGTTAAAAGCGCCTCTGGACAGCCTGAAAGATGTGCCGGGCTTTGGCTGGGTCAGCATCGTGGGGGAAAACCTGATCAGTATCTTTATCGTGTTCGCCCTGCTGTACTGGGTAGGCATGGCCAGAATGGTGCGAAGCCAGGTGCTGATGTTAAAGGAGAGCGAATATGTGACCGCGGCACGGGCGCTGGGCGTGGGCAACGGCAAGATCATCAAAAAGCATCTGCTGACCAACTGCATCGGAACGCTGATTGTTACCACTACGCTGCAGATTCCTTCCTCGATTTTTACGGAGAGTTTTTTAAGCTTTCTGGGCATGGGCGTGGCGGTGCCCCTTCCCTCCCTGGGAAGTCTTGCCAGTGATGCCATCAACGGAATCAACACCTATCCGTACCTTCTGTTTATTCCGGCTCTGCTGATCAGCTTGATTATTTTAAGCTTTAACCTGCTGGGAGACGGACTGCGGGATGCGTTTGACCCGAAACTGAAAAATTAGGAGGGCTGTGGGAACATGTCAGAATATCTTGTTGATATCAAAAACGAAAGATTATCTTTTTTCACGCCGGCAGGAGAGGTGAAAGCCCTCAATGACGTGTCCATCCATCTGCGGGAAGGTGAGGTACTGGGCATCGTGGGAGAGAGCGGCTCCGGCAAGTCGGTGACGGCTTACAGCCTGATGGGTCTGACGGCTTATCCCGGAAAGCTTCTGGGCGGCAGTCTGATGTTTAACGGGCATCAGATGGAGCAGATCACGGAAAAGGAGATGCGAAAAATCCGGGGAAATGAGATCTCGATTATTTTTCAGGACCCCATGACCAGCCTGAATCCTGTGTATACCATCGGAAATCAGATTATGGAGTCTATTCTGCTCCACACCGATAAAGATAAAGCCCAGGCCAGAGACAGAGCCAGAGAGCTTCTGGAACTGGTGGGCATCAATGAGCCGGATAAGCGGCTGAAACAGTATCCCCATGAGCTGTCCGGCGGTATGCGGCAGCGTGTGATGATCGCCATGGCTCTGGCCTGCGAGCCCAAGCTTCTGATTGCGGATGAGCCTACCACGGCGCTGGACGTGACCATTCAGGCACAGATTCTGGAGCTGATGATGGAGCTGAAAGATAAGCTGGGAATGGCCATTATCATGATTACCCATGACCTGGGCGTAGTGGCCAGCATGTGCCAGCGGATTGCGGTTATGTACGCGGGGAGAATTGTGGAGTACGGTACTGCCGAGGATATTTTCTATAATCCCAGGCATCAGTACACCAAGGGACTGATCCGCTCCATTCCGCGTATCGACACGAAGGAGCACGAGCGGCTGATTCCCATCGAAGGGACGCCGGTGGATATGCTGAATCCCCCTGCGGGATGTCCCTTTGCGCCCAGATGCGACGCATGTATGAAGATCTGTTTAAGAGAGATGCCCCCGATGTCTAAATTCGGGGAGGTTCACTATACCCATTGCTGGCTGAATCAGAAGGAAGAAATGGAGAAAGGAGCCGCAAATGAGTGAGAAATTAGTTGAAATCGAACATTTACAGCAGTATTTCCCTGCCGGCGGCTACGGCAGGAAAAAGAAATATATTCAGGCTGTGGACGACGTATCCTTTACCATAGACAGAGGGGAGACGCTGGGGCTGGTGGGAGAGTCCGGCTGCGGCAAAACCACCACGGGGCGGACACTGCTGCGTTTATATGAACCGACGGGGGGGCGCTTCGTTTATGACGGAGACGTCATTTTCGATGTGGAAAAGAAGGTTTTCGCGGATATGCTGCCCTACCGGAAACGGATGCAGATCGTATTCCAGGACCCTTATGCCAGTCTTGATCCCCGTATGACCGTGGGCGATATCGTGGGGGAGGCCATCGACGTTCACAAGATGGCGGCCAGTAAGGAAGAACGGTATGAGATTATCATAGAGATGCTGCGCAGAGTAGGCTTAAATTCCGAGCATGCCAACCGGTATCCCCATGAGTTTTCCGGCGGCCAGAGACAGCGTGTGGGGATTGCGAGAGCCCTGGCGGTGAGGCCGGAGTTTATCGTCTGCGACGAGCCGATTTCCGCCCTGGACGTGTCGATTCAGGCTCAGGTAATCAACATGTTTGAGGATCTGCAGGAAGAGATGGGACTTACTTACCTGTTTATCGCTCATGATCTCTCGGCCGTGAAGCATATTTCCAACCGGATCGGCGTAATGTATCTGGGCAGGATGGTGGAGCTGGCAGACAGCTATGAGCTGATTACCCGCCCGCTGCACCCCTATACGAAAAGTCTGATCTCCGCCATTCCCATAGCGGACCCGAAGATTGCCCAGAGCAGCAAGCGGATCGTGCTGGAAGGCGACGTGCCCAGCCCCTTAAATCCCCCGTCCGGATGCCGGTTCCGCACCAGATGTCCCTATGCGGATGAGCAGTGCGCCGAAAAGACGCCCCGGTGGCAGGAGGTAGAAAAAGGACATTTTGCCGCATGTCACCATATTGACAAAGTGAATTAAATGTGGTAAACCGTAAAGGACAATATGACATTTGTCACGATAAGCCGGTAAAAACAGTGAGCGGTGCAAAGCCGCCCGTTGTTTTTCATAGATCAACAGAAAAAAGGAGGAACAAGATGATGAAAAAGAGAGCACTTGCACTCTTGCTGGCATCCGCCATGGTACTCAGCCTGGCTGCCTGCGGCAAAAAAGCCGATGACAGCACGTCTACGACCGGCGCTGCCGGCGCCGATACGACGGCTGCCGCCGACGGTGGGGAAAGCGCTGACGGCACACAGGCAGGCGCTGCGGGTGAGAAGATCTTATCCGTACAGATCGGACCGAACCCTGAGACCATTGACCCTGCGTTAAACAGTGCGGTGGACGGCGGAAATATGCTGCTGCACAGTTTTGAGTGTCTGCTGGTGGTAAATGAGGAAGGCCAGTTGGCGCCCGGACAGGCAGAGAGCTGGGAAACCTCGGAAGACGGCCTGACCTGGACATTCCATTTAAGAGAGGGCCTGAAATGGTCAGACGGCACTCCTCTGACTGCAAATGACTTTGTTTACAGCTGGAAGAGAGTATGCGATCCCATGACCGCCGCTCCCTACGCAGAAACCGTACTGGGAATGGTAGAAGGATTCGATGAAGCCATCGGAGGCAATTTGGATGCGCTGAAAGTAGAAGCTCCCGACGACCAGACGCTGGTTGTTACGTTAAGCGCACCCTGCTCATTCTTCGGCAGCCTGGCAGCCTTTGCTACCTTAAGCCCCGTACAGCAGGCGACCGTTGAAGCGAACGGCGATCAGTGGGCAGTTTCCGCCGAGACATATGTTTCCAACGGACCCTTCTATGTAAGCGAATGGGTACCGAAATCTTACATCCTGATGAGCAAAAACCCCAACTACTGGAATGCTGACGCAATTAAGCTGGACGGAATCAAGTTCAATCTGATCGAAGATGCCAATGCCGCTTACAGCGCATACCAGACAGAAGAAGTGCTGTTTATCAAGGACGTTCCCACCGAGGAAATTCCTTCCCTGACCGGACAGCCTGACTTCTATGTAGATCCGATTATCGGTACTTACTACGTAAGTGTGAATACCCAGAAAGAGCCCTTCAATGATGCAAAAGTGCGTAAGGCCCTGAGCCTTGCCATCGACCGTGAGTACGTGGCAAATACACTGATGCAGGGCACCTACAGCCCCGCAAGCAACTTCATGGGCCCCGGCTGGATTGACACTGACGGAAAGGCATTTGTCGACAATGCAAACGGCGGACAGCCTTACATCGACACCGCAAACCATGAGGCGAACCTGGAAGAAGCGAAGAAGCTGCTGGCAGACGCAGGCTATCCTGACGGCGCAGGCCTGTCCTTTACTTATTCCACCAATGATACGGGTTACCACAGAGTAGTGGCCGAGTATCTGCAGCAGGCATGGGGAGAACTGGGCATTGATGTTAAAGTTGATATCGTAGAGTGGGCAAGCTTTACTCCCATGCGTCGGAACGGCGATTATGACGCTTCCCGTAACGGCTGGGTAGGCGATTACGACGATCCTTCCAACATGCTGGATCTGCTTTTCTCCACCAACGGCAACAATGACGGTAAGTTCAACAATGCTGACTATGACGCTGCCATGACGCTGTCCAGAACCACTCTGGATGCTGCAGAGCGTTCTCAGGCTCTGCATCAGGCAGAAGATATCCTGATGGAAGAAGCAGGATGTATTCCGGTAGCATATTACAATGACTTCTGGTTACAGAGTGACAAGATCGTTGGTTCCTGGCATTCCGCTTACGGTTACTGGCACTTTATGTATGCCGATATCGTAGAAGGCGGCGCAGGCGCGGCTGACAATGCCGGTGATGCGGAAGCAACCACCGCAGCAGCAGAGGGAACCGAAGCAGCTACGACCGAAGCAGCGGACGGAACGGAAGCTGCTACGACAGAGGCAGCGGACGGAACCGAGGCCGCTACAACCGAAGCAGCAGACGGAACTGAAGCTGCTACGACGGAAGCCGCTACAACTGAAGCTGCTACGACCGAGGCTGCTACGACGGAAGCCGCTGAATAAGAACCGTAGTTTTTAACGGCGCTTCGTTTTAAAAACCTATTGACAAAAGTCCGAACACAGACTATACTGATAAAGTCTGCGTTCGGACTTTTTGCGTTACAGGCATATTTGGGAACGAAATAGCCTGTCGATCAGCCTAGGGAAAAGCCGTCCGCAAAACAGCGCATGTTAGTTTCAGGAGGTCCGTTATCATAATGAAAGAATCCCACACAGGCAGCAAGCTGTCTGAATATAACAGAATTATGAAGGAAAATGAAGACTTTTACCGTGATGCGGCAAAGGCTTTGGGGCTGTCAGAGAGTGTTTTCTGGATTTTGTATACACTGCGGACAGGGTATGCCGCTGTACAAAGTGAGATCTGCGCCTGTATACACCAGCCAAAGCAGACGGTAAGTTCAGCGCTGAAAAAAATGGAGACCGACGGTTATATTGAACTGACCTGTGGAGATGACCGCCGGAGCAAACGGATTCTATTGACGGAAAAAGGGGACGCCCTCTGTGAGAAGACCGTTGACAAAATAATTGGGATTGAGTGCGCCGCCCTGGAGGGGCTGTCAGAGGAAGAACTGGAACAGTTTCTGTCTCTGTTCCGCAGATTTACGGATCTGTTAAAAAAAGGACGGGGAGTCAAAGGGGCTTGGCGCTGACTCTGATAGGAGGAAGGAATGAGCATACAATTATCTGAACATTTTACGTATAAAAAGTTGTTCCGTTTTTGTCTGCCCACGATTGCCATGATGCTGTGTACTTCCATTTATGGGATCGTGGACGGCTTTTTTGTTTCAAATTATGTGGGGAAAACGGCATTTGCGGCTGTAAACCTGATTATGCCTTTTCTGATGATACTGGCCTGTTTCGGCTTTATGATCGGCACCGGCGGCAGCGCCCTGGTGGGAAAGACGCTGGGGGAAGGAAAACGGGAGAAGGCCAACCGGTATTTTACGATGATGGTGTGTCTTACGCTGACCCTGGGCGTGATAATGTCGGTGCTGGGCATTGTTTTTATGCGGCCGATTTCCTATATGCTGGGCGCGTCCGAGGAGATGATCGGGGACTGTGTGCTGTACGGCAGGATCATCAACGGATTTAACTGGGCTTTTATGCTCCAGTATCTGTTTCAGAGCTTTTTCGTCACGGCGGAAAAGCCCCAGCTTGGATTTATCGTGACCATTGCCGCAGGGGTGACAAATATGGTGCTGGACGCTTTGTTTGTGGCGGTTTTTCACTGGGGCATCGCAGGTGCGGCCTGGGCTTCCATTATCGGCCAGTGCGTGGGCGGCATTCTGCCCCTGATCTATTTTCTGCGCCCCAACGGCAGCCTGCTCCGTTTGGTAAAGACCAAAATCGAAGCCAGGGTTCTGGTTAAGGCATGCCTGAACGGGTCTTCCGAGCTGATGACCAGCATTTCCGCATCATTTGTGGGTATGCTGTACAATTTCCAGTTGCTGAAATATGCGGGGGAGAATGGTGTTGCGGCTTATGGGGTGGTTATGTATACCCAGATGATCTTCGCTGCGATTTTTCTTGGCTATACCGTGGGAACGGCGCCCATCATCAGCTATCATTACGGTGCGGGCCATCATGACGAGCTGAAAAATATGCTGAAAAAAAGCCTGGTGGTTATGGCGGGGGGCGGCGTGGCCATGCTGGCGCTGGCCTGGACACTGGCTGGTCCGCTGGCCGGCATGTTTGTGGGATATGACCCGGATCTTCGGGAGATTACAAAGGGAGCGCTTACGATTTACGCCTGTGCCTTTTTGCTGTTCGGGTTTAATATATTTGCCTCGGCTTTTTTCACGGCTCTTAATAACGGCGGCGTGTCGGCTGCGATCTCTTTTCTCAGGACGCTGGTATTTCAGACGCTGGCAGTGCTGATTCTGCCTGTTCTGCTGGGCCTTGAAGGAATCTGGTGGGCGGTGACGGCGGCGGAAGGGCTGGCTCTGGTGGTGTCGGCGGCCTTTATTGTGGGAAAACGGAAGCAGTATCGCTATCTGTGATCCTGCAGATTGTAATTCTTCATGTGTCAGGAAATCGTTGGATAAAAATAAAATCAGCTTGTACATTGGCATGATCTGTGGTACACTGTCTGAACAAGGCAAGGATACGGACCGGACCATTTTTTATGGACCGGAGACAGGCCATCCGAATTTCTGCTATTAAGAAATTCGGCGTCCAAAACGACTATGCCGAAACATTTTTCGGGAAAGCGGGGACGGCCTATGTATTTTATGCTGGATAATTACGATTCTTTTGTCTATAACCTGTCGGCTTATTTCAGAGAGCTGGGACAGGACATTTTAGTAAGGCGTGATCATGAAATCACCCTTTCCGAGATTGAGGCTTTGGAGCCGGAGGGGATCATTCTTTCTCCGGGTCCGGGAAAGCCGTCGGATGCAGCGGCATCGCTGCGGATTCTTGAGAAATTTAAAGAGAAGATACCGATTTTGGGCGTGTGTCTGGGCCATCAGGCCATAGGCCATTATTTTGGCGCCCAGGTGAGAAAGGGAAGTTCGCCCATGCACGGGAAGGTGACGGAGATTACCCATTGCGGCGCGGGAATGTTTGCGGGGCTGCCTCGGAATTTCCGTGTGACCCGCTATCATTCTCTGGTGGTGGAGCAAGAGGGGCTGCCCTCCTTCCTGTCCGTAGATGCCAGGTCCGCAGAAGGGGCCGTTATGGGAATTTCCCATCAAATGCTTCCTGTTTATGGCGTACAGTTCCATCCGGAAGCGGTGCTGACGGAATACGGGCCGGAACTTCTTGATAATTTTACAAAAATCTGTATAAAATGGAGGGACAAGTCATGAAGGGGATACCTGTGGCCGCAAAGCCTGAAAGAACGATCCGGATGCTGGAACAATATCCGCCGATTCACCGGATTTTTGATTTGTTTGCGGAAGATGAGATGGCGGTCTTTCTTGATTCCTCTCTGCAAAATGCGCTGGGGCGCTATTCGGTGATCGGGCTGTTTCCCTATCTTACGCTGGTAAAGGGGGAGACGTTTACGGTAAACGGCGTGGAATGTGAGCAGCGTTTTGAAGATTACGTGAAAGACTATCTGAACAGCCACAGAGAGGAAAACCCTACGGAGCTTCCCATTCTTTCCGGCGCCATCGGATATTTTTCCTATGACTATGGAAGGAAAAAAGAAGGGGTAAAAAGCAGACATGGGAAAAAAGTGGAGATTCCGGACTGTATCCTCTGCTTTTACGACGTGTTTATTGTGGAGGATCACAGCGCCCGTAAGCTGTATCTGATTGCGAACGGAAACCGGGGAGACAGCCGGAGGGTGACGGAGGAGCTGGCGCTGCGTATTCGGGAGATCCCGGAGGAAAACCAGGAAGAAAGCCTTCGGGATGGCAGCCGGATCAGCGTAGAGGCGAATTTCGAGAAAGAAGCATATCTGAAAGCCGTGGATGAGACGATTCGTCATATTGTGGAAGGTGATATCTATATTATGAATATGACCCAGCAGTTAAGGGTGATCAGTCAGAGAGAGCCTTACCAGGTGTTCAGATGGCTGCGCCGGGAAAATCCGTCGCCCTTTGGCGGATATTTTCAATATGGGGATTTTCAGATTATCTGTGCGTCGCCGGAACGGTTTTTACGGATGAAAAAAGGGCATGTGATAACGCGTCCCATCAAGGGAACGAGAAAACGGGGAGCGACGCCGGAAGAAGACGAGGCGCTGAAAAAGGAACTGGCAGATTCAAAAAAAGATCAGAGCGAGCTGCTGATGATTGTGGATCTGGAAAGAAATGACCTGAACCGCGTATGTGTGCCGGGCAGCGTGAAAGTGACGGAGCTGTTTCAGGTGGAGACCTATGCCACGGTTTTTCATCTGGTGGCGAATGTGGAGGGAGATCTGGAAGAAGGAAAAAATGTGATGGATCTGATCGAAGCGGCATTTCCCGGCGGTTCGATTACGGGCGCGCCCAAGCTGCGGGCGATGGAGATTATTGACGAACTGGAGCATGACAGGAGAAATCTTTACACAGGCTCTATCGGGTATCTTACCCTTTCAGGAGACTGTGACCTGAATATCGTTATCAGGACGGCGCTGCACCGGGACGGCGTATACCAGATCGGCGCAGGCGGCGGCATAACCTGTGAGTCGGAACTGGAATTTGAATACGAGGAAACGCTGCAGAAGGCAAAGGCTCTGCTGGAAGCACTGCGGGGGACATGCGAATGAATATCAGGCTGGACGAAGGGTTTTTATTTGGCCTGGGGGCCTTTGAGACGATGGCCGTTTATGGCGGCCGGCCCGTATTTTTGGAAAAGCATCTGGAGCGGCTGGCGCGCGGGCTGGAATTTCTGGGGATTTCCCGGCGGGTGACAGAGGAAGACGTATACCGATTTCTGGAAGAAAATGGGATTCCATTTCCCGAAGTATTGAAAATCGTGGTGTCAGAGGAAAATACATTGTTCTTACCCCGGAAAAATCCCTATAAAAAAGAAGCATATGAAAAAGGGTTTACAATAGATTTCGCTCAAATCAGGCGCAATGAAACTTCACGGTTTGTTTATCACAAAACACTGAATTACGGCGAATGTATCAGAGAACGGCGGGAAGCGGCGGCAAGAGGGTTTGACGAGGCGGTTTTTCTCAACAGCCGGGGGGAGATCTGCGAGGGAACCGCATCGAATCTCTTTTTTGTCAGAGACGGACGGATCGTTACGCCGGCCCTTTCCGTCGGCCTGCTGCCCGGCGTGATGCGGGGGTACCTGCTGGAGCGGTATGACATAGAGGAAACGAAGCTGTACAGGGAGGATTTGAAACGGTTTGACGAATGCTTTCTCACAAATTCCCTAATGGGGGTTATGCCGGTGATTCAATTTGAAAGTTATTTGTTTTCTTCCAGAGAGACGGCGGACAGAATCGGGGAAGCATATCGGCGGGAATACGGTTTATTTCATCAGAATCCGGCGGAGGAATAAAAAGCGCGGTGTCTTTTCCCGGCCTTTTTGCTTTGGAATACTATACTTTTTGAGGGAAATATGATAAATTGTTATCATAACTTTTATCGGAATGGGTTTTAGGACGGATCGGACGATCTTTGAGAATCATTCGTCAGAAAGCATAAAATAAGCAAAAAGGAAAGGCTGGGTGCAGTATTGGATAAGCCGGACAAAATGGGAGAAGGACTGTTCAGGTATGATGAGATAAGAAAGATGATGGATCAGATGCCGGGAGGGTTTTTCATCTATCAGGCCGATCAGGAGGAAACAATCATTTTTGCAAACAGAGCCATGCAGCGTATCCTTGGCTGTGACACAATCGAAGAATTCCGGGAGCTGACAGGCGGTACGTTCCGCGGACTTGTGCATCCGGAGGATGTGGAAGATGTGGAGAAAAGCATTCGGGAGCAGATCGCCCAGAGTCAGTATGATCTGGACTATGTGGAATACCGGGTTGTCCGGAAGGACGGTGAGATCCGCTGGATCGAGGATTACGGACATTTTACCCGCAGTGACACGATGGGAGATGTTTTTTATGTGTTCGCCGGGGATGCCACGGAAAAAAGAATGGCTTTGCAGGCCCGGCAGGAGCGTCTGGTGTATGAAAAGGAACAGAAGGAGGAGGAGCTGCAGCGGCAGGCCCAGGAGTATGATAAAAAACTGAATTTTATCAATCAGGAGCAATTAAGGCGGCTGGAGGTGATCGAAGGGCTGAGCATCAGTTATGAATCGATCCTTTATGTAAATCTGGAAACAGATAAGATTCTGCCTTACCGGATGGGAAGCCGGGCCGAACGTCAGTTTGAGGGGAAACTGCAGCCCCGTCCGTTTGGCTGGTTCTCCGAGGACTATGTGAGGACCTGGGTCTGTCCAGAGGATCAGCAGGCGGTGGTTCAGGCGATCAATCCGTCTTACATGCAGAAAAAGCTGGCTGACAGCAGCTCTTATTATGTGAATTTCCATGCCGTGAAGGACGGGGAGCCGCAGTATCTGCAGCTTCGCATCGCCGGCGTGGGAGAGGAAAGGCCTGTTTCCCGGATTGTTTTGGGCTGCCGGAGAGTGGACGAGGAGATCAGGTATGAGATGGAGCAGAAAAAGGCATTTGAGGACGCCTTAAACCATGCCCGGCTGGCCAACGTAACGAAAAACACCTTTCTTGCAAACATGTCCCACGATATGCGTACGCCCCTGAATGCGATTAACGGTTTTACGACGCTGGCCAAAAACAATATTGATCGTCCGGAGATTCTTTCGGAATATCTGGACGGTATCGAGACGGCGGGCACCCAGCTTCTGCAGTTGATTAATGACGTGCTGGAGATTTCCCGAATTGAATCCGGAACGTTACAGGCAGAAGATATCCCGTGCTGCCTGACAGAGATCGTGGAGAATGTACGGGAAACCGTAGGAATCAGTGCCGGGAAAAAAGATATCCGTTTTTCCGTGGATCTAAGCGGCCTGACCCATGCGGACGTTTTCAGCGACAGCCAAAAGCTGCGTCAGATTTTATTCTGTCTGGCCAATAACGGGGTAAAATTCACGGACAGCGGCGGCTGGGTCCGTCTGACGGTTGCCGAGGAAAAAGATCCGGCCAGCAATCACGGAGTTTATCGGTTTGTTGTGGAGGATAACGGAAGGGGCATCAGCCAGGAGCTGCAGGAGAGCATTTTTGAACCCTTTGAGCGCGGGGAATCCGCAGCCCTTGGCGAAGTACAGGGGACAGGGCTGGGGCTTACGATTGTAAAAAGCTTTGTGGAAATGATGTCCGGGGAAATCGGACTGTACAGTGTGCCGGGTCAGGGGAGCCGGTTTACGGTGACGCTCCGGCTGCGGGTTCAGAACGGCCGGGCAGTTAAGCCGGAAGAACTTGAAAAGCTGCTGCCTGAGGTGATGGGCGCCAGAAAATTGCTGCTGGTAGATGACAACCCGATCAATCTGGAAATTGAGACAGAACTGCTGGAAGAAGTGGGATTTCGGGTGGAGACAGCCGAAAACGGCTTGGAAGCCGTGAAAAAGTTGCAGGACGCCCCGGACTGTTACGGACTGGTGCTGATGGATATCCAGATGCCGGTGATGAACGGCTATGAGGCAGCCAGGACCATAAGAAATATGGATAATCCGGCCTGTTCCGATATTCCCATCATCGCCCTTTCGGCCAACGCATTTGAGGAGGACCGGTATCAGTCCAGGGAGAGCGGCATGAATGCCCATATGGCCAAACCGGCAGATATCCCGGAACTGCTGGCGCTGATGGGTCAGGTTCTCCGGGTGGGAGAGTAGATTAAATGTCCGCGCTTGATTTCCAGTACCACATCCGCCTGTTTTGCCACTTCGCCGGAGTGTGTCACGACCACCACGCACTTCCCGAACGCATGGGCGCTCTCTTTCAAAATCGCCG
>CAOKOL010000059.1 GCA_948470335.1 uncultured Lachnospiraceae bacterium | reverse complement strand
TTTTATGGGGTATTGCATTTACTGTTGCATACTGCATTTACTTTTACAATTCACGTAAAATTTTGTAAATATTCCGTAAAAACTAATTCAGAATACGTAAGTTATCGTTAAGCCATATAACGGTATATTGGTTGTATAATGGTAGAAACGGCATAAACCGTAAACATCAGGTTTTTTGTGTAATTTTTTGAAACTTTCCGGGCTGCAAACTTGTCTAACGATATATTATTACAAGAGAGAAGGTACATACCTATGGTTTTCAGCAGTCTTACATTTCTGTTCTGTTTTCTTCCGGCGTTTCTGCTGCTTTATTTTCTCGTTCCGGTTTCCTGGAAAAACGGGATTTTATTTGCCGCCAGTCTTTTCTTTTATTTTTACGGAGTCAGGGAACATCCCTTTTATCTGCTTTTGATGCTGCTTTCCGTACTGGTCAATTACGGCGCGGCACGGGGCATGGCGGCGTGCCGGAGAAAAAAGTGGCGGTTCAGGTGGCTGACGGCGGGAATGACATGGAATATCGGCTGCCTGTTTGTGTTTAAATACCTGGATTTCCTGAGCGGAAATATGAATGTTCTTATGGAAAAAGCCGGTCTTGGCATACAGATCCCTTATTTCCGGCTGGTTCTGCCTGTCGGCATCAGCTTTTATACGTTTCAGATCAGTTCTTATCTGATCGACGTATACCGCAGAAAAGTTCGGGCGGAGCATTCCCTGCTGATTCTCGGAACCTATCTCTGTATGTTTCCCCAATTGATTGCCGGGCCTATCGTGACCTACAGCCAGGTCAACAGACAGTTGAAAAGCAGGGTTCATTCTTTTGGAAATCTGGAAGAAGGGCTTCGGGAATTTACTATCGGGCTGGTGCTGAAAGTACTGATCGCCAACCGGGTGGGCAATCTGTGGAACCAGGTGAATGCCATCGGCTTTGACAGCATTTCCTGTCCGCTGGCCTGGCTGGGAATCGCCGCCTATACCTTTCAGATCTATTTTGATTTTTACGGATATTCGCTGATGGCAAAGGGGCTTGGAACGATGATGGGCTTTGATTTTCCGGATAATTTCCGGAATCCTTATCTGGCCTGTTCCATGACGGATTTCTGGCGGCGGTGGCATATGACGCTGGGCGGCTGGTTCCGGGAATATGTCTATATCCCGCTGGGCGGCGGCCGGCAGCACCGGTACAGGAATCTGTTTCTGGTGTGGATGCTTACGGGCCTGTGGCACGGGGCAAGCTGGAATTTTATCCTGTGGGGACTGGCACTTTTTCTGCTGCTGGCCGTGGAGAAACGGGGGCTTTTAAAAGTGCTGGAAAGATGGCCTCTGCTGGGGCATCTGTACATGATGCTGGTGATTCCGCTGTCCTGGCTGCTGTTTGCGGTCAAGGGGCTGGGGGCGTTTGCCGTATATCTGGGCCGGCTGTTCCCCTTCTTCGGGCAGGCGGGCGGAACCGTGTTTCAGGGAGATTTTATCAAATACGGATGTGCTTACGGTATCCCGCTGGCGGCGGCTGTCCTATGCTGTACCGGGATGCCGAGAAAGCTGTATGAGGCGAAAAAATATACGTTTGCGGTGACATTCGGGCTGATTCTTCTGTTTTGGGGATGTGTTTACTGTATGTATCTGGGGCTTGATGATCCGTTTTTGTATTATCAGTTTTAAGGTAGTGTCAAGTGGTTTATGAAAACAGCAGCGGATCGGACTACAAAATAGTAAGCGGCTAAAAGACACCCGCTAACAATTTTGTATGCATCGCACGTAAGCCCCTAAAAGACAGGGACTAAGTGCTCATAGCAAACCCCCGGGAGGATTTACTGACGCTAAAGCGGCAGGAAATTCTCCCAGGTTCAGGGGGCTTGGGAGAGGAGCTGCGGAACTAATAGGGGAGAAATGAGAGATGAAAAAAAGGATGAGAAACAGATATTCCTACACGGCGCTGCTGGCATGCAGCATGGTAATCGCTGCCTCAGTCCAGGTCACAGGGTTTGCGCGCGCACGGACAAATGAAAATGCTTTCTGTCAGGAGACAAAGCTGAACTTGGCGATAAACGCGGACTGGGTATCAGGCACGGAAAATGAAATGCGCCCGGCAGCAGAACCGGCAGGCGGGCTTGCGGATGTTCCGGCAAATGGCTCAATGAACAGGCCGGCAGCGGGACTGGCAAATGTGCCGGCAGAGGGAGGGAAAAACAGACCGGCGGAGGAAGGAAGCCGGGAGCCGGCGGTATTTCAGGCGGACATCTCTTATTTCGATGACGCCTTGTTTATCGGGGATTCCCGCACCGTGGGACTGTATGAGTACGGAAACTTGGGAAACGCGGAGGTGGTGGCGGATTCCGGTATGAATGTCCACGAAATTTTTGATAAAAAGTTCACAACCCGTTCCGGGGAGAAAAAGTCTCTGGAAGCCATTCTTTCCGGGAGGCAGTTCGGAAAGATTTATCTGATGCTGGGCATTAATGAGCTGGGATACGATTTTGATTATACTGTGTCGAAATATAAGAAGCTGGTGGAAAAGCTTTGTGAAACCCAGCCTGACGCATTGATTTTTCTCCAGGCCAATCTCCATGTCACGGACGGAAAATCCGCGGCCTCCGATATTTACAACAATGAAAACATAGACCGTTTTAACCAGGCGGTACGGCAGATGGCGGATAACCGGAAGCTGTTTTATCTGGATGTCAATGAGCTGTTTGACGACGAAGGGGGGAATCTGGCGGAACAATATACGGCGGACAACGCCCATGTGCTGGGGAAATATTACGCGGACTGGGTGGAATGGATTCTGGCGCACGCGGTTCGGAACTGATGTGACAGCCGCGTGCCGGGTGATTTACCGCCGCAGTTTTGTTTCGGCAAAGAGGCTGGCAAAGACTTTGGCATTCGGCAAAGGTTCGGCAAGGAGAGATGAAAAATTCCTTGCTTCACTTCGGACTTCATGATAAACTGATTATGTAAAAGCGGATTTTCCAATATTTTCAATTATTTTTATACTGCGGCGTATCCGACACAATGCGTTATACAAAAAAAGTATCTTGTGTGGAGACGTGTTTTGCCGGATTTTATAAAAGCTGCGGAATATCTGATGACAATTCACAAAGAAGGCGGCTGACCGGCCCTATACTTATCAGGCGATTATTAAGACGGAGATATATGCGCAGGTTCCATGGAAACAGGCGCTGAAACTTTGGCAGTAATGCCGATGATGTTTATCATCTGGGAGTGGTTATGAAAAACGGACATACAATCAGCCGGGTGCGTCCCGGCTCAATCGGAGAAGAAGCAGGGCTGAAGCCGGGAGATCAGATCGTATCGGTGAACGGAATACGGGTGGAGGATGTTTTTGATTATCAGTATCTGACGGAAGACGAATATCTGGAAGTGCTGATCCGGCAGAGCGACGGGGAAGAATGGATACTGGAAGTGGAGAAGGACGAGGAGGAAGATCTGGGCCTGGATTTTGAAAACGGCCTGATGGACGAGTACCGTTCCTGCCGGAATAAGTGTATTTTCTGCTTTATTGACCAGATGCCGCCGGGGATGCGGGATACCCTGTATTTTAAGGACGATGATTCCCGGCTTTCCTTTCTCCAGGGAAATTATGTCACGCTGACGAATATGGACGGGAAGGATATTGACCGGATTATCCGCTACCATCTGTCGCCGATCAATATTTCGGTCCATACCACGAATCCCGAACTGCGCTGCCGGATGCTGCACAACCGGTTTGCCGGCGAGGCGCTGAAAAAGATTGACCTGCTGTATCAGGCCGGCATCAGGATGAACGGACAGATCGTGCTCTGCAAAGGGTATAATGACGGCGCCGAGCTGGAACGGACGATTGCGGACCTGGGGCGGTACTGCCCGGTAATGGAAAGCGTGTCGGTGGTGCCGGTGGGACTGACCCGTTACCGGGAAGGGCTGACGCCGCTGGAGTCTTTTACAAAAGAGGAAGCCGGGCAGGTGGTGGATACCGTTGAGGGGTGGCAGAAGAAGTTTTCTGCCCGGTATGGGCTGCATTTTATCCATGCCAGCGATGAATTTTATCTGCTGGCCGGAAGGGATATGCCGGAGGCGTCCCGTTATGACGGGTATCTGCAGTTGGAAAACGGCGTGGGAATGCTGCGGCTTCTGACAGAAGAAGTGTCGGAGGCGCTGGAAGCGCCGGACAGCGAAAGCGGCGGGGCGAAGGAGAAACGAAAGGTTTCCGTCGTTACCGGGAAGCTGGCCGGCCCGCTGCTTCGTCAGATTGCGGACCAGGTGACAAAACGGTATCCCTGGGTGGAAATTTCGGTATGTGAGATTGTCAATGAGTTTTTTGGTGAGATGATTACGGTTTCCGGTCTGCTGACAGGCCGGGACCTGATCCGGCAGCTACAGGGAAAAGAGCTTGGAGACTGCCTGCTGCTTCCCGCCAGTATGGTGAAAAGCGACGCGGATATTTTTCTTGACGATGTGACGAAAGAAGATGCGGAAAAAGCTTTACAAGTGCCCCTGGTTATTGTAAAATCAAGCGGATATGAGCTGGTAAGGCATCTGCTGGGACTGGCGCAGCCGGAAGATGAAACGGAGGAGCGGCATCAGCCTTACGAACCGTCAGTTCCGGCGGAACCGTAATACTGTAATTAGGAGAATTGATATATGGGAAAACCGATAGTGGCCATCGTAGGACGGCCGAATGTGGGGAAATCCACATTGTTTAACGTGATTGCCGGAGAGCGGATCGCCATTGTAAAGGATACGCCGGGCGTGACCAGGGACCGGATTTATGCGGACTGCGAATGGCTGAATATGAGTTTTACGCTGATTGATACGGGCGGCATTGAGCCGGAGAGCAAAGATATTATCCTGTCCCAGATGCGGGAGCAGGCCCAGATTGCCATTGACACGGCGGATGTGATTATTTTTATCACCGACGTGCGCCAGGGCCTGCAGGATGCGGATTCCAAGGTGGCCGACATGCTGCGGAAGTCTCACAAGCCGGTGGTGCTGGCGGTGAATAAGGTGGACTGCTTTGAAAAGTTTATGCCGGACGTCTATGAATTTTATAATCTGGGCATCGGCGACCCGATTCCTCTTTCTGCCAGTTCAAGGCTTGGCATCGGCGATTTGCTGGATGAGGTGACGAAGCATTTTCATGTCAGCCGGGAGGCGGAGGAAGAAGATGAGCGGCCCAGAATCGCGATTGTGGGCAAGCCGAACGTGGGGAAGTCCTCGATTATTAACCGGCTGCTGGGCGAAAACCGTCTGATTGTGTCGGATATTGCGGGGACCACCAGAGACGCAGTGGACGCCACGGTGAAGCGGAACGGGAAAGAATATGTGTTTATCGACACGGCAGGCCTGCGCAGAAAGAGCAAAATCAAGGAAGAACTGGAACGGTTCAGCATTATCCGCACCGTTACGGCGGTGGAGCGGGCCGATGTGGTGGTGGTGGTGATCGACGCCACCGAAGGGATTACGGAGCAGGACGCGAAGATCGCAGGCGTTGCCCATCAGCGGGGCAAGGGCATTATCATCGCGGTGAACAAATGGGACGCGGTGGAGAAGGACAATAAGACGGTGAATCAGTTTACGTCCAAAGTACGGGAAGTGCTGTCCTATATGCCCTACGCGGAGATCCTTTATATTTCCGCGGTGACGGGACAGCGGCTGGTGAAGCTGTATGACTATATCGACGTGGTGATTGAGAATCAGAACCTGCGTGTCAGCACCGGTGTGCTCAATGAGATTATGACGGAGGCCGTGGCTTTGCAGCAGCCGCCTTCCGACAAGGGAAAACGGCTGAAACTGTTTTATATTACCCAGGTCGGCGTAAAGCCGCCTACTTTCGTGATTTTTGTCAATGACAGAGAACTGATGCATTTTTCTTATACCAGATATATTGAGAATAAAATCCGGGAGGCGTTTGGCTTCCGGGGGACTTCTCTGAAATTTATTATCCGGGAGAGAAAAGAAAAAGAGAATTAAAAGTCAGATATGACAGGTGTCAGCAAAGCGGGGTCCGCATAAAGGAGGAGGAATCAATGGAACGAGCGATCTGTTTGGCGATGGGGTATTGTTTCGGGCTGTTTCAGACCGGCTATCTGTACGGAAAGATTCACGGAAAGGATATCAGAAAGTACGGCAGCGGCAATTCCGGCAGTACCAACGTGCTGCGGGTGATGGGAAAAAAAGCCGGGGCAATCGTGCTGGTGGGAGATGTGATGAAATGTATTCTTTCCTGCCTTGCGGCCTGGCTGATTTTTCATAACAGAGCGGAAGCGGATTTTGTCCGTCTGCTGGAGCTTTATGCGGCGGCCGGAGCGGTGCTGGGGCATAACTTTCCTTTTTATATGCATTTTAAAGGAGGGAAGGGCGTTGCATGCAGCGGAGGCCTGATTATTGCCATGAGAGACTGGAGGCTGTTTTTAATCTGCCTGGCGGTCTTTCTGGGCACGGTGCTGACGACCCGGTTTGTATCCCTGGGCTCCATTCTGGGGCTGACCGCTTTTTTTGTGGTGTGGACGATTCTGTGCGCAGCCGGGGCGGTATCGCTGGGCTTGTATACAGCAGAGAGCTGTATAGTCGTATTTTTGATGGCAGCCCTGGGAATCTGGCAGCACCGGACCAATATCGGGCGGTTAATGCATGGGACGGAAAATAAGCTCTGGGGGAAAAAATAGTTCGTAACACGGCATATTTCAGCCGGATAGGTTGTCTTAATTCCCAGTTGACAAATAGGAGATTGTGCCGTATACTGTTACAAATAAAACATAGTAAATCAGTAGGAAATAGAGGGCAAAAATGGGGAAGATTTATAAAAGCGGGCTGGAACTGATCGGAAACACGCCGCTGCTGGAGCTAACCGGTCTGGACAAAGCGCTTGGTCTGGATGCGGTGATTCTGGCCAAGCTGGAATATCTGAATCCCGCAGGCAGCGTAAAGGACCGGGCGGCAAAGGCCATGATTGAGGATGCGGAGGAAAAAGGGCTTTTGAAGGAAGGCGCCGTAATCATCGAGCCTACCTCCGGGAATACGGGAATCGGCCTGGCGGCGGTGGCCACGGTAAAAGGATACCGGGTGATTCTGACCATGCCGGAAACCATGAGCGTGGAGCGGAGAAACATTCTGAAAGCTTACGGCGCGGAAGTGGTGCTGACCGACGGCTTAAAAGGGATGGCGGGAGCCATTGAAAAGGCGGAAGAACTGCAAAAGGAGATTCCGGGCGGCTTTATCCCGGATCAGTTTAAAAATCCGGCCAACCCTGCCGCTCACAAAAAGACCACGGGACCGGAGATCTGGCGGGATACCGACGGACAGACGGATATTTTCGTGGCAGGCGTAGGCACCGGAGGGACACTGACCGGCGTGGGAGAGTATCTGAAAGAACAGAATCCGAAGGTGCGGGTTGTGGCCGTAGAGCCGGCAGGCTCGCCGGTGCTCTCGGAGGGCCGCAGCGGCGTTCACAGAATCCAGGGAATCGGCGGCGGCTTTGTTCCGGAAGCGCTGAATACGGAAATCTATGACGAAGTGATCAAAATCGAGGATGAGGATGCTTTTTCTTATGCGAAGCTGCTGGCAAGGCATGAAGGCATTCTGGTTGGGATTTCTTCGGGCGCGGCCCTCTGTGCGGCCGTTCTGCTGGCAAAAAGGCCGGAGAATAAAGGAAAGAAAATCGTGGCTTTGCTGCCTGACAGCGGGGATCGATATTATTCCACAAAACTGTTCAGGGCAGGAGAGGAAACCAAAAGGTAAAGGCCGGTATCGAACTGCCGCCGGATAATCCCTGGGGAACAGCTATATGAGGTTTTGCGGATTGGTTTGGCGGTGTGAGACTGAAGTTATGAAAAAAAAGCAATTCAAAATATTAAGCTGTTTTTTGACGTGCGTGCTGATTTTTCTGTGCGGATGCGCGGAAAGACGCAGGGAGCCGGAACCGGAAAATCCCATGGAGAATCCCGGAGTGAAGGTGACTTTTTTTGACGTTGGAAAGGGTGACGCCATACTGGTTGAAACCAGAGAGCACACGCTGCTGATCGACACGGGATATGATAAAACCTATGGCCTGATCCGGGACTATCTTACGGAACAGGAGATCGAAAAACTGGATTATCTGGTGATTACCCATTTTGACAAAGATCATGTGGGCGGGGCGGACCGGGTTGTAAATGATTTCGCGGTAGGAGAAATCCTGCAGCCTGATTATGAATCCGATGGGGGTCAGTATCAGGAATACTGTGACGTTTTGGATGAGAAAGGACTGCGGCCGGTTTCCGTAACCGAATCAAAGCAGTTGACTCTGGACGGGGCGGAATTATATATATATCCGCCCCAGAAAAAATCATATGAAGAGGAAGATAACGATTTTTCGCTGACAGTCAGTATGATTTATGGAGAAAAGAGTTTCCTGTTTGCGGGAGACTGTGAAGAGGAGCGGTTGGATGAGCTTTTGGAACAGACGGAATTTGATTTGTCCCATGATGTGTTAAAGGTGCCTCATCACGGGAAAAAGGAGGATAATTCTCAGGAGTTTCTGGAGCGGGTCGGGCCGGAAGCAGCCATAATCACCTGTTCCGAGGAGGAACCGGCGAGCAAAAAAATCTACAATATGCTGAAAGAGCTGGGGACGGAAGTTTACCTGACGTCTGACGGAACGGTTACCTGTCTGTGCGACGGTAATTCTTTTAAGATGGTGGTGATTCCTGACGAAGAGTGAAAACGCTTTGCCGCGTTTTTGGAACAAACGAAAATGAATAGCCGGGACTGCGCGGAGACTCAATACGAATATTTCACCTTATATTGACTTCCGTCACCGATATATGCTTTTGTTCCGGCGCTGCCGCCGTTAGCTGCCAGGGTGGGGTCCAGCAGATTCCAGGTTTTTTCCCGAAGCCGGGCAGCTCCGTCCGGCCCGCCGGCGTTTTCGGAATAAACGCTGACCCAGGCGTGCAGGACATCGCCGGCATATCCGATCTCCAGTTTTGCGGGAATGCCGCGGGATCGCAGCATAGCTGTCAGGACGGCGGCATAATCGAAACAGATTCCTTTGCCGGATGTCAGGATTTCATCTACATCGGGCAGATAACCATAGGCCGCCTGAGCGGCTTTTTCCATGTCATAGGAAATATTCCGAATTACATAACGATATAAGATGCCGATGGTTTCCGCGTCTGAGCCGGCATCTTTGCAGAGCTGTTCACTGAGGGCGGCGGCCAGAGAGTCAGGGGTAAAGGAGACGTATTGGTTTGGATACAGGAATGGCAGAAATTCGTTTCGGAGTGTTACGGTAAGTTCTTTGGCGTATATCAGGGTATAGGAATTGTCTTTGACGTGCTCATAGACGCGCAGTGAATAAGCGCCGTCTCCGGAGGAAAGGGAAAAGGTTTCATATTTTTTGTTCTGGGACAGCAGATAGGTATAGGTCTGTCCGCCGGGCGTCTCCAGTTGCAGCTTAACCTTGGCATTGTTTCCCGCGTATCGGACCATCACATAACCTTCGGCGGTATGGGAAGCGTCCACAGACACCAGATCCGATTCATATATGACCCTGCCGTCTGCGGACGGAACCAGCACCTTGGAGACATGGGTTTGTGAAGCGGCGGCTCTGCCCGGAGAAATGTTCTTTTCGCCGGTAAAAAGAAGGGTACAGCACAGAGCGATTAGGAAAATAGCTGCTTTGTGTAAATGTTTTTTTCGTGACATGGAAATCCTCCTGTTGTTACGGATGTGCCCGTAAAGCCAGGCACGGAAAGACTTTGGGGTAGATTCAGACTGTGAAAAGCATTGAAATTTCGATCTTTGTTTTATAAAGGGCGGGAAAGAGGTCAGATGCGCTTTCAGGGCCAGAATGAAACGGAGATGGAAATGGTTTTACATATTTTAACATATTTCATCTTGCAGCGCCAGCATTATTTTGAAAATTTGTAAAAAATAGTAATACCAAAAAACGGGCCGGAGATCAAAATGCATTCGATCTCCGGCCCGGCCTTTATTCAGAGTGATCTTTTTTCAGCCAGTAATTCATATGCTCCATCAATTGGGGAATATCTAACGGCTTGGCGATATGTTCATTCATCCCGGCATCCCGGACCGCGGCGATGTCATCGGAGGAGACATTGGCGGACAGGGCGATAATGGGGATGGTGGCGGCGTCGGCTCTCGGTAGCTGACGAATGGCCCTGGTGGCTTCAAAGCCGTTCATAACCGGCATCTGGATATCCATAAAAATCAGATTATAGTATCCTTCCGGCATTTCCGCAAAACGCTGCAAACCCTGACGTCCGTCGTTGGCGCATTCCACTCTGGCGCCGATTTCTCCGATCAGTTCCATGGCGATTTCCTGATTCAGCTCGTTGTCCTCCACCAGAAGGATCTTATATCCCTGAAACGGATTTTCCGGCGGGGCTGTTTGGACCGGTTCCGGCAGACAGTCCGGATATTCTGTGGGATGCTGCAATTTTAAAATCAATGTCACCGTAAACTGTGCCCCTTTTCCGGGCTGGCTTTTCACACTGATGGCACCGCCCATCATCCGTGCAATATTCTGAGCAATGGTCATACCCAGGCCCACGCCGTCGATTTTGCTGACATCGGAAACTTCCGAACGGCTGAACGGCTCGAAAATATGCCGGATAAATTTTTCTTCTATGCCGATTCCGGTATCGGAAAAAATAAAATCGTAGGAGCTGCAGCCATGTTCATTGGATTCATGTTCCGTCACATAGATCTCCAGCCTGCCGCCGGGAGGCGTGTAATTTACCGAATTATTTAAAATATTCAAAAATATCTGCTGGATCCGCATGGAATCTCCGATTACATCTTCATGTTTTACCTGCAAGGGGTGAACGGTCAGATGCAGATTTTTTGCCCGAATGTCAGGGCCGATCAGGGAGACGATATCCCGGATCAGGTCAGACAGGCTGAATGCCTCCGTATTCAAATGAAGAATGCCGGATTTGATCTGGCTCATATCCAGCAGTTCATTGAGCATGGAGAGAAGCTGATGGCTGGACATGGAAGCTTTGGCAAGACAGTTTTTTACTTTTTCCGGCTCGTTCAGATGCTCTCCGGCGATTTTGAGCATACCCATGATTCCGTTCATAGGGGTGCGTACATTGTGGCTCATGCAGGAGAGAAATTCCCGTCTTGAGGCATTGGCCTGGTCCGCCGCTTCGCAGGCGGCCTGGAGAGCCAGGTGCTCCCGCATCTCTTTTTGCTTGCTTTCGGTTACATCCTGGGCCGCATAGACGATGGAGCGGGCTCTGCCCGCCTCGTCAGCCTGAGACATAATGGCAGTGCCGCGAATCCAGCCGTATTCATCCGGTCTTGCGTCCGGTGTTGCGGGGACCTTCCGGTAAGCCAGCGTCACATAGGGCTGTTTCTTGCTCAGCGTCCGGCGCAGATTTTTAATATTCAATACCTCCAGATATTCCTCCCGGTCGTCCGGATGAACGAACTGTTCGGCATAGGCCCGGATACCGGTGGCATAGTCTACTTTTCCGTTCAGTGCCTGCTCCACCTCCTGAAGCTGGGTGACGCTTCGGAAGGTGTCTTCTTCCAGATCCGCATAATAGATGGCAAAAAACATGTCGCCCAGGGTGCGGATGATATCGGCCTTTTCCTGTTCTCCCTTTTGCCGGATTTCTTCCTCCAATTTTTCTCTGGTAATGTCCCGTTCCAGGATATTGACAGAGATTCGCTGTCCTTTGCGGGCATAGATTACATGCTGCTCCATCCATTTAAGAGAAGTTCCGGTAAGGCGGAACTGGCAGATTTCTTCGGAATAATCCGTGGTGTTGGCAGCTTTCTGGTACAGATGCTCCGGGTTCATAATCGCCTGAAAAGTCTCCCTGTCCTCCGGATGAACGGAGGAGGACAGCATATGATGGAAATATTGATGATAGCTGCTGGTACGGACATTCTGCATACTGCTGTCCTCGTTGATCCGGATCTGTTCGCACTGACCGTTTTCCAGGTAGACAGTGGTCATTATGCTGTATCTGGATTTTAAAATGGCGGCCAACTGCATATCCCGGAGTGAGAGGGTATGTTCCTGGCGCACCCGTTTGTCCACGTTCTGCAAAGCCAAAATGGTGTAGTTTTTTTTGCCGTGCTGCTGGCCGAAATAGGCGATTACGGCCATGTAGCGGTATTCGCGGTCATCCTCTCCCCGCCACTGGCAGAGCATATCGACCTTTTGCATGTCGCTGTCCTTGGTTTGCCGCAGGCCTTCCAGAGAAAATTTCTGATAAAATTTGTCACGGTCGGAGGGATGGATCTGCCTGGCCAGCCGTGAATCCATGATTTCCTCCCAACGGATCGTCCATGATTTCCAGCCGGTATGGGTGTGGCCGTTTTCCCGGACCAGATTGGCCTCCCCGGTTTCCAGGTCGATACCGTAAATACCGAAATTCTGCTGGCCCAGGGTGCGGATGACTTCCTGGATGCGGATATTGGTATCATCAAGTTCCAGGCTGTTCTGCAGAATTTCATGTACATCCTTGATATAGACAAAGACGAACGGGCCGCCGTCGGGAACACAGACATCCGGCACGATCTCCATCATGTTCCAGCGGAAATCTTCTCCCGAACGGCGGCGGTAGCAGCAGGTCAGAGCGTCCTGCCCCGATTCGATGCTGCTTTTAATATGATCCGGATGGGTGAAGGCGATAAACTGATTCATATCATCCGTATGAATATTTCCGTTGTAAATAAACTGACCCAGCCAGCCGGAGAAACTGTCCGTTCCATATCCGATGGCGCGGTCTTCCGGTCGGATCCGCACGATCTCATAACGGTCTTCGGTCAGGTTTACCCGCAGTATTTTGTGATAAGCCTGGCTGACGGCCTGGACATGGGGAGATACGGTGATGATGAAAGCCGGGATCTCATTCTCCCACAGCGTCCGGACTGCTCCGATATTTACGATTTCTCCGAAAGGGTTGTTGTAGCAGACAGTCTGATGGGCCTGCCTGTCTCCGATAGTCAGCAAAGGGCAATTGGCGCAGGAATGGTTTCCCAGCTCATGGCAGACCATTCCTGTGCGGACATGGGGAGCCGCTTCCTGTATGCGTCGGTTATAATACAGGATTTCGTGATTATCCTCCCGAATGACAAAGATGCCGGTAGACGGCAAAGCCTGCAGGATCTTTTCGGATAGTTTCAAATCCACGATATTGTCCTCGTTTCTATAAAATTCTAATTTTGTTTTGTCAGTGTTTATGGATATGCTGTTGGCAATAGTCTTATTTTAATATAAAAGGCATTTGGAAACAAGTATTTTGTGAAAAATGAACGTGACCTTTGAAAGAATCAATACACAGCAAATATTGTAAACAGACGTAAGAAATTCGTAAATCTTCTAAAACACAATTGGAATAAAAAACGGTTATAATGAACTTTATTGTATGGGTCAATGAAATTGTTTCGGAGGTTTCAGATCCTAAATATTTATCACGGGGTTTCGGAAGGGGAGCCGCAAAACTATAGCAGGGAGAATGGAACGGCGAAAGAAGAACCGGAAAAAAGATAATGAAAAAGAGCAGTCGGGAAATAAATATCCCGACCGCCCAATGTGCCGCAGGTAAAAGGTTTGAACGAATTCTCTGTTACGATTATTCCCGCGATTACTGCATCTTTTTTGTCTGACAGCCACAGCTGGCCGGTGTGTCAAATTCGGGGTTGAAGGCATAGAAGTTTTTGGAATCCAGATGGTCCTGGACGATCCGCAGGCTTTCACCGAACCGCTGAAAATGCACAACCTCCCGCTGCCGCAGGAACCGGATGGGATCGCAGATTTCCGGGTCTTTGATCAGACGGAGGATATTGTCGTAGGTGGAACGGGCTTTCTGCTCTGCTGCAATCATGTAAGAACAACGTTTTTCCAAAATTTGATAGGACAAGCTGTTTTTTCCCGGTAAAAAATAAGAGTTTATGGATAACAGGTCGATTTGCAAAAGTTTCAGGTTACAAATGATTCAGGCAAATGATCCGGCCACAAAAGGCACTGGATAGTATATGGGAACTATGATAAAATATAGTGTATAGATGAGGAGGTGTGTTGTTTGGCAAAGACGATCAGTATTGGCGCACAGAATTTTGAGGTACTTCGGACGGAAGGGTACTTTTACATTGATAAAACCTCTTTTCTTTCAGAATGGTGGGAAGGCGGGGACAGCGTAACGCTGATTACCCGTCCCAGACGTTTTGGGAAAACGTTGAATATGAGTATGACCGAGCAGTTTTTTTCCATAAAATATGCGGGCCGGAGCGACTTGTTTCAGGGACTTTCTATCTGGGAGAGCGAAAAATACAGAAAATTGCAGGGAACCTATCCGGTGATCAGTTTGAGCTTCGCGGATGTAAAGGAGACAACCTTTGCGGGCGCAAGGGCGAAGCTCTGTCAGATTTTGCAGAATGTTTATATGCAGCATGATTTTCTTCTGACAGAAGGGTTTTTAAAAGAAGGGGAAGAAGCATTTTTCAGAAAGGTAGCCCCGGATATGTCGGATATGGTGGCTTCGTATTCTTTAAAATCTTTGTCGTCCTACCTGGAACGATATTATGGGAAAAGACCGATTATATTGCTGGATGAATACGACACGCCGATGCAGGAGGCCTATGTGAACGGATACTGGGAGGAGATGGTTGCCTTTACCAGGAGTCTGTTTAACTCGACTTTTAAGACCAATCCCAGTATGGGACGCGCCATTATGACAGGGATTACGCGGGTGAGCCGGGAATCCATTTTTTCTGATCTGAACAATCTGAAAGTGGTTACGACTACATCGGATGAATATGCGGACAGCTTTGGGTTTACCGAGGAAGAGGTTTTTGCGGCGTTGGACGAGTTTGGGATGTCTGACAGGAAACAGGAAGTAAAAAGATGGTATGACGGATTTATCTTTGGAAACCATAGGGACATTTATAATCCCTGGTCTATCTTAAATTATCTGGACACCGGAAAACTAGGGGCATACTGGGCCAATTCCAGTTCCAACAGTCTGGTGGGAAAGTTGATCCGGGAAGGAAGCGCGGATATTAAGCAGGAATTTGAAAAACTGCTTTCCGGCCAGTCGATCATAACACCTGTAGACGAGCAGATTGTATATGGCGAGCTGGATGGAAATGAGGAAGGGATCTGGAGCCTGTTATTAGCCAGCGGATATTTGAAAGTCCTTCATTATGAAGAAGACTGGGAGTCCATAGATCCCCCGGATTATGAGCTGACCTTGACAAACCGTGAGGTCAGAAAGATGTTCGCCGCAATGGTGCGGGGATGGTTTAGAGAAAGCAAAAGAGAGTATAATGGGTTTATTAAAGCGCTGCTTGCGGATGACCTGAAGGCGATGAATTATTATATGAATAAGGTGGCGCTGGCTACGTTCAGCTATTTTGACACAGGAAGGAACCCTTCGGATATGGAGCCGGAACGCTTCTATCACGGCTTTGTTCTGGGCCTGCTGGTGGAGTTATCAGACCGCTATGCCGTGACATCGAACCGTGAGAGTGGTTTTGGAAGATATGATGTGATGCTGGAACCAAAACAGGAAGATAATGGGATTATCTTGGAGTTTAAGGTTCAGGATATGGAAGATGAGAAAGAACTTTCCGATACGGTGCAGGCGGCATTGAAGCAGATTGAGGAACGCGGATATGAGATAGCTTTGGTATCAAAGGGAGTTCCTAAAGAGAGAATACGGAAGTATGGCTTTGCTTTTTGCGGAAAAAGGGTGTTAATTGGCCGGTAGACAGGGCGTTTATACGCATTTTAAATGAAATGCGTATTATGCCATGAATATGTATATATAATCCGGTGATTTGATAAAAAGAATGAGAAAAGCCAAGAATTAAATAAAGTTTGTGCTGTTAGGGACATTTTCCTGGAGAAATTTATGGGAAATGTCCTTTTTTATTTCAGCAAGCAACGAGCAAAATGATTATGTTTACATGGGTGGTGCCTGCTACGAGGGTGTAATATCCGAAAAATAAGCTGTGCCAAAGGTGTATTTTGCGTAGCGCCATGTATTACCAGATTAATATTAAATAAAACCAGAGGAGGTTAGAGGAATGGCGGACACAGCGACTAAAATGGATGGAGACGTAGGTTTTGATTTCTATCATGGCATGGAAGTGGAGCAGTTTTCCTTCTATCGTGTGCCTAGGCTGCTGATTAAGGACAAACGTTTCAAAAAATTGTCCAGTGATGCGAAGCTGCTTTATGGGCTGATGCTTGACAGGATGGCATTGTCCGTAAAAAATGGCTGGTTTGACGCTGAAAACAGGGTGTACATTTATTACACCGTAGACAATATCATGGAAGATCTAGGGTGTTCCCGCGGCACTTGTACAAAAGTGCTGGCGGAACTTGACTGTAAAAAGGGAATCGGGCTGATTGAGAAGAAAAGGCAGGGTCTTGGGAAACCGGATATGATCTATGTGAAAAATTTTGTTTCTTTGGTTTCATCCGGGCCGGAATGTGAGGAAAGATCCTCCTCGAATACTGATGATTCCACAGAAGTTCAAAATTTAGATTTCAGGGGATCTAAAAATCAGACTTTTGGAAATCCAGAAATTGAAAATCCGGAAGTTCAAAACTTATACCTCTTGAAATTCAAAAAACAAACTTCCGAAAATCCGGAAATTGGATTTGTGGAAACTCAAAAATTGAACCCTAGTTATAACAATAAAAGATATACTGATGTGAGTTATATCGTAAGCGATGAATAAGATATCGTTTTTACATTCCTTTAAATTTGTGTGATAA
>CAOKOL010000058.1 GCA_948470335.1 uncultured Lachnospiraceae bacterium | reverse complement strand
GGTTTTTGAGCAATTTTGATACGGTTTGAACAGCCGATTATCGCTTGCTGAACTGGGGCGCGCGGCGGGCGGCCTTGAGGCCGTATTTCTTTCTCTCCTTCATACGAGGGTCACGGGTCAGATAGCCGGCTTTCTTTAAAATAGGACGGTACTCGCCGTCTGCCTGCAGCAGTGCTCTGGCGATGCCGTGACGAACGGCGCCTGCCTGGCCGGTAAATCCGCCGCCGTGAACGTTCACCAGCACGTCGAACTTATCCTGCGTCTCGGTAGCAGCCAGGGGCTGGCGTACCACAACCTTCAATGTTTCAAGGCCGAAATACTCGTCGATGCTTCTTTTATTAATCGTGATATTGCCGGTACCCGGTACCAAATACACTCTGGCAATACTCTTTTTTCTTCTTCCTGTTCCGTAAAATTTTGCGTTAGCCACTGTAATTTCCTCCTTTCAGACCTTTCTTAAACATTCAATACTTCCGGCTTCTGTGCCGCATGTCCATGCTCAGGACCGGCATATACATGAAGCTTCTTGATCATTGTTCTTCCTAAAGGTCCTTTGGGAAGCATTCCCTTTACTGCCAGCTCGATCACGCGCTCCGGCTTTTTAGCCATCATATCTTTTAAAGTAGTCTCTTTCATGCCGCCTACATATGCGGAGTGACGGTAATAGATCTTCTGCTCCATCTTCTTGCCCGTCACTTTGATCTTGTCAGCATTCACGATGATCACGAAGTCGCCGGTATCCATATGAGGCGTAAAAATAGGTTTGTTCTTTCCTCTCAAAACCTTTGCTACTTCAGAGGCCAGACGACCTAATGTATGTCCGGTAGCATCAACTACATACCATTTTCTCTCGATTGTCGATGGACTAGCCATAAAACTTTTCATTGGTTGAATCCTCCTTGCACCAATTCTAACACGCACAGTTTTATATGAATACGTTCTAAAACGCCACACCGGGGCTTTGGATCAGCATTTTTTCAATATTCACAGCCTTTATATTATATTACACGAGCCGGGGTGTGTCAATGGTTTCCCGGCATTTTCTCATGGTTTTCTTAAGGTTTTTCCGCAAAAACGGCCTGCGCCCGCTCTGCCTTCCGCAGTCGCGGCGCCGGCTTTCTCAGAGCGTACGGCAAAACCACCGCCGGTATTCCGTCCCGTCATCCGGAAAATATGAAGCGAAAAGACCCGCCCGCAAAACAGGCGGCAGAGCTTCTTCCGCACCCGCTTCTTTCAGACGGCAGCTTTCCGGACGGCTTTCATCGAACCGGCATTCACCCGACGGGGCTCCCGCCTCGCAGAAACGCTCCAGCCTGCCGGCCCGGTCGCAGATCCACACCCGTTTTGCGCCGTCCCGCATCGTCTTCTTTATCAGCCTTCTCACATTTCTCTCAAAATCCTTCTCATCACAGTGAGAAATATAGATATAAGACTCGCCGGACAGGGGAATCTCTTTCTGCCAGATTCCATAAGCCCACTCCTTTTCCCGGACAATCAGGCAGTCATCAAGCCCTTTCTCATAGGCAATCTCCATCAGCGTCAGCCCTCTGGCCGGAGCGGTCTGAGGCGCTGCCTGGCGATCTCTTGCAGCAAGAATTTCTCCCACATGCGAAGGCGGAAACGCCCCGATTCCCACCTGAATCAGCGTTCCCGCAATAATTCTTACCATATTATAAAGGAATCCGTCTCCCCGGATGCGCAGGGTGATCTCACAGCCCTCTTTAAGCACCTCCAGCCCATAAATCCTTCGGATTGTTTCCTCTGCCTGACTGCCGGAAGAAGCAAAGCTGCGAAAATCATGCTCTCCGGTCAGACAGGCCGCCCCTTCCCGCATTTTCTCCACATCCAGCGGCAGAAACACAAAATAATCGTACAGCCGTTTCACCGGATTCTCAAACCGGTGGTTCCAGATTCTGTATTCATAGGTTTTGACGCAGTTGGCCTTTCTGGGATGGAAATTCCTGGGTGCTTCCTCGGAACTCTGAATCCTGATATCCTCCGGCAGTCTGGCGTTTAAGGCATAGGACAGCTTTTCCGGCGGAATTCTCGTATCCGTGTCAAACACCGCCACATTGCCCATGGCATGAACCCCGGAATCCGTGCGGCTGGCTCCGATCACCTGAATCTGCTCGCCTGTCAGCTCCGTAATCGCCTCGTTCAGCCGCTGTTCCACGGTTATACCGTTTTTCTGCAGCTGCCAGCCGCAGTAATTGGTTCCGTCATAGGCCACCGTTAATTTTATTCGTTTCATCACTTCATCTTTCCGGCACACATGCCCTGCCATCAGAACCGGTTCCGCTAAATGGGCAATCTCCGCCGTCTCAGAACTTACTACAGCAGTACTCTCGCAACAATAATCAGGCCCAGATAACAGGCCGCTGCGCCATATGCCACAAAATCCCGCCTTTCATAGTGAAGCGGCTTCATCTTTGTCCGCCCCTCGCCGCCATGATAGCACCGGGCCTCCATGGCCATGGCCAGGTCGGTAGCCCTGCGGAATGCGGAGATAAACAGCGGCACCAGCAAAGGAATCAGATTTTTTGCCCGCTGAATCAGATTTCCTTCCTCAAAATCGGCCCCTCTGGCCATCTGCGCCTTCATAATCTTATCCGTTTCCTCCACCAGAATCGGAATAAATCTGAGGGCAATGGACATCATCATAGATATCTCATGAATCGGAAAATGTACCTTCCGCAGAAATCCCAGACTTTTTTCCAGCCCGTCAGTCAGTTGGTTGGGCGTGGTGGTATAGGTCATCATGGAAGATCCGATAATCAGAAAGATCAGACGGATTCCCATATAAAAAGCCAAGCTCAGACCCTCTTTCGTAATCCTGAAAATCCAGAACCGGGCCAGCACCTCGCCGGGCGTCAGCAGCACATTAAAAATCACGCTGAAAATCAGCAGGAAAATAATCGGTTTCAGCCCTCTCACAATAAAGGAAAACGGCACATTGGAAACACAGATGTACAATGCCAGAAAGAAAGCGGCGATCAGATATCCCACCGGTCCTTTGGCAAAAAAAAGCGAAAATACATACAGCAGCGTAACGGCAAGCTTTACCCGTGGGTCCAGTTTATGGATGGGCGATTCCACCGGATAATACTGGCCCAAAGTAATACTTCTCATTTTTCAGTTTTCCTCCTGTTTATCCCTTATGCGGTCCCGGGTCCTGCAAATGCCTGACACTGCAAAATTCCGGGCATACATCTTTATCTTCCCAGCGCGCTTAATATGGATGCTTTTGCTTCCTCAATCGTCGTCGCATTCTCGTCCACGTCAAATCCTTTTTCTTTCAGGCCATGCATCAGATAAGTTACCTGGGGCGCCGCCAGACCGATTGCCTCCAGCTCCTTATAATGGCTGAATACCTCTTTCACGCTGCCGTCAAATACCGCTTCTCCATGGTTCATCACAATGATGCGGTCCACGTATTTCGCCACGTCCTCCATGCTGTGAGACACCAGCACCACGGTGATCTGCCGTTCCTTTTGCAGATAAGCCACCTGATCCAGAATATCGTCTCTGCCTTTGGGGTCAAGGCCTGCCGTGGGCTCATCCAGAATCAGCACCTCCGGCCGCATGGCCAGCACCCCTGCAATGGCCACCCGCCGTTTTTCCCCTCCTGACAGTTCAAAGGGCGATTTCTCGTAATAGCTTTCGTCCAGTCCCACCAGGCTCAGAGATTCCACGGCCCGCCTCTTTATTTCGTCCTGATCGAGCCCCAGATTTTTCGGCCCGAAACAGACGTCGGTAAACACGTCAATCTCAAAAAGCTGATGCTCCGGGTACTGGAATACCAGCCCCACTTTGCTGCGCAGCTCCTTCATGCGGAAACCTTCCTCATAAATATTCCGGTCTCCGTACCATATCTCCCCGGACGTCGCCCGGACCAGCCCGTTCAGATGCTGAATCAGAGTGGACTTTCCCGATCCGGTATGGCCGATCAGGCCGATAAACTGTCCGTCAGGAATCTCCAGATTCACGTTTTTCAGCGCATGGGCTTCCATGGCCGTTCCCTGATTATAGCAGTAACTCACGTTTTTCAGCGTAATCGACATAATGCTTCCACCATTTCTTCTATCGTCAGAATGTCCTCCGGCAGCGTCAGACCTTCTTTCCGCAGTTCAAAGGCCAGCTCTGTCATCTGGGGAACATCCAGCCGGTATTCTTTCAGCCTGTCCACCTGGGAAAAGACTTCTTTCGGCTTTCCCTCCATCACCACTTTCCCGTCATCCATCACGATAATCCGGTCGGCACTGATAGCTTCTTCCATATAGTGGGTAATCAGAATCACCGTGATATTCTCTTTCTCATTCAGCTCACGCACGGTCCGGATCACTTCTTTCCGGCCGTTGGGGTCCAGCATGGCGGTAGGCTCATCCAGAACGATACATTTAGGCCGCATCGCCATTACCCCGGCAATCGCCACCCGCTGCTTCTGACCGCCGGACAGACGATTGGGAGAAAAAGTCCGATATGCCGTCATTCCCACGGCTTTCAGACTTTCGTCCACCCGCTCCCAGATCTTCCTTGTCTCCACCCCCATATTTTCAGGGCCGAATCCCACATCTTCTTCCACGATACTGGCCACGATCTGATTGTCCGGATTCTGAAATACCATGCCTGCCGTCTGTCGGATTTTCCAGAGAGCACCTTCATTCTTTGTGTCGTCCTCTCCCACCCAGATCGTTCCTTCGGTGGGCAGCAAAAGAGCGTTCATATGCTTGGCCAGGGTAGACTTTCCGGAACCGTTATGCCCCAGAACAGCCACAAACTCGCCGGTTTCTATATCTATGTCCACAGCGTCAACCGCCCGGTTGACCTCTGCCACCTTGTTTTCCTCGTCATGCTGAACATATTCATAAATCAGCTTCGCCGTTTTTATGATTCCCATCATTTCCTCTTTACTGACGTATTTTCCCGATTATAACCGTGTTCCATATCTTCGATTTATTATTTTACTGGATTATCTTCTTTTATGCAAGAAAAATATATATCAGTTATCAAAAAGAATCCTGCTTTGCAGGATTCTGCGCCGCAAACGTGTCGCCTTCAAGCGACAATTTCCTCTGCGTTTGCGTGTGCCTCCCTGCGGAGCATTTTTGTATCATAGGGAAGTTCGAAGGACTTTTCTATGATACAAAAATGCCGAATACCCCGCAGGATTTCATGGGGTATTCGGCCTGATGAATTATACCAGCTCAATCTGTACCATCATCGCCGCATCGCCTTTTCTCGGGCCGATCTTTACGATTCTGGTGTAGCCGCCGTGGCGGGTGGTATATTTGGGTGCGATTTCCTCGAACAGCTTCTTCGGCATGTCGATCTGCTTGGTTCCTCTTTTTCTTCCGGCAAGTGTCGTGGGAACTTCTTTTACCGGATAGAGCACGCGCAGCATCTGTCTTCTGGCATGAAGTCTGGAGGGTTTGTCTTTCTTGATCTCTTTCTGCACTTCGTCGTAAAGAGTCACTTTCTTGCCGTCCACAACCTCTTTTACTCTTTTGCCGTCTTTATCCTTGCGGGGAGTCTTTGCCGTTACGGTGACGGTTTCATAGTTGTCCATCTCTTTCACGGCCATTGCGATCAGCCCCTCGGCAATCTTGCGGATTTCCTTCGCCTTTGCCTCGGTGGTCACGATCTTTCCATGGTATAAAAGGCTTGTCACCTGACTTCTCAGCAGTGCCTTTCTCTGGTCAGATGTTCTTCCTAATTTTCTATATCCTGCCATGATTTCCTCCATTTGTGGAACACACTGCCATGCACATCGGGCTTACTGACAGGCGGCCGGCAGATCGGGTCCGTTTCCGCTTGTTACAGGAAACGGCGCCGGCAAATTTCCATAAATTTCCTCTTATATTTCCGGGATTATTCTTCGCTGGGATTTAACTCCAGCCCCAGCTCTTTTAATTTTGCAAGTACTTCCTCCAGGGATTTCCGCCCCAGATTTCTGACTTTCATCATGTCTTCCGAAGTTCTGTTGCACAGTTCTTCCACGGTGTTGATACCGGCCCGTTTCAGGCAGTTGTAAGAACGCACGGACAGCTCCAGCTCGTCGATGTTCATCTCCAGTACTTTTTCTTTTTCGTTGTCCTCTTTCTCCACCATGACCTCGGCGGTCTTGGCGTTCTCGGAGAGATCAATAAACAGATTCAGATGCTCGCTCAGCACTTTCGCCGCAAGGCTGACCGCCTCGTCAGGCGCCAGCGTACCGTTCGTGAACACATCAAGTGTTAATTTATCATAATCTGTAATCTGGCCGACACGGGTGTTCTCAACTTTCAGATTCACACGCTCTACAGGCGTATAGATGGAATCTACTGCAATGACACCGATCGGAAGTTCTTCATCTTTATTGCGCTCCGCACTGACATAGCCTCTGCCGTTTGTGATCGTAAGCTCCATGTAAAGTTTACAGTCAGGCCCGCCGCTTAAAGTGGCAATCGCCAGATCCTTATTCAGAATCTCGGTATCGGAATCCACCTGGATATCGCCGGCCGTCACAACGCCCTCGCCCTCGAACTCAATGTAGGCAACCTTGACCTCGTTGCTGTCGCTGTTGTTCTTGATGGCCAGTTCCTTGATATTCAGGATAATCTCGGTCACATCTTCCTTCACGCCGGGAATCGGACTGAACTCATGCAGAACGCCGTCGATCTTTACCTGGCTCACGGCTGAACCCGGCAGAGAGGACAGCATGATCCTTCTCAGGGAATTCCCAAGGGTCGTACCGTAGCCCCGCTCCAGCGGCTCCACTACAAATTTTCCATACTTTTTGTCATCTGAGATTTCAACAATCTCAATATTAGGTTTTTCAAAATCGAACACTCTATTAAGACCCTCCTTTTGAGTTATGACTGAGGGATGCCCTATGTCGCTCATCTAAATAAATCAGAAACAGATTACTCCGAAAGTATACCATGCGGACAAACGTGCGGCATGTCTGCATGAGAGCATCTGGAAACATTTTACTTGGAATACAACTCGACGATAAGCATCTCATCAACGGGTACGTCAATCACTTCTCTGGTAGGTAATTCTTTAACAGTCACCGTTAAAGCTTCTGCATTCGGATCTAACCATTCGGGAACGAGTCTGCCGCCTGTCACTTCCAGGATATCTTTATATCTCTGAGAATCTCTGTTTTTCTCCTTCACCTCGATCACGTCGCCTGCTTTAATCAGGTAAGAAGGAATATTCACGCACTTTCCGTTTACCAGTACATGGCGATGATCGACGATCTGTCTTGCTTCTCTTCTGGTACGGGCAAAACCGGCACGGAACATTACGTTGTCCAGCCTTCTTTCCAGCATAATCATCAGGTTCTCGCCTACCTGACCTTTCTGCTGTTTTGCCTTTTTATAATAATTTCTGAAGGGTTTTTCCAATACACCATAAATGAATTTTGCTTTCTGTTTCTCTCTTAACTGGAGACCGTACTCGCTTACTTTTCTGTTGGCTCTTCTTAATTCTCTCTTTGATTTTTTGTCAATGCCCAGGTACATAGGCTCAAGACCAAGAGATCTGCATCTTTTAAGAACTGGAACTCTGTTTACTGCCACTTTTCATTTCCTCCTAAATTAAACTCTTCTGCGTTTTGGCGGACGGCAACCATTGTGAGGTACCGGCGTCACGTCTCTGATGCTTGTCACTTCCAGACCACAGGCCTGCAGGGCGCGGATCGCGGCTTCTCTGCCTGAACCCGGTCCTTTTACCATAACGTCGACGGACTTCAAACCATGTACCAAGGCTGCTTTTGTTGCAGTTTCCGCTGCCATCTGAGCAGCATAGGGAGTAGATTTCCTTGAACCTCTAAATCCCAGACCGCCCGCACTTGCCCATGAAAGAGCATTCCCCTGAGTATCCGTCAGGGTCACGATTGTATTGTTAAAAGAAGACTGAATGTGCGCTTGTCCGCGTTCAACGTTTTTCTTAACACGCTTTTTTGTCACTTTCTTTGCTGACACTTTCTTAGCCATTTAAACTAACCTTTCCCTAGAGGGTTCCTTTCTAAATAGTATCAAATATAACTGCCGCAAAAACAGTAGCTTTATTTCTTCTTGTTTGCTACCGTCTTCTTAGGGCCCTTCCGTGTTCTTGCATTTGTCTTGGTCTTCTGTCCGCGTACGGGAAGCCCTTTTCTGTGACGGATGCCTCTGTAGCAGCCGATCTCCTGAAGTCTCTTGATATTGAGAGCGATCTCTCTTCTCAGATCACCTTCCACCAGAACGTGATCGTTCTCCAGCGCCGTGGTGATTCTCTTTACTTCTTCGTCAGTCAGATCTCTGACGCGGGTATCAGGATTTACATTTGCTTCTGCAAGAATACGGTTCGATGTTGCACGGCCGACACCATAGATATAAGTCAAGCCGATTTCAACACGTTTTTCTCTTGGTAAATCAACACCTGAAATACGAGCCATGTGTGTATTGCACCTCCATAGTAATATTCTTTTTTATGGTATAGGGGTGAGCTAAGTGCTCACAGTCTCTCAGGCGCATGGATCAAACGCCTTAAACGCAGAAAAACGAGCATACGCAGCCCGTCAATTCCCATTGACGCCTGAAATGTTGTGCGTACACTTTCTTTTCGTGATTTTTGAATTGGAATTTCATTTTTCGTGATTCCGTCAATTTTTGTAAGAAATAATATCTAACTCTTAATCAGTAAGAACAACTGACTCAGGCGGTTCCTGACAGTTCCTACTGCAGCCGCTTTAAAAAGCTATACGGATTACCCCTGTCTCTGCTTATGCTTGGGGTTCTCACAGATCACTCTGATACTGCCTTTTCTCTTAATGATCTTACATTTCTCACAGATCGGCTTTACGGATGCTCTGACTTTCACAGTAATTCACTCCTTTCCAAAAGTCTGCCCTTCATTATAGCATTTTGCCAATAATATTGCAAGCGACTTTTTCTTTTTTTCCAGTTTTTCCAGCTTTTTCAGGCTTTTCTCTTACTTGTCTCTCCAGATAATCCGACCTTTGGACAAATCATAGGGAGAAAGCTCCAGAGTCACCTTGTCACCGGGTAAAATCCGGATATAATTCATACGAAGTTTTCCGCTGATATGGGCTAACACCTGATGCCCGTTCTCCAGTTCTACCTGGAACATGGCGTTAGGCAGCTTTTCAATGACTCTGCCTTCGATTTCGATCATGTCGGCTTTTGACATGGTTCATGACCTCCTGTACACTTTAATTGCATATTTGATATCTTCATTCCGGACGGGCCGGTTTTTCGGCAGGTCCAGTGCCTGCTTTGCAGCCCCGTCAGGATGGCAGATCGGATACAGATGAATTTTCTTTTTCCGCTTGGGCTTTTCCACGGTGCGTCTCTTTCCGTCGGCTATCCATACATATTCGCCCAACTGTCCTATTATCACAAAAATATCGTCTTTATCATGGCCGGCTTTTGATTTCACCAGACTTCCCGTCTCAAAGGGCTGCATGTTTTCACCTCATGGATAAAATTTCAGGTTCTCCGTCCGTAATCAGTATGGTATTCTCATAGTGTGCGGACAGCGATCCGTCTGCAGTTACCACGGTCCACTTGTCTTCCAGCCATTCTACTTCCCGCTTTCCCATGTTGATCATCGGTTCTACCGCCAGCGTCATTCCCGGCACCAGTCTGATTCCCTTCCGTCTCTGCCGGAAATTGGGGATCTCCGGCCCCTCATGAACTCTGGACCCGATGCCGTGGCCTACCAGCTCCCGGACCACGCCGTAATGGAAACGGTCCGCACATGCGTTGACCGCAGCGGAAATCTGATGCAGATAATTCCCGGCCCTGGCATACCGAATCCCCTCAAAAAAGCACTGACGCGTCACGTCGATCAACTGTTCCGCTTCCCGGCTGATCTCGCCCACCGCCAGCGTCCTGGCAGCGTCGGAATGATAACCGTGATAACATACGCCCGCATCCAGACTGACGATATCCCCCTCCCGGATTCTGTGCTTTCTATTCGGAATCCCGTGAACCACCTCGTTGTTTACGGAAACGCAGACAGCCGCGGGATATCCGTTATAATTCAGAAAAGAGGGTGTACAGCCAAAATCCCGGATCACCTGTTCTCCCACCCGATTGATATCCATGGTGGACATGCCTGGCTTCAATGCCTTTGCCATTTCATCATGAACCACAGCCAGAATCTTTCCGGCTTCTCTCATCAGTTCAATTTCCCGGGCTGATTTGATTGTCACCGCCATAGGTTATTCTCCCAGCACCTTTACGATATCGGCAAATACCTTTTCCATCTCCTGGGTGCCGTCCACTTCATGCAGCACATTTTTATCGCCGTAGAACTGAATCAGCGGCTTTGTCTGCGCATGGTACACGGACAGACGGTTCTTTACGGTTTCCGGCCTGTCGTCATCCCGCAGCACCAGCTCCCCGCCGCAGCGGTCGCAGATGCCCTCAACTTTTGTGGGGATATGTACGATATGATACGTCGCGCCGCATCCCGGACAATATCTTCTGCCGCTCATCCTTGCCACAATGTTCTCATCCGGAACCTCTACGTTAATCGCAAAGTCCACGGCCTCATTCCGCCCGGACAATGCGTTTTCCAGACATTCCGCCTGCGGAATGGTTCTGGGAAATCCGTCCAATACATAGCCGTCCGCACAGTCCGCCTGACTGATTCTGTCGATCAGAAGATCCACTGTCAGCTCATCGGGAACAAGCTGTCCGGCATCCATATACGTTTTTGCTTTTTTCCCCAGCTCGGTGCCGTTTTTGATATTGGCTCTGAAAATGTCACCGGTGGAAACGTGAGGAATGTGATACTTATCCGCAATTTTTTTCGCCTGTGTCCCTTTGCCGGCCCCAGGCGCACCCAGCATAATAATCTTCATATGTTCTTCTCCATTTTCCATAAGTATTCCCATTTTATGGAATTTCAATACATACCCCTTTGATCAGTACCATATACATGCTTAGGCGATTATGAAATCATAATCGCCTCCAGCATATAAATAATCACCTTAATAATTAATAAACAATCCTTCCGTACGCACATCCTTGTAGCTTCTCTGCTGCATCATCGTCTCCACCTGTTTCAGAGTCTCCAGGACTACGCCCACGATAATAATCAGGGATGTCCCCATAAAGGAGAGGCGGCTGACGTTGAAGATGCCCGAAAAAAGGATCGGAATCAGCGCTATAATCATAAGACCGACAGCGCCGACAAAAATAATATAATTCAGAATCCTCGCCAGGTAATCCGAGGTAGGTTTTCCGGGCCGGATACCGGGAATAAAGCTGCCCTGCCGCTTCATCGTATCTGCAATCTCAATCGGGTTAAAGGTAATGGACGTATAGAAATAAGCAAACACGATAATCAGGCCGCAGTAAACCAGCAGTCCGATGGAATATACCGGCGCGTCCGGACGGCACCAGTTGGAAGAATTCAGCGCAAGCAGAATCTTGCCGCCAATCGTTGAATAATCCACATTGAAAAACTGAGCGATCATACCGGGCGTCGTCATCAGAGAGGACGCAAAGATCACCGGAATTACGCCGCCGGTATTCACCTTTAAAACAAGAGGCTTATTATAGGAACGTCCGGCCGCCATCATACGGTTGGACATTTTGGCGGAATTCTGAATCGGAATTCTTCTCTCGCCGTCCTGTAAAAGCACGGTGAACGCCAGCATCACAAACAGCACGGCTACGATAATTACAATCGCAAGCACCTTCATGGCCACGTCGGCATTTGCGATAAATCTTTCGTACAGCGTGACAAAATCATCGGGAAGTCCGGAGATGATATTAATCAGCAGAATCATGGAAATGCCGTTTCCCACTCCTCTTTCCGTGATCCGCTCACCAAACCACATCAGCAGACCGGCACCGGCCGTCATCGCCGCCACAGCCACAAGAACGGTGTACCAAGTATATACGGGCAGCAGTCCCTGCGCACCCAGGCCGATGGACATAGCGCTTCCCTCTATGATGGCCAGCAGAATCGTCAGCCATCTGGTGATCATCGTGATCTTTTTCCGCCCGTCCTCACCGTCCTTCTGCATCTCCTCCAGCTTCGGAATCGCGATGGTCAGAAGCTGCATCACAATGGAAGATGTGATATAAGGGCTGATATTCAGCGCGAAAATGGACATGTTCATCAGAGAACCGCCCGTAATCGCGTCGAAAAAGTTAAAGGCATCGCCAGTCTGCGCCTGAAGCAGACTGGCAATATAGGAAGTATTCACACCAGGAACCGGAATCTGACATCCGATTCTGACCACGACCAAAATGAAAAACACGAATAAGATTCTGTCCCGTATCTCCCGGATCTGAAATGCTCTTTTCAGTGTTTTAATCATACTAGATCACCTCGCAGGTTCCACCTACAGCTTCAATTTTGGCCTTTGCTCCCTCGCTGAAAGCATCCACCTTTACATTTAATTTCTTGGTCAGCTCGCCGTTTCCAAGAATCTTAACGCCGTCGCGGGGATTCTTCACCACGCCGCTCTCTACCAGCGCAGCTACCGTTACCTCGGCGCCTTCCTCAAACCGCTCAAGGGCGGATACGTTAATTCCCACGATTACCTTGGAATTTCTGTTTGTGAATCCTCTCTTGGGAATTCTTCTGTATAAAGGCATCTGACCGCCTTCAAATCCAGGTCTGGTAGCGCCGGAACGTGCCTTCTGGCCTTTGTGTCCCTTGCCGGCCGTCTTACCGTTTCCGGAACCATGGCCGCGGCCTCTTCTGAAATCATCACTCTGCTTAGAACCTTCTGCGGGACGTAAATTGGATAAATCCATGCTCTGCACCTCCTTTACTCTATGTTAGATTTCTTCTACTTTTACCAAATGCTTCACATGCCAGATCATGCCTCTTACGGCATCATTGTCCGGCAGCTCAACTGTCTTGTTCAGTTTTCTGAGGCCAAGGGCTTCGACAGTTTTTTTATGCTTCGGCACGGCGCCGATCGGAGATTTCACCAATGTGACTTTTAATTTATCTGCCATTTTTCGTTTCCCTCCAGTTTAGCCAATCAATTCGTCTACGGATTTCCCTCTGTTCTTCGCAACTTCCTCGGGAACCTTCAGTGCGCTTAATCCCGCCAGCGTTGCCATTACAACATTCTGCTTATTGTTAGAGCCAAGGGATTTCGTACGAATGTTCTTAATACCTGCCAGCTCCACAACGGCACGCACGGGACCGCCTGCGATAACACCGGTACCGGCGGAAGCCTTCTTCAAAAGGACATGGGCGCTTCCGAACTTGCCCAGGAAATCATGGGGGATACTGTTATTCTCATCGGTGGGAACCGTAATCAGTCTCTTTGCGGCATCCTCTTTTCCTTTGCGGATGGCTTCGGGAATTTCAGCGGCTTTTCCGATTCCGGCGCCAACATGTCCGTTTCCGTCGCCCACAACCACCAAAGCAGAAAATCTGAAATTACGTCCGCCCTTTACTACTTTTGTAACACGTTTGATCGCAACGACCTTTTCTGTCAATTCAAGCTGGCTGGCATCAACAATTGTACGTTTCATGTGTTCTCCTCCTTGATTAGAATTCCAGACCAGCTTCTCTTGCTGCATCTGCCAGTGCTTTCACCTTACCATGATATATGAAGCCGCCTCTGTCAAAAACAACTGTCGTGATACCTTTTTCCAGCGCTTTCTTTGCGATCACGGTACCGAGATAAGATGCCGCCTCCACATTGTTGGTTTTCTGAAGCTCCGCCTTTACATCTTTCTGAAGTGTAGATGCGGAAACCAGGGTGTTCTGGGCATCATCGTCAATAATCTGCGCATACATATGATTATTGCTTCTGAACACAGCCAGACGAGGTCTCTCGGCAGTACCGGCGAAACGATTACGAATTCTATTGTGTTTTTTCACACGAACCTTGCTTCTTGCTTCTTTCCTAATCATTCTAAGTTCACCCTCCTAATTATTTCTTACCTGTCTTACCGACTTTACGTCTGATCACTTCGTCAGCATACTTGATACCTTTTCCCTTGTAAGGCTCAGGGCGTCTCTTGTCTCTGATTTCAGCAGCATATTGGCCTACTTTTTCTTTATCGATACCTTTTACGATAATTTTATTCTGTCCGTCTACCACAGCTTCAAGTCCGTCAGGATCCGTCATCTCGACAGGGTGAGAATAACCGAGGGAAAGAACCAGTTTTTTACCTTGCTTTGCGGCTCTGTAACCAACGCCGTTGATCTCCAGAACCTTCTCATAACCGTCCGTAACGCCTTTCACCATGTTGGCGATCAGTGTTCTGGTCAGACCGTGCAGTGATTTCATCTTCTTTAAATCATTGGGTCTGGATACCACAATCTCAGCGCCTTCCAGCTTGATCTCCATTTCCTCCGGCAGCACTCTCTCCAGAGTTCCCTTAGGACCTTTTACAGTCACCTTATTATTTTCTGCAATATCGACAGTTACGCCTGCCGGTACCGCGATTGGCATTTTTCCTATACGTGACATGCCCGTACCTCCATATTATAATTAAAAGTTTGACACTTCGTTCTTTCGGGTTTTAAAAACCCCCTCGCCAAGTGTTCAATGTGCTTCGTTCTTCTAAGCTCGACAATACCTCGCTAAGAATCACGAAGGGCTTTCACACTAGGCTCGAAATGACCTCGCCAAGTGTTCAATGCCTACCATACAAACGCAAGAACTTCTCCGCCTACGTTTAACTCACGTGCTTCTTTATCCGTAACCACACCTTTATTGGTGGAGATGATTGCAATGCCCAGGCCGCCCAGTACTTTGGGAAGCTCGTCGGTATTTGCGTATACCCGCAGACCCGGTTTGGAAATTCTCTTGAGTCCGGAAATGATTCTCTCGTTTTTGTCTTTGCCGTATTTCAGTGTAACACGGATGGTCTTGAAACTGCCGTCCTCAACCACATCATATTTTCTGATATAACCTTCCCGAACCAGGATGTCGGCAATAGCTAATTTCATCTTGGATGAAGGAATATCTACTGTATCATGTTTCGCAGTATTTGCATTACGGATTCTTGTAAGCATATCTGCAATGGGATCACTCATCGTCATTTTCGTTCCTCCTACTTTATATGAACCTATTACCAGCTTGCTTTCTTTACTCCGGGAATCTGACCCTTGTATGCTAATTCACGGAAGCAGATTCTGCAGATTCCGTATTTTCTCAGATAAGCATGGGGACGGCCGCAGATTCTGCAGCGGGTATATTCTCTTGTTGAAAATTTCGCTTTACGCTGCTGCTTAATTTTCATCGAAGTTTTAGCCATGAGATATTCCTCCTAATTATTTCTGGAAAGGCATATTGAATAATGCCAACAGTTCGCGGGCTTCCTCATCGGTCTTTGCCGTGGTGACAAAGATGATGTCCATGCCTCTTACCTTGTCAACCTTATCGTACTCGATCTCAGGGAAAATCAGCTGCTCTTTGATACCCAGCGCATAATTGCCTCTGCCGTCGAAGGCATTCGGATTCACACCTCTGAAGTCACGTACACGGGGCAGGGACAGGTTGATCAGACGATCTACAAACTCGTACATCCGCTCGCCTCTTAAAGTCACTTTGCACCCGATGGCCATCCCCTCTCTGATCTTGAAGTTTGCCACGGATTTCTTTGCCTTTGTGAGAACTGCTTTCTGTCCGGCGATGGTCTCCAGATCTTTTACCGCGGTCTCCAGAACCTTGGCATTTTCCTTCGCCTCGCCTACGCCCATGTTGATGACAACTTTCTCCAGCTTCGGAACTTCCATAATATTTTTATAGTTGAATTTTTTCATCATTGCGTCTACAATCTCATTTCTGTAGACTTCTTTTAATCTACTGCTCACCTTCCGGAACCTCCTTTCTTCGAATTAGTCGATTGCTTCGCCGGTTGCCTTCGCCACACGAACCTTCTTGCCGTCTCTTACTTCAAAACCGATTCTCGTGGGCTTGCCGTTGTGAAGGTACATTACGTTTGACACGTCGATGGGAGCTTCCTGTCTGACGATGCCGCCTGCCTGGTTCGCAGCGCTGGGCTTCGTATGCTTTGTCACCATGTTTACGCCCTCTACCACAACTCTGTGGTTCTTGGGGTCTACATGAAGCACTTTGCCTTCTCTGTCTTTATCTTTACCGGCAATGACTTTTACCGTATCGTTTCTTTTAATCTTACTCGTCGCCACTGTCTACACCTCCTATAATACTTCCGGAGCCAGGGAAACGATCTTCATAAACTGATGGTCTCTCAGCTCTCTTGCTACAGGCCCAAAAATACGGGTGCCTCTGGGGGTCTGGTCATCTCTGATGATAACAGCCGCATTCTCATCAAATCTGATATAAGAACCGTCTTTCCGACGGGTTGCGTTCTTCGTACGTACTACAACAGCCTTTACGACATCGCCTTTTTTGACAACACCGCCTGGTGTTGCATCTTTAACGGTAGCAACGATCACATCGCCGATTGCCGCATATCTTCTTGTGGAACCGCCCATCACACGGATGCAGAGCAATTCTTTTGCGCCTGTATTGTCAGCTACCTTCAGTCTGCTTTCCTGCTGAATCATGCCTGCTTACTCCTTTCGACTATTTCGCCCTTTCGATAATCTCCACAAGTCTCCATCTCTTGTCCTTGGACAGAGGTCTTGTCTCCATTACTCTCACGGTATCGCCAACGGCACACTCGTTTTTCTCGTCATGCGCCTTTAATTTATAGGTTCTTTTTACGATCTTGCCATATAAAGGATGTTTTACGTGTTCTTCGATGGCCACTACGATGGTCTTATCCATCTTATCGCTGACAACTTTCCCTCTACGGGTTTTTCTTAAATTTCTTTCCACAACAGCTCCTCCTTCATTAGAACTATTATCACGCATTGGCCTTCTCAGTAATCACAGTCTGAATTCTGGCGATATTCTTGCGCACCTCTTTAATTCTGCTTGTGTTTTCTAACTGATTTGTTGCGTTCTGAAATCTCAGGTTGAAAAGCTCCTTTTTCGCAGCTACTAATTCCTGTTCTAACTCTACATTTGATTTTGCTCTTAAATCTTCCACAAATTTATTCGTTTTCACCGTTAGCACCGCCTTCCAAATCCTCACGAGATACAATCTTACATTTACAGGGCAGCTTGTGCATAGCCAGACGGAGTGCCTCTCTGGCCACTTCCTCGGACACGCCGGCAATCTCGAACATCACACGGCCCGGCTTTACAACTGCAACCCAGTATTCCAGAGAGCCTTTACCGGAACCCATACGGGTTTCAGCAGGTTTTGTAGTAACCGGCTTATCCGGGAAAATCTTGATCCAGACTTTACCGCCACGCTTGATGTAACGGGTCATGGCAACACGGGCAGCCTCGATCTGATTGGACTTGATCCAACAGGGCTCTGTGGCAACAATGCCATATTCTCCATAAGTGATTTTATTTCCTCTGGTAGCCTTACCAGCCATGCTGCCGCGGAATTGTTTACGGCGTTTTACTCTTTTCGGCATTAACATTATTTATCGCTCCCTTCCTTAGTTCCCTTTGCAGGAAGTACTTCGCCCTTGTAGATCCATACCTTTACGCCAATCTTGCCGTAGGTGGTATCTGC
>CAOKOL010000057.1 GCA_948470335.1 uncultured Lachnospiraceae bacterium | reverse complement strand
TAGGCAATATGCGCCCTATAGAGACTTTTTCTGCTATATAGCTGTTAAACGCCCGTGAAGCACCGCCGCCGGCCCTGAGGCCGTCAGTTTGGTATCAGATGCAGGACCGGAAATCCTGCCGGACAGATATGCATGCGTTTAGAATATTGTCACAGGCTGGTGTGGAAATGTGAGAAGGTAAAGCGGTGCGGAATTTTGATTACAATATAATATATGCGTAAAACGGGCACATGTGCGGAAAGGCCCGGAGAAATTTTACGGCAGTCTGGACGCCGGCCGGCCGGATGAGGTATAATAAACAGACAGTATGGTTATTGTGATGATGATGCGATAACGGACAAACGGTGTGGAAATGGACAATTACATGTATATTGTAGAATGCAGCGATCAGAGCCTCTATACCGGCTGGACCAATGACCTGTCCAAACGGATGAAAGCCCACAATGCGGGTCGGGGCGCCAAATATACGAAAAGCCGCAGGCCGGTAAAGCTTTGCTATTGGGAAGCTTTTGACACAAAACAGGAGGCCATGAGCCGGGAGGCGCAGGTGAAGCGGCTGACCAGAGCGCAGAAGCTGGAACTGATTCAAAAAAATAGATCGTTTATTTGCTGTTGATTTGCCATAGAGCGTGTTTGAAAGTAATTTTCAGACACGCTCTAGAATATTTTCCTTGTGTCTGATATAATGTTGAAAGAACGATGCATGTTGCGGAACGGAGTTGACACGAGGAGGAAAAGAGATGAACTTATTAATATTAGGCGGTTTTCTGGGTTCCGGAAAAACGACGGTGCTGCTGCAGTTGGCAAAGTATATTACCGGCGATCATGTAAAGCCCGGCGAAACAAAGGTGGCGATTATAGAAAATGAGATCGGTGAGCAGGGAATCGACGATAAAATCCTAAAGTCCGGAAATTATTCCGTGGAAAACCTGTTTGCCGGCTGTGCCTGCTGCACTTTGTCCGGTTCCGTGCCCGTATATGTGAGCAAAATTCAGAAAGAGCTGAATCCGGAATGGCTGATTTTCGAATCTACCGGCGTGGGATATCCGGCCAGTATTCAGAGGACGATCAAGGAAGTGCTGGATGTGGATTCCCGGATCTGCATTATCGTGGACGCCAAGCGGTGGCTGCGCATTGAGAAGCCGATGGAGCAGCTTTTGAGCGGTCAGTTTGAGAATGCGGACATAGTACTGATTAATAAGAAGGATCTGGTGGATCAGGAGGTGTTGGAAAAAGTAACGCGGTCGGTGGCTGCCCGTGTTCCGGATGTGAAATTGATTCCGATCAGCGCCGTAGAGCCGGTTTCCGAAAACGTATGGGAAGAAGTGCTGGGGCGAGGTTAATTGGATTCTTGAAGATTTCGGACGTATGATGAGAAATCAGATGGGGTGTGCAGTTCGGAAACTGTTTTAGGGATTTGCGGGAAGCAGAAAAATATTCCGGAAGATATCGTTATATTTTGTTGATTTTATAGGAGACTGGTATGGGAAAAGCGGATTTGGAGCATGAAAACAGGGAAGACAATAGGAATCAGGAAAGTGAGGAGCATAAAGAATTCCTGTCATTGGGAGCGGGAGCGGTTCTTGCGCTGATCCTGCTGGCGGTTTTTCTGACAGCGACAGGTATTCAGGTACAGGGATGGATTCGTTTCGCGGTGATTCCGGTTTATGTGCTGCTGCTTTGTCTGTGCAGTTGGGTTGTGGACAGGCTGATCGGCCGGAATCGCCGAAAGGATCAGGATGAGTAAAGCCGCAGGGCAATAAAAAGTTGGTTTTGTTATTGGATTCCCAGACGATTCGGAGTTTATGCGGGATTAAAGGTGGAGTTAGATGTAACTGACGTTAATGAAAAAGAAGAAAGATCAGAGGATTTCATTTATGTGGTATGAAGAAAGTGTATTTTATCAGATCAATTTGTTTGGTTTCTGCCAGGTGCCGGAGCGGAATGACGGGGTGCTGTCCCATCGGATTCAGAAAGTGACCGATTGGATTCCTCATATGACCCGGCTGGGCATTAACGCAGTGTATTTCTGTCCTTTTTTTCAGTCGGATGCCCACGGATATGACACCCAGGATTATCTGAAACTGGACTGCCGGCTGGGGGACAATAAAGATCTGGAGCAGATGTGCGAAGCCTTTCATAAGGCGGGCATCCGCATTGTCTTCGACGGCGTGTTTAATCATGTGGGACGGGGGTTCTGGGCTTTTGAGGACGTGCTGAAAAACCGGGAGCAGTCCGCCTATAAGGACTGGTTTCACATTAATTTCGGCGGCAGTAATGGCTATAATGACGGCCTTTGGTATGAGGGCTGGGAAGGGCATTATGAGCTGGTGAAACTGAATCTGCAAAACCCCCAGGTAAAAGACTATCTGTTTTCCTGTGTGGACCAGTGGATGGATGCGTACCGGATCGACGGCCTGCGGCTGGATGTGGCCTATATGGTGGACAAACAGTTTTTGAAGGAGCTGCGCAGCCACTGTCTGAGCAGGAATCCGGAATTTTTCCTGCTGGGCGAGATGATTCACGGGGATTATAATCAGTTGGTCAGCGACGAGCTTCTTCACAGCGCGACCAACTATGAGTGTTATAAAGGGCTGTATTCCAGCTTTAACAGCATGAATTTATTTGAAATCGGCCATTCTTTGCAGCGGCAGTTCGGTTCCGAACCGTGGTGTCTCTATCGGGGGAAGCATCTGCTCAGTTTTGCGGACAACCATGACGTGACCAGGGTAGCAAGTATTCTGAATGAGCCGAAACATATTCCGCTGCTGTATGCCCTGCTGCTTGCCATGCCCGGAATCCCCTGTATTTATTACGGAAGCGAATGGGGAGCGAAGGGAGAAAAAAGCCAGGGGGACAGCGCCCTGCGCCCTGCCTTTGACGCACCTCAGTGGAACGAGCTGACAGATCTGATCAGCAAATGCGTGGAGATTCATAAGAAAAGTCCGGCGCTCTGCTACGGTGAGTTCCGTATTGCCATGATGACCAACCGTCAGTTGATTATAGAGCGGCGTTGTGACAGTCAGAGGATATTAGTGGCGATCAATGCGGACGGAGAGGACTATATGGCTCATTTTGACGCTCAGGCCGGCCGGGCGAAAGATCTGATTACCGGCCGGGACCATGATTTCGGCGGGGGAAGCCTGATGCCGGCGTACAGCGCGGCGTATTGGGAGGTGTTTTAGCTGTGATGTATCCGTTTATGACGCTTGATGATGATACGGAAATTGTGCATTCTGAAATGAAGCCGGACGGAAAAGTGAAAGTGTATATTGAAAAACCTGATGAAAGGGTGGGTTTTCAGCATGCCACCTGCTGGCTTCCTCAATATACTTGGGAGGATGTTTATGCTTTTTCCGAACAGGAAATCGCGAAATTTCAGGAAATTATTGAATCGACGGCGCATCTGATTATGGAATTTTCTCAGGAAGGAGGCTTCCAGTGTGCCTCAAATTTTTAAGTTTGGCCCATATCGGATATATTTTGGGACAAATGAAAGCAAGCCGTTAGAGCCGATACATGTTCATATATCGGATGGACGTCCGGCGCAGAATGCAACGAAAATATGGATTACGAAATATGGAAAATGCTTTTTATGCCATAATAAATCGAAAATTCCGGAGCGGATTCTGAAAAACATGATGAGGATGATAGAAGCCCGCAGCTCGGAAATCATTGAAAAATGGTTTGATTATTTCGGTGAAATCAGATATTATTGCTGATTTGCATACTGTGAAACAGGGTATGTGAAATCTTGAGAGACAGACTTGTTTACGCTGTGACCTGTATCTTTGGATATTCTCCGGAGAGGCTTGTACATGTGGGACATGAATATCATTTTATAGAAAATTTAAAAGGACAAAACTATGTGGCTTGCAGACCAATGGAAAGAGTACGAGGTGCTTGACACCTCCGAGGGAGAGAAACTGGAGCGGTGGGGGGACTACATTTTAGTCCGTCCTGACCCGCAGGTGATCTGGAACACGCCGAAAACCCATAAAGGCTGGCGAAAGCGCAATGCCCATTATCACCGCAGCGCGAAGGGCGGCGGCGAGTGGGAATTTTTTGACCTGCCCAAACAGTGGGAGATTCATTATAAAAAACTGACTTTTCAGTTAAAGCCGTTCAGCTTTAAGCATACCGGTCTGTTCCCGGAACAGGCGGCGAACTGGGACTGGTTTTCGGAAAAAATCGTCCGGGCGGGGCGGTCGGTGAAGGTGCTGAATTTATTTGCCTATACCGGGGGCGCGACGCTGGCGGCGGCTTGGGCAGGGGCTGGCGTGACCCATGTGGACGCTTCCAAAGGAATGGTGACATGGGCCAGGGAAAATGCCCGGTCGTCGGGACTGGAAGATGCACCGATCCGGTGGATTGTGGACGACTGCATGAAATTTGTGGAACGGGAAATCCGCAGGGGGAATCACTATGACGGGATTATTATGGACCCGCCTTCGTACGGACGGGGACCGAAAGGAGAAATCTGGAAAATAGAAGACGCGGTTCATCCGTTAGTAAAGTCCTGCAGTATGCTGCTTTCGGATCGTCCGCTGTTTTTCCTGATTAATTCCTATACTACCGGCCTTGCGCCGGCGGTATTGGCGTATATGCTGTCCGTGGAGGTGGCAAAAAGATACGGCGGAAAGGTTCGGGCGGAGGAACTGGGTCTGCCGGTAACGGAAACCGGTCTGGCCCTCCCCTGCGGCGCCAGCGGGCGATGGGAGGCGTAGTGCGGAAGGAATTGACAGAATAAATGAAAAGACACAAAAGACTGGTGATTACAGGCGGAATATTTTTACTGGTGTCTCAGGTGCTGCTGGCGGTTTTCACTGCCCCGCCGTCAGCGGAAACGCTGCCGCAGACGGAGCCTGATTTTCTGGCGGCCGGCGGCAAAGCGTCTGCGGAAGATGAGGGAGAGACCGCTCTTTTTGCATATGCGGATCTTCCGCCTGTGGAGTACAGGGAAGTCGTGGAGGGCCATCCCTTTTATGGAATGGCAGGCGTGCCGGAGAGCCAGAACAGCGGCCTGATTTTTGAAGGGCTGACCTGGGAACAGTCGGCGCAGATTATGGATTCGGTGCTGGCGGGAGTGGAAGCCGAAACGGAATCGGCGGAGGAGACGGAAACAGAAACAGAGCCTCCGTCCCTGTATGAGAACAGAGTGGTAATCACGGCGGCGGAATATCTGAATATCAGAGCGGAGAATGATCCTGATTCTCAGGTAGTCGGGAAAATTTATCACGGGACTTCGGCGGATCTTCTGGAACAGGGAGAACAGTTCAGCAAAATCACTTCCGGCGCCATTACCGGATGGGTTTCCAATGACTACATCCTTACGGGAGCGGCGGCGGAGGAATATGCGCAGCAGCAGGGCTCTGTTACCATTGCAACCGTCACGGCGAACTGGCTGAATGTGCGGGAAAAACCGGATACGGAATCAGATGTGGTGGCGACAGTGGAAGCGGGCCAGTGGTTTATCGTCACTGACCGGAGCGACGGATGGGTGAAAATTGATTATACTTCTTATATAGAAGGATATCTGAGTGAAGAACATATTTCTGTCAGCCAGAGTTTTGGACAGGCACTTTCCATTGCGGATGAACAGGAACTGATGCTGCTGGCGGAGGAAAAGGCGGCGCAGCGGGAGAACCAAAGGGAAGAAGATAAAAAAGCTTCGGAAGCTTCAAAAGAGTCCGGCGCCGCGAAAGAAACGGAAAGTACCGGAGAAGCGGAAAGCACGAAAGCGCCGGAAACCACAAAGGCGCCGGAGACCGGAAAAGCATCGGAAACCACGAAAGCTGCGGAGACGGCAAAAACCACGGAAGCTGCGAAAGCGCCGGAAACTACAAAGGCATCCGAAACTACGAAAGCGCCGGAGACTGCCCGGACGCCCGAAACGACAAAGGCTCCTGAAACAGAAGCGCCTTCCGGGACGGACTCCACAGAGTATGATGATCTGTATCTTCTGGCGGCGATCATCCAGTTGGAAGCCGGACATGATTATGACGGCTGTCTGGCCGTGGCCAATGTCATATTAAACCGTGTGAACAGCGGTTCCTATCCCAATTCCATCCATGGCGTGATTTACCAGCCCGGTCAGTTTCCGGGAACCGGCGCAGGCGGCACCATGGAGAAAATTTTGCTGGCAGGTCCGGGTTCCACGCCGAAACGGGCGGCAGCCGACGCCATGGCGGGGAGTAATAATATAGGGGATTATCTGCAGTTTACGCCGGATTCCTATGCTTCGTCTGTGGATTATCCGTATTCGGAGTATCAGGTGGTCGGGGGAAATTGCTTCTATAAAAAGTAAAAGTAAGGCCGGACAGTAAAATGATATTTTTTTGATTGCCATGCAACAAAACGGGGAGAATGGTACACTATATGATTGTAGAAAATGAAAGGTGCAGAAAAATTTGCAATCAGGAGGAATCATTTTATGAAAAATCGTTTGAATCATCTGTCTATCGCTCTGCTGCTGGCCCTTATGCTGCTGCTGACAGGATGTTCCGGCAAAAAGGGAGAGGAGAGCACAACTGCTGCCGGTACGGCGGGAACATCGGAAGGAACATCAGAAGGGACCTCGACGGAAGACGGCAGCCTGCCGCAGTCAGACGCGGACGAGGAGGCGCCTTTGCGGGCCATGTATCTGACCGACAAGATCGGAGAATATCTGTTTGTAGGTACGGAAAACGGCGCATTGTTCGTAGCGCCTGTTCCGGAAGAACTGTATGGTCCGGAGGGAGATAAGCTGACTGCGGATCAGTTGTCCGTGGGTACGGTGGTGGACATTTACGGAAATAATATGATGCTGCAGTCTTACCCAGGTCAGTATCCGGGAGTAACAAAAATGGTAGTGGTCAAAGAGGGGACCGAGGCCGACACGGAGCCTTATCAGCATCTGATCGACGAGATTTATACGGAGCCGGACCCTTCTCAGCCTCCGTTCATGGATCTGGAATACCAGAACGGACAGGCAAATGTAACGGTGATCTTAAGCCAGGGCGGATACTCCTGGTCATACACGGATGAAAACGGAGAAGAACAGAATGTGGTTGCGGACAGCGCTCATATTCTGGCATGGGAGCAGTTGGTTGATGTAACACTTGAGGAAACTTCGGATTTAAAGCTGGCGCCTTCTCAGCCCTTACAGGACGTTGAGGTGACGCGCTGGCCCGTGGATGCCAGAGGGACGCAGGACAGCGCCGTACCGGAGGGAGAAACCGTGGAGGTGACGGAAGAAGACGACGGATTCCATATAAAAGAAACTGAGCCAGGGTATGTGTATCTGGTAAAAGGAATCTGGGAGAATGGAGAAGCGGAATTCGGATTTTATACGAAATAAAGAAAAGGCCCACGGCGAAATGACAAGCTGTGGGCTTTTCTAAATGGAGTCAGAGTGACATAACCGGAACACCCGCATGTTACCGCAGGCAGCGAGATTGATCCTGTAAATATGAATACAAAAAAACCGACACAAACTCATCGTTATGTGTCGGTTTAAGCTGGGCTACAAGGATTCGAACCTTGAAATGCTGGAGTCAGAGTCCAGTGCCTTACCGTTTGGCGATAGCCCAATTTCTGTGAACAGGAAGATTATATAACATTCTCCGAGAAAATGCAAGCCTTTTTTTCATAAAATTTAAAAAAATTTACGCCGATACAAAATGGAAATAAAAGGAGCTCGATATATGCCGTTTCCGCATAGATATCAAAAAAATCTGCACACAAACACGGTCCCTCCCCCTTCCCGGTCTTCCACGGAAATTTTGCCTTTATGGGCGCGGACGATTTCGGCGGCGATGGACAGGCCGAGGCCGAAATGGTCGTTTTTTCGTTTGTCCTGACGGGCTCTGGCTTTATCGGAGCGGTAAAACCTCTGGAAAATTTTCTCTTTCTCCTCGTCAGGCACGCCGATTCCGGAGTCCTCCACCCGTATTTCAAAAGTACCTTTTTTGGCATGATGGTTCAGGCAGAGATGAATCTGTCCGTTGGGGGGCGTGTAGCTGACGGCGTTGTGCAGCAGGATTTCCAGAAGCTGTACGATCCGGTCCCGGTCACAGGAGAATGCCGGAACGGACTGTTCGGGCAGGCTGATCTGAAAGCGGATGTTTTTTTCGGCAGCTACGGGCAGAAAAGCCTCATAGGTATTCAAAACCAGCGTATCCAGCTCAACGGGATTTTTCCGGATGGTCAGCGTATGATTGTCCGCTTTTGCCAGCGTCAGCATATCATCCACCAGCCGGGACATGCGCAGGCACTCGGAACGAATGATTTCCATAAATTGCATTCTCTTTTGTTCCGGCCCTTTTTCACAGACAGACAGGGAAGAAAGGAGCACGGCCAGCGGCGTGCGCAGTTCATGGGAAGCTGCGGCGATAAATTCATTTTGCTTTCTGCGGCTGTCCTCGATGGGAAGCAGCAGCTTTCGGGTGAAATACCAGGCGAACAGGAACAGGCAGAGGGAGGCTGCGGTATCAATCAGCAGAAACAGCGCTCTGTGGGAGCGAATCTGTCTGTTCAGAGGCTCCATGGAGGACAGGATCAGGATTTCGATCTGCCCCTGTTTGCGGGTGATAAAAGCCTGACAGCCATAAAAAGTTTCCTGTTTCGTGTCGGAATCAAATATAAATTCATTGTGCCGCGGAAGAAAAGGAGACAGGCGGGCTGTTTCCGGGGGAAAATGCGTCCGTGCATAGGTTCTTCCTTCTTCCAGAAGCAGGATGTCGGAGTCCTGTTTCAGCCGGTCGTGCAGCAGGGGCGTCTGGTTGTCCCGAATGCTGATCAGATACCGTCCATTGGATTCGGCCTGGGCCAGCCACTGGTGGGTCAGGGTTTCCTGCTGTTCGATATTGGACAGGAGTATGCTGACATGATTCTGAAAGAACAGGAACTGGTTTTCTTTCATACTCCGTTCCGAGATACAGAGATAGAGCATGGACATAACCAATAAGATAAAGATCGTGACGCCGGCACATAAAAATACCAGGCGCCGATGCACTTTTCGGAACATCATAACCTCCTGTTATCTGTTAAAAAGATCTGTTCAAAGTGATCCGCATGAAACGTCGGTTCCGGTCAGTTTCCTCCGTCTGTCAGCCGGTATCCGATTCCCCGCACCGTTACGACGGCCGTGCCGCTTCCCACTGCTTTCAGGCGGCGGCGCAGGAAATGGATATAGTTGTCCAGGTTCCCTTCTTCTACCTCAAATTCCATTCCCCATACCCGTGAAAGCAGAATGGACCGGGATAAAGTCTGGTCAGGATTGCGCAGAAACACTTCCAGCAGCGCCCCCTCTTTTTTGGAAAGGGAGTATGTGCCGCAGGGGCCCTGCAGCCGGTTTTCCCGGATGTCCCAGATCAGGTCGCCAAAAGAAAGCTGCCGGTTCTGCTCCAGCCGTCCGGGACGGCGGCTGATACAGCGAATTCTGGCCATCAGTTCTTCAAAAGCGAAAGGCTTAACCAGATAGTCGTCGGCGCCCATGTCCAGGCCGCCGACCCGGTCCGCCAGATCTCCCAGCGCGGTGATAAAGATCACGGGAATGCTGTTCCCTTCCTTCCGCAGTTTTTTCAGTACAAAGCCGCCGTCCATGGCAGGCAGCATCCGGTCCAGCAGGATCAGGTCGTAGATCGGCCGGCGGGCATAATACAGCGCGTCTTCCCCGTCAAAGCAGGCATCCACATCAAAGCCCTCCTGTTCCAGTTGATATTTTAATGAAGCATTTAGATCCTGATCGTCTTCCGCAAGCAAAATCCGCATAATAATCTCCTTCAATACAAATATATTCGTGAAATCCGGTGTGCCGCTTAATATCATAACAAAGAAGTCTCTAAAAAAGCGGTAAAAAAACCGATATAATAGTAATGATATCATAAAAGGCCGCTTTTTGACAGGAAGCCTGCCGCACAGATACTGGTTTGGATAATTACTGTTAAATCATGGAGGTTACGGTTGACTATGGAAAAAGGGCAATGTATAATTTATAATGGACATTTCATGATGATATCTGGATTCGGGACGAGTGCAGGTCATATGGAATACGAGCTGAGAAAGCCGAGTAGTTCAAATGAGGAGTGGAGATATGGAAAAAGTATTGATCGTGGATGACAGCCCTGTGCAGGCCGCCCGGCTGAAAGCTATTTTGGATACGGATTATGAAATCACCATTGCCCAGACGGCGGAAGAAGGTCTGCAGTATGTTAAGGGTGAGGATTTTTCCCTGATTTTGCTGGATGTGGTTATGCCGGGGATGGATGGCTTTATGCTGCTGAAAAAGTTACAGGAAGAAGTCATCACCCAGAGCGTTCCGGTGATTCTGATTACCAGTCTTTCCGATACGAGAAATGAGTATAAGGGACTGATGCTGGGAGCGGTCGATTACATTTCGAAACCGTTCCATCCATTGATCGTAAAGGCGAGAGTCAATACGCATATCAAGCTTTACAAATATCGGAAGCAGGTGGAGTATCAGTCCAAGATCGACCAGTTGACCGGAATCGCAAACAGACGGCAGCATGACCATTACAGTGCGGTCAAGTGGAAAGAAGCGATCCGTCTGCAGGTGCCTTTTTCGGTCTGTATGATTGATATCGATCATTTTAAGGCGTATAATGACACCTTCGGCCACCCTGCGGGGGACAGGACCATCGTCAGCGTGGCCCAGATGATTTCTTCGCATCTGCAGCGCAGCACGGATTTTGTGGCCCGCTACGGCGGTGAGGAATTTGTGGCGTTTCTGTTCGGGGATCATGCGGACAAAGCGTTTGAGCATCTGAAAAAGATCCGCCGGGAAGTGGAGAATCTTCATATTCCCCATGATCCGGCCACGGCCGAATGGGTCACGATCAGCGTGGGAGGCGTTACGATTATTCCAAGGATGGAACATGCCTACGCGTCTTATCTGAAAATCGCCGATACCATGCTGTATGACGCGAAAAAATTCGGCCGGAACATGACCGTATGGGCGAATGAAAAGATGGAGCAGTGGAAAGAAAAGTAAAATCTGATACATATTGAGGCAGGACTCTGGGGTTGAAGACCAGGGTCCTGTTTTTGTATGCGGTTACACCGGGCCGGAAAGAACGCGCCGCAAGGGTGCGCTTTCACACGAAACCCGAAAGAACCTTGCCGGGTGTTCAACGCTTCGCCGAATGTAATATGTGTACGGCCGAGAGGCAAAATGCCGCCAAAGCGGCCCGCCCTTATTCGTAATTATTTTAGAGAAAAAATAAAGAATCACTGTTTATGCTTATGATATCATTCAATATCAATTTTGGAGGAGCGCTTATGAAAAAATGGAAAAAACCCATGGCCCTTTTTCTGGCTGTGATGACGCTGTTATGGGGGTGTTCCGGAAACGGAAACACTGATGCGGCAGACGGCGGAAAGACTGGCAGCCAGTCTGCCGGCCAGGACGGTCAGCAGAGTCAGTCAGAAGGGGGTATGGGACGGTATCTGGAAAGTGAGACGGATGTTTCGGGGCTGCTTTCCCGCCCGTCCGGTCTGGTCAGGAGAACCGACGGAAGCCTGGCCATACTGGATTATGACAATGGCCTGATTGTGTCCGGGGACGGCGGACAGAGCTGGGAGAAAGAGGAATGCGGCAGCTTTGTTCAACTGGCTCAGGAAAACTATATGCTGGCTTCGGCCCATTCTCCGGACGGAAGTACGGCGGCGGCTTATGTGTCGCCGGAAAACGTCGGCGAGGGCGGGGAAATGAAGCCCACCTATCTTTTGATTGATTCGGAGGGCAATCAGAGAGAGCTTCCGATTGTGTGTGATGAGGAAACTGGATATCTGCTCCGGCTCTGGTACATGGGAGAGGGCATGCTGTACGGTCAGGGCTTTGGCAGGAACGTCTATCAGATTTCGGAGACTGACGGCAGCATGAAAAAGGTTCTGGATATGAGGCTGGTCCATATGACGGCCATGGGAGACAAACTGCTGCTGACCCATCAGGAAGGCTTCACCGTTTATGATCCTGCTACGGGAGAACAGACGGAAGACGCGATGCTGAATGATTTTCTGGAGAAGCACATAAAAGATGAGGATCTGCTGGGAAACACCGGCGTTTATCCGCTGCTGGTGACGGACGGCGGGGATGAACAGACCGTCTGCCTGACCTGCCGGGACGGCATCTACAGCCATGTTCTGGGAGGCAGTCTGATGGAACAGGCGGTGGACGGCTCTCTGTCCTCTTTCTCTGATCCCCGCTGCGGACTGGTGGGAATGGCGGTACTGGACACAGGGGAAATTCTGGTGCTGACACTGGACAGTCTGTTCCGCTATACCTACGACCCGGATATGGCTGCCGTTCCCGAAAAGCAGCTCCAGGTATACAGCCTGAAAGAAAATCTGTTATTGCGCCAGGCCATCACGCTTTATCGGAAACAGCATCCGGAGGTTTATGTTAACTATACGGTGGGAATGGATGAGAGCGGCGGCGTGACCAGGGAGGATGCCCTGAAAACGCTGAATACCCAGATTGCGGCGGGAAACAGTCCGGATCTTCTGGTGCTGGACGACATGCCCGTGGATTCTTATGTGGAAAAGGGGCTGCTTACCGATCTTAGCAGGTGGATTGCCCCTATGGAGGAGGAGCTTTTTACAAATGTGACGGATATGTACCGGAAAGACTCCGCGGTTTATGCGGTGCCTGTGAAATTCATGATTCCCATGATGCTGGGAGATCAGGATACGGTCGGCGCCGCCGGGGATATGGGCGTCATGGCAGACCGGATTGAGGCGCTGCGCGGTCAGTTTCCCACAGGGAAGATTACCGCCGCTTACAGCGCGGAGGAAATGCTGAAACTGCTGGGGATATATGATTCCTGGAGATGGCTGGATGAGACGGGAAAGGTGGATGAAGCCGCCCTGGAAACTTTTTTCAATGAGGCGAAACGGTGCTGGCAGGCGGAGAAGGCCGGTCTGTCCGATCAGTCCGTGGGAGATCACGAAGGAGAGATGGGAGCCGCCTATCAGGAGACACGGGAAGGGGCGGTATCCCTGGGGCATTATTATGATTTCTTTCTGTATGCGAGAACCGGTGCCACTTCCTATTATATCGGGGAACAGCGGCTTACGCTGGGCTTTTTAAGCGGCACTGGCATGGATCTGGGAATGATTATCAGCGCGGCGAAAGAGGTGGGCCAGTCAGAGTATGGGTTCTGGAAAGGAAAAGACGGAATGCTGTTTCTTCCCATGGTGTCCGTTGGGATCAGCAGCAGTTCGGCCGAACAGGAACTGGCAGGGGAATTGCTTTTGGTTCTGCTGTCGGAGGAAAACCTGAAAGGGGATTATACCGACGGTTTTCCGGTAAACCGCAAAGCCCTGGCCGCTCAGAACGTCAATCAGGACGAAGTGATGTACAGCAGCTATATAGTGGGGGAGGACGGGATTCAAAAACAGATTATGATGGAATGGCCCTCAGAGGAGGAATGCATGCGGCTGACAGAGCGGATTGAGGAGCTGGGCTGTCCGATGTTCGCGGAAGGAAAGCTCTGGGATACGGTGACGGAAGCCGGCGTAAAAGTGCTGGAAGGAGAGATAACCGTTTCCGAAGGTGTGCAGGAGGTTGTGAAAAAAACGGCAATTGAGATGGCGGAGTAGGCGAAGAATAACCGGGGAAACACAGGATTCGGGAAACAGGCCGAAACCAGGAAGAAGCCCTGCGGGAAACGCAGGGGGAGGATGTCCGAACAGAGAGAAAAAAGAAAGGAGAGGCCCATGAAAAAGAAAGCGGGAGGGAAAAAGCCGGCCGGCGTCCCGGCCTGGGTATGGTTTATGGCGCCCAGTATACTGGGTACGGCTTGTTTTATACTGCTTCCTTTCGGGGATGTAATCCGCCGTTCCTTCTGTTCCGTTCTGGGCGGACAGTTTACCGGGCTTTCAAATTTCCGGACAGTAACCGGCAATCAGGCGTTTCGTCTGGCCGTAAAAAATACGGTTTGCTTTACGGCGGTCTGTCTGCCGATTCTGATCGGTTCAGGGCTTCTGATTGCCGTGAAGCTGAGCCGGCTGAAACATCTCCGGCTGATGAAAACGTTGTTTCTCTTTCCCATGGCTGTGCCGGCCGCCACGGTGGTGCTGATCTGGCATATGGTATTTGACCGGCTGGGATTTTTAAACGGCCTGCTGGATAACTTGGCGGGCCGGCTGCCTGGGGCTGTGCAGGCGGCTTTGGGAATTTCCGGCGGGCCGGTCCGCATTGCGTATATGGATACGGCGCTTTCCTTCTGGGTACTGGTGTTCAGTTATGTATGGAAAAATCTGGGATATACGATTGTCCTCTGGATGGCCGGCATTATGGGGATTCCCGCCGCCATTACGGAAGCTGCCAGAATAGACGGCGCAGGGGAACGGCAGATTTTCTGGCACGTGGTCCTGCCCAATCTGAAAGGCAGTCTGTATACCATTACGGTGCTGTCCCTGCTGAATTCTTTCAAAGTATTCAGGGAGGCCTACCTGGTTTCGGGTGCCTATCCGCAGGAAAATATATATCTGATGCAGCATTTGTTTAATAACTGGTTTGTGAATATGGAGCTGGATAAAATGGCCGCCGCGGCGGTACTGCTGGCGGCGGTGCTGCTGGTTCTGATTATGGCGGTGCAGAAGGTCCGGCCGGAATAAACAGGGTGTGGCTGCGGTGCGCAGGGAAAGGAAAGCGCTGATGAAAAAGAAAGTGATGAAGGGAAAGCGGAAAATTTCCGTAGTTCTGTCAGGATTTTTTCTGACGGTTCTGGCGCTTCTGTTCTGTTCTCCGGTGATGCTTCTGTTGTCGGGTTCCGTGACAGGGCCTTATGAGCTGCGCCAGATGCTGCGTCCGGTTCTGGAAGATGAGCGGTATACCGCTGCAGAGGTTCGGGAGCGGGACACGATCCTATGGGAGCCTGTGCCCCGGTATCCCACAGGGGAGCACTATCAGAAATTGTTGTTTTTCACGCCCCAGTTTTTCACGGTATTCTGGAATTCGGTGAAACTGACGGGCCTGATAATCGGCGGGCAGATGCTGATTGCCGTTCCGGCGGCCTGGGCGCTGGCAGTCTGCAGGTTTCGCCTGAGAAAAATACTGTTTACCCTCTATGTGATTCTGATGCTGATGCCCTTTCAGATAACGATGCTGTCTCAGTATCTGGTGCTGAACGGACTGTCTCTGATGAATACCCACTGGGCGGTTGTGTTTCCCGCCGTGTTTTCCACGTTTCCGGTATTTCTGATTTACAGGGGGTTTGCATCACTGCCGGAGGAGCTTCTGGAAGCGGCGCGGGTGGATGGCGCCGGGGAATTGGGTGTGTTCTGGCATATAGGGCTTCCACTGGGGATGCCGGGCATACTGTCGGCCGTTGTTCTTGGTTTTCTGGAAAGCTGGAACCTGATTGAGCAGCCGCTGGCATTTCTGGAGAACAGGCAGCTATGGCCTCTTTCTCTTTATCTGCCGGAGATCGGCCCGGACCAGGCGGGCGCGGCCTTTGCCGCATCGGTTATTACGCTGATTCCCAGCAGTCTTGTGTTCTGGCTGGGGCAGGATTATCTGGAACAGGGAATTATTTCTTCGGCTATAAAAGGGTAGTGAGGAGATCGGCAGGGAATTTGGAAAAACGGACGGATTATCATGAGGAACCGTTGTTTGGGAGGGACGAATTGAAGCGCAGAAGAACAGCGGCAGGGCTGCTGACAGGATTTTTTGTGGTAATGTTTTTGTGTACCCTGATCTCAAAAGGCATTTATGGGGCGGGACTCCCCAGGGTCGCGGCCCAGGCGCCCTGCCGGCGAACCATCGGGCATGAGGTGAAAGCAGAGGGAACCGTGGCGCCGGGAGAGGAACTGGCAATAAATGTTCCTGAGGGAATCCGGGTCAGCCAGGTGGCGGTGCAGCCGGGAGATGAGGTCGGGCCGGAGACGCTGCTGTTTGTGGCAGATCAGGAAGATTTGGGGGAGCTGATCAGGGAAAAAGAGGTGGAGATTGAGAAGCTGCGTCTGAATATAGAAGACATGGAGAAAAACCAGAATCTGGCCCGGCAGAAAAAAGGACTGGAGCAACAACGGGCGGCACAGGACGCGGGCAGAGAAAGTCAGAAAGAAAATGTCAGTGTAAATCGGAGCCGGCAGGATCTGAAAAAAGCAGAGGAGGAACTGGCCGCTCATCTGGCGGACCGTCCGGAGATAACGGGCCAGGAGGACAGGGACGGACAGAACCGGGATTATGAAAACCGGGCCAGGGAGGAAAAGGAGCTGCAGGAACAGATCATAGAGCTGACGGGGCGGATTGCGCAATTGGAGCCGGAAGGGGCCGGGGGATCGGATAGCGGCGGCGGCAGCGTCAGCGGAAATCAGCGTCCGGAGGAAGCGGAAGAAGCGGAAGAACTGCGGAAGACCAGAAGGGATCTGGCGGTGCTGAATGAACGGCTGTCCAGGCTGCGGCTGGATCAGACGGAGAAACCGGATTTTGCCGGGGAAGACGGAGAATGGAAATCCTGGGAAGAAAAAAGGCGTCTGCTGGAAGACGGCGTACAGGAGGCAAAGCGGCGGCTGGAGGATGCCCTGCGGCAGCAGGAGGAGGGATCTATAGACGGCGAGAGGGCGAAAGAGGACGCGGCCCTGCCGGATCAGGCGGACAGCACTCTCCAGCAGAGCCGCCTGACGCTGGAGCTGCTGGAGGAACGGCTGGAACAGTACCGGCGGATTTATGAGGCGGGAGGAGAGGTATACGGGGAGCTGCCGGGCATCGTAACGGAGATTCGCATCTATCCGGGCGAGCGGACCGCCGACGGCGGGGCTGTCCGCTATGCGTCTCAGAACAGTCCCTTCCGTCTGAAAGCCACACTTACAAAAGATCAGAAAAAATATGTGAATCCGGGAGATCAGGCCGAGGTGCGTCTGAACGGCACAAAGCTGACTCTGGACGTGACATATCTGGCGGAAAACCGGACGGTTCCCGACACCTTTGATCTGGAGATCGGCCTGCCCGCGCAGACCGGTGTTCTGGGTATGAGCGGCAGCCTCCATGTGGCGGCGCAGTCCGACAGTTATGAGTGCTGCGTTCCCATAGAGGCCGTCCATGAGGAGAGCGGCAGATTTTATGTCTATGCCCTGGGCAGCAGACAGACCATTCTGGGAGAAGAACTGTCCGCGGAAAAGATTCCGGTGACAGTGCTGGACAAAAATGAACGGTACGCGGCGCTGGAAACGGGGGTGATTACGGAGGAAACAGAGGTGATCGTAAGAAGTGACAGGGAGATGAAGGAAGGGGCGATTGTGAGACGTATGGAATAAGGCGGGAGAAGGGGCTTCTTTTCCTTGAAATCACATATAAAAACAGCAAAATGAAGCTGTCGCTTCACGAATTTTCATTCGTTAAAGCGACAGCCCCAAGCTATTAACTTTGCCTATACGCTTTTATCAGCTTTCAATTGTTTGACTTCCTCAAGAGAAAGTCCTGAAATATTAACGATTTCCTCTAAAGCATATTTGCCAGCCGCCAACATACGGAGCGCAACCTCTTTCATTCCTTCTTTCAATGTCTGATTCCTCATATCTTCCATAGCCCGGCACATAATTTCGATTC
>CAOKOL010000056.1 GCA_948470335.1 uncultured Lachnospiraceae bacterium | reverse complement strand
GCTTTTCCTATGCTTATAATACCATGTTCAGGGGAGGGTTTCAAGCCCTCTTTTTGCGCAAAAAATTCTTGCCTGAGAGATCAGAACAATCTATTTGCCATTGTGTTCTTGCTATATTGGTAATTTATTTATTTGCGTATGGTTTGATAAATTTTATGGATAGACTTCCGTTTTATGAGATTTTAACATATGATTCCGAATTGTTCTTAAGGAGTGTTGTAACAGCAGACCATATATTGCAGTATCCATTGTTACTGGTGATAGGCTATTATTTAAAAGTTTTTTATATGGATCGGAAGAAGTCCGATATCATATTCAAAGAAGATGATCATATAAAAATTCATTTTTAAACAGGCTTTGTTCGTTGCTAATAAACTTTGCTTTCATTACTCAATTGGTCAATTTGCTGGTTTGTGTGACTGTAATATGTGTTCTTTAGCCGGCTGGTAAAAACCAGCCGGCATTTTTACACTTACCATTTTTATCCGCCGCAGATCCGGCAATATCATTCCCCGTAAAAAATTTTCCATAAAAATAAAAATTTCCCCCGCTCACCCCATAAACTTCCGGCATTCCTCATACAGCACATCCGTATACAGAGCAGGTGCAGACCAGCTTGCGGACATAACCGGTTTTTCCTGCATGTGGGGTCCGTATTTGCGGGCGAAGCGTCTGGCGGATGCGATGATGTCTTCTTCCGGGGTGACCGGGCTTATATTTTTGATATCCGCGTTGATGCCGAGCATAATCTGATCACCGTAATTTTCATAAAGGTAGTCCAGATCATTGTTGTTCTGGGGCGTCCACATATCGGCGCCGGTTGCCACAATGTTTTCAATCAGCATCTGATTTTTGCCGCAGGAATGCAGTTCCATCAGAATGCCCCGTTTGTGGCAGGATTCCGCTACCCGGCGAAGATAGGGAACGATCATTTCCCGATGAGTCCGGACGGAGAAAAAGGGCGCGAGCTGGGTGCCGGCATCGTCGTGGAACAGCAGCATATCAATATCAAAATATTGTTTCAGTTTTCCGATAATCCGGTCATAGAAATCAGACAGTTCCTCAAAAAATTCATGAATGGCGCCGGTCTGTTCTTCATCAATCAGCGCAACGGCAGCTTCTTCAAAATCCATGAAAGAAATCAGGCGCTCAAAAAATCCTGTGAAAAACCAGTATTGGCAGATGCGGTCCCGGCACAGAAAGTCTCTGTTTTTTTCGGCGGCGCCTTCCCAGTCCCAGCCGTCTACGTCCGGGAAGCGGACAAACTCCCTCCAGTCGTTCATATTAGTCAGTAATTTCCGGTTCTGAACCGGCATGGAACCGCCGGCCAGTTCTTCATAATACCAGGGAATGCCGAAAAAATCAGGGCCGCCGTATTGTTGCGGGTCAAAGGGCTCATAATCCAGAACCAGACCTTTGGCCACCGCGTCCGGCAGAATGCGGGTCAGGAAGGGGTACCAGTCACCGTATTTGGGAATCCACAGGGGATGTTCCCGGCGGACGGCCCGCAGGAAGTTTTCCTTTTGGGTAATCGGCGTGTGACAGTACCGTTTTGAGGTGGGAAGGAGCGGGGAGATACCGGCGATTTCCCGGTCGTACAGCAGCTCATTCGGCTGAAATGCAGGTATGGACATATGTGTCTCCTTTCTTGGGGATGGTTGCGGGTTATTTGTTGTATTAGTAAAAAATATTCAAAGTCTGCTTGACTTTACAGGCGGATCTCTCTAAACTGAACATAAGCCATGGCCGGTGATACTGTTATTATATCGGATTGCGGGCTGAAAGAGTAGACTGAGAAATGAGCGGAATGTCCGCTGCGAAATAACAGTTGTTGCGCCCGGAATCTTTTTTCGGAGGTTTGCCGCTCTCTGAAATGATCTGAAAAGGCCAAAACGGTGATGCGCGCAAAACGGAGCGGCTTGACTGCATAAATATGGTGATTGTTGCGTCGGATGGGAGCGTTCTATATGATGATTACTTCACGGATGATATTTTGCCTGCTTTCCCGCAGGTTCACGGTTTCCTGCCGGGAAGATATATATAAAAGCGTGCGGGTAAGGCAGGTCCGGCTTTATCGGGGGCAGCCGACAGAGCCTGGCTGTCTGTATCTGTTAGATGAACTGACGGATTTGAACAGGATCGTACGGCCGGAAGAATGCGGCTTTTTGTTTCTGGCCGGCGCCCCCTATAAACTCCCGGAGATTTTTCTGGATGCGGACGCGGCGTTTGTAACCGACAGTATAAATAAGCTGGATCTGTATGATGTGCTCTGCGATCAGCTTTATCTTTTGACGGAATGGGAGAATGCGCTGAAAGACGCGCTTTTTCAGGGAGAAATGCCTGTTAAGCTGATGGAGCTGGGCCGCCGTTTCCTGTCTGTTCCGGTGGCGCTTTATGACGGAGAACAGCAGATTTTATGCGGTGCGGATGGGGAGCAGCCTGACAAAGACGCCTATGACCTGTTTCTGGATATGGGCTACCGGATGCATTCCGGCAGTGAAAACGTATATGTGTATAATCCCAAAGACAGTGAGGAAGGGGCGGCCGCATGTAAAAATATCCTGCTGGACGGGCAGGTTGTGGCGGTATTTCTGGCGTTTTATGAAAATGCCGGAGCCTGCGAGGGGGAGCTGGCACTGTTTTCCTATCTGGCGGGCTATGTGTCGTCGGCTTATCTCGGCAGTATGGCCGGCGGGCGGAACCGACGGGGGAATGATGAGCAGCACAGGCTGCTGTCACGTATGCTCTATCAGGAAAAGTACGGAATCACGCCGGAGGACAGAGCGGCACTGCTGCGGTTTGGCTGGCGGGGAGAGCATGAATACCGGGTGATCTTTATGCGGCCGATCCGGGAAGAAGGCTCCAGTCTGGATCACTCCTATATCCGCGGCTGTCTGGAAAAAGACTGGCCGGATACCTGTGTGCTGCCGGACGGAAATGATTTTGCCTGGATTATCAATATGAGTCTGTGCGCGGCCAGGATGGAGGAATTCAGAGAATATCTGACGGCGTTTATCCGGGAACATATGCTTAAAGTGGGGATCAGTAATCCCATGCCCGGGATTTCCGGCATGTCGTATCTTTATCAGCAGGCCTGCGAGGTTTTCCATATCGGCCTGCGCAAAAATCCCCATCTCTGGCTGTTTGAATTCGGCGATTATCTGCTGGACTATATTTTTGAAAAATTTGCCTGCGAATTTTCCGCGGAGCAGGCGGTTCATCCGGGGATCTACCGTCTGATGGATTATGACGCGAAAAATGATACGGATTATGTTAAGACATTACGGCTTTATATCGAAAACCAGTTCCGGGCCTCGGAGGCGGCAGAGGTGCTTTTTGTACATCGTTCCACATTTCTCAGGCGGCTGCAGCGGATTGAAGAAATTGCCGGGCTTCATCTGAAAGACGCGGATGAAATTTTGCATGTTATGATTTCGTTAAAGCTGTGCCAGATGATGCATCCGACACAATCTCATATTTATGACAGACGGAAGATATGAATCTGGCAGTTTGGGAATCGAATAAAAAGAAGCATATGCAACAAAGAATGTGTTCTGTTTAAAGAAATGCTTATTTTGTTGCGTATGCTTCTCTTTTTTATGTTTTCCGGTCCGATTCAGGGAAAATTTATCGAAAGCCACGACTGTTTGTTGAAATGATAAAATATTTTGCATCTTTATCAGCATTTTCAATCAATCTGCACAATGGTATAATGCACCTAAAGAATCACACTGCCCTTAGAAAAAATTTAATAGGGCGGTGAGGGGTGCAGCGAAACTAAAAAACAGCGAAAGTCCGTATGAACCCCCGGAAGGATTTACGAACACAAAAGTGGTCGGAAATCCTTCCAGACCCAAGGGGGTTCAGAAGGACTGTAGCGGAACTAAAAAACAGCGAAAGTCCGTATGAACCCCCGGAAGGATTTACGAACACAAAAGTGGTCGGAAATCCTTCCAGACCCAAGGGGGTTCAGAAGGACTGTAGCGGAACTAAAATCAGGAGGAATTGCCATGTTGTCAGGAAAAGAAAATCTTATGAACATGTACCATCACAAAAAGACGGAATTTGTGCCCAGCCCTTTTCTGGACCAGAAAGGGTTCGGTGTTTTTGACCCGATTGAAAAGGGAGATCCGGCAAAAGGCGGTTATGATGCTTTCGGCGTGCGCTGGATTATGCCTGCTTCTGCCGGCGGTGCGCCGATTCCCGCGCCCAATGAATTTGTGCTGACCGATATCACAAAATGGAAAACGCAGGTAACGATTCCGGATGTGGACGCCATAGACTGGGCGGCGCGGGCGGAACGGGACACAGCGCCCTTTGACCACTCGAAACTGGTATTTGACTACAGCAACGGAAACGGCGTTTTTGAACGGCTGGGCGCTCTGATGGGTATGGAAGAAGCGCTGATTGCCATGATGGAGGAGCCGGAAGCCGTCAACGACCTGTTTACCGCCATCACGGATTTTAAAATCAAATATGCGCAGAAAGTGGCCCAATATTATAAAGTAGACACTTTTACTTATTTTGACGACGTGGCCACCGCCAGAGGTCTGTTTATGTCGCCGGAAACGTTCCGTGATCTGATTAAGCCTCATCACACCCGTCTGTACAAGGCGCTGACGGATATGGGCGTTATGCCTGTTTATCATCTGTGCGGTTATGCGGAGAATATCGTGGAGGATATCATTGATACCGGCGCCGTGGCCTGGTCCTCCATTCAGCCCATGAACGATATCGCAGGGCTGATTCAGAAATACGGCGACAGACTTTCCTTTATTGGCGGCTACGACACGTCGGGACAGCCCGGATATGCCGATATGGACCCGCAGATTTATTATGACGAGGTGCGCCGCTGTGTGGATACCTACGGCCGTCCTTTTCAGAAAGCCTTTGCGTTTTCCGGCTACATCATGAAAGCAACGCTGGACCCGAAGGAAATGCTGCAGGGCTTTATGCCGATGATTGAAGAAATGGGCCGTATACGAAAAGAGGAACTGGAGGCGCTGGCCGCCCGTTAATCCCGTTATCATCCCCGAATTTTGAGGAGGTACTTCTATGACGCAGCAACCAACACCCAAAAAGCTTTCTCTTTATGTAAAAAATTCCTATGCGCTGGCTGATGTGACGTTCATCCTGATGGTTACGCTGACCAATACGTATGCACAGATCTTCCTGACAGATTTTGCGCTGTTTTCCACTGCCACAACAGCGTCAATCTTATTTTTCGGCCGTATTCTGGATGCGTTCAGCGTGCCGGTGACCGGCGGCATTATTCAGAGCGCCAATCTGAAATATGGCAAATACCGTCCGTGGCTGGTAATCGGCGCGGTGCTCACTATGATTTTCAACGTTCTTATTTTCATCGACTGGAACGGCTCGTCGGGCGCTGTCCTGCCGAAAGCGGTGATATGCTGTCTGATTTATGCCCTGTTCTGTGCTTCTACAAACCTGGCTTATACAGGCTATACGTCGTTAAATTCTCTTTTGACCTCTGACCCGAAAGAGCGTGTGGCCCTGTCCAGTCTGCGCGGGCTGGGAAACGGGATGGGCAAAGTGCTGTCCGGCTATCTGTTGCTGCCGATGATTGGTTTTTTCAGTTTTAGCAATGGCAGTCAGAATGTCAGAGGCTATTTTTTCACGGCACTGATTACCAGCATTATTTTGGTGCTGGGCTATTGCAATCTGTTCAGAGCCGTGGGCAGCCGTGACAGCAATATGGCAGGTCCGGGAGGGAAAGCAAAAGACGGTGGTATTTCAGGAAAAACCGCAATGCGTCTGATTTTGACCAACCGCCCTTTGCTGAGTCTGTTCTGTGCCGATGTTCTGCGGATTTTGGCCGGACTGGTTACGCTGAGCATATTCCCGTACTTTTTTATTTATGTGGCGAAAGACCCGAATGCGGCGCCCATGTTTTTCGGCAGCACGGCGCTGGCTTCGCTGGCAGGTGCGGCTCTGGTTCCCGCTGTTTCCCGGTTTTTTTCAAAAAAAGCAGTGTATATCATCGGATTGGCAATGCTGGGACTCTGCTTTGCAGGTGCGACTGTTTTGAAGGACAATACGTTTGCGATGGTCGGCATTCTGGTCATCGGTTATGTCGGATTTTCTTTCAGCAATACCCTGTCCACGGCCATGTATACGGACGTGGTGGATTATGGAGAAGTGAAATACGGTGTGAATGCCAGAGCTATTTATTTTTCCATGTATCAGATGTCCATCAAGATTGCGGCGATCTGCAGCACGGGCATAGCCGGTTTTGGCCTGGCCATGGTTGGTTATCAGGCCGGCATGGAGCCTACCCCGCAGGTGATTAACGGTATTAATTTTATCTGTCTGGCTCTGCCGGTGGTTATCTGTGCCGTTTCCATTTTGTTGCTTCTTCTGTACAATCTGAATGACAGGAAAATGGAGGAAATCAGAAAGACGCTGGCAGAAAAAACCGGAAATTGATTGTAAACCTCCGGGATTTGTAGTAAACTTACACCGTATCCGAACGAAAAAAACCGGAGGTGCGTTTGCTTGAATCATTATAAGTCAGGGCTTGAACGAAAAGAAAAAATCATAGGGGCGGCAAAGAAGTGTTTCTATGAGCATGGCTACAAGGGCACTACCATAGCCATGATTGCGGAGATGGTAAACATGCCTCACAGCCTGGTGGCTTACTATTATAAGAAGAATCAGCTTCTGACACAGATTCATGAGGAATACATACTGGAAATCCTGCGTGCAATCGACCGGCAGGTGGGAGAAAAACTGGACAATGTGCTGCAGCGGCATCTTCTGCTGCTGCAGCTCCAGTACCAGGGTATTTACAGTGACGAGCGCAACCATGCCATCTACCGGCATATGATGGACAACAGCCTGCTGTCTCCCATGATTACGGAAATCGTGAATACTTATCTGATGGAATGTATCAAGGAATTCGGCATTGATCTGCCTCCTGAGGTGTGTTATCAGTATATCGTGGCCCAATACGGCGCGTACAAGGAGCTGACGCGAGTTTATCTGAAAGAGTACGATTTGCCCACAAACCGGCCTCTCCACTATTTCAGCGGAACGATTGCTTTGCGGCTGGCCGGTATCGGCGAAAGGATTATCGCGGAAAATGTGGACAAAGTGGAAATGCTGCTGACTCAGATGGATATGAGCCAGGTTCGGTTCCTGGTATAAACGGACCGGCGTCTTTGCTTTGCAGGCCTATACCACAAACTCATTTTTCAGACTTCTGTCGAAAAGATTTTTCAGGATGCTTGTTGCGTCCTTCCCTTCATACATAATCTGGTAGACCGCTTCACAGATCGGAAGCTCCACTCCGCAGGCTTTACTGAGCTTGCGGAGCGCCTTTACGGTATAATACCCTTCCGCCAGCTTGCCGTACTCTCTGCCCTGGACGAAACTGATTCCGAATGTCCGGTTATGGCTGTGGTCGGAAAAGAGTGTGGCCTCGTAATCACCCAGGTGGCACAGGCCGTAAACCGTATCTCTGTTTCCGCCCATGGCGGCGATCAGCCGGCCGATCTCATTGGTTCCCCTGGACATCAGAGCGCCTTTTAAGGAGGAGAGATCCAGACCGTCCAGCATACCGGCGGCGATGCCGATCACGTTTTTGGCGGCGGCGCCGATTTCGTTTCCGATCAGGTCCGTGCCGTAGTAAAAGCGGATCAGTTCGCTGGAAAAGCTGCGGATCAGTTCATCCTTGACCCCTTCGTTATCGCTGTCGATCACCATGCAGTTGGGCACGCCCCGGCAGAATTCCTGCACATGGCCGGGTCCTAACCATACGGCGGTCTGATTGCTTTCATGAAGGGCATCCGACGCGATCTGGGACAGTCTGCGCCCGGTTTCGATTTCGATTCCCTTCATGCACAGTATGACGGTTTTGTCTCGGAGGCCCTGGTCTGCCATATCGGATACTACCTGATGTAATTGCTGAGATCCTACCGAGATAACGATATAATCGGCTTTCCGTATCCCGTCATAGGAGGTGGTGAGTTCCAGCGTGCCGGGCACAGACAGATACTGGTTTTTCCCTGTCTCCATCAGTTCTTTCATATTGGCGGACTGTTTTCTGCCGTAGAGAGAAACGGTGTGGCCGATCTTATCCAGGTACCAGGCGATAAAGGTGCCCCATCTGCCGCAGCCGATCACAAATATTTTTTTCGCATTCATATAACCTGTCTCCATAATGATTTCAAGTGGTTATTCTGTTTCCTATGAGAATCGGCAAAATAGTGATTATGGGACGATGCCACTCAGAAGAATCACAACGTCCCATAGTATATTTTACTTTTTTGTATCATAGGAAAGTCCTTCGAACTTTCCTATGATACAAAAAGCCCTCCGGGCAGGATCGCACTGCGGCGGAAAGGTAAAATGTCGCCAGAGCGACCCGCCGCAGGCGGAGAATCTGCCAAAGGCAGATTCTTATTCGCTTGATTTGTATGGCCGGCGCTTACGGTCTCAGTCCCATGCCGCCTTCCAGGGTAATGGTTTCACCGCTCATATACTTGAAGTCGGGGGAAGCCAACTGTACGCATACACGGCCGATTTCCAGTTCGGCGTCGCCGTAGTGTCCTGCCGGGGGCATCTTTACGTTTTGCTTGAAAGCTTCCGGGTAAGCTTTTTCAAAGTTTTCAAGCTGTGCCGTCCATGCCAGCGGGCAGACAATGTTTACGTTGATGCCGTCAGGACCCCACTCGGTAGCGGCCACACGGGTCAGACCCCGGATGCCCTCTTTGGCGGCGGCGTAGGCACACTGGCCGAAATTGCCGAACAGGCCGGCGCCGGAAGCGAAGTTGATGACAGAGCCTTTTGCCTCTTTTAAATAAGGATGGCAGGCTTTCATATAATAGAAAGCGGCGTATAATCCGGAGTAAAGAGCCAGGTCAAACTGTTCGGTGGTGTGGTCTGTCAGAGTTACGCCGGAAGCGGAAGCCTGGGCGTTGTTAATCAGTACATCGATTCTTCCGAAGGTATCGATGGTCTGCTTTACCACATTCTGTACTACTGCTTCATTATCAGCGCCTGAGCTGACATCCGCCTGTACCGGCAGTACCCTGATGCCGTAAAGACGTTCCAGTTCTTCTTTGGCATCCTCCAGCTTTTTTACATTGCGGCCGGTGATTACCAGATTGGCGCCTTCTTTTGCATAAGCGGTGGCAATGCCGTAGCCGATGGAGCCGCATCTGCCGTCACTTAAAACGGAGCGTCCTCCGCCTGTAATCATTACGGTTTTTCCTGTGAAATATCCCATATGGTTTGTCTCCTTCTGAAAGAAAATGATGTTTGTATGAATTTGCAGAAATTTAGATTATTTATACCACAAATGCAAAGACAGTGCAAGACGGAGTCATTCCTTTTTTGATTTGCTTCTGACGTTTGCCCTGCATTTAAGCTGGTACAAATCTGTCCGGCGGTGTTTCAGAAGGGGCAGTTGTGCCCGTATTTCGATTACGTCTCTTAAATTTAATTCGACGATTTCCATGCCCGGGTTGATATCCATCTGTTTCAGGACATGTCCCCAGGGGGAAACGGCGATGGAGTGGGCATAGGAAACATAAGAAGCTCTTGGATTGCGGGCCGGGGCGACGCCTATGGTAAAGGCCTGATTATCCACTGCCCGGCTGCGGAACATCAATTGCCAGTGGCGGGGCCCTGTGGTCATGTTGAAAGCGGCGGGGACGATCAGAATCCGGGCGCCGTCAAGAACCATCAGCCGGGCCAACTCCGGGAAGCGGAAGTCATAGCAGATGGCCACGCCCATTTTGCCAAAAGGCGTGTCGAACACCGTGACCTGTTCTCCCGGAGTCAGTGTGTCGGATTCCTGAAAATATTGACCGCCCTCTATATCAATATCGAACAGGTGCATTTTCCGGTGCTTGCCGATCTGCTTTCCGTCGGGGCCGAAAACGTATGAGGTGTTGTAGCAGCGGCCCTGATCCGTTTCCGGCATACTTCCGGCCACCAGATAAAGGCCGTTCTCCCGGGCGGCATCCGACATGACCTGCCAGGTATTTCCGCCTTCCGGTTCCGCGTAGACAGGGAAAGACTTTGTGTGATAGGGGCAGCAGAACATTTCGGGCAGTACGGCCATCTGCGCGCCCTGGCCGGCAGCCTGGCGCAGCATCGTCTGTGCCGTTTCTATGTTTTTTCTTTTATTTTCGGTGACTGCCATCTGGATCATGGCCAGACGGAGCATATTGTTAGATTCGCTCATAATCATTCCTCCTGGCGTTTATCATAGCATAAAGCGGCGGAGGGAGACAAGCTTATAATGGGGAGAACAGCAGAAAAAATCAAAGGAAATTGCAATTTCACCACAGATATACTATACTGGAGATGAGATGTCATAACGGGTCGAACGGGCACGGAATATGGAAAAGGGCAGAAAGGACAGACGGAGAATATTGAGCGGAAAAACGAGCCGTGGGAAACAAAGCGGCGGAACCATTATTAATATAGAAGGAATAGGGGAAGGAACCTGGATTTCCTGCGAGATTCTGAGAAGCGGACGCAGGACGGCGGCCCTGGAAGTAAGCCAGGACGGTCTGGTCAGACTGCGCCTTCCCTACGGGTACCCGGAAGAACAGGCGCTGGAATTTCTGGAACGGAAAAAAGCCTGGCTGTTCCAGGCGATGGAAAAGATGAGTCAGCGTCAGAAAAAGCGGGAGGAAGTGCAGGCGGCCTGTCCTGAGATCAGCGGGGCCAAAGAACAGGAGTACCGCAGCCGGGCAAAAGCGATTCTGACCAGGAAGGCTGACGCCTACGCGAAAAAGATGGGTGTTACCTATGAAAAACTTACGGTAAAAGACCAGAAAACCCGCTGGGGGAGCTGCAGTGCAAAAGGGAACCTGAACTTTAACTGGCATATTGTTCTGGCGCCGGAGTCCGTTACGGATTATGTGGTCATTCATGAGCTGGCTCATCGGGTCCATATGAACCATTCTGCCGCCTTTTATCAGACGGTTGCGGCGGTGATGCCCGATTACCGCCGGCAGGAGCAGTGGATGAAAGAGAACGGGGATTCTCTGCGTGCATTTTCTTGTCATGACATAGAAAATATGTTATACTCGTGAGCATACTTATTGCGGGGATCCGGCAGAATGGGCCGTACCGGCGGCGAAAGCCGCACCGGAATGTTTGCTGTCGGGTTTCCCGGATAAGATTATAAAATTGCTTCGAGGAAGGATGGAGTAAATGAAGGAAAAAATGTCCCTGACAGAGGGAAACGTTTACAAAACGCTGCTGATTTTTGCGGTCCCTTTTATGCTGGCTCAGCTTTTGCAGGCTCTGTACGGAGCTGTGGACCTGATGGTGGTGGGACAGTTTGCCGATACGGCGGACGTATCGGCGGTATCAATGGGCAGCCAGATTATGTATCTGGCGTCTTTTGTCGTTTTAGGCTTTGCCACGGCGGTGACAGTGCTGATGGGCCAGTATTTCGGCGCGGGTCAGGAAAAGCGTCTGTCCAGGCTGATGGGAGCCTCGATCCTCTTTTTTGCCTTTGTCAGCGTGCTGCTGTCTCTGCTGATGGCGTTTTTTCGTGAAACGATTGTAGCGGTGATGAATACGCCTGCGGAGGCAGTGAAACCTGCTCTGGACTACATATTGATCTGCAGCATCGGTCTGTCATTTGTGGGCGGTTACAATGTGGTCTGCGGTATTCTGCGGGCTCTTGGCGATTCCAAAACGCCGCTGCTGTTCGTGGCGATTGCCTGCGTGTTTAATATTGTACTGGACGTCGTGCTGGTGCGGGGATTTCAAATGGGAGCGGGAGGCGCAGCGCTGGCCACTTCTTTTGCCCAGGGAATCAGCTTTGTATTTTCTCTCATTTATCTCAGAAAAAGGGGACTTGGGTTTCCTTTTTCTGTTAAGGATATCGGACTGCACTGGGATCAGATCTGGAATATCGTGCGGATCGGGACGCCGATTGTGGTACAGAATTCACTGACAGAACTGTCGTTTTTGCTGATTACCATGATTATCAACGGGATGGGACTGGTGGTTTCCGCCGCAGTAGGCGTGGTGGGCAAGCTGGTGGGTTTTCTGTTTATTCCCACCATCGGCATGTCCATGGCCGTGTCGGCGATGTGTGCGCAGAATTACGGCGCCGGCAGACTGGACAGAACCCGCGGATGTATGAGAGGCGGCATTCTTTTTTCGCTGGCTCTGGCCGCAATTGCCACCCTATGCAGTTGGTGTTTCGGTGAGAGTATGACAGGTTTGTTTACCAATGATCCGGAGGTAATCGCTGAGGCGGCGGTTTATCTGAAAACCTATTCTCTGGACTGTGTACTGGTGGCGATTGTCTTTAACATGAACGGATATTTCAACGGGTTCGGACAGACCTTTTTTACGATGGCTCACAGTCTGGCGGCCACCTTCTGCGGCAGGGTGCCGCTTACGTTTCTGTTCAGCCGGATGGCGGGCGTGACATTGTTTGAGATGGGGCTTGCGGTGCCGGGATCGACGCTGATCTCCGTGATCTTATGCGCCTGGTATCTGCACTGGACCGACCGAAAGCGAAAAAAGGCGAAAGCCGTATAAAAGGGCGGCGGATCGGACTGCAAAACGGTAAACGGCTGGAAATTCTCTCAGTTCAGGAGGGCCTGAAATGGGAGCTGCGGAACTTCAATAGGAGGAACAAGGGATGAAAATCGGAATTGGTATCGATACCGGAGGAACCTGCACGGATGCGGTGGTTTATGATTTTGCGGAGAAAAAGGTGCTGGCTTCGGCCAAATCTCTGACGACGAAACAGGACCTGGCGGTGGGAATTGAAAATTCGCTGAATAAGCTGCCGGAGGAACTGCTGAAAAAAGCAGAGATCGTGGCGCTGTCTACCACATTGGCTACCAATGCCTGTGTGGAAGGAAAAGGCGGCAGAGCAAAGCTGGTGCTGTTCGGCGGAGACGAGGAATTTGTGATGCGGGCCGGAAAGGATTTTGGCACGTACAGCAGGGATGATCTGATCTGTTATGAAACCGAGACTTCTTACAGCGGTGCCGTCGGCAGGGAGCCGGACTGGGAAGAATTTGCCCGGCTACTTCATGAGCGGTGTGAGGACTGCGACGCCATGGCGGCGGCGGAGGTGTATGCCAAGCAGACCGGCTCTGTGCTGGAAAAGAAAGCGGAGGAGATTATTGTCCGGGAGCTGGATGTTCCGATGGTGTGCGGCTATGAACTGTTCCACGATATGAATTTCCTGAAACGGGGGGCCAGCGCTCTTTTAAATGCCCAGCTTGTGCCGCTGATCAGCCAGTTTTTAAAAGCTGTGGGGAAAGCGATGGAGGATAAAGGGATGGACTGTCCCATTGTGATCGTCCGCAGTGACGGAACGCTGATGTCCCGGGAATTTACCCGATATCATCCCATCGAGACACTGCTTTGCGGTCCTGTGGCGTCGGTGATGGGTGCCAGGGAGCTGGCAGAACATGAAAATGCCGTGGTAGTGGACATGGGCGGCACCACCACGGACATCGCTTTTTTAAGGAAAGGTATTCCTTTGCAGGCGGTGGAAGGTGTCCGGGTAGGAGACTGGGAAACTTTTGTAAAGGGCGTTTATGTGGATACGTTCGGGCTGGGCGGCGACAGCGCGGTTCGGTTTGCCGAAGATAAAATGTATCTGGATGAGGAACGGGTAATCCCTTTGTGTACGCTGGCGGCGGAATATCCGGTGATTACGGAAGAACTGAGAGTGCTGGCGGATTCGGAGCGGATTCATACCAGATGGATACACGAGTATTTTGTGCTGCAGAAAGAGATCGGCAGCAAAAAGGAGTATGACGAAGACGAGCTGAAACTGTGTGAGGCGCTGCGGGAGAGGCCGCTGTCGCTGGAACAGGCGGCAAAGCTTCTGAATACGCAGCCTTATCATCTGAACGTAAAGCGGCTGGAAAAAGAAGGCGTGGTTCTGCGCAGCGGTCTGACACCTACAGATATCATGCATATCCGGGGAGATTATACCGGCTACTGCAGGGAGGCATCGGTTTACGCGGCCCGGTTTGTAGCCAGGTGTCTGTTTGTGGAGCCGGCGCAGCTTGAGGAAATGGTTTATGATGAGGTGAAGCACAAACTGTACACAAATCTGGCCAGAATTCTGGTGGAGCGTCAGTATCCGAGGATTGCAAAGGAACGTGTCGGCGATCAGATCAGAGAGATGATCGAAGCGCGCTGGACGGCTTTTAAAACCGGAGGAAAAACATCCGGCCGGAATATGGGGTTTGTGGACGTGGACTTTCATGTGCCAGGCGTTTTCGTGGGCGTAGGCGCGCCTACCGGAATCTTCCTGCCGGAAGTGGCCGCGGTATTCGGGGCGAAAGCAGTGATTCCGGACCATGCGGAGGTGGCGAATGCGGTGGGAGCCGTAGTAGGCAAAATTGCCTTTACGGTCAGCGTATCGGTGACGCCTCATTATAAAGCGGGAGGAAAGGATTACTATACGCTGTTCTATACCGGGGCGAGCCGGCGGTATCCGGTTCCCGAATTTGGGAAAGCGCTGGAGACAGGCAGAGAGAAGGTCAGAGAGCTGGCCGAACTGGAGGCGAAAAAGCGGGGGATCAAGGGGGTTCCGAAAATCGAGGTGGAGGAGACCGAAAAGTTTTATATAGGAACACAGATGCAGGAGGATGTGATACTGACTGCCTATGTGGAGGAGGGTTGCTGATGGACGGGTTTGATTTTGAAACTGACAGACGTTATCAGTTATTTGAAAAGGTACTGAAAGGTGAGGACGTCACGGATATGATGCGTCAGTTTCAGGAAGAAGATTCCGATGAAGATGAGTATGAGGACCGGGTAATCAGGAGGGGAAGGCGGTCTGCAAAGGTCCCCAAAGATATGGGTGTCTGGGACTGGATGGACGAAGATGAACGATGGGAGGCGATGGAGGAGGCCGGTTATGATCCGGAGGATTTCGATTAGTCTGCCGTGAAACGATGGTCCGGCGAGGACATGGAGTGTAATCGAACCGGAAATATGCGATAAGTGGTGCGGAGCCCGGAAAGCTGTGACTTTCCGGGCTTTTCATTTATGTTATAATTGTGCAGTATATTTTTTGCGTTTCGGTCATAAAATGTTAGATTGAACCAAAAAAAATACGTAAGATTTATAGAATTTATGTAAAATGCCTAGAAATTCATTTTGATCTGTGCTATACTGGAAATCACATTAGTCATTTGTGTTCCTATATTAAATCAGGAGGTATAAGAAGAATGAGTTTGGTTAAAACTGTTCCGTTCCAGGGAACAAAAGAGCAGGAAGAAAAACTGCTTGAGATGATCAGAGCACACAAAGGCCAAAAGGGCGCTCTGATGCCAGTACTTCAGCAGGCTCAGGATATCTACGGATATCTTCCTATTGAAGTACAGAAGATTATTTCTGACGAGATGGAAATTCCCATGGAGAAGATTTATGGCGTTGCGACCTTCTATGCGCAGTTTGCACTGCAGCCGAAGGGCAAATATCGTATTTCCGTATGTTTGGGTACGGCATGCTACGTAAAAGGTTCCGGAAAAATCTACGAGAAGCTTCAGGAAGCTTTGCAGATCCAGGGCGGCGAATGTACGCTGGACGGAAAATTTTCACTTGAGGCCTGCCGGTGTGTCGGCGCTTGCGGCCTTGCTCCCGTTATGACGATTAACGATGAAGTTTACGGACGTCTTGTTCCCGATGATATCCAGGGCATTCTGGAGAAATATCAATAGACCGCATCACGTCATGCCGGCCGTGACAGATCAGCTATACTCGTGATACATATTATTTATAGAAGGACGGCGGCGTGATTATCAGTTAAATAAGGAGGAAAATTTTCTATGAGATCTCTTGAAGAGTTAAATGCAATTCGAGATAAAGTCAAAGACCACGTAGGTTTGAGAACCGAGAGCGGCCAGACAAAAGACGGCGAAGTTCGTGCGCATGTGCTGGTTTGCGCAGGTACGGGCTGTACATCTTCCAACAGTCTGCAGATTGCTGACAAGCTGGAAGAAGAACTGAAAGCCGGCGGCCTGGACAAAGAAATCCATGTTGTGAGAACAGGCTGCCATGGTCTGTGTGCGTTAGGCCCGATCATGATCGTATATCCGGAAGCCGTTTTCTATTCCATGGTTACCGTAGATGACGTTCACGAAATCGTGGAAGAACATCTGAAAAACGGACGTCCCGTTACCCGTCTGGTTTATGACGAGACGATCACCGAGAGCGGCATCAAGTCCATGCACGAGACCAATTTCTACAAGAAACAGCACCGTGTTGCCCTGCGTAACTGCGGTCTGATCAATCCTGAGGATATCGAGGAATACATCGGACGCGACGGCTATCAGGCACTGGCTAAGGTTCTGAAAGAGATGAGTCCCGAAGATGTGGTAAAATGCATCCTGGACAGCGGTTTAAGAGGCCGTGGCGGCGGCGGATTCCCTACCGGAAGAAAATGGCAGCTGGCTATGGGCAACAGAGGAAACGTACAGAAGTATGTCTGCTGTAACGCCGACGAGGGTGATCCGGGCGCATTCATGGATCGTTCCGTATTAGAGGGCGATCCTCACGTTGTATTTGAGGCTATGGCCATTGCCGGTTACGTAATCGGTGCAAATCAGGGTTATATTTATGTACGTGCCGAGTACCCGATCGCCGTTAACCGTCTGAACATTGCTTTGAAGCAGGCAAGAGAATACGGTCTGTTAGGAAAAGACATTTTCGGAACAGGCTTTGATTTTGATATCGACCTGAGACTGGGCGCCGGCGCATTCGTGTGCGGCGAGGAAACCGCTCTGATGACCTCCATCGAAGGCAACAGAGGCGAGCCTCATCCCCGTCCTCCGTTCCCGGCCGTAAAAGGTCTGTGGGAGAAGCCCACGATTCTGAACAACGTAGAGACTTACGCGAACATTCCTCAGATCATTCTGCAGGGCGCCGACTGGTTCGCATCCATGGGTACCGAGAAGTCCAAAGGCACCAAGGTATTCGCTCTGGGCGGTAAGGTTAAGAACGTAGGTCTGGTAGAGATCCCCATGGGTACTACCTTACGTGAGATCGTTGAAGAAATCGGCGGCGGTATCCCCGGAGGCAAGAAGTTCAAAGCCGCACAGACCGGCGGTCCTTCCGGCGGATGTATCTCTGCTGATAACTATGATATCCCGATCGATTATGACAACCTGGTTGCCATCGGTTCCATGATGGGTTCCGGCGGCCTGATTGTTATGGACGAAGAAACCTGTATGGTAGATATCGCAAAATTCTTCCTGGAGTTCACCGTGGATGAGTCCTGCGGTAAGTGTACTCCCTGCCGTATCGGTACCACCCGTCTGTTAGAGCTGCTGAACAAGATCACCGAGGGCAGAGCGACGATGGAAGATCTGGATAAGATCGAGGAAATCGCTTCCTACATGAAGCAGAACGCTCTGTGTGCACTGGGCCAGACTGCCGCTAACCCGGTATTATCCACCCTGAGCAATTTCAGAGACGAGTATATCGCTCATATTCAGGACAAGAAATGTCCGGCCGGCGTATGTAAGTCCCTGCTCAGCTACACCATCGATCCTGAGAAGTGTAAAGGATGTACGATGTGTGCGAAGAACTGTCCTGCAGGCGCTATTACCGGCGAGAAGAAAAAACCTCACGAAATTGATCCCAGCAAGTGCGTGAAATGCGGCGTATGTATGACGAAGTGTAAGTTTGACGCAATCGAGAAGAAATAAGGGAGGATAGTGCAAATTATGGAAAACATTAATATCAAAATAAATGGCATGGAAGTATCGGCACCTGCCGGGTCTACTATCCTGGAAGCTGCCAGAATCGCCGGAATCGATATCCCTACGCTCTGCTATCTGAAGGATATCAATGAGATCGGCGCATGCCGTATGTGTGTAGTTGAAGTCAAAGGCGCAAGAAGCCTGGTAGCTGCCTGCGTATATCCGATCAACGAAGGCATGGAAGTTTTCACCAACACTCCGCTGGTGAGAGAGTCCAGAAAGAAAACCCTGCAGTTGATTCTTTCCGTACACGAGAGAAGATGTCTGTCCTGTATCAGAAGCGAGGACTGCGAACTGCAGAAGCTGTGTAAAGACCTGGGCGTTGACGATGAGTCCAGATATGACGGCATGAAGCCGGTATATGAGCTGGATGAGTCCGCTCCCCACATGGTACGTGACAATAACAAATGTATCCTTTGCCGCCGCTGTGTAGCTGTCTGCGACAAGGTTCAGGGTATCGGCGTAATCGGCGCAAATGAGCGTGGATTCAAGACCCATATCGGTTCCGCATTTGAGATGGGCCTGGGCGACACCAGCTGCGTATCCTGCGGACAGTGTATCGTTGCATGTCCTGTAGGCGCAATCTATGAGAAGGATTATACCCAGCAGGTATTCGATGCCATCGCTGATCCTGATAAATTCGTTGTGGTTCAGACCGCTCCCGCTGTTCGTGCAGGTCTGGGCGAAGAGTTCGGTCTGCCCGTAGGCACCGGCGCCGAAGGCAAAATGGCTGCGGCTCTGCGTCGTCTGGGCTTTGACAAAGTATTTGACACCAACTTCTCCGCTGACCTTACCATTATGGAAGAGGCTCACGAGTTCCTTGACAGAGTAAAGAACGGCGGCGTTCTACCGATGATCACCTCCTGTTCACCGGGCTGGATCAAGTACTGCGAGCATTACTTCCCGGATATGACGGAGAACCTGTCCACCTGTAAGTCTCCTCAGCAGATGTTCGGCGCTACTTTGAAGACCTACTATGCACAGAAGATGGGCATTGATCCCAAGAAGATCGTAAGCGTATCCGTAATGCCTTGTACCGCTAAGAAGTTCGAGATTGGCCGTGACAACCAGAGCGCAGCAGGCGTTCCTGATGTAGATATCTCCCTGACCACCAGAGAGCTGGCCAGAATGATCAAGCGTGCAG
>CAOKOL010000055.1 GCA_948470335.1 uncultured Lachnospiraceae bacterium | reverse complement strand
TGGAAATAATTTTACGGGGCATTTAGAAATGAATATAGAATAATAATCTGCCGCACGACGGCATTGCCACATGGCGGCAAAAGAAAAAAGCCGTCGTACAGCAGCCATGTTTTAGTGCCTTAATTTTACGGTGGCTTTGGAAAACAAAGCTGCCGCTTTTATTTGGAAAATTAAAATGGAATGGGTTAAATCAGGAGGTAAATAATGAGAAAGAGGAAATTGAAAATATCGCTCCATAGAATAAGGGAAACAAAAGAATTACGGATGGTTTTACATATTAGGGTGTACCGTAAGGAAGAAAGAAACTTCACTGCGGTACACCTTTTTTAATGGTGCGAAATTTGTCTGATTTTAGCTTTTGTTGCAGTTTATCCGTTGTGTATTTGTGTGCAAAATCTGGCCGGAACTATTCCGCTTTTGGAAAAGGATTCCACTTGGGCTTACTGCTTCATGGTGGACTGTTTTGAGAGCATGGCTTTCTGTGTATCCCACACCTGTTTCATCAGCTTCTTCACTTCCTCGACATCGGCTTTATACACGTTGCCTGTTGCGTTCATTCGCTTGGCGATCTGGTTTAAACTTGCTTTTCATGCCGGAGATTTTTACTTTCTGCTCCGGTATGTATTGTTCCTTGTCGCTTAGATATAGGCTGTACGCTCTTATTGCAGACATGCATGGAATGAAATACAGTTTAAAAGCTTTTGAGATATCCGGGCATTCTAAAGTCCGGTCATGCTTCAGGCGGATTTCAGAATGCCCGGACATTTCACGTCATTTAGAAAACCGTCTGCAGCAAACAGATTGTTCCGCTGCCTTGGGAATGCTAAAATTAAAACTTACAGGAAAGATACAGGAAGGGAATAATCGGGATTTCCGGAATGGGTTTGAAAAATTGAAGCCGGAGGGGAAAATGAAGAAGGAAAAGTGGATTCGTATCGTATCGGTTTACTCGATTATATATACGGCAATAACATTGTTAAACAGTGTTTTGTACCTTTATAATGGTATTTATGAAGATCCAAGCGGCAACTGGCATGAATTAGACAGGGCTATGATTCTTTTGATTGGGATAGCTGCATTTGAGCTGTGTACAAATCTGCCTGTTAAGCCTTTGGTTCTCAGATATTTGATTGCCTATATTCCCTCTCAGCTGCTGGCATTTGCGTATGTCTGGTTTAGCGGATTGCGGGAATCTTTGGCGAAAACAGCATACAGGGATATTTGGATGAACTTTACGGGTCTTTTTGTGCTGTTATGTATCATCAATACTGCCGTTTATGTTTTTAAGAAAAAGAGAGGGCAGAAAGGAAAAGGTGAGAAGGAATGACAGAAGGTGTTAAAAAATTCATTCCGATTTTTGTAGGATTGTTTCTTATACTGCGCGGTCTGTTTTGGATCTCTGACGGAAAGAATGGAAATAGGTCATGTTCATAACTGTGTTTTTACAGGTTCTGTAAAGCGGGATATAGATTCGGAAAGTTCTGAATTTATGTAATCATTAGAGAGGAGAAAAGGCAATGAGCAAATACAACGCTTTGTGGGAATATATACAGAAAAGCGGAAAAGAATCTTTTCAGTTGACTTTTGAGGAGATTCAGAAGATTGCGGGGATGCCGATTGACCACTCTTTCCTGAAATACAAAAAAGAATTGGCGGACTATGGTTATCAGGTCGGGAAAATATCCATGAAAGAGCAGATGGTATGTTTCCATAAGGTTGACTGATAATTGCCGTACTGCTAAGAAAAAGGAAGATGAATGAAAAGAGATAACTGTATGGGAAGAAACATAAAATGCAAACCAGATCATTTGTGCATCGCAATATTTACGCTTTGTTTGTCCGTGAGGTTTGCAGAATATTTTCTGATTGAAACAGATAAAACGGCTGTTGGAGAAAATGTGCTTCATAAAATAGTTGGAATGATCCTATTGGCTTTGGTATTAAAAAGGGTAAATCTCTCATGGAGCGATATTGGATTTCATAGAAATGGTTTTGTAAGCAGTATTTTGAAAGGGGTGTTATTGGGAAGCGTTTGCTTTGCCGTTTCATATGGCCTGGAATTGGCTGTTTTTATTCTGCAGGGCAATCCTGCACATTTAGAAATGTATATCAGCAGTTTTTCGTTAACCGGCTCTCAAATAAAAAATACTGATTTTGTTTTCTTTCTGTTATGCGTATTATTCAATATCGTCAATGTATGGATGGAGGAGGGGGTTTTTCGCGGTCTGTTCATTAAAACACTCTCCGAAACAGAGTCGTATATGAAAGCGAATTCTATTGCCGCATTTTTGTTTGGTGTTTGGCACATAGTAATGCCCATCAGAAGTTATTTTAATGGCGAAATGTCATTTGCGGCAATGTTTCTGATGGGTATCGGTTATATGATCCTTGCCGGGGTTATGGGAATCAAATGGGGGCTTCTTTACCGCATAACAGGAAATCTATGGACAGGGCTTGGCGACCATTTGTTCAATAATACCGTTGCTACAAACATGCTGCATGTCGTTTCGCTAAAGGGTGCGGACGAATTACAGATTGTCCGAATTTTGGCTGCACAAATTATTTCCTTTGCATTTGTGCTGGTAATTCATATTTATCGAACTGCTAATGTTCGATAAAAACAATAAAATTATTACAGGAAATCATTGTGCCATGTGTTGTCGCTGTATTTGTTCCTGTCCTCAACAAGCAATTACATTATTGGGGAAAATGGTTGCTGAACAATGCCGCTATGACCAATATGGAAAGAGATAGACAAATTCCCGTTGTGGGACAAAGGAGGAAAGGTTTATTGAACGATTTAAAAGAGTTAGGGAAACTGATGAAAGAACATCCTATTATTATTGTTGCAACATTGACAGCGATGGCTGTAGGCGCAATTTTGGGAGCGGTTGCGTTTTATCAGGGGTGGTTAGGATGATTTTTTGCTTACATAAATGCAGATTGAACGATACGGAGGCAATAGAGTATGACGGGCAGCTTGTAACCCAGGAAATCCTGTCGGAGAAGAAGTTTGATAAAATTTTAGCAGATAAAGGAGTGTGAAAAATGATTCAATTAGTCAGGCCAACAGAAGAACGGAAAGAACAGGCAATCAAATTCAGACAGGAATTTTTTGATCAGGGAGAATTCGTTATTAACGGAAGTGAATTATTTGATAAAACAGAGGATTATATGGAATGGTGCAGATCCATTGACGCAAACACGAAAGAGGAAACGGTGAATCCGAATTGGGTCATAACAGACACATTCTTCGCCGTTGATGATCAGGATAGAATTGTGGGAATCATTGATTTAAGGCATAGGCTGAACGATTTTCTGAAGGATCTCGGCCATTGCGGTTATAGCGTCCGTCCGTCAGAGAGAGGAAAAGGCTTTGCTACGGAAATGCTGCGGCAGTTATTAGAGGTTGCCAAAAGGGCGGGGATGAACGAACTGTATCTTTCTGTGGAAAAGAAGAATGAACCTTCGGTAAAAACAATCACCCGGAATGGCGGAGTCTATGAGCGCAGCTTTGAAATGGATGGAGAACAGGCGGATATTTATAGAATCGCTCTGTCGGAATAGTCATACCGGTATAATGGATACGGCAGAGCCTTATTTTGAGTTGGTATATCTGCCTTTTGAAGAAGGTGTGCTTATTCCCCGTTTACGGGATAGCGTGGACGGGCATGAGGATATGCCGGAGGGATTTGCGCTGTATTATACAGATCAATACCCTTTACGGCCAAGTGTGAACGGGAATGACAGAAGTCAATAAGTTTAAGGAGTGATATTATGAAAAAGAAACTGTTTATAATTATAACGGGTATCGCATTGGCTGGAATCGTATGTATTTGGCTTTTGGCAAAAAATAAGCCTGCGGAGCAAATGATTGTTAATCGCTTAAACGAAGCGGTATCTCATTATACGGATATGAACATAAAAGATGATAAGACATATTCTCTGAAAGTTTCCGACACGCAGATGCTGGTAACGACATATATGCCTGAATATACGATCTTTGGAGTTTCTGCCGATGCGTATACTGTCCGGCCAGAGACTTTAACGACAGAAAAAGAGCTGGATCTGCCAATCTGTGATTTTAATTATGCATTGATTTACGATGAAAAAACAGATAAGTTTTATAATGTGAAATTCGAGGGAAAAGGGAAACCGGTTATCCCCGATTTTAAAGAGGCGAAAGAATGTAACACATATGAACTGGAAGTGCCAGACGCAGCGGCAGTAGACAGCCTTTCTCTCAAAAGGAATTCTGACATGCCCATCGCGATAAACAGCAAAGATGATGTGGCAGAGATTTTAGGTATTTTAGAAGATACAAAACCTACCACAAAGAGCGGCGAAATAGGTACGCCTGTTCGTGTGGAAAATATTATCAATGTAGACTTTATCAATCAGGGAAATGTGACAGGCAGATTATTTTTATATGAAGATGAGGGAGAATATTTTATCGAGCAGACGGACAACGGAGTATATACGATTCCGAAAGAAGCGTATGATCGGATCGATAATTATATTCCATATATAGATTACGAACCGCAAGCGACAAATGTATGCAGAGATCAAAGTTGCTGATACAGGCAAAGGGGCGTGTGCTTCCCGCTTCTTTGTTATGAGGGTTATGCTGGTGGGACTTCCCTTTCTGGTGCGGACAATTGAAAGGTAATTCCGGCGCGGAAGTGAATTTTAAGGATATACGAAGGCCTGCGCCTGACAAAATTAGATTGGCATAACGGACAGGTTTCTGGTATAATAAAATCAATTAATTTACGAAATCAGACGGCGAAGATAAATGCCGCAGGTGAAAGACAAGGAGGCTGATACCATGAAAAAACTATTTGGCTATGCGGATGAATATTTACGGAACAGCGACTGGAAAGATATGGCCATGCTGAAATTCTGTCTGTTTTCTATAGGAATTCTGGCAGGAATGCGGATACCGGAAAAAAGCAAGAAAAAGGTGGGAGCAGCCGCGCTGTTTGTCTTTGTTCTTACTTATATTCCGCTTATGAAAAAGTTTATCGGGATTGTGGCAGGGAAACAGAATAAACAGTCAGATTAAAAGAGCTGGGAGGGATTATGGTTCGGCCAATTATGAAAGAGCTTTTGTTTCTCGGTCAGAAATCCGAGGAGGCGACGGAACAGGACAGGCAGGTGATCGCTGATCTGCGGGATACGCTGGCGGCCCACAGGGAGTCCTGTGTGGGCATGGCGGCGAATATGATCGGGAGCAGGAAACGGATTATTATCGTTTCTCTCGGATTTGCGGATCTTGTGATGGTGAATCCGGTGATTATTCAGAAATCCCAGCCCTATGAGACGGAAGAAAGCTGTCTTTCTTTAACCGGGGTGAGGAAAACCGGACGGTTCAGGAAAATCAAAGTACGGTATCAGGACGAAGCTTTTCGGAAGCACACACAGGAGTATGAAGGGTATATTGCGCAGATTATTCAGCATGAGTGTGATCATCTGGAAGGGGTGATTATCTGAGCATGACTGCTCTGCTCCCATATGCCGTTGTGCTGGCAGCAGACTTTCGAGATACGGTTCTTTAGTGATACAGTCTTTTTGCAGTCTGTATCAATTGTTCTACCGATGACGGAAGGGGTCTGTTCTGGTGGTGGACCAGGTACAGGCTGCGCTTGCCGGTATTGGGCAGAGGGAATTCCAGCACCATTCCGGAGGCTAGATCATCCCGCACGGCAAGACGGGAGATTACGGTAATGCCGATTCCCTGCCGCACATATTTTTTAATAGAATCCGGATTTTCGATTTGGGCCACAATATGGAGACGTTCCACGTCGACGCCTGCTTTTCGAAGTTGTTTTTCCGCTTCTTTTCTGGTGCCGGAGCCTTCCTCCCGCATAATGATCGGTTCGTCGGCAATCCAGTCCAGCGTCGTTTCATTTTGCTGTATTTTCCGGTATTTTGGCGTATCAGGCATAATGATTGCCAGTTTGTCACAGTAAAATGGAATATATATACACTGTCTGTTTTCCAGTATGGTGCCGGTAAATCCGACGTCCGCCATATGTCCGGCCACCTGTTCCACCACTCTGGCGCTGTCGGTTTCCGTTACATAGAACTGCTTGTCCGGAAATTTTTCGCTGTATCTGGCCAGAATTTCCGGAAGCAGGTATTGTCCGGGGATGGAGGAAGCGGCGATGGAAATGCACCGGATGTCTTTTTTTTCATTGCGCAGAAAGGTGTCCCTGATTTTTTCCTCCAGAGCAGTTATCTGGCGGGCATACTGATACAGCAGTTCTCCGTCTCCGGAAAGGCTGACTTCCTTTGTGGTGCGCATAAACAGCCGGGTATTCAGCTCTTTTTCCAGAGCGGAAATATGGGCGCTAATGGTGGGCTGGGTTAAAAACAGTATTTTTGCCGCTTTGGAAAAGCTTTTTTCCTCCGCTACTTTTACGAATGCTTCTAACTGCTTCAAATTCATGCCCATACTGCCTTTCTGCCGGGAGGTGTCCGAAAACGGTTATCTGCCGGATGCGGGTTTTCAGACATTCCCGGATGATTTTACAATTGATTTTTATCTTGCTTTCCTGCAGCAGGAATCCGTATTTTTGACAGGTTAATGCAGCCGGATCAGCCTGTCGCTTTTTTCCGCCACCGTTCCGATGACAGATACTTTCGTACCCAGTTGCTTCCTTTCGAAAGACTCCATAACTGCTTCCATATATTGTGGTTCAATGCTGAACAGAAGACCGCCGGAGGTCTGAGGGTCGAAAAGCAGGTCGGTGAAATGTTCTTCCACACCGCCGTCGTCCACTTTTCCATCGGCATATCCCCGGTTTCTGTATGTCCCGGCGGGAACCAGTCCCATTCTGGCATAGGAAACCGCGTCGTCAAAGTAGGCCACATCCCGGACATTCAGCGAGAAGGTTACCTGACTGGCTTTGGCCATCTCCATACAGTGACCCAGAAGGCCGAAACCGGTGATATCGGTACATGCATGAACGGGATAGCCGTCCAGTACCTCCTTCGCTTTTTTATTCAGCGCCGTCATCACGGCGGTTACTTCTTTGACTGCGGCATCGGAAGCCATTTCCGCCTTAACGGCGGTGTTGATAATACCGCTGCCGATCTGTTTGGTAAGAATCAGCACATCCCCCGGCTGACAGCCGAAATTTTTATAAATTTTATCGGGATGGACAAAGCCGGATACGCACAGACCATATTTTGGCTCGTCATCCTGGATGGAGTGGCCGCCTACTAAGACGGCGCCGGCCTCCTTTACCTTGTCCGCACCGCCGGCCAGGATTTCTCCCAGGACAGAAGGGTCAAGGCAGTTGGGAAAGCCCACGATATTCAGAGCGATTTTCGGCACGCCGCCCATGGCGTACACATCGCTTAAAGCGTTGGCCGCCGCAATCTGGCCGAAGGTGTAAGGGTCGTCCACCACAGGGGTGAAGAAATCGACGGTCTGAATCAGCGCGATCTCGTCAGTGATTTTATAGATCGCCGCATCGTCGGAGGTTTCAATGCCTACCAGCAGGCGTTCGTCATAAAAGCGGGGCAGCTTACCCAAAACTTGGGCAAGGGTCTCAGGACCGATTTTTGCCGCTCAGCCTGCGGTTTTCGCCATTTTTGTCAGTTTGATTTTGCTGCTCATGTTTTTCGTTTCCTCTTTCCGGCTATGGCCGGATAATCTTCCCGGCTTCTGCCATGGCCTCCACAATGCTGTACATATTGGTAACGGTGCCTACGGCCAGTTTCTCCTTTAACTGATAATAGTCCAGGCAGGTGCCGCAGGTCAGGATTTCCACGCCCTGCGCCTCCAGCGATTTCAGGTCTTCCAGCGAGTCGGAGCCTTCTGTGGTGAGCGTGGCGCCGCCGTTATAGAATAACATTTTCCGGGGCAGCGTATCTAGCTGAGTGACGGCAAAAATAAAGCCTTTGATTAACACCTTTCCCAGTTCGTCGTTTCCGCTTCCCATCCGGTCGGAGGAAACCACTACAATGGCGTCGCCTCTTTGGTCAGGCGTGCAGGTTTCGGTTTCGCTCTCTGGCGACGGGGGTTCCGGTGCGCTCTGCATCCGGATCGTAACCTTGTATTCTTTTTCCCCTGTCTTTTCCGAGCGTACCTGACCGCCCTGGGCAGAAGCCATTTTGGACACGTTCTGTACGGCAATCTCATTGTCCACCAGCACTTCAATGGTATCCGGGCCGGTAAGGGCCTGCATGGCTTTTTTTGTTTTTATAACGGGAATGGGGCAATTGTCGCCCATGGCATTTACTGTAATCATGTCTGTTTTTCTTCCTTCCTTCCTTTCTTTCAGGATTTATAGATATAGTCTATCACTGTTTGGGAGATTGGTAAATACCTATTGCGGAAAATATTATAAAATATAATAATAATATTTGAATATATGATAAATAAAACAGAATACCGGCCCATGGAAGCAGAAGCATTTTTTGGAAGAAAAGAAGTATATTTTTAAAATTTCCGCAGGAAATGAAATTTTTTTCCCTTTTAAAAGATATATACTATAGAGACAGTTATAACTTTGGCATTATTTTACATTTAGGAGAACCCGGCATGTTTCAGGAAGCACAGTTCACCCGGATCGCAGAAAAATATATGGATATGATTTTCAGGATTGCTTTTCATTATCTGAAAGACCGGGCAGAGGCCGATGATATCACCCAGGAGGTTTTGCTGAAACTATATCGGACGGATAAATTTTTTGAGAGCGAGGCGCATATCAGGAACTGGCTGGTAAGGGTAGCGGTCAACTGCTGCAAAAAGGCCTGTTTGTCACCATGGCGGAAGAGGGAGCCGCTGGATGCCTATATGGATCAGCTCTCTTTTATGACACCGGAGCATGGCACCCTTTTTTACATGATTATGGAGCTGCCGAGGAAATACAGGCTGGCGATTTATCTTTACTATTATGAAGGGTACTCTACCGGAGAAATTGCCGGCCTTTTGCATATGCCAAAGGCTACGGTGGCGACGCACCTGCGCCGGGGGCGGGAGCTGTTAAAGGAAAAATTGCAACAGGAGGAGCACAGTCATGTTTGATTCTAAAATGTATCAGGAAGTTTTTTCGTCCCTTCACGCTTCCGAGGACACGCTTGACCAGGTGATGAAAAAAGCCGTCAGAACTGGAAAAATGAGAAGGAGGCTGTTTCCGGCATTTGTCGTTTTGCTGACGCTGGCCATTTCCGGTGCCGTTTTTTCCGGCAGCGCAAGGAAGTCCCACGGCGCATGGGTATTCCACGGCAGTCGGAAAGAAATCGAAAAAATGGGTGTTTACTGCCCGGAACAGTTGGGTCCGTATCGTATTGATGAACAAAGTGCGGACAGTTTTCATATGGTGTCTGCAGGGTCCGGCAGTTTAAAGGCATTTTTCAGACCGGACTATACCTGGATGTCAGTGAGCTATGAGAAAAACAGCCGTCAGAGCCTTTCACTCAGCCTTGGCACCATGGATCATCCGCTGTGGGCTGACGCTTCTGGTTATGATTTGGAAAATGATATATGGAATGGCAGGTTGTATCCGGAAACACTGACCTGGTATGATGAGGCGCAGGGAAGTGTTTCTTATGTCGATCATATTACGGAGCATACTTATCAGAATTGTACGATTTATCTTTATGACAGAATCACGGAATACGCCGGCTCCGCAGATCCTGCGCCGCCGCTTACGGATTACCGGGACGCCTGTGCGGTGTGGACAGATCCTGAGATCGGCGTATGGTTTGGCATTTCTCCTTTCTGTGCCGTATGGGAAATGGATGGGGACAGTTACACATATATCCGGGAGGACGAAGGGGTGACAAAAGAGGAAATGCTTGGGTATGTCAAAGAGATAATTGACGGCTGCCGGTAACGTTTCATTTTGAGAAAACGTTTTTTGGCCGGCGCATTAGAATTGTGCTTTTGGAGTATTATCATGGGGGGCGGTGAAAAATTTCCCGTGAAAGTATTGAATATTATTAATAAATAATGTATAATTATGCAATACACGCAACAGGATTACGATAGAGGAATCCTGTTTTCTCTTGACGAAAACCGTGGATGTATTATAATTAAGAGCGTTTGGCAGGAAGCTGAACGCCCGGCGGGAGATGCGGGGATTCGGCGGACAGGATATTGATGTACGGAAAAGGAGTGTTTTTATGATAAAAGCAGGAATCATCGGCTCCACCGGTTATGCGGGGGCCGAGCTGGTACGGCTGCTGGCAGGGCATCCCGATGTGCGGGTGGAATGGTACGGGTCCAGAAGCTATATCGATCAGAAATATGCGGACGTGTACAGAAATATGTTCCGGATTGTGGATGGGGTCTGCATGGACGATGATATGGATGCCCTGTCGGAAGCGGTGGATGTGATCTTTACGGCGACGCCCCAGGGACTGTGCGCGTCATTGGTGTCGGAGGAAATTTTATCGAAGGTAAAGATTGTGGATTTAAGCGCTGATTTCCGGTTAAAGGACGTGGCGGTTTATGAGAAGTGGTACGGCATTTCCCACAAAAGCCCGCAGTTTATTGAGGAAGCGGTGTACGGGCTCTGTGAGATTAACCGAGAGCAGGTGAAAAGGGCCAGACTGGTGGCGAATCCGGGCTGCTATACTACCTGTTCGATTCTGACGGCCTATCCGCTGGTGAAGGAAGGGCTGATTGATCCGGCCACGCTGATTATTGACGCGAAATCGGGAACTTCCGGGGCCGGAAGGGGCGCGAAGGTGAACAACCTGTTCTGCGAGGTCAATGAGAATATGAAGGCTTACGGCGTGGCTTCTCACCGTCATACGCCGGAGATTGAGGAACAGTTGGGGTATGCGGCCGGAGCGCAGTTTACCATCAGCTTCACCCCTCATCTGGTGCCGATGAACCGAGGGATTCTGGCTACGGAATATGCCTCGCTAAAAGCGGGTGTAACAGAAGATATGGTGGCTGCCGCCTATGATAAATATTATGCCGATGAGCCTTTTGTCAGAGTCAGCCATGACGGCCGGCCGGCGGAAACCCGCTGGGTGGAGGGCAGCAATTACGTGGATATCAGCTATGTGATCGACCCCAGAACAAACAGGATTATTTTGATGGGCGCCATTGATAACCTGGTGAAAGGCGCGGCGGGACAGGCCGTGCAGAATATGAACCTGCTCTTTGGCCTGCCGGAGACGGAAGGACTGATGCAGCCGCCTATGTTCCCGTAAAAGCTGCGGGGCGTATGCTTCATAAAATTGCGGGCGGGACGGCGGAAAATCATCCGAGAAACCAGGTGCGGAGAGATTTAGGGAGTACATGAATATCATTTAGGAGTGTCTGAAAATGAATATAGTGAAAATCGAAGGCGGCGTAACCGCCCCGAAAGGATTTCAGGCGGCAGCGGCCGCCGCGGGAATTAAATATCAGGGAAGAAATGATATGGCGCTGGTGTACAGCCAGAGCCCCTGTCAGGCCGCGGGGGTTTTTACCACAAACGTGGTAAAAGCCGCGCCGGTCAAATGGGATAAAAAAGTGGTGGATACGTCTCCGTATGTGCAGGCCGTCGTGATCAATTCCGGCATCGCCAATGCCTGCACCGGACAGGAGGGCTATGACTGCTGCGCGGAGACGGCACAAGCCGCGGGGAAGCTTTTGAACATTCCCGAAGACAGCGTTCTGGTGGCGTCCACCGGCGTGATCGGCGCGCAGATTCCCATGGATAAGATTCGGAACGGGGTAAAGCTTCTGGCCGGTGAGCTGGGAGCAGACAGAGCCCACGGCATCGCGGCCGCCGAAGCCATTATGACCACGGACACCAGGAAGAAAGAGACGGCGGTGACGGTGGAGATCGGCGGCAGGACCGTTACCGTGGGCGGCATGTGCAAAGGCTCCGGAATGATTCATCCCAATATGGCTACCATGCTCTGCTTTGTCACCACCGATGCGGCCATTTCCCATGAGATGCTGCAAAAAGCCCTGAGCGCCGACGTGGAGGACACTTTCAATATGATTTCCGTGGACGGAGACACTTCCACCAATGACAGCGTGCTTCTGCTGGCAAACGGCATGGCGGAAAATGAGGTGATCGAAGGAGAGGGGCCGGCATATGACAGCTTCTGCGGGGCGCTCCGTCAGGTGATGCTGGAACTGTCCCAGATGATTGCCGGTGACGGAGAGGGCTGCACCTGCCTGTTTGAAGTGACGGCTGTGGGCTGTGCTTCAAAGGAACAGGCCAGGACGCTGGCAAAATCGGTAGTGACCTCCAGTCTGACCAAAACGGCCATTTTCGGACATGACGCCAACTGGGGCCGGATTCTGTGTGCCATGGGATATTCCGGGGCGGCGTTTGATCCGGAGAAAGTGGACATTTACTTTGAGAGCCGGGCGGGAAAGCTGAAAATCGTGGAGAACGGAACATCCACCGGCTACAGCGAGGAGACAGCCACAAAGATTTTGTCCCAGGAGAAAGTGACCTGCATGATGGATGTGAAGATGGGAGAGGCTCAGGCTACGGCATGGGGCTGTGACCTGACCTTTGATTATGTGAAAATCAATGCGGATTACCGGTCATAAAAGATGGCTGCGGCCTGCCGGATCAATGATGCGGATATGGATGCGGCAGGCCGCAGGACTGTCAGAAAGAATGAGAAGGGTTACAGGTTGAGTAAAATGTTGGAAGAAGTCACATGTCTTTACGAGGCATATCTGGAAGAATTTTACCGGCTGGAGCGGAATCGGAAACCTATGGAGGGAGCGTTTGGCTTCGGCGGAGGACCCCAGCATTACCCCTGCCATAATCAGTTTGCCGGGGATCTGGAACAACTGCTGCAGACATTTGGGTCCCGGTCGCCGTCTTCTCAGGAGGTGGGTCCGGTGCTGCAATATATATATTTTACGGCCCCTGACCGTTGGAAAGCGGAGCCGTCGGTTTACTGGATGCTGATGGCGGTACACGGCCTTACGCTGGAGCTGGTCCGGCTGACAGAGCCGTCGGAGGCAGCGCCGTTATATAATGCTTATCAGCGTGTTTATCCGCGCCGCAGCCGTTTACCGGTTCAGAAAAAGCTGGCTGCCTTATTGAAGGAACGTGCGGGGGCTTGAAATCGCTGTGAAACGGACACGGTTTTTTGTCACATGGCGGCAGAAAACAGGTTCTTCTGTCTCTTGTGCGAAAACCGGGAATGGTATACAATAGATTTGCGCCTGCCATCGCAGGACAGATTTGCAGGCCCGTATGCTGCGGCCCGGAGGGAACCGGTACATAAACGCAGGCTGCCGCAGCAGGGAAATCACAAAAATGTGCGCGCGGAGTCCGGCGGTGCCTGATTCTGTGCGACATGGAAAAGAAAAGGAGAATGAACAATGAGCAGAGCAGAAAAAGCATTGGAACTTCGGGAGAAAGGGTATAACTGCTGTCAGTGTACGGTATGTGCGTTTGCGGAGGAATTGGACGCGGATTATAAGACCGTATTCAAATGTGCGGAAGCTTTGGGAGCGGGCATGGGCGGCATGGAAGGCCTGTGCGGCGCCGTGTCAGGGGCGGCAATGGTCATCGGCCTGAAAAACAGCACCGCGAATCTGGAGAAGCCGGATTCCAAGGCATCTTCCTGTCAGATGTCGAAAGAGCTACTGGCAGAGTTTGTAAAGAAAAACGGCTCGGCCGTATGCAAAGATCTGAAAGGTACGGAAACGGGCAAGGCGCTTCGTTCCTGTCCTGACTGCATCCGGGATGCAGTGGAGCTGACAGAGAAAATTTTGAATATTTAAACGAAACCAATATTCGGAAAGAGGAAACTATGGATCAGGAAATCATGAAAAAGGCGGAGGTGCTGATTGAGGCCCTGCCTTATATACAGCGGTTTAACAGAAAAGTAATTATCATCAAATACGGCGGCAGCGCCATGGTGGACGAGGAACTGAAACGGAATGTGATTAAGGACGCCGTGCTTTTAAAGCTGGTAGGCTTTAAACCCATTATCGTTCACGGCGGCGGCAAGGAAATCAGCAAATGGGTGGGCAAAGTCGGCATGGAGCCGAAATTTGTCAACGGTTTGCGGGTGACGGACGCTTCCACCATGGAGATCGCGGAGATGGTGCTGAACCGGGTCAATAAAAACCTGGTGCAGTTGATTCAGCAGTTAGGCATCAAGGCCGTGGGCATCAGCGGCAAAGACGGCGGCCTGCTTCACGTACACAAAAAAGATTCCGACGGTCAGGATATCGGTTTTGTGGGGGAGATCGACGCTGTGGAGCCTAAAATTCTGTATGACCTGCTGGAAAAAGATTTCCTGCCGATTGTCTGCCCCATCGGCTACGACGACCGGTTTGACACTTACAATATCAATGCGGATGACGCCGCCTGTGCCATCGCCAAAGCCATGAAAGCGGAAAAGCTGGCGTTCCTGACGGATATTGAGGGCGTATACAGAGATTTTAATGACAAATCCACGCTGATCTCCGAGCTGACCATAGAGGAAGCGGAGGAATTTATTAAAAGCGGCGCGGCTATGGGCGGAATGATTCCCAAGCTGTCCAATTGCGTTGACGCGCTGAAAAACGGCGTGTCCAGAGTCCATATCCTGGACGGACGGATTCCCCACTGCGTATTGCTGGAGATATTTACCCATAAGGGAATCGGAACGGCGATTTTAAATAAATCGGAAACGAGGTATTATCATGAGTGAGGAGAAAAAGCGATTGATCGACCGGGCGGAGCAGGTGCTGCTTCACACCTATAACCGGTATCAGATCGTGCTGGATCACGGCGAGGGCGTGTACCTGTATGACAGCGAAGGGAAAAAATATCTGGATTTCTATGCGGGAATCGCCGTTTACGCCCTGGGCTACAATTATCCGGGGCTGAATGAGGCGGTAAAAGCGCAGTTGGATAAACTGATCCATACGTCCAATTATTATTATAATCAGCCGGCCGTGGAAGCGGCGGAAAAGCTGACGAAGGCCGCCGGTATGGACCGGGTGTTTTTCACAAACAGCGGTACGGAGGCTGTCGAGGGCGCCATTAAGACAGCCCGGAAATATGCCTATAATAAGGATGGGAGAACGGACCATGAGATCATCGCCATGGACCATTCGTTCCATGGCAGAAGCATGGGCGCCTTATCCGTGACGGGAAATCCCCATTATCAGGAGGCTTTCAAACCGCTGATAGGCGGCGTGAAGTTTGCGCGGTTCAATGATATTGAGAGCGTGAAAGCATTGCTGACCGATAAAACCTGCGCGGTTATTCTGGAGCCGGTACAGGGCGAGGGAGGGATTTTCCCGGCGGAGGAAAGTTTCTTAAAAGAGCTGCGGGCCATCTGCGACGAGCGGGATCTGCTGCTGATCTTTGACGAAATACAGTGCGGTATGGGACGGACCGGAACCATGTTCGCCTGCGAGCGTTACGGCGTGGAGCCGGATGTGATGGCGGTAGCGAAAGCGCTGGGCTGCGGCCTGCCGGTCGGCGCGTTCCTGTGCAGGGAAAAAGCCGCCGCCCTTGTGGCCGGAGATCACGGAAGCACTTATGGCGGAAATCCCCTGGTCTGCGCCGCCGCCGGAAAAATTCTGGATATTTTTGAACAGGATCATATCTGCGACCATGTCAGTGAAGTGGGGGCTTACTTGTATGAAAAGCTTGAGGAGCTGAAAGCCCGCCATGCTTCGATTGTGGATCACAGAGGCGCGGGACTGATGCAGGGACTGGAATTTACGGAGCCTGTGGGCGGCATCATTCAGAAGGCCATGGATCAGGGCGTTATTCTGATTTCCGCCGGAGCGAACACGATCCGCTTCCTGCCGCCGCTGGTTATTGAAAAGCGGCATGTGGATGAGATGGTTGGGATTTTGGAAAAGTGTATATAGAAAATTTGCCTGTCTGTGAAAATCGCGGACGGGCTTTTTTGTATCATATGGAAAGTCCTACGCGCAGGATTCTTATTTGTGCTGTTTCTGATTTTATTGAGAAAAAGGCTAAAAGAATGTATAATGAGAATGTGAAGGGCTATGAGATAATTTGTTTGCGGAAACAGGATAGGAAAGCGGAGGTTCAAAACCATGGGAATGTATCTGAATCCGGGAAACAGTGGATTTGAGGAAATCAGAAACAGCCGGTATGTGGATAAATCCGGTCTGATCAGTCTGGTCAACCGTACGATCGGAACGAAGCAGAAGCTGACCTGTGTCAGCAGGCCAAGGCGCTTTGGAAAGTCCTTTGCGGCGCAGATGCTGTGTGCGTATTATGACAGGAGCTGTGATTCTTTCGGGTTATTCCGTGATCTGGCTGTTGCGGCCGATGAAAGGCTGAACGGCAGTTTTCGGCAGCATTTGAATCAATATGACGTGATTTATCTGGATATGACCAATATTATGGGAAAGGCCGCACCAACGGATATTCTGTCTTTTATTGAAAAGAGAGTGACGGAAGAACTCGCGGAGACTTATCCTCAGTTGAAAACTGGAAACGCGTTTGATGAAACGCTGCTTTCCGCCGTGGAACTGACAGGCAGTAAATTTATTATGCTGATTGATGAGTGGGATGCGCCCATAAGAGAACTGCCGGAGATTCAGAAAATGTACCTTCAGTTTCTGCGGACGCTGTTTAAGGGAAGCGGCACAACGGACCGGATTTTTGCGGCTGTGTATATGACCGGAATCCTTCCTGTCCGAAAGGACGGTTCACAGTCGGCCATTTCGGATTTTCAGGAGTATACGATGGTCTATCCGGGGAATTTCGCGGAATATGTGGGATTTACGGAAAAGGAGGTAAAGGAGCTCTGTGAGGAATATCGCAGTGACTTTTTTGCCTTGAAGCAATGGTATGACGGTTACACACTGGAAGAAACGGGTTCTATTTACAATCCCAATTCTGTGATGGCGGCAGTTCGCAGCGGACGGTACCGTTCTTTCTGGACGGAAACTTCCGCTTCCAAAAGTCTGATGGAGTATATCGGCCTGGATTTTGACGGACTGTCCCGGACGGTTGCCCGGCTTCTCGGCGGCGTTTCGGTTTCAGTGGATACCAGCGGTTTTTCCAATGACCTGACGACATTCCGTGATCAGGATGATGTGCTGACCCTTTTGATTCATCTGGGATATCTGGCCTTTCAGGAGGAAACCGGGACCGTAAGAATTCCCAATGAGGAAATTCGCCTGGAATTTGCCAGAGCCGTCCGCGGGGTGAAGCGTGATGAAACCATTCGCCGTGTCTGTGAGAGTGACCGGCTGATCTGTGATACCATCCGTCAAAAAGAAGAAGCGGTGGCGGCGCAGATTGAAAAAATTCACAGAGAAGAAACGGCGCCTCTTTTTTATAATAACGAACAATCTCTGCGCAGCGTAATTAAGCTGGCTTATTTCAGCTATAAAGATTATTATCTGAAATTTGAAGAACTTCCGGCGGGTGACGGTTATGCGGATATTGTCTATCTGCCAAAGAAAACATCGCCGGTGCCGGCACTGGTAATTGAACTGAAATGGAAACAGCCGGCAGAAGGCGCAATCGCTCAGATTCACAGAAAACAATATCCAAAAGCATTGCAAGGGTACGGCGGCGAAGTACTGCTGGTGGGAATCGGGTATGAAAAAGATGCCGGTGACGGGAATCGGAAGCATACGTGCAGGATTGAAAAGGTATGTTTATAATTCATGTATAATGATCATTGCATTCGCGCATCCTAACAAATATATGCCGCCGTCATAAACAGCAAAGCGGCCTGCGGCAGCATCACGAAAAAGAACATTCCGGAGGTAACGCTATGGGGATACAGGTTTTTCAGGGTATTCTGCTCCCGTTCTTTGGGACGGCCCTTGGTTCGGCCTGCGTGCTGTTTATGAGAAATAAACTGAATCCAATGGTACGGAGGGCGCTGACCGGGTTTGCGGCGGGCGTTATGGTGGCGGCTTCCGTCTGGAGTCTGCTGATCCCCGCGATAGAGCGGTCCCGGTCCATGGGGCAGTGGGCGTTTCTGCCTGCGGCGGCGGGTTTTTGGTTTGGCGTCCTGTTTCTTTTGCTTCTGGACCGGGCGGTTCCCCATCTTCATATGAACAGCAGCAGGGCGGAAGGTCCAAGAAGCAGCCTGCAGAGAACAACCATGCTGGTGCTGGCGGTGGCGCTTCACAACCTGCCGGAAGGAATGGCGGTGGGCGTGGTTTATGCCGGGTGGTTTTCCGGGGAGCCAGGGATTACCGCAATGAATGCGTTGGCCCTGTCTCTGGGAATCGCCATACAGAATTTTCCGGAAGGCGCCATTATCTCCATGCCTCTGCGGGCGGAAGGGGTCAGCAGGGGAAAGGCGTTTCTTTACGGCCTGCTTTCCGGAGCGGTGGAGCCGGCAGGCGCGGTTTTGACGATTCTGGCGGCCGGTTATGTGGTTCCGTTTCTGCCGTATCTGTTAAGCTTCGCGGCGGGAGCGATGGTCTATGTGGTCGTGGAAGAATTAATCCCGGAAATGTCGAAAGGAAAACACTCCAATGTGGGGACGATTCTGTTTGCCGCGGGCTTTACGGTTATGATGGCGCTGGATGTGGCGCTGGGATAAGGCTGAAATTTTTATTTCCGTTTCCACTTCTCCTGCTTATGTCCTTCCGCTTCCAGTCGGCTGCGCAGTTTTTCCAGGAAGTCCAGGAAAGCTTCCCGTTCTTCTTTCTGAACCATATTCGGGATGCCGGCCACGGTTTTGCTTCCTGTGTCGTCGATATTAAACTGTTCGCCGTAGCTTTCGTAGTTTTTGCGGTAGAGAAGCCAGGCCTGCTGCTGCTTCGGGTAATAGCTCACCCCGACCACTGCGCTCATATCCACGTAAAAAGGCTCCGTATGCTGGGTCAGTTCCCGGTCCACCTGCACCAGAGCCACCTGGCTGTCGCTGTCCCGATAGCCGGCGATATAGTGATAGAAGGTGGTGGTATTTGTATCAAAAATAAATCCTTTCTCAAACTTGGAAGTAGTCTGGGTAGCGTGGAAAATCTGATAGCTGTCCCCGTCCTTTACGGCTTCGTTCCACATCTGACGCATGATCTCTTTTTTTCGCTGACATTCCGCGGCGTCATACTCCACTTCTTTTGGCTTTTTTGAAAACAATCCCATTCTGTTTGTCCTCCTGTTACAAGTTATGTGCTCTCGGAATCCTGACACTGCAAAAACTCCAAGAGTACATCGTTCTTTCTGAAAATATAAACGGTAAAAGTATATCACGGCTGCGGGGACAGTTCAATCTGCTTTCCTGTTAAAATTTTGTAACCTGAAATGTATTTTTAAACGCTACTCTTTTAGCGCATGATTGCGTTTAGTCTT
>CAOKOL010000054.1 GCA_948470335.1 uncultured Lachnospiraceae bacterium | reverse complement strand
GAATGGGCATTACAGCGGTGTTTTGTTTTCTCTGACTGTTAAAGACGGGATTATACCTCATCCGGCCGGCCGGCGTCCAGACTGCCGTAAAATTTCTCCGGGCCTTTCCGCACATGTGCCCGTTTTACGCATATATTATATTGTAATCAAAATTCCGCACCGCTTTACCTTCTCACATTTCCACACCAGCCTGTGACAATATTCTAAACGCATGCATATCTGTCCGGCAGGATTTCCGGTCCTGCATCTGATAACAAACTGACGGCCTCAGGGCCGGCGGCGGTGCTTCACCACAGAGAAAATATATTCCAGGTTTCTCTGGTATAGACTTTTGTGCGGCAGAACCATTCTAATGAAACACAGGAAATCTTCCGCATAAAAAGTGCTGTGAACCCAGGTTTCCCCACATTCACAGCACGACTACATAATTCTTCAATCACCTTTTTATGACTGTGCTTTCCCTTCTATTATTTTCATCAGCATAGATGGATAAGGTATATAGCCATCCTGATGATGATAACACCAAATCTCATACGGCGGTCTTCTCCCTCTCAATTCAGCCTTCTTTATGTGGGCGTTGGGCCTGATGTAACAAAAAAACATAAACATATCTTTTACATTTTTTCTCATCTTGCTTTTTTCTCTTAATTTCCGACAGAGCATTTTAATATTATCACTATTTAATACCGGAAGCGTTTTATCAGGCGCACCCGCAACTGCCGCAAATACATAATCCCTGTCAGTAATATATTTTACCGCATCCGGATATTTTATCTGGTCCTGCATATATCGAATGCTTTCCAGAATCTGTCCTACGGCTTCTTTCGTCTCCTTCTCATTTTTGGTCCCTTTTAATTCCACGATCCAGGTGATTTTTAATCCGGTATTGCGATCCTCTGCCGTATATATAAGATTATCGCATACGTGCTCCCCTTCGGATAATTCCGCAATCAGTCCTCCGTCTACCTGTATAATATCAGCCGAAACACCCGCATCCGTCCATATGGGAACAAAGGCTTTGCTCTTATGCTCCACATCTTCAATTTTATATTTTTCTTTCTCCGCCAGTTCAACAACAAACGACTTTTTTCTCGCTGCTTTCTTTCCCTGTTTTTTACTTTTCTTCAATATTAAGACACCTTCCGCATCATAAAGACTCCATATCCAGTTCTATGTCATATAAGGCAGTGTACAATTCATTAACCTGCGAAGAAACCTCATCAATTAAACTGGTTTTTATCTCCCTGCCATCCCCTTCCAGCAATTTTACATAACCGCCATTTTTTATTTTTTTATGGTTGTCCAATAATTTATACGCTGACAATTCTCCTTTTTTGATAACATAATGCTTATTCACCTTTTTATATACATTTTTTGACTGTCCTTCCGCTGCCAGCACGCCGGCATAATACAGATTATTGGCAACGGTCAGCACATAAGGGCTATGCGTTGTAATCAATACGCCGCCATCCTGTATATTCACAAACATCGCAATAAACTCCATTATTTTTTTCTGTAATGATGGATAAATATGCGCTTCCGGCTCCTCAATAATCAAAAAAGCTTTTTCCTGACGCAGCATTAAAACATAAATAAAATTCAACAGCCATAATATTTCCTGCTGGCCGGAAGACGCAAAATTAATTTCTATCGGATGTTCCGGTTCTTTCGTGATTTTCAAATACTCTTTTACACCATTAAAAAAATACTCTCCCTTTTCAATTTCCGTAATCAATTCGGCAATCTCATTTACATCAAATATCCTTCTCCCTGACGGATAAAACAAATGCGCCTTTTTTACGCCTTCTTTAAAGCTGTTGCGCACACTGTCAATCAGCATCATAAACATTTCCGTAACAAAATCCAAACTGCCCGCCTGGTTCATCACTGCCCTGCTGTTAGACATCACCGTCAGCAGACTTCTTCCTGCCGGAATATAATAAATTTCCCTGTCATCACAGAAAATGAAATTTACTTTACGCACAATCATTTCATGAATTCTTTTTCTTTCCTCATTAGCAAGCGCAAGACTGGTTTTTATTTGTCCTTCCTTTTCATGATACATTTTTTGGATTTCCATTTGCAGTTCTTTTATAAAATCCATCAATTTGGGAGAATATGTTATACTTATAAATTGCTTCTCCTTTTCATTCTTTACAAAATAAATTTCAATCCATATATTCTCCGTATATTCATACTGCATATAAAATGCAGGATTCAAATCCCAACTGTATCCGAACAGCTTAATAAATATACTTTTAAGCTCGGACTTTATCGACTTATCAAACCATATTCCCTCCTGAGATATATTATTATAAGAATTTGAATCATAAATCTGTGTAAGATAATCCGCTAATTTTGTTTTAATTGTCCTAAAAAAATACACGCTTTTCGCAATGGTACTCTTGCCTGTGGCCTGCTCCCCGATTAAAAGATTAAACTTTTCTACTTCCATCTCAAAATTTTCTATTGGGCCGTTATTCTTAATACATATTTTCTGCATATCAACCACTCCGCCATTATTTGTCTATCTATTTTTTTCATTATATCTTATCTCTGATAAACAGACAACAAAAAAGTGCTGCAAACTCAAGTTCCCCCGTGTTCACAGCACAACTGCATCATTTCAAATCTTTACAGCATTTCCTCCACTTCTTTCAGCACCAGCAGCCTCTGCCCGCTTTTCAGCAGATCACTTTCCAGCCCATTCACCTTTTTTACCGACTCCTGGGTGGTTCTGAATTTTTTCGCGATTCCCCACAGAGAATCCCCCGGCTGTACGATATATCCCACGATGCCCGGCAGCCGTTCCAGTTCCTCCATATCCAGAGGTGTTTCCACAACGGAACGAATCACCTGCTCCTCAATCCGTTTCAGCACCAGAACGTCAAACATCACAGCGGCCTTAATTTCGATCTCGTCGCCCCCCAGCATAACGGCGGCCAACTGTTCCAGTCCCGGCTTGATCCGGTAAATACAGTCAGGTGTAATCCCTTTTACCTCCACCACATATTGAAACGGAACCGCACCTTTCATCGACTGCAGCGGCTTCCTGTCGTCCGAGGATATGTAAAGAACGGTAACGCACAATGCCCCCTCTACCGCCAGGCCGTTTTCCTGCACCTGCACCTGGTCGATTTTTACGCTGCCGTCGCAGTGGCAGACCTGGAGAAGCTTTTCACTGCCGGTTAACTCCATCTTATCGGACAGCCGGCATTTGGACATATTTTTCGTCATCAGTGATTCAAAATACGCTTTGCCGAACTCCGGCTCCAGATTTTTGCCCGGCGCATAGACGTCCCCCAAAATCTCGATGGTTTCTTCTTCATACAGACGGATGTCCAGTTCCAGCACCGCATCCAGCGACAGCACCCGGTTCTCTCCGTCATAGTCAGGGGATGCCGTCAGATCCTGGTTCAGCAGCTTCACCTCGATGGCCGGAATCATTTCTTCCGTGCAGTCAGGCAGATCAATGGTGCCGGAAAACGGAACCGAACGCTCCAGCCACTGCACCGGAATATGTTCTTCCTCGCCGCTGTACATGCAGAACACCAGCAGCTCCCCCCGCAGACTGATACTGCCGTCCATGGGGCGTGTTTCCACCGCTCTGGGCTGCACGCTGCTCCACAGCACTTCCCTGATATTGGGCTTGCTGGCCGGCAGCTCCGCCTCCTCTTTCACCCGGTATGTATCCCGCTTCTGCATGGCAATCTGGGCCGCCTCCACGCTTTTTTTCATACAGTCCAGATTCAGCTCGCCCTCTGCGTCCACCGCAGTCTGTTCATCGTAAATCTGCTGTACGAAAATCGTAAAGGTCACCACCGCCTTAATGCTCACCTTCCGGGAATTCACCATATCGGCGCTTAAATCCTCAATATCCCACTGTACCTGAACCTGATCCAGTTCCTCCAGCCCATTAATGTTCACCAGCTCATCAAAAATAATTTCCCCGTTCAGACTGTCCACGGCCCCCTGCACCGGTGTCTGGTACAGGATATGGAATGCCAGCTTCCCCCGAAGCCCTGCCCGGTCTCCCATCACCCGGCAGTCATCCAGCTTCACATCTCCCTGCTCCTGAATAATATAGTCGATATCCGCCTTGGTATCCGGCACATTTCTGTCGTCATCCAGCGTAATCTGCGTGACCGTTTTCCCCTTGAGCCGGTTCATATATATGGTCTTCTTAATCAGCTCCATGCCAACCTCCTGTAAATCTGCAATAGATTATCAGTAGTATATATATGAAGCTTTGGGGCGCAATAGACATTGATTTTCCCAGTTTTTTCCACAAAACGGATGATTTTCCGGTATATTCCCGTTTTACACAGGAAGACGCCTGTTCATGATTTCTTTTCGATCAGTTCCTTCGCCGTCTTCGCCACGGAGGCTCCGTCCATACCGAACTTGCAAAGCAGATAATCCAGCGTTCCCACTTCTCCCACACTGTCCGGCACACCCATCCGCTTAAAAGGAATCCGGATTCCCTCCTCTGCGATCACCTCCGCAACGGCCGATCCCAAGCCGTTATAAATATTATGATTTTCCAGCGTGATAATGGCGCCCGTCTCGGCGGCCGCTTTCAGCACCGCTTCTCTGTCAAGAGGCTTAACCGTAAACATGTCGACGATCCTTACGTGAATATGTTCTTTTTCCAGTATTTCCGCCGCTTTCAGCGCCTCTCTGACACAGACGGTCCCGCAGGTAATTACCGACAGATCGCCGCCCTCTTTTAATATGGAAGCACGTCCGATCTCAAAAGAGGTTCCCTCCTCATAAAACTGATCTTTTGACTTTCTCATCAAACGGATGTAGTAAATCCCCTTCCGGTCAACACTCTGAGCCGTCACTGCCTTTAACTGCACCGGATCGCAGGGGTCCAGAATCATAGTCCCCGGCAGCGTCCTTAAAATCCCCATATCCTCCAGGCTGATATGGGTGCCCCCGTTAGGACCTGCCGACAGGCCGGGATCGCTTCCCACGATACGCACATTCTGACGGGCGTAGATGCCGGACATAAAAATCTGGTCCGTGATACGGCGGCTGGCAAATGCGGAAAAAGAATGCACGAAGGGAACAAAGCCTTCCTCGGAAAGACCCGCCGCCACACCGAACATATTGGCCTCCTGAATTCCGCAGTTGATTACTTTATCCGGGTACGCTTCTCTGAACTTGTTCATGCCTGATGAAGCCATCAGATCGGAATCCAGCCAGAGAATCCTGTCATTGTCCCGTTCCAACTGAATCAAAGTGTCTGCCAGAGCAGTTCTCATATCGGTAGCATATTGTTTCATCGGTTTACAGCTCCTTTCCTGCAAATTCTTTCTCGGCCTCCGCCATCATCTCATCCGTAATTCCGATATGATGGATGCCGGTCTTTCCTTCCGTAACGCTCCAGCCTTTTCCCTTCATCGTGTCCAGTACAATGCATTTGGGAATGCCGTCTTTTTCAGCAGCAGCCTGCACAATTGCCTTTTCCACCGCCTCCACGGAATGTCCGTCCACGGTAACGGCCCCGAACCCGAAAGCCCGGAACAGATTCTCGATATTCCCCATATCACAGATTCCTTCCGTATAGCCGTCGAGCTGCTGGTGATTCCAGTCCACCAGAACCAGCAGATTGTCCAGCCTGTGCTGTTTTGCAAACATGGCTGCTTCCCACACCTGGCCTTCGTTCAGTTCTCCGTCTCCCAGAATCAGGTAAACCATCCCCTTCCGGCCCAGCATCTTTTTTCCAAGCGCCATGCCGGCCGCCGTGGAAGCGCCCTGACCGAGAGAGCCGGTGGTCATATCAATTCCCGTCGTTTTATTCATATCACAGTGGCTGGGCAGATGTCCGCCGTCCTGATTCAGCGTCAAAAGCTCCTCTTCCGGAAAAAATCCCGACAACGCCAGCGCCGAGTAGAGAACCGGACCGCAATGCCCTTTGGAAAGCACCACCTTGTCCCGTTCTTCCATACGGGGATTCTCCGGATCATACTCCATTACCTTTCCATATAATACCGCCATCAGCTCGCACAGAGACAGAACGCCTCCCACATGGCCGCCTTTGCTGGCATGCATGGATCGGATCGCATGGAGCCGGATACGGTCGGCAAACTTTTGCAGCTCATCGGAATTCTGATACTTTACACCCATTCGTAAAACCTCCTTATAGAATCGTTCCCGCAGCGCCCCTTCCAAACCCCCCGGAGCCTGTACGGCACGCTGCTGTTTTTTGTAAATCGCCTGATGTCATAACAAGCCATTAACCATATAATAACAGAAAACAACACTTTATTCAAGCAAAACAACAAAAAACAACAGCCAAACAACAGTATTCAGAAACAAAAAATAAAAAAAATCAAAAAACCGTAAAAGAAAATAAGAATATCTATTGTAATTTTTAGCGATTTTTGCTATAATCATTCTCATAAGAGGTACAGATCATGGATAAAACGCCAGTGGAAATTTCAATCGAAGTTTCAGGAAAAAATCTATTCGCCGAAGAACGACAGCGAAAAATAATGGAAACGATTAATGCCAACGGTAAAGCGGTAGTCCCCGTGCTGTGCGAGATGTTCGGCGTATCGGCTTCCACCATCAGGAACGACTTAAAGCAGTTAGAACACAAAAACCTGATTACCCGGACGCATGGCGGCGCCATCAGAAAGTCAAAGGCAGGCAGAGAGCTTTCCCCCACATTTAAGGAAAGCCAGATGATGCCCCAGAAAAAGGCAATCGCCGCCGCTGCGCTGGATCTGATTGATAACGGAGATATCATAGCGGTAACTACCGGAACCACTACGGCAGAGCTTCTGAAACTGCTGCCCCAGAAAAAGAATCTGACGGTGATTGTCAACGACATCCGCAGCGCCGTATGGCTGGAAGACTGCACCGATTTCCATGTCTATATGCTGGGCGGCCTGGTCAGAAAAGGATACCACTACACCACCCTTCCGATGAGGAATGAATTTTTAAGTCTGGTCAATATCGACAAGGGATTCTTTTCCTGCAACGGTTTCAGTGTGGAACGGGGTATCACGGCTCCAGATTTCGAAACGGCCAAAAGCGTCCGCGAAATCCTCGATGCCTGCTTCGTTTCCTATCTAATGAGTGACAGCAGCAAGCTGGGAACCGTAACGTTTGCACAGATCGCAGAACTGAGATATGTGACCGGGCTGATCGTAGACTCCGACATAGAAAAAGAAGATTACAGCGCCCTGGCGGCGGTGACGGACGTGATACTTGCGGAATAGTGTGTTTATAGCAGCGTCCCAAAAGGAACACTGCAAAACCATACATAAAGAACAGAGAGATTAAGCGATGAAATTTTCAGGTTTAGATCATATTACGGTGAACGTAAAGAATTTGGAGCAATCCGAAAAATTTTACGGAGATCTATTAGGTCTTGAGAAAACAGGCTTTATTGATATGGGGGATCATACCCTCACTTATTTCCGGCTTCCCCGGGAAGTACGGCTGGAACTGATCGACTATGCTGACAAAGCTGCGGCCGGAGACATAAAAGAGACAGATACCGGCATTTACCGGCATTTCTGTCTGGTAACGGACCAGTTGGCAGAGCTGCATGCGCTTTGCGTGAAACAGGGAATCTTCGTAAGAAAATCTCCTTCCTATGTGGAGAAATTACAGGCCCGCACCATGCTGATCACAGATCCGAACGGTGTGGAGATCGAGATCATTCAAAGGGGATAAATGATGGGATATCTGGCTGGAATTGATTTAGGAACTTCAAGTGTCAAAACACTGATTATGGACCCGGAGGGCAAAACCCTTGCGGTAAGTCATGCGGACTACGATGTGACCACCTCTAAAATCGGATATGCCGAGCAGGACCCGCAGATTTGGTGGAACCATACGGTCAGAACCATAGGGGAAGCACTGGAAAACGCAGGCATCCGGCCGGAGGATCTGACCGGCATCGGCCTTTCCGGACAGATGCATGGCCTGGTGGCGCTGGATGAGAACTGGCAGCCCATTATGCCCTCTATCATCTGGATGGACCAGAGATCCGCAGAAGAAACCGGAGAAATCAAGGAACTGGCAGAAGAACTTCTTGAGACAGAACTTTTAAACCAGCCCGGAGCCGGAATGATGATCTGTTCCCTGCTCTGGCTGAAAAAATATCAGAGACAGACATATGACAGAATCCGCTGTGTTATGCTTCCGAAAGACTACATCCGATACAGACTGACCGGAACCATCGGTTCGGAGTATTCCGATGCCAGCAGTACCCTGGCCCTCTCCGTGCGGAACAGATACTGGTGCAGGGAGCTGATCCGTCGTGCGGGGCTGAAAGAGGACATCTGGCCGGCCCTTTCGGAAAGCTGGCAGGTAGCCGGCTCCGTTCAGGAATCCGCTGCCAGAGAAACCGGTTTAAGCCGGAAAACCAGAGTCATCTTCGGCGCAGGAGACTCCGCCGCGCAGCTAACCGGCAACGGTGTTATCGAACCGGGCGTCACAGCCTGCAACATCGGCACCGCTTCCCAGATTGCGGCAGTGGTGGACAGCCCTCTGTACGACCGTCAGATGCGGCTGCAGACCTGGTGCCACACGGCAGGAGACAAATGGTATATCCAGGGCGGTACCTTAAACGGAGGAAGCACCCTCGGATGGCTGAAAAAGAAAATTTTAAAAGATTCCAGGCCCTATTCGGATCTGGACCGGGAAGCCTCACTGGCGCCGGCCGGCTCAGAAGGACTTTTGTTTATTCCTTTCCTGGCCGGAGAACGAACCCCCTTTATGGACCCTTATGCACGGGGCGTCTATTTCGGGATGGGGATGAAGCATGAACAGAGCCATATGATCCGGGCCACCATGGAAGGCGTGATGTATAATCTGAAAGAATGCGTCGGTATTCTGGATGAGATGGGCATTAAACGCACACGGATGATCGCATCAGGAGGCGCCGCAAAAGGCGACACCTGGAAGCAGATACAGGCCGATATACTGGAAATGCCCGTATATACCACGAAAACGGAGGAAGAAGCCTGTCAGGGCGCTGCCATTCTGGCATCGGTGGGATGCGGCATCTATAAGGATATCAAAGAGGCCTGTGATGCGATTGTGAAGATAAACACAACCCCTGCGGAACCGATTCAGACAAACGTGGCAGTCTACAGACGGCAGCAGCAGTTGTTCAGAGAGCTTTATCTGAAAGTAAAGGACTTATATCCCCGGCTTTAATATAAATAGTTAAAGCTAACTTCCGGATTCATGAACAGGACAAAATGAAACGCACTAGAAAGAGGAACCTATGAACAACCGGGCAAATGCGATTTACATCCAGTCAGGCGGCCCCACCGCAGTGATCAACGCTTCCGCTTACGGCGTGATGACGCAGTGCAGAAAGCAGCCGGAAATTGACAGAATTTACGCATCGGAACACGGAATTGTCGGCGTGATTACCCGCAGGATTTTTGACATTACGGAGGAACTGCCGGGCGAAACGTTTCTTCGGAGCACCCCCTCTATGATCTTCGGCTCCTGCCGGTATGAGATCGACGAGGAAGACCCCGCACAGACGGATTATCGAAAGGCTCTGGAAACGCTGCACGCGCTGAATATCCGTTATATTTTTATCAACGGCGGTAATGGCTCGGTGCGGGCCGGGCTTCGGCTGGGACAGTTTCTGAAATCACAGCATTATGATTTCAGGCTGATTGTGATCCCCAAAACTGTGGACAATGATATTTCCTGCATCGACCATGCGCCGGGATATCCTTCCGCTGCCAGGCATGTGGCTATCACCGTGTCCGAACTGGCCAGAGATATGATGACTTATGACACGGAGCTGATTCTGTTTACCGAGGTAATGGGACGAAACACCGGTTTTCTGGCGGCGGCTTCCATGGCAGCAGGCCAGACTGATATGAGGCCGGACCTGATCTACGTACCGGAGATTACATTTTCCAAAGAGAAATTCGTGGAGGATGTCAGACAGGTGTTAAAGAAAAAGGGAAAATGCTTCGCAGTGGCCGCCGAGGGCGTACGGACGGCGGACGGAAAATTCCTGTTTGAAGATGTTTCCGTTAATAAAGGTATGGACATGCAGAAAAACATGGGCGGCATCACCCCCTGTATCAGCCAGCTTTTAAGAGAACATTTTACCTGCAAGATCCGGGGAATCGACCTGGGCCTCATGCAGCGGTGCGGCGTCCACAGCGTATCGGAAATCGACAGACAGGAGGCCGAACAGTTGGGTACGCTGGCCGTCCAGGCAGCCGTCCGCGGCGCATCTTTTCAGATGATGACACTGAACAGAAAGCCGGGCCGGGAATATCAGGCCGTATACGGGCTTGCCGAACTTCGTGATGTGGCAAAAGAAGATAACTGCCTTCCCCTGTCTTATATCAATGAAACCGGCAACTATATTAAAGAAGAATTTCTGGATTACATACTCCCGCTGATCGGAGAACTTCCAAAATATACGGTGCTGAACAGACCTTATGTATAATGGGAACCCTCCGGGTCACACAGGCCGGATCAGAAAACCCTATGGCAGGCAGCCGCGGACACAGGATACATTAAACACAGCTACAGCAAAGGAATTATAAAAAAGATTCCTCAGGAGGAGACAAAACATGTATCATTACACAGAACTCGGAGAAGTAAACACAAAGGACATGTTCCGGAAAGCCTATGAAGAAGGCTATGCGGTGCCGGCCCTCAACTTTATCTCCATCGAACAGTTCAACGCCATTATCGACGCCGTGATAGAAAAACGTTCACCGGTCATTCTTCTGGCATCACCCAACCTGCACAGGCAGCTTGGATATGAGATTCTGGCAAGAATCGTTCAGTCCGGAATCGACCGGATTCATGGCTGCGGACTGGATATTCCGGTATCTCTCCACCTGGATCACGGCATGACCTTTCAGCATTGCGTGGACGCCGTGGAATTTGGATTTTCTTCCGTCATGATCGACGGCAGCGCACTTCCCTTCGAGGAAAATGTCGCACTTACGAAACAGACCGTGGAATATGCCCACCGGCACCAGGTTACTGTGGAAGCGGAGCTGGGCGTTCTGTCCGGGGCAGAGGAAAGCGGAGACGGGGAAGGGAACGGAGAAAGCCTGTATACGGACCCGCATCAGGTGGAGGAATTTGTAAAAAGAACCGGCTGCGACAGCCTGGCTATCTCCATCGGAACCTGCCACGGCCTGGTAAAGATCAAGCCGGACCCTGACGGAAATCTTCCGGAACTGCGGTATGATATTCTGGAGAATGTGATGAGACGGGTACCCGGATTCCCGATTGTCCTCCACGGAGCCTCCGCCATTGATCCCAGATTCGTGGATATGATCAATGCCTACGGCGGACGGATCGAATCCGTGGCCGGCATTCCGGAAGAACAGATTACAAAAGCGGCCCGAATGGGTGTGTGCAAAGTAAATATCGCCACGGACGGATGGATCAGTGCGCTGGCAAACACCCGAAAGATTCTTGCGGAAAATCCGCAGGCCATCGACAGCCGGATCTTCACATTGAAAAACAGAGAACTGCTGAAAGAGATTTATCTTCATAAAATCGACGTGCTGGGCAGCGCTGAAAAAGCATAACGGCAAACAGCGGCAGAGCAGCAATTTACAAAAACAGCCGGCAGTTGATTACGACGCGGAACCAGACAGGCAACGACATCATAAGGCAGGAATAACAACAGTGACAAACTACTATTTGGCGATAGAAATCGGCGGCACCAATCTCCGATACGGCGTGGTGGACGAAGCTTTTCAGGTGCTGGAGTTTCAAAAAGAACCCAGCAGTCTTCTCTCCGACGCAGAGGACAAAGGCGCATACATAGAACATCTGGTCAGCCCTTATCTGAAACGGTACGGCCGGGAACAGTTTCAATGCATTACCCTGTCCCTTGCCTCTCTGATGAACCGGGAGCGGACCATCAACTATAATTCGCCCCATATCAGGGGGCTGGACCATATCTCTCTGACAGAGATTCTCTCAAAACAGATCGGGCTGCCCGCTTTTATGGAACGGGACGTAAACACAGCCCTTCTCTATGAGATCTGGCACAGACACATGGACAGCAGCGGGATTATCATCGGCATTTTTATCGGAACCGGTCTGGGAAACGCCATGTGCATTGACGGTAAAATCTATATCGGACATTCCGGTTCCGCCTGTGAGCTGGGCCATATCCCGGTTCCGGGATTTACCCGGGACTGCGGCTGCGGCAAAAAGGGGTGTATCGAGCTGAAAGCCAGCGGCAAAGCGCTTCACCGTCTGGCAGAGAATTTGTTCCACTGTCCGGTATCGGAGATTTTCGAACAATACGGGGACAGGGAAGAAGTGCTGGAAGTGGTGCGTGCCTGTGCGGCCGCCGCCGCAACGGAGATCACCATCCTGGACCCCAAATGTGTCATTCTGGGCGGCGGGGTTGTGGAGATGAAAGGATTTCCCATGGAATACTTTGAGCAGACCGTACGGGAAAACCTGCGGATACCGAACCCCAGAGAATCCGTCGTATTTTATAGGGCAGAAAATGCCCCCGAAGCAGGCATCGTCGGCGCGGCAATCAACGCTTCCGCCCGGATGCGCAATGAAATATAACGGGCAAATCCCAATTGCGTACAGAATGCCATAACGGCATTTATGTATAAAATCAAAGTAGGAGGAAGAAACATGAAAAAGAGAATCATTGCAACACTGATGGCAGCCACTCTGGCCGTATCCATGCTGGCCGGCTGCTCAAACAAGGGCGACGCTCCCAAGGAAACCACTGCTGCTCCCGCAGGAGATGAGACCCAGGCTCCTGACGGAACCACCGCAGCAGCAGGGGACGAAACCCAGGCTCCCGACGGAACCACCGCAGCAGCCGCAGACAACACGGGCGCAGGCTCTGAGTATCACCTGGCTATCTGCATCCATTCCCTGGACAACGAGTACTGGGCACAGGAAGCAGAAGGTGCCAAGCTGGCAGCCGCAGCTTACGGCGTATCCGCAGATGTCCTGACCTGCGACAGCGACGACAACAAGCAGCTTCAGGGAATCAAGGATTATATCGCACAGTACGGTGACAAGGCAATCTTCGTTGTTGACCCATCTTCCACGGCTAACACCGCAAACATCGCAGACGTATGCGAAGAGTCCGGCAACTATGTGGCAATCCTGGCTCACAGAGCAGACGGCCTGTATCCCAAGGACTTCCCTCATTTCGTGGCAAGCCTGATGCTGGATGACATCGCCATCGGCAAGGCAACCGCAAAAGCGCTGTTCGATTCCATCGGCGGCGAAGGACAGGTTGTGGAATTACAGGGGCTGTTAGGCGACGACTCCGCCAGCAACAGACACAAAGCTTTTGAGGAAGCGCTGAAAGATTATCCGAACATTGAGGTTGTTGACAGCCAGACCGCAAGCTGGAGCCAGGCTGACGCCATGACTCTGACCGAGGGATGGCTGGTAAAATACCCTGACTTAAAGGGTATCTATTCCGCAAACGACACAATGGCTCTGGGTGCCGTGGAAGCTCTGAAAAACAAAAATCTGAACGGCCAGATCAAGGTAAGCGGCTGTGACGGTATCGAAGCGGCTCTGAACGCAGTAAAAGACGGCGATATGGTAATTACCAATGCCAATGACGGTTACATGATCGCAGGTTACGGCGCATCCTATGCGATCCAGGCAGCCATGGGCAAGCTGGATCCGACTGCCCTTCCTGACGGCGAGCGTCTGATTTTCTGTAAGACCACTCTGGTTACGGAAGAAAACGCAGATGATATCATCAACAAGTTCATAACCACGAAGAATCCCGGTTATGACTACAATGATCTGTCATTCTGTGTTGACAAGTATCAGGAGAACTAAGTATAACCTTTCAGTCACCGCATGACAAAAAGGTTTACCAAGAGAGTGGGTTTGCCCTGCGCAGACCCACTTTCTTCAAATTCGACAAAATATGTACGCAATGACTTTTTGATATAAGGGGAAAGTATCATGAAAAATAAATGGGAAGATTCTTTGTCTGCATTATCAGTGGGTCAGCAGTTTGCGCAGAAGGTCAAAGATGACGCAAGAAAAGATAAGATAAGAAGATATGCGCCGCTGATCCTGCTGATTGTCATGACAATCATAGGGGCAATTTCCCAGAAAAACTTTTTTTCGTGGGGAAATATCGTCAACATTATGTACCAGATGTCCATCCCGCTTGTCATTTCCACCGGTTTGATGTATGTCCTTCTTTTAGGAAGCATTGACCTTTCCATTGAGGGCGTTATGGGATTTGCCGGATCATTCGTGGCATTTCTGGTGATCAACAATTCAAACGACAATGATTTCGGCTTACTGGGCATTCTCCTGGTGGTTCTGATCAGCACGGCTGTCGGCGCTCTGACAGGCTTCCTCCATGTACGGGCCAGAATTGCCACTTTTATCGTCAGCTATGCCATGGGATGTATTATGACCGGCGCCGCGGTGCTGGTATACCGGGGAACGCCGATTCAGGTAAAGGATGAACTGTTTAACGTACTGTCCCAGGGAATGCTTCTGGGGATTCCCTATCTTACGCTGATCGCCTTTGCCATTTTCATTATAGGCGCCCTGATTCTGAATTACACCGCATTCGGAAGGGCCGTCTACGCAATCGGAGACAATGAGACGGCAGCGGCTTCCACGGGCATCAATATCGGCCTGACAAAGATCAAGGTCTTCGCCCTGTGCGGATGTACGGCAGGCCTGGCAGGCATCCTGCAGTGTATCCGTCTGAAATTAGGCCAGGCCAGCCTCGGCACCAATCAGATGTTCCCGGTGGTAACCGCTATCGTAATCGGCGGCGGTTCTCTGTCCGGCGGCAAAGGCGGCGCTCTGTCGGCATTCGTGGGCGTTCTGATCTATACGGAGCTGGTGAACTGGCTGACACTGATGGGCGTGGACCCTTACGTGAGAAAGGTGATCCAGGGCGTTATCATCATTATCGCAGTGACTCTGACAATCAGCCGCAGCCGCAAGACCATATCAAAATAGGGGGTGGACTTATGGGTGAATTATTATTTGAGGCAAAAGGTGTCGGCAAAACATACGGATCCAATACGGTCCTCCACGATATTGACATGCAGATTTACAGCGGCGAGGTGATCGGACTGATCGGAGAAAACGGCGCCGGCAAATCCACTCTGATGAAGCTGATCAGCGGCGTGGAAAAAAGCTCCATGGGTGAAATGTTTTTCATGGGAAAACCCTATTCCGCCAGCTCGATCCTGGATGCCAACCACCAGGGAATCGGCATGGTGTTCCAGGAGCAGTCCCTGGTAGGAAGCCTGACCATCGCCCAGAATATTTATCTGGGACGCGAAAAAAAATACTCTACCTGCGGCTTTGTAAACTGGAACAAAATGAACCAGGACGCAAAAAAAGCACTGGAACGGATTGATATGGATATTGACCCCTCCAAAAAGGTGCGGGACATTGATTTCGCCGCCCGTCAGATGGTGGAAATCGCCAAGGTTCTGGACGTGGTTACGGAGGCGGCAAACGGTCATGCCATTATCCTGCTGGATGAGCCTACCACGGTTCTGTCCGACGAGGAAATCAAAAAGCTGTTCGTACAGGTCAGAAACATGAAAGAACAGGGCAATGCCGTAATCTTTATCTCCCACCGTCTGGACGAGGTGCTGGACATCACGGACCGGATCTACGTATTCAAAGACGGTGAAGAAACGGCCGTTATGCAGACCGAGGGCGCCGACGTAAACCTGCTGTATGAAAAAATGATCGGCAGAAGCACCACCGGCGAATTTTACGTGGAACACAAGCAGACCGTTCCCTCCGATGAGGTGATCCTGGAAGTCAATGATTTAAGCCTGTTCGGCGCATTTAACCATGTAAGCTTTGAGCTGAAACGGGGAGAAGTTCTGGGACTGTGCGGCGTGGAGGGTTCCGGAAAAGAGGACGTCTGCGCCGTGCTGGTGGGCGATGCGGCTCCCACGGCGGGAACCATCAAGATCAAGGGGAAGGAATGTACCTTTGCCAATCCCTATCAGGCCAGAAAGAAAGGCATTCTCTCGGTTCCCAAGGAACGGCGCGACGAAGGCATGATCGGCATTCTCTCCATTGAGGACAACATCATCGTCTCTCACATGGATGCGCTTTCCAATCACAGCTTTCTGTCAGCCAAAAAAACACGCCGGATCGCACAGGAATGGGTAGAGAAAGCCGGCGTCAAATGCGTCTCCATCAATGACAGAATCAACCAGTTATCCGGCGGAAACGCGCAGAAGGTGATTTTTGCCAGAGCCCTTGAAAGCGGCTGTGAAGTGCTGATTCTGAACCACCCCACCCGCGGGGTTGACGTAGGCTCCAAGGAAGAAATCTATGATCTTGTCAGGGATATGACCGCCGCAGGCAATTCCATTATTTTGCTGGGCGACACGCTGGATGAATGCATCGGACTTTCCAGCAGAATCATCGTTTTGCGGGATGGCCTCGTCACAGGCATGTTCGACTGCCCGGTGGGAGAAAAACCGCTCCAACTGGACATTGTTCAGAAAATGATGTAGGAGGAAACATATCATGGCTAATAGTAAGAAAAGCTTTCATATATCTGATTTCTCAAAATACATGTGCCTCGTAAGCATCGTACTGGTATTTGGCGTATTCAGCGTAATCATACCGAATTTCATGACTCCTTACAGTCTCCAGAACATGATGACCGAGGCGGCTCCCCTTCTGCTGATGGCAGGCGGCATGTCCTTTATTATTTACACGGGCGGCATCGACCTGGGCGCCGGAGCGATGGTATCCTGTACCTGCGTACTCAGCGGCGTCTATGTGGCTCAGTTCGGCAATGCCATTATTCCGATTATGCTGGCGGCAGGCATTCTGATGGGACTGACCAACGGACTTCTGGTCACAAAGCTGAAACTTCCGTCCTTTATCGTAACGCTGTGTACCATGAATTTCTGGTCCTACATCGCCCTGAACCTCTGCCCCAACGGCTCGGAAATCATACCGATGGACAAACGGTTCATGGTTCAGTGGGCCACCCAGAAGGTATTCGGCATCCCGATTATGTTCTTTATTGCTCTGGCCGGCGTTGCGGTGCTGTATATTTTCCAGCAGTATACCGTATACGGCAAAGCCATCTATGGCGTGGGCGCTAACGTAAGTGCCACCAGACTGGCCGGCGTAAACACGGACATGGCCCAGATTTCCGCATTCGTAATCAGCGGTGCCTGCAGCGCTCTGGCCGGCGCTCTCTACGCCTACAAGCTGAAATCCGCCGTTCCCACCGTAGGCGACGCTCTGACGCTGACTGCCATTGCGTCGGTAGCTCTGGGCGGAACTTCCATGGCCGGCGGCCGGGGAAGCGTTTTAAGGACGGCTCTGGGCGTTGTCACTATCACCGGCGTGACGTCGGGACTGAATATGATGGGCGTGGACCCGCTGTGGAAGGATATTGTGATCGGCGTCATTCTGATTATCGCCGTTTGCCTGAACACAGATACCAGGGGCAGAGATCTGATCGTGAAATAAACGCAGTTCCCTGCGAAACACCCTGCGAAAAGGCATGAAATGCTCAAAAACAGATTTTTAAATACGTATAGACCGTTTATAATGGGAGATTAACAGAATATGAATCAAGAAGAAATTTTAAGTCACGTGGACCACACTTTACTGACACAGACCGCCACCTGGGAAGAAATCCGCCAGATCTGTGATGACGGAATCCGCTTCAAAACGGCATCTGTCTGCATTCCGCCCAGCTATGTAAAGCAGGCAAAGGAATATGTGAGAGACAATGTAGCAGTCTGCACGGTGATCGGATTCCCCAACGGCTATATGACAACGGCCGCAAAGGAATTTGAGACAAAGGACGCGCTGGCAAACGGTGCGGACGAGATCGATATGGTGATTAATATCGGATGGGTGAAGGACGGAAAGTTCGACCTGGTTGAAGAAGAAATCCGCACACTGAAAGCCGCCTGCGGAAATCACATCCTGAAAGTAATCATCGAAACCTGTCTGCTGACGGACGAGGAAAAAGTCAGGCTGTGCCATGCAGTCACCGGCGCAGGCGCAGACTATATCAAAACCTCCACCGGCTTCTCCACGGCAGGCGCCACCTTCGAGGATATCAGACTGTTCTCAGAGCATATCGGCAAAAACGTGAAGATGAAAGCCGCCGGCGGCATCTCCTCTATGCAGGACGCGGAAACATTCCTCTCCCTGGGCGCAGACCGCCTGGGCACAAGCCGGATCGTCAAACTGGTGAAAAAGGAGCGCGAAGTCGGCGGATATTGATAACGGAAAATCAAACAGCTTTATCGAAACAGCAAATTTAAAAGTGGCGCAGCACCTGGGAAATCGGTGTGAAACGCCACTTTTTTGCGGTGATTTGTTTGAAGGCAATGACTGATACAAAGTTGATTTACCTGCCCCATTGACTCCTGCTATTAAAATATATCTTTTCACTAAAAGAGATTCCTTTCGATTACCTGCCTCTGCTTCTTTTGCAGGAGAAAATTTCCAACCATTTCATAAAAATTTCTTTGATCTTCTGTTTCGGCCTCCAGTACAAGCTGTAAAGTGTCTTCCGGCTGCCTTTTATGTTTTTCATATTCTGCCTGTAATTGTATTATTCAACTCATTCAAAATACGATTTATGTCTGTCAAAACAATCCTGATTCCTCTTTTATTTAATCTGATCACCTTTCTCACAATACCATTTATTTCTGCCGACAGTTTATCATTTATCTTTACCGGCACAGTATTGTTTTCAATCATATACTGACAGTCAATATATTCTTCACTCACTGGACAAACATTCTGAATTAAAAAAGCTCTGTATTTTCCATTTACATATCCAAATCGTAAACCATCATATTCCTTATATCTCTTTTTCTTCTCCTCATATAATGCCTTATATTTTTCCGTTTTAGATGATATAGGCACCATCCAGTAATATCCATCCATCTCAAAACAATAGAAGCAAGGTCTCCCATGCACTCCTGCCTCATCACTATCCTTATTTCCCATTAATCCACATTTGGGAAACCTCTTATAATACTCATCTTTGATAAAATAAAAATTACCCGTATTCAAAATATCCCCTATGTACAAAAATGCTCCGCTAAACAGCGGAGCATAAATATTTGTATCCCAGCCATTTATTAGTCGCCCGCTGGGTAGCGAAAAATATTTGTATCTGCACCTTTTCTATAAATGCCGATATGCAGTTCCGGCAGAATAATAAGAGGTTCAACTGAACTTCCTACTTATATTATACTCATTTTCTGTTAAATATCTACTGGCATTTTATACAAAAAGCAGACAAATCCCCGAAACACATAAGTTCCGGGGATTGAAATCCATATTTGATATTCCGTTTGCCTATCTCTTACTAAACTGCGGCGCACGTCTTGCTGCCTTCAAGCCGTATTGCTATCGTTTTAGCGCCGTTTTTCCTTGATTTTACGGGCTTTTTTGAGGTAGCG
>CAOKOL010000053.1 GCA_948470335.1 uncultured Lachnospiraceae bacterium | reverse complement strand
CCAGCTTGGCGGTAAGCCGCACATTTTCAACGGGCGTCATGTAGTCGATCAGGTTATAGCTTTGGAAAATCAGTGAGATATGGTTCCTGCGGTGGTGTTCCAGTCCCTTTGCCGCAATGTCCTCGCCGTCAAACAGGACGCTGCCCTGTGTTGGCACGTCCAGCGCGCCCAGCAGGGACAGCAGCGTGGTTTTGCCGGACCCGGACGGGCCGAGGATAGCGTACATTTTCCCGGTTTCCAGTTCCGCGCTGACATTCTGTAAAACTGTCTTGCCCTTTTCGTAGGCATAAGAAACATTTTTTAATTCCAGTGTAGGCATGATAGTCCCTCCTTCAGCACATTTTTGACAGGATTTCACGGGGGTTCAACCGCATAACCGTGATAGACGATGTACTGACGGCCACAATGACAATAGCAAGGCCGATCAGGTAGAGTTGGGCGAGGTTGTCCGGCCCAACGGACACGTGGATGCCGTTCTCCGTAGGCAGGGGCTTTTGAATGAGGTTGTCCGCGCCCGCATCAACCGCAGCGGCGGCAGCTACAACATCGTTTTTGTCCTCCGGTTCCGTCTGCATACTCTGTTCCAACAGGTGGTTGCCGATCTGCCCTGCTATGGCGTTGCTGGTGAAATAGGACAGGCCAAAGGCGAGGGCGGCAATCAACAGCACCTCAATCAAATATTGCCCGATGATAGCTGATTTCCTGATACCCACGGACAGGAGCACCCCAATCTCGTGGATACGGGTCTTTGTCCAAAGGGTCAGGATCAGGGCCAAAATGATGGCGCTGACAATGCTCATTACCACCAGCAGAGTCACGACCAATTCATTCAGCGCAGACAGCGGAGCTGCGGCGTTTTCGTAAGTCTCATTGTCTGCCTCCACAGTAAAAGCTTTCCAATCAATTTCCGGCAGGGCCTTTACATCGGCCACTACCTGCGCCATATCCTGCGGGTCGGTTATGGTGATATGGAGGGCGGAGAAGCCGTAGTTGATCTTTCCGCCGTCAAATTCTTTCGAGGACTGCAAATCTACAAACACCCGGTTCTGGATTTTGTCGTAGGCAGTGACGGTTTCCCCAAACTGCTCCACCGCGTTCGGAGTAAACAATCCGATGATCCGTACCTTGATTTCCTGCCCGGTAAAGCCCTGATCTTTTACGCTGTAACTATGGGCGGTGAGATAGTCCCCAATCTCCAACTCGTTTCTTTCCGCTAAGCTCTGACTGATGATTGCCACATGGGTATCATCATTGGAGATATGTTGCCCTTCCTCCAGCGTCAGTGTGCCGGTGGTGAAAAGTTCATCCTCCTCCGTGCTGCAGACGCCCAGCACTTTTGTGTAGCCCTGATACTTCGCATCGGTTGAGATCGTTCCGGGAAACAGGGAAAGTCCATCAAATGGGAGAAGATTGTCCTGCCTTGCGCCGCAATACTTTACGCCGGAAACGCCTTTGATGGCCGCAATATTCTCCGGGGTAAACTGTACGGTAGAATACATGAGAAAGCTGCTTGATGTCTTGCCGGTTTCCTCATTCACTTCATCTTTGACGGGTTCTTTCACTACATAGGGGCTGTTGCTCCAGTCCACGAAAATGTCAAATGTTCCGCCCAGGCTCTGCCGCAGATCAAGCTGCGCGGCCTCCGATGCTTTCCAGATGGAAAGCCCCGTCAAAACAAAGGTTGCCATAATCAGCAGAATGGCGAATAGGAGAATGGTCTTTCCCCGTTTTCGCGTGACGTATAGAAACGCCCTTTTGAAAATGTTCATGGCTGATACCTCCATATCGTTGTGCTGTTCTTCTGAACGCACCCATAGAATAGCATCCCAATGTGGAATGGGTATGAAACAGGGATGGAATTTGGCGCAACATCCCCACGTTTATAGATGAATGGTAAATCGCATCCCCGGCGGGGATTTCATCGGTGCAAAGGCATAAAAAATATTCATAGAGGTTAAGAGCGTATCCACGATATAGAGACCCAGGCCGTTGCCGCCGTTCTCCCTGCTCCGGGAAAAGTCGGGACGGTAAAATGGTTCAAATAGACGGCGAATTTCACGATCAGGGATAGGGTCACATTCATTTTTAATGATTAGACAGTTTTTATCCATATAGACGGAAACACTTTTCCCGGCCTCTGTATAAGCGACAGCATTTGCGAGAATATTTGATACTGCCTTGCTAAACCGGCCGGCCGGAAGTGTCGCGGGGAATTGTTCCGGCAGATCAAGAAAGAAGGTGATTTGATGTGCCGCTGCAATTATCTGATACGGCGCACATAATTCAGCCATCAGTTCTGCTATGTCAATCGGTTTCGCCGGCTCATCGGTAGTGTTCAGCTTGGAGGTTTCCAAAATTTCATGTACCATCCCGGAAAGCTGCTCCACCATTTCTTTACACTCCGGGAGATAGGCGGCATAATCCTGATACTTCCCAACGCCTAAAATCATATTTTCCAGGGTGGCGTTCAGAGCTGTCACAGGGGTTTTCAGTTCATGGGATGCCGCCCGCAGGAAGTCAACCTTTTCCCGCTCCATATCACGCACGGCATCCTTTTCCCGCTCTAAATGTTCAATCGTGGATAGCAAACCAGAATATAGCTTATTGACGTTCTGCGCCAGCGTACCAATTTCATCCTTTGTATGAATAGGGCAGTTCGCCCCATGATCTAATTTCATCATCTGCTCGGTTGACGCCGTAATCTTCTTGATAGGGTCAGCAATTGCTTTAGAAAACAGGAGAGAGCAGACGACGGAAATCAGCAAAGAACAGCTCAAAGAGATGGGCAGGGCCCTTGCTACTGCCTCGGTCACAAATGGCTCCTGTCTGATGCTGACAATAACATCGTCTTGGGTACTCAATGCAAGCTGCATCTGTGGGGAAAGCAGATAGATCAGCCCATGCGTGATCACAACGACAAAGAGCAGGATACTCAGGGTGTAGAAAAATATTTTTGGAAACAATTTTAATCGTTTCATGGTTGTACCTCGTATTTAGTTCCGCAACTCCCCTCCCAAGCCCCCTGGATCTGGGAGAATTTCCAGCCGCTTTAGCGTCTGTAAATCCTCCCGGGGCTTTGCTATGAGCACTTAGCCCCTGTCTTTTAGGGGCTTACGTGCGATGCATACAAAATTGTTAGCGGGTGTCTTTTAGCCGCTTACTATTTTGTTGTACGGTCCGTTGCTGTTTTTCATAAATCACTTGACACTATCTTATAACCGATGCCCTTGACCGTCACAATACAGTCAAGCCGCAGTTTCTTCCGCAGATTTTTAATGTAGGTGTCTACGGTTCGGTCGATGATCGGATAGTCAGCCCCCCACAACTCGTCCAAAATCTGCGAACGGGTCAGCACCAGCCCCCTATGCTCTACCAGCATCCGGAGCAAATCAATTTCCCTGGGCATGATGTCGATTTTCCCGGCGCTGTCGCTGGCAGTGTAGCCGGAGAAATCGACGGTCACGTCGCCAAAGGTTATAGTTTGGGGTAACAGGGCCTGTCCGCTTCGCCGCAAGAGAGCGGTGATCCGCCTCCCCAATAGTATCATAGAAAAGGGTTTTGTCATATAATCGTCGGCCTGCTCGTCAAAACTTCTGACTTGGGTGTACTCGTCCTCAATAGCCGTAAGCATCAAGACAGGTGTTGTGTTTGTCCGCCGTATCTCATGCAGGATGGACAGGCCGCTGACATGGGGCAGCATAATATCCAGCACAACAAGGTCGATGCTGTTCTCACGGAAAAGCTGTAACGCTTTTCCGCCATCATAAGCCGGAATAACATTATGACCTGCGGGCTTTAAGTATTCGCAGATTGCATCGTTGGTCTTGCGGTCGTCTTCAACAATCAGCAGTGTTGCCATTGTAGCACCTCCTTGGGGACAGTATAGCATGGGAATGTGGAATGGGTATGAAATTTTTCTTACAATAAAATTTTATCCTGCCTTTAACGATATGGCAACCGAAAATAAAAATGTAAACGTTTTCAAAAAACCTATTGACCAATTCGAAATAAGGTGGTAAGATAGGCTCATAGACGAAATAAAAGAATAAGAGCTGATTTATCATGGAGAAGATGTACGGCATTAAGGAAATTGCCAAAATGGCGCAGGTGTCCACGGCGACGGTGTCACGGGTGATCAACGGCAGTGACCGGGTAAGCAAGAAGACAAAGAAAAAAGTGCAGCAGATCATTGACACCGTGGGATATATTCCCAATGAAGTGGCCAGGGGCCTTGTGATGCAGAGCGGCAGCAAGGTGGTGGGCATGATTATCCCGGATATTTTTAACGTATATTATGCGGAGATGACCACATACATAGAGCCTGCCCTGAGGGAAAAAGGATATTCTCTCCAGTTGTGTATTTCCAATTCGGAGCTGGAAAAGATCAATTACTATATCGACGATCTGATCAGCCGGAAGGCCGCAGGGGTGATTATCTTAAGTTCCGCTTTGCTGGATTCGGAAAAGCTGATTGAAAAGATCAGAAGAAACCTGGCCGTAGTGGCGATTGAGACCGGTTTTGACGGTGTGGACCGGATCTGTGTGGAGAACCAGAAGGGCATGTACCAGGCGGTGGATAACCTGATCCGAAACGGACACCGGAAGATCGGGTTCGTCGGGTATGAGTTCCATCATCCAAGCCTTTTGGATCGGGTGAACGGCTATAAAAAAGCCCTTTCGGACAATGGCATCGAGTTTTGCGCCGCCTACCTGGTGGATGAGGGAAACAGCACCACTCCGGGGTATGCGGGCGCGCTTAAGCTGATGGACTGTCAGGACCCGCCCACGGCCATACAGTGTATGAACGAGTATTGTGCCAAAGGCGTTTACACAGCGCTGATGGAGCGGGGATTGAAGATCCCGGAACATGTGTCCGTATCCGGATTTGACGGTCTGAGAGATTTTAAACTGTACAGCCCTACTCTGACCACGGCGGCGATTCCGTTAAAGGAAATGGCCACGGCGGCGGTGGAGCTGGTGCTGAATAATATTGCAGACGGGAACCCGGAGGTCGTTCGTACCATCACCTTTCCCACGACCCTGCGGGCGGGAGAGTCCGTCAAAAATATTATGCCGTTGTAGCAAAACGGCATAATATAGAACTTCTGGCAGATCGGATCTGCCAGGAAAAATTTACCCATAAATGTAAACGTTTACATAAATGGCTTTTATTGCCGCCGAAACAAGGCGCGCAATTTGGGCATAAAAAAATTATTTTTATGGAGGTGTATCAAATGAAAAAGAGAATGATTGCCGTACTGCTTGCGTTTTCAATGCTCGCCGGCTGTCTGACAGGCTGCGGGAATTCCGGTTCCGGAGATTCGAAAGATCAGGGAACAACGGCAGCCCCTAAGACGGAGGGACAGGAACCTTCTGCGGGAACAGAAGCGAAAGAAACGGATGCAAAAGAAACGGCAGCCCGGGGGGAGAGCACGGGAAACAGTCTGATCGACGCCTATGCGGGCATCGACAACGGCGTGGCAGAGGAATTTGTGGCAAGAGATACGTTTACGCCGGAGGGTGAGCTGAGCAAAGAATACACCATCGCCTATGTGGCCGGAAATATGGCGTCAGCCTATTTCTATGCAGGCCCGACGGAGACAAAGGCTTACATCGAGTCTCTGGGAGCCAAGTGCCTGGTTTCCGATGCGGACGCGGATCTGGCGACCCAGGTAAACCAGATTGAAAATTTCATTACCCAGAAAGTAGACGCCATTATTATTAATGTGGTAGATCCGCCCTCAGGCGTAAACGAGGCACTGCAGAAAGCGGCGGATGCCGGAATCCCCGTGGTAGCGGTAGACAGTGCGCTGGCGGATGACTTCCATAATTATCTTGCCTTTGTAGGCAGCGATAACTATGCGCTGGGATTTTCCTGCGGCGTGAACGCGGCAAATTACCTGATGGAGCAGAAAGGCGAGGTGGCCGGAACCTGCTGTGTATTTGACGGCGTGGAAGGAAATGCGGTGGCACAGCTGATTTATGACGGTTTCTGGGACGGCGTGGCCAGCGTGCAGGCTGATCATAAGCTGGAAGAAGTGTCCCATCTGTACGGCGGCGCATGGACAGAGGAAGCCGGGCTTCAGATGGCAGAGGACATGCTGGTAGCCAATGAATATATTGATATTATGTTTGCCATCAGCGATCCGTTCCTGATCGGCGCACTGACCGCATGTGAGCGTGCCGGCAGAGACGAGATGTATATGTGCGGACGTGACGGCGACAAGGCCGCTTTAAAAGCCATCAAGGACGGCACAAATATTAAATTTATCGCCGGACAGGATCCGGTGGGCATGGGCATGATCGGCGCCGATCTGGTGCTGTCCTATCTGGAAAACGGAACGGTTCCGGAAAACAGAATTCTGCATCTGGCGCCGGTAGAGGCTGACGAACAGAATATCGACGAGGTATATGATCCGGATTCCGCATTCTAAACAGGCCCGTTTGGAAATCAACCGAAATTCAGGATAGTAAGAGGCTGACGGATGCGGGGTGCCGGAAGACAGAACATGTTTTTTGGCCCCCGCATCCGCACAAATCAGGAGAGACGATTGTGAATAGGATTTTAAGTCTGAAAGGAATTGAAAAATATTTCCAGGCCGTACACGCTCTGAAAAAGATTGATCTGGATATCTATGAAGGGGAGACTCTGGCGCTGGTGGGTGAAAACGGCGCGGGGAAAAGCACTCTGATGAAGATATTAACAGGCGCTCACAAAAAGGACGCGGGGACAATCCTGCTGAATGGAAAGGAAACGGAAATCGGCTCCCCGCTCCAGGCAAAAAGGCTTGGCATCTATCAGGCTTATCAGCGGGCCGAATATGTGCCTGAGCTGACCGTGGCCGAAAATATTTTTCTGGGTGAAAAGGGTTATACAAAAGGGGGATTTGTGCCGTGGAAAGCGGTTTATGCTAAGGCGCAGCAGTCTTTGGACGAATATGGTCTTCCTATCCGGGCAAAGACAAAAATGAAAGATTTAAGCGTGGCCCAGTGCCAGTTGGTAACGATTGTCAAAATGCTCAGGCAGAATCCAAGGATTGTTATTTTCGACGAACCCACGGCGGTGCTGTCTGACAATGAGGTGGATATTCTGTTCCGGATGATCGAACAGATTCAGGCGGCCGGCACAACGATTATCTATATTTCTCACAGACTGGAAGAAATTTTTAAGATTTCCCACAGGGTAGCGGTGATGCGGGACGGCGCCATGGTCACTGTCCTGGAAAATAAAAATCTGACCAACGATATGCTGGTCAACCATATGCTTGGGCGGAAGCTGACCACCATGTTTCCTCAAAAGCGAAAGGGGCCTTTTCCGGAAGAAGCGATCCGGATTGAAGGCTTTACCAATGAAAATATTCATGATATATCCTTCCGGGTGGGCAAAGGCGAGATTCTGGGGATTGTGGGACTGGTGGGTTCCAAACGGACGGAACTGGCCAGAGCGATTTACGGGATTGACCGGCTGGAATCCGGTTCCGTCTATATGGAAGGAACGCCGGTAAAAATCCGGTCCCCTTATGAGGCAATCAAAAACGGGATTTTTCTTGCGCCGGAAGATCGGAAGGGCGAGGGCGTGGTGGCGGAACGATCCATCAAAGAAAATGTGACCTACGGCGATATCAACCGTTTTTTCTCTTTCGGAATGGTGAAGCGCAGGCAGGAAACCGAATATGTCAATGAAATCAAAGAGCAGATCCATATCAAAGCTCCATCTATAGAGACGCTGTGCAGGCAGTTAAGCGGCGGGAACCAGCAGAAAGTGGTTGTGGCCAAGGCGCTGACGGCAAAACCCAAAGTACTGATTTTCGACGAGCCCACCCAGGGCATAGACGTGGGCGCCAAGGCGGAAATCTATACCCTGATCCATCAGCTTGCCGGGCAGGGCACGGCAGTAATCGTTATTTCCTCCGAGACGGAGGAGGCAATCGGAATCGCAGACAGGCTTCTGGTAATGCGGGAAGGGAGAATTTCCGGTATGCTGACGGAAGAACAGGATATGACAAGTGAAAATATCATCGCATTCATGTACAGGAGTAATTAAAATGGCTGGAAAAAAAGAAGAGACAAAGGAATTAAGCGGATTTTCGCAGGCGTTAAAATCCCAGATGATACCGTTGGCAGTGCTGGTGCTGATTATTGTGATTTCCAGTGCCGCGTCGCCGGTGTTTTTGACAAAGTCCAATTTTGAGAACCTGGTTTTGCAGATGGCCGTGTCCATGATTGTGTCCTGCGGCATGTTTACCATATTGCTGACGGGGGGCATCGATCTTTCCGTGGGGTCGGTGGCGGCGGTTGCCGGCGTGATGGCCTCTACCTGGCTGGAAAGCCATCATTGGGCGGCGGCAGGTTTTATGGCGGTGCTGGTAGGGACGTTGTTTGGAATCCTGAACGGCCTTCTGGTGTCAAAGCTGAAAGTGGCTCCTTTTATCACAACGCTTGGCACGATGTATTTTGCCAGGGGCATGGCCTACTGGTTTACCAGCGCAAAAACCATCCAGTGGACCGGCTTTGACAATGTGGCGGGCTTTAAGATGCTGGGCGGCGGCAGGCTGTTCGGGTTTCTTCCGGTGCCTACGCTGATCTGGATTCTGGTCTTTGCTCTGACCGTGATCCTGATTAAATTTTCAAAATTCGGCCGTATCTGCTACGCCATCGGCGGAAATGAGGAGGCGGCCCGGTTAAGCGGAATCAAAACCGGATTTTACAAGGTGCTGCCCTATGCGTTTACGGGGCTTCTGGCCGGACTGGGCGGCGTTGTGCTGGCAGCCCGTCTGGGCGTAGGCTCTCCGGCCAGCGGCGACGGGCTGGAAATGGACTGCATCACGGCGGTGGTGGTGGGCGGAACCTCTCTGTCCGGCGGTTCGGGAAATGTGCTGGGCATTCTGATCGGCGCCTTTATTCTGGCGATCATCACGAATATTTTAAATCTGTGCAATGTCCCCGCATATCCCCAGCAGATGTTAAAAGGCGCGATTATTATCGCCGCGGTAATCCTTTCCACGATAAAAGAGAAGAAGAAGCAATGATATCCGCCGCATATACAGGAGGAAAATGATGAAAGCGATTTTGTTGGATCACGTGGAGCAGATGAGCATACGGGATGTGGAAATCCCTGTTCCGAAAGAGGACGAGGTTTTAATAAAAGTAAAGGCAGCCGGTCTGTGCGGCTCGGATTTTCATATTTATCACGGGACCTATCCCGCGGTATATCCGCTGATTCAGGGGCATGAATTTTCCGGTGTGATCGAAAAGACAGGGGAAAAAGCAGGAAGGTGGAAGGTGGGACAGCGGGTGACGGCCGATCCGAATATCTACTGCCATCACTGTTATTACTGCCTGAAAAGCCAGGAAAATATGTGCGAAAACGCCCAGGCATCCGGCGTGACAAGAAACGGGGCTTTTGCGGAATATGTGGTGGTGCCGGCTTCCCAGCTCTACGAGCTGCCAAAGCAGATCAGCTTTGAGGAGGGCGCGCTGATCGAACCGCTGGCCTGCGCGCTCTACGGGGTAAAACGGCTGCAGCCGGAATACGGCGGCAAAGCGGTGATTTTCGGCGCCGGGCCGATGGGCCTTCTGCTGCTGAAAGCCTTAAACATCGCAGGAATGAGCCAGGTTGCCGTGGTGGATCTGGACCCGGTTTGTCTGGAGCGGGCGTCGGCGATGGGAGCGGCAAAAACGTTTTCCCATATCGAGGAGGTAAAAAACGCATATCCGAGAGGCTTTGACGTGGTGGTGGATGCCACAGGCAATCCGAAGGTAATCGGGCAGATGTTCGACGCGGCGGCAAAACGGGCCAGAATTCTCCAGTTTGGCTGTGCCGATACGGATACGGTTGTTCCCATAAGCCCCTATCAGATTTATGCCAACGACTGGACTTATATCGGGACATGCACCGCGGTTCATACATATAACGAGGCCATAGATCTGATTTCGGAAGGAAAAATCCGCGTCAGAGATGTGATCAGCCAGGTGGTTTCTATGGAGACGCTGGCGGAATATCTGGCCAATGGAAAGCCTGCGGGAACGATGAAGATCGTGATGCGGCCGGACGGGGCGGAGTAAATAAAAAGACTGATTAAGAAGGATGCGGCGATGGTAAAGGAAAAATATTTTTTATCACTGGATCTTGGCACCCAGGGAACGAAAGCGGCGCTGGTAAATCCGTCCGGGGATGTCCTGTGCAGTGCGTTTTCTGAAAACAGGTATACGGAGAAGGACGACGGGGAAATCAGCATTCCTGCCGGAGAACTGAGCAGAGGCGTACTCCGGGCTACCAGAAAGCTGCTGGAGGACAGCAGGGCGGATGCCTCCCGTATCGCCGGCATCGCGGTAGTGGCGATGATGGCCGGTATCGTGGGGATCGACGAGGACTGGAATCCGGTGATTCCCTATGATCCGGGACTGGATAAGCGGTGTGAAACGTCGATTAAAAAGATGCAGGCCATGGGAGAAGATAAAATCATCCGTCTGTCCGGCTGCCCGGTGATTGTGGCCCAGGGGGCGAAAATTTACTGGTGGAAAGAAAACCATCCGGAGATTTTTGCGAAAATCCGGAAGATGATTCCTGCGTCTACCTATGTGTCCGGCCGTATGGCCGGGCTTAAGGCGGCGGATGCCTATATGGATTATACCCATATCCACCTGACCAATATGGCAGATACGAAACAGGGCTGCTGGTCCGGGGAGCTTTTGGACATGTTTGGGATTCCGGAGGAAATTATGCCAAAGATTGTGGCGCCCTATGACGTGATCGGCCGCGTATCGGCAGAATGGGCGGCGCTGTCCGGCCTGAGAGAAGGAACCCCCATTATGGCCGGGTGCGGCGATACGGCGGCTTCCTGTCTGGGGGCAGGGCTGGTCAGGAGCAATATGATTCTGGATGTGGCGGGAACTGCCTCCGTGATTACCGCCTGTGTGGATGAATATCATCCGGATACGGAAAAAAAGATCCTGCTGTATCCCAGGTCGGTGATTCCGGATCTGTTTACCCCCTTTGGCTTTGTGCTGGGGGGCCAGGATATGAACTGGTATCATGACCAGGTTAATTATGACGGCGGCCTGTCCTTTGACGCGCTCTCAAAAGAGACGGCGGATGTGGAAAATGATTCCCTGTTTTTTATTCCTTTTTTTGCGGGAAGAATCTGTCCCAGCGACGCCGGTTTTTCAGGACACTGGATCGGCCTGAAATTTTACCATGGCAGGGCTCATATGTTTAAATCCATTATGGAGTCTGTCGGATACGAATACCGGTTCTATCTGAAACGGATCGGGGAAATGTTTCCCCGGCTGGAAATGAAAGAAGTGTTCACCAGTGCGGGAGGCGCCAGGTCCGAAGAATTTATCCGGATCAAGGCGGATGTGCTGGGTCTGCCCTTTGTGCAGCTTTTACAGAAAGATACTTCCCATAAGGCGGCGGCGGTGATTGCCGGATACGGAACGGGAATGTTTACGGATATGGCAGAGGCGGCGGCCGGGATGAATGCGGGACATCAGGGGAAAACCTTTGTCCCGGATCAGGTCCGGGCAAAGCGGTACGGAGAACAGTACCGGAAGTACCAGGAGATTGTCGGGTGTCTTGGCCGGATGCACGGGAAAAATATTTGCTGAAAGCCGTAAAGGCGGGAAACGTTCAACGCCGAATCTGTGCGGGGAAAGAGGAGAATATGACATCAAAAGAGAGAGTTTTAAAAGCACTGAACCATGAGCAGACAGACCGGGTGCCGCTGGATCTGGGAGGAATGGCATGCTGCCTGTTAGACGGCGTTTATTTTAAACTGAAAAACTATCTGGGTTTTCAAGAAGATATCCCGCCCTTTCGGGAGGGCAGCAACGCCTGTTATTATGACGAGAGAATACTGGACTATTTTCAGATTGATATCCGCCGGCTGTTTGTGAAAACAAATAGAAAATATCCGGTGCATTATCCGGACGGTTCTTTTCAGAATGAATGGGGAATTGTTCAGAGAAAAGGGCCTTTCGGAATGGAGTTTGTGAAAAATCCGCTGGAGGATGCGCAGGCGGAGGAGCTGGCTTCCTATGCCTGGCCCCGGGCCGAAGAACTGATCGATCTGACCGGAATGAAGGAACAGGCACGGAGGCTGCATGAGGAAAACCGGTATGCCGTTGCCCTGCGGGCGCCGATGAACGGGATTTTCGAGATGTCCTGCTGGCTGCGGGGGACGGAAAATTTTATGGTGGATATGCTTTCCGACGAGGAGTTTGCCGATGCGCTGACGGACCGGGTGACTAACGTGCAGATGGAATGGTACGGCTATGTGCTGGATGAGATCGGTCCTTATGTGGACATTGTGGAGACCGGCGACGATTATGGCTCCCAGACCTCCCTGCTTCTGTCGCCCGAATGTCTGGAACGGTTTATTCTTTCCAAACGGAAGAAACTGAATAAGATGATTAAGGAGAAAGCGCCTCAGGCAAAGATATTTCTGCATAGCTGCGGCGCGATCAAAAAAGCGGTTCCCGCAATCATTGACAGCGGCGTGGATCTTCTGAATCCGATCCAGACTGTGGCGGCGGATATGGACCCTTACAAGCTGAAACAGGAATTTGGCCGCCAGATCTGTTTCCACGGAGGCGTGGATACCCAGAAAGCGATGCGGGGAACGGTCCGGGACGTAAGGGATGAGGTAAAGAAAATGCTGGATGCCATGTACCATGACGGCGGATATATCCTGTCCAGTTGCAACCATATCCAGGATGATATCCCGGTGGAAAATATTATCGCCATGTTTGAGGCGGCGAAAGAGTTCAGCGTATGAGGCAGCCTGTGATTGCGACGGTTACGCTAAATCCCGCCATAGACCATCTGGTTACGCTTGCCGGACTCCGGGAAGGAGAAATCAACCGGGCAGAGGAGGCCTATGTGTTTCCCGGCGGGAAAGGGGTCAATGTATCTATTATTTTAAACAGACTGGGCACAGCTACGGAAGCCTTCGGATTACTGGCCGGCGATACGGGGAAAGCGTATGAGGCCATGCTTGGCCGTTACGGCGTTCCCTGCCGGTTTTCCTGGCTGGAGCATGGATTTACCAGAATCAATACGAAGGTGACTGCCGATTCGGAAACGGAGATTAACGGAAACGGGCCGGTGATCAGAATGGAAGATTTGGACAGGCTGGCGGCGAAGCTGCAGTCTTTACGGCCGGGGGACTATCTGGTTTTATCCGGAAATGTGCCGAAAGGGCTGGAGGGTGCCTATTCATATCTGGTGTCAAAGCTGCGGTCTGCAAAACTTTGTATCGCTGCGGATACCACGGGGAAAGAACTGATGGGGCTGTTATCCTGCCGTCCGTTTCTGATTAAGCCGAATTTAAAAGAGCTGGAGGAGCTGTGCGGCATATCTGTCCGGAATGCGGAGGATCTGAAAGCCTGTATCCGCAGGCTGCGCCGGGCGGGAGCGGAAAACATTCTGGTATCCATGGGCGCGGAGGGCGCGGTTTTATTTACGGCCGGCGGCCAGGTGTTAAAAGCAGACGGAATCTCCGGAACCGTGTGCAATACCGTGGGAGCGGGGGATTCCATGCTGGCGGGATTTCTGGCCGGGTGGACGGCGGAACACAACTGGCAGAAAGCGCTGGAAACCGGTGCGGCGGCGGGGACGGCGACGGCCTTTGCCTTTGGGCTGGCAGAAGCGGACGGAATCCGGGCGGTTCGTCCCTTCGTAACGGTCCGCGATTGCTCCTTTGAATTTCCGGGTCTGTTTGAGTAAAACGAACTTTCGAATCTGCCCCGGACAGAGAGGCGTGGGAGGCCGGAAAGAGGGAAAATGAAAACGATAGGGATAGATTTCGGCGGTACGGCGATTAAACTGGCAGTGATGGAGGACGGGCGTATCGTAAACCAAACCTCAATTCCGGCTTTTGCCCGGAACGGCCTGAAAGCCAGGCTGGCGGATACGAAGCAGGCCGTGTTAAAGATCGCCGGCGATCAGGGACTTAAAGGGGTTTCCTGTGTGGGAATCTCCATGCCGGGCATCGTGGACCCGGTCAGGAAACGGCCCGTGGGGCTGATCGGGAAATATGAGGACAGCCTGGAGATGGATCTGGAAAGCTGGTGCAGAGAGGCTTTCGGCCTGCCGATGGTTATGGAGATGGATTCCAAGCTTGCGCTTTTGGGAGAGCTGCACTACGGCTGCGCCAGGGGCTTTCAGGATGCGGCCATGCTGATTCTCGGAACCGGCGTGGGAACGGCGGTGGCCTATCAGGGAACCGTTCTGAAAAGCCGCCATTATACGGCGGGCGCCCTGTCCTCTCATATTATTATTGATATAAACGGTCCTGACTGTATCTGCAGCAATCGGGGCTGCCTGGAATCCATGGCTTCCGGTTGGGCGCTGGAACGGCTGGTGAAACAGGATCCGGGATATGAAAAAAGCGGTTTGTCCGGCGAAGAAACACTGGATTTCAGAGTACTTCAAAAATGGTACGAAAGACAGGATCCTGCTGCCGTGCGGGTGGTCAGACATTGTGTGAAAGCATGGAGAACCGGGATTTTGAATCTGATCCATGCCTACGACCCGGAGGCCGTGGTGTTAAGCGGCGGCATTATGAATTTCGAGGGCCTGTACGAAATGCTGTCGGAGGGAATTCAGGATGATATCTGGGGCTGCTGCGGCAGCGTGGAGATCAGGAAAGCAAAAGATCCGGAAAATTCTGTTTTATATGGGCTGCACTATCTTTGCGGGCATCCGGGGGTATAGCGATGGCAGGGCAGTTGCGGAACTAAAAAAACAGCAACGGACCGGACAAGCCCCGGGAGGATTTACAGACACTTCAGTGGCTGAAAATTCTCCCAGATCAGGGGGCTTGGCAGGGTAGTTGCGGAACTAAATTAGGAGATAAGATGAAAAGAAAAATGACAGCGGCGGTGATGACCGGGATTCGGCAGATCGGGCTCCAGGAGAGGGAGATTCCCGTGCCGGGGCCGGGAGAGGTGCTGATCCGGGTGGAGTATGTGGGTATATGCGGATCAGATCTTCATTTTTATGAGCATGGTGCCATCGGTGATGTGGTGGTTCATCCTCCTTTCGTGCTGGGGCATGAGGTGGGAGGGATTGTAGAGGAGCTGGGGCCGGGCGTAAATAATCTGAAACCCGGCGACAGGGTTGCGCTGGAACCGGGACGCACCTGCGGACACTGTGAATTCTGCAGGACAGGGCGCTATAATTTATGTCCGGACGTGGTTTTTTATTCCACCCCTCCCTATGACGGAGCATTTCAGGAGTATGTAACCCACGAAGCCGGTCTGTGCTTTCGGATTCCGGACAGTATGGACACGATAGAGGCGGCTCTGATTGAGCCTCTGGCAGTGGGATTCCACGCAGCAGCCCAGGGGAGCGCCCATGTGGGAATGACGGCGGCAGTTATGGGGGCGGGATGTATCGGACTGGTTTCCATAATGGCGCTGAAAGCCATGGGCGTGACCAGGATTATTTCCGTTGATATTATGGAGAAACGGCTTTCAAAAGCGTTGGAGCTGGGCGCTGCGCATATCATTGACGGAAGCAGGAAGGATGCCGCAGAGGAATTGCTGCGCCTGACAGACGGGAAAGGGACGGATCTGGTGATCGAGACGGCGGGTACGGAGACGACTGCCCGGCAGGCGATCCGTTCAGCCAAAAAAGGGAGTACCATAGTGCTGGTGGGATATTCCGCCACCGGGGAGATGACATTGCCTTTCAGCATGGTGCTGGACAAGGAACTGACCATAAAAACCTGCTACAGATACCGGCATATCTATCCGATGGCCATTGAGGCAGTGGCCTCCGGCAGAGTAAATCTGAAAGGGATCGTCTCGAATGTGTTCCCGCTGCGGGAAATTGAAGACGCTATGGAACAGAGCCTGCAGAACAAGGCGGATATTGTCAAAGCGGTGATTAAACTATGAGTGAGGGAAGAATGGGGTTTTCAGCGTTGGCCGAAGGGTTACAGCATATTGGGATTCCCACGGGGGATATGGAAAAAAGCCTTGCTTTTTACCGGACCATCGGATTTCGGGAGGAACTGCTGACCAATCACCCGGATACGGGAGAACGGGTGGCTTTTTTAAAGCTGGGCGGCCTGGTTCTGGAGATTTATGAAAGCGGAAACCCGGCGGGCAGGGACGGGGCGATTAATCATTTTGCCATTGGTGTCGGGGATATTGAGGCCGCTTACGGGCTGGCACGGGAAAAAGGACTGCATGTGCTGGAGCCGGTTCAGTTTCTGCCTTTCTGGGAGAAGGGGGTTCGATTTTTTATCGTGGAAGGGCCGGATCGGGAACGGGTGGAGTTTAGCCAGATATTGTAGGAGGGAAAGATGGTTTTGTATGTTGTCGTTTGATGGGGGTGTCATCCCACTTTGCGGTTTCGGTGCGGACATTTTTTATGTCCGCACCAGATTGTTACAACCTCTTGGGACGAAGCGGTCTCATGGCGGAAGTCCGTTTTTGTTTGTTGGGACAGCGTCCCAAACCTTTTGAATAGCCCCTTGCCGGGGCTGGCTATGCATTCGGAAACCGAACGCTGGTGAAACTAACTATAATTTGATGTATTCAAATAGACTGCGCCATTTCCAGAATAGCTTTCCAAACTTCTTGCTTTTGTTTATTCCATGCTGCATTTGAAATGTCTTTGCCTTGTTCGGCATAGTGTAGAACATTGTGATTTCCAGTTGAGTGGTGTTCTGCCCAAGATAAAACAGCTAGTGGTGAGTCCGCCCTTTGCCCTATGTGATGTAACTCAAACGGAGTTCCAGTCGCATCAACAGGTGCAAGATTTGAACTAACTCTTTGCACATTTGTCCTACCAGAAGCATCCGTAATTGTCCAATCAATTTGTCTCAGAAATACTAATTCGTCATCTGCCAGTTTGGTCGGAATTAAGTTGGCTTCTTTATAAATATTGTATTCTTCTATTGAATGAATATTCTTTATCGCATCTAACGGCCACTTTGATGTTTGCTGAATTAGCGCGGCCTCGTTCATCGTTAGCCCACTTTTGGTAGCCGTTTTGAGCAAAAACGCTTCGCCTGTACCGCCTAGGACAGCACCGGTAATTGCGCCCCATTTGAATTCCTCGCTTCCAGAAAGGGCGGCGGCTTCGATAGCTTCATTGAAGTCTCCTGTTTGGATGCCCCGAACAATGCCAGCGGAGATACCGCCAAATGCGGCAGAGGAAAGCGCCATAGCTTCCGCCGTTGTTGCAGAAAACGCAAAGATCATACTGACCGCTGGTGCGCCGGCTCCTGCCGAAACAACAGAGACCGTAACACAAACAAGAATGACTCCAGTACCAATGGCAATATTTTTGAGTATGGTTTCAGTGTTGACATCTTCTATCTCTTGGAGTTCCTGAACCGTAGTGTTTCCGTTTTCTCCTAAAGTGAAGATGTATCGCGTTCCTTGAAATAACGCATTCAGTTCGTCCAAAGTATATCCAAAGTAGATATTGAATTGCGAATTAAAGGCGACTTCCTCAAGGTATTCTTTCGATATGTGGACAGCGTTTACACCCTCAACAAAATATTCCTCACTATCAAGAGCGGTGATTGTTTCTGTATATATTAAATCTTCGATGTGGGCCAGAAAAAGCGCATCATCCAAGGCACTATAATGAGGCTCGGTATCTTCCCATACCACCGGTTCAACTGTTTCTGAAGAAGTATTGTCCGGCGAGTTGTCAGGATTTGTTGATTGTGGCTGGGACTGTAAGCAACTGGTGAGAAATAGTGTAGCGCAGAGAAAGAGGGCAATTATGCGTTTCATTTGTCTACGCCTCCTTTATCTTCCGTGTTATCATTGAGAGTGGGTGTTTTTCGCTTTTTCATCACAATAAATGCAACTATTCCAAGCGCTATGATACAAACACCTGCGCTGATGATTGTAGGGCTTGTAAATCCTGTATCCGGCTTATTTTCAACCTGATGCGACTCAGTTCCAGGTTCATTTGTGGTCGGTTGTTCTGAAGTGGCCACAGGTGTCTCGTCTTCGCTAGGTTGCTCGGCGGGAGGTGTAATACTGGCAAGATGGATAGTCCCATCATCGGATATTATAGCACCTTGTGCAAGTAGTGCATTGATTTCAGGGATAGAGAGCCCTGTTGTCATGTAAGCCCGAAGAACACTATTCGTGCCAACATAAATCTTCTTGACTGTGAGCTGATTAGTGTACTCATTTTGTACCGTAATTGTATAGATACCATCATCAGTATATTTTGCGCCGTCTTTAGCAGGACCGTTAAATCGCGTATCTTCGATAAGCCCGTCTGCGCTGTCCTTCAAAACCTCGCGTTTGATATTGACTTTCAAATAACGGGACATCGCCAAGTCAAGTCGAAATCCATTTTCGGTCATTGAACTATTCGTCAGTTCGCTACCAGTAACAACATCAAAAGGATAAACCATACAGTTGCCATTTCTAACAGAGAATCTAAGGAAAATACGGTAATGCCCAATTTTATCAATCAACTCATCACTGGTAACCTCATAGTCGAGTGCGACTTCATAATCGCCTTCTTCAAAAAGTTGGATTTTTGTATCAGCCCCGACCGTTGCGTTTGCTTCCAAATAGTTCGTATAAATTGTGGGTTCCTGTTGAACATTGTTGTGGTTGGTATAGCGGATAATTAGGACACCCCGACCAAAATTCATTTTAGGTGTTTCAAAATATTGATCGTAACCTTCAGTGTCGGCGGTAATGGACAGCTTTTCATTGCCTCTCAGTGCATTAATGTTTTCGTTCAACTTGAACCACAGAGTGACCTTATCACCGACGTTTTTAAGAAACACCATATCGCCGTTGGTATTTTTAACCTCGTCGGTATAGCCGCTTACAAAGAAGCGTCCAAGCTCCCATCCATAGTGAGCATCTTTTTTGTCAATCGTTGTGCTGCCGGAGTAACCATCAAAATTTTCAACACGAACCTTTGAACCAAGATTATAGGTTTGATTGGGGTCGATTGCAGATGTTTCACCGGTGTCTATGTAAGCATAGAATTCATAGACCTCAGCATATTTCTTATAATCAAACTTATCAGGAAGAATAAATGGGCCGTCCTCCGTTCTGATCCGGGTTTCATAAATAACAACTACTCGATAAAAACAACCGTTTATCAGTTCCACATCAGAGGTGGAATAGATAGAACTTGTTCGAATGGGCGTGTCGCTAAATGCGTTAGTGATGGTGTTGACATCTACCCATGTTTTCCGATCTTTAGATGTCTGGAGAATGATTGCCCCCTTCATAATATTAGAACCGAGCGTCATATCGGCTACCTTTTTGCTCTTATCTTCAATCAGATGCCAGGAGTCAATGTCGGCATTGAGTGTGGCATCCCCATAATTATAGAATAGAGCCAGAGGGCTGTCAGATACCTCATAAGACGGTACGCCATCGCGAATACTGACATCAGCAATATTGCCGCTGATAGAAAATGTTCCGTATGTATCGCAATCTTCGGACGAAGTAAAGTAAGCGATGAATAACCAGCCGTCATCCATCGCAATAAAAATTCATAATCAAA
>CAOKOL010000052.1 GCA_948470335.1 uncultured Lachnospiraceae bacterium | reverse complement strand
GGAGGAAAGCAAAAAAGAAGAACATGAAAAAAGAGCGGAAATTCGGGCTTAAAGAATTTCCGAGACCGCTCTATATCCGGAATGGAGGTTAATGATGAGGGTTTATATATGGGGCACCGGACATATGGCAGCCGATTATCTTAGGCAGGAGAGGGGGGATCTTCGAGAAGAGGATATTATTGGATTTATTGAGAGTGAAAAGACAAAAGACAGTTTTTGCGGGAAAAAAGTCTATGAGCCAGATGAAATTATAAAAACGGAGTATGACTATATTTTCGTTTGTGTCAATCATTACGGAAGGGAAATTTATGATACATGTAAAGCGCTGCGTATAAATACGGATAAGCTTATTCTTATGGACAATTGGGAATGGGCGGACGGAAGCCGGATGAATAAGCCTTTTACGGAACCGTGCCGTAAAATTATGGAGTGCGGTGTTGATGTGGAAACGCAGTTTCCGAGATTAAATGCATATATCAAGGAAAATGATACACAGGGAAAATATATTGTAGGGAAAAGAAACTGTTTAGATGTGACGGACAGAAATTCTCTGATACAAAATGATCGGTTTCAGGGCGTGGAATACCAGACGGATTATTTCAGGTATCGGACTTTTGAGTTTGTGGCAAATGAAATTTTGAAGCGGAATGTAAAAGGCAGTCTGGCTGAGTTAGGCGTATTCAGAGGAACTTTTTCAAAATTTATCAATGCTAAATTTCCGGACCGCAGGCTTTACCTGTTTGACACATTTGAATCTTTTGATAAGGAAGAATTTCGGAAAGAAACAGAAGCGGGAAGATGTTCCGATGGTTTTTTTGACAGTTTTGTGGAAACAAGTATAGAAGATGTTCTTGCGATTATGGAACATCCCGAACAGTGTGTTGTAAGGAAGGGATTATTTCCTGGCACGGCGGAGGGGTTAGAAAGCGAAACTTACGCGTTTGTGTCAATGGATGTTGATTTCGAGCGGTCTACTTTAGAGGGACTCCGGTATTTTTATCCGAGATTAAACAGAGGCGGCGCAATGTTTATACATGATTATAACCATTTGCAGTTAAAGGGGGTGGAAAATGCCGTAGTCTCATATCAGAACGAGATAGGAGAAACCATTTGCAAAGTTCCGATTGCAGACTGGGGCGGTACTTTAGTGGTGGTGAAGTAGATGAAAAACAGGATGAGAGAGCAAATGGAAAAGAAAAAAGTGATCTTGTTTGGAATCGGGAATAATGGCAGAAGCATCATGGATGCCTGTGGAAAATATGACGCGTTTTTTGAGGTGGCGGCGGTTGCGGACAATCGGTCGGAACTGACAGAGTATGCAGGCGTGGAAGTTATTTCGGCGGATCGGATCGGGAAATACGAGTACGACGAGATATGGATCGCTTCCGTTTATTACAGGGAGATAAAAAGGCAGCTTGTGGAACAACTGCACATATCGCCCTCCCGCATCCGATATGTGGAATATCCGCTTCCCTTTTTGGAGCAGGCGTTTTGGAAACGATACCGGGAAGAACTGGAAGGGGGCAGGAAGTGCGGCTCGGATGAATTGCGGCAGGTGATGGAGTATGCTTCTGCAAATGGCGTCAGAATGTACTGTTATCCTTTTTATGATGCATATATGGATCAGGATATGCCCGTCTGCTACGATGAGGAGCGCAGCCTGTATTATGGCCTGTATTGTGGCCGCAGAATGTATCTTTCAAGAAAATATGATACGCCTCAGAAGGCAGAACTCTATTTCCGGTATGCGTGCATGGAACAGGATGAACGGTCTCCCCATCGCTATCTGACGGAACATTTTTCAGTGGAGAAAGGAGAAACCGGAATTGATATCGGCGCGGCGGAGGGAATTTTTGCCCTTCAGGTGATTGATGATGCGGAACATCTTTATCTGATCGAGTCGGATGCCGGCTGGTGTGAGGCGCTGGAAGCCACTTTTTGCACCGACAGGGACAAGGTGACGATTGTGCGGGGATATGTGTCCGATACGGATGGAAACGGCAGCCTGACTCTGGATACGGTTTTTAAAGATAAAAAGATTGACTTTATCAAAATGGACATAGAGGGCGCGGAACGAAAAGCTTTGCAGGGTGCCGGACGGCTGCTGGAAAGATGTATGCCGAAGCTGGCGGTGTGTGCTTATCACAACGCGGAGGATGAAAAGCTTATCCGTGCCTGGCTGGAGGCAGCGGGTCCCTATCGGGTGTACAGCTCCCAGGGCTATGTGGTCTGCCAGGGTGAATGGGAGCTGGAGCATCCTGAGAATGTCGGTTTCAGACGGGCGCTTTTGTGCGCGGAAAGGAAAGAAAAGTGAAGCTTGCGGTTTGCATTCCGAATTATAACAGGCCGGAGAAATTATACAGGCTGCTTCGGGGAATGGCGGATCAGATCGTGCAGGGGGATTTGACTGACCAGGTGGAGATCTGTATCAGCGATGACAAATCGCCGGAGAGTCCGGACAAGGTGGTTGCACAGATCAGACGTTTCTATCCCGATGTGCGGATTGTATATCAGGTCAATGAGAAAAACAGGGGGATGGATTACAACTTTCTGCAAAGCGTTATGCTCTCCGGGGCGGAGTACTGCTGGATTGTGGGAAATGATGACGAGCCGGAGGAGAATGGACTGAAAACCATTCTTTGCTATCTTTCAGACTCTGCGGCGGATATTCTCGTGTCTCCTTTTCACATATATGATGAGGAGGGGCGGATACTGCTGACCATAGACCCATTGCACAATCAGGAAAACGGCGTGCTGTATTTTGATACAAGAAATCCTCAGGAGTATGAAACACTGCTGACAAGGGTCCGGGACGGCAACGCTTTATTCTGTTTCCTGTCCAATGTGGTGTTCCGCAGGGCTGACTGGGTCAGGCACGGGGATATGTTTGCCGATAAAATGAATACCATTTTTATTCAGATGTATATGAATCTGCAGACGTTAAAGGAAGGGGCGGTGTATGTTTACATACCGGAGAAGTTTATTAAAAATCATGGAGACGCACAGGTAAACGAGACCTTTGAGAGAGAATATGCTGTTCTGGTCGGGTTAAGCGGCGTGGTTGATTTCTTTTTTGAGGGGAGAATGCATGCGCTGCTGCAGGAACGGATTGTGGACAGCAGAATCAACGGAAGGATGTGGGCGCTTCCTGACGATTCCCCCCTAAAGCAGCCGATTCTGAATGTGAAATCTGCCAAGAATGAATATTACGGCAGATATTATGTGCGCCCCGAACGGCGCGGAGCCTATTTTTCCGAAAAAGATGTGCTGGTATACGGGGCAGGGGACCTGGGGCGCAGGGCTGTGGCGGAGCTGGCGGGATATCCCGTTAAAAGCCTTTCTTTGTATGATTCGGACCGGAAAAAACAGGGACAGATGCTGGACGGCTACAGAATCGGCAGTCCGGCGCAGTTAAAAGAAAAGTACGGTGAAGGCAATGGGGTGGTCGTGCCTGCCAATAACCTGTCTCTGGCTGAGATTGTGGACCGGGTGCTGCAGGAAGGAATGACAGAGATTGCGATTATCAATTAGACAGGGAGGCTTCCATGATATTTCTTCTCTTTGGAACGGGGGATTATTATAACAGATACCGGAAATGGTTTGCAGAAGAAACGGTAGCCGCCCTGCTGGATAATGCGCCAGAGAAGCAGAATACCCGTATCGACGGCATCAGAGTCCTGTCACCCGAAAAAGGGGTGCGGATGTCTTACGACATGATTGTGATATTGAGTTTTTATTACAAGGCCATGAAACGGCAGCTGCTGGAGCTGGGAGTGGAAGAGGGTAAAATCTGTCATTTTTATGACCTGCACAGATTTCTCCGTGTGCGGCGGAACGATCCGCCGGTTTCGGTGGAGGATGCAAAGCGCCGGATCCTGCTGTTGTCTCAGGATATGACACTTGGAGGCCCTGCCCTTGCGTTGTTTCACGCAGCAAAGATATTGAAGGCACATGGATATTCCGTGCTTTACGCCTCTATGCTGGAAGGCCCCCTTCGCAGACAGATTGAGGAGGCCGGGATTCCGGTGGCGGTGGATGAAAATCTGCAGATCGGGACAATGCGGGACTGCGGATGGACAAACAGGTTTGCGCTGCTGATCTGCAATACCGTCAATTTCCATGTGTTCCTCTCCGAACGGGATGTCGGCACGCCTGTCATATGGTGGCTGCATGACGCCCCCTTCTATTATGACGGGGTAGATAAGGAACTGCTCCGGAGGATTGACAGAAGAAATCTGTATGTGGTTTCTGTCGGGCCGATTCCCCAAAAGGCAATTCAAACCTACCTGCCGGATCTGAAAGTGGGACAGTTGCTGTACGGCGTGTCAGATTTATGCGGAGACGGGCCAAAATGCAGACCGGCCGGAAAACTCAGGTTTGTGACAATCGGCTATGTCACGGAGCATAAAGGCCAGGATCTTTTGCTGCGTGCTGTCAGAATGCTTTCGGAAGAAGACAGGAAGCGGGCGGAGTTCTTTCTTGTGGGGCAGGATTCGTCGTGGATGGCACGGCAGCTTAAAGAGGAAGCCGAAGATCTAAAGAATGTTGTTTTCACAGGAACGGTGGACAGGCAGCAGATTGACAGAATACTGAGCGGGGCGGATGTGCTTGTATGTCCTTCAAGACAGGATTCCATGCCGACCGTAGCGGCGGAGGCCATGATGCACTGGCTTCCCTGCCTGCTCTCCGATGCGGTTGGAACGGCACGGTTTGTCCGGGACGGCGAAGACGGACTGCTTTTTGCAAGTGAGGATGCGGATGCCCTGGCAAAACAGATGAAATGGTGTATTGATAACCGGGAGCGGTTATCCGCTATGGGCAGGCGGGCGCGCCGAATTTATGAGAGATTCTTTTCCGAAGAGGTATTTGAGGAGCGTGTTTTGGGGCTGCTTAAAGGTGTGTACCATGGGCGGAAAGTGTCCGAAAACCGGGACTGGATCATGTGAACAGATAGAAAGAAGGTGCCAGGGATGTCCCCATTATCATCATTGTTGAAAGAATATAAAGGCGGCAGAATTGCGGTATATGGCCTCAGCGAAGAGACAAGAAGAACGCTGGATAAAATCGGAGACAAAGCAGATGTGATCGGTCTGCTGGACGGCTATCAGAAGAAAGGCGAGGTTTTCGGAAAACCGGTTATTTCGCTGGAACAGGCGGTTGATGAACATGTCAGCCTGATTCTGGTGGCAGCCCGCCCCGGGTCCTGCCGTGCCATAGCAAAAAGGATTGGCGCGGTATGCAGAGAGAACCGGATCCCCCTGTTCGACATCAGGGGAAACAATCTTTGCGAAGAGAAGCGGATCGTATATGATTTTAAAGGCGTAGGGGGAATAACGAAAAAATGTCTGATGCGGGAGATTCAGGCGCACGAGGCCGTCAGCTTTGATTTGTTTGACACGCTGATTATGCGCCGGGTATTATTTCAGTCGGATATCTTTGAACTGATGGATAACCGGTTAAGGCAGCACGGCATTCTGATTGCGGACTTCCCGGCCAGACGGATGGCAGCCGAGAAAAAACTGTCGCAGAGCCGGGCGCCGAAACTTTCCGAGATTTATGCGTATATGAAGGATACATACCGGATACCGGAGATTGAGCCGGAGCAGATGGCGGTACTGGAGTGGGAGATCGACTGCGGCCTGCTGGTTGCGCGCAGGGAGGTCTGCGGGATAGCTGCCGGTCTGGAAGCGGCAGGGAAAAACGTTTATATTGTGACCGATTCCTATTATGACAGAAGGCAGATCGAGGGCATTTTAAAAAAGTGCGGAATGACACGTTATACGGATCTCTTTGTTTCCTGTGAATACGGCACGGGAAAAAGGCAGTCACTTTTTTCGGCCTATAAAAAGACAGTGAGAGCGGCATCATACCTTCATATCGGGGATGATCCGGTGTCTGACATAGAAAGCGCACAAGAAAACGGGATGGATGCGTTAAGGCTTTACGGCGGGCCTGACCTGTTGGAAGCGTCCGGATCTATGGGGCTGTGGGAGTATGTGGACTCGTTGTCAGACCGGATCAGAGCCGGCATGTTTACGGCATGTGTATTTAACAGTCCGTTTCAGTTTGAGACGGAAGAGCGCCGGATCGGGCTTTCAGCGGCGTATGATATCGGCTATATTTTTTTTGCGCCGATGATCTGTGATTTTGTCTTATGGTTTCGGGAACAGGCGGAAAAATACCGGCCGGAAAACATTCTTTTCTGTGCCAGAGACGGTTATCTCATTAAACAATTATATGATGAGCTGTGCAACAGTATCTCTTCCGTTTATTTTCTTACCTCCCGAATGGCGGCGGTCCGGTCCGGCGTGGAGGATGAGGCGGATCTTCGATATGTGGAAAAGATGAAGTTCGGCGGAAGTCTTGAAAAACAGCTTGAGGAACGGTTCGGCATCCGTGTTCCGGCAGAAGAGGCGGGCGGGAAAGGAGCGTCGGGGCTTTCAGGCTATGCGCCGGAGATTTTAAGCCGGGCGGCGGAAAACAGGAAACATTATAAAAAGTATATCGAAAAGCTGGGGTTAAAAAAGGGGACTGCCGCTTTTTTTGATTTTGTGGCAAAAGGAACCACGCAGATGTATATGGGAAGGCTGATGGAGCAGCATTTGCAGGGGTTTTATTTCCTGCGTCTGGAAGAGGAAGGGATGCGGGATGAAAATCCGGATATTATCTCTTTTTATGACCCGGAGGAAATGGAGCGGAGCATTATTTTTAAGGACTATTATATTTTGGAGACGATGCTTACGGCACCGATGCCTTCCGTGAAGGGGTTTGATGAAAGGGGAAAGCCGGTGTATGGGCAGGAGACCAGAAAGGAAAGCGACATCCGCTGTTTTCAGGAGGCGCAGGAGGGAATCAGAGGATATTTCAGGGAATATCTGAGACTGTGTCCGATTTCCGAACGAAAAGTAAATAAGAGGCTGGATGAAATGTTTCTTACACTGATCCACGGGATGGAGCTGGGGGACCAGGACTTTTTGAATTTGAAGGTGGAGGATCCGTTTTTTAACCGTATGACTGATATGGCGGATATGCTGTAAAATATTTGACATAAAAATCAGTACAGGTTATAATAGCAGTAAAATTGTGCCGAAATATGTACAATCAGCATAAGAAGGTGATAGAATTTTGGAAGGGAAAGAAATTTCCAGAGCGGTGATCAAGCGTCTGCCCAGGTATCACCGGTATTTGGACGAGCTGATGGAGGCTGGAGTTGAGAGGATTTCATCAAGTGAATTAAGCCACAGAATGCATGTGACGGCTTCGCAGATCAGACAGGATCTGAACCATTTCGGAGGGTTCGGCCAGCAGGGATACGGTTATAATGTGGAGTTTCTCTATAGAGAAATCAGCAAGATCCTTGGGCTGGACGCAGTAAAAAATATGATTATCATCGGCGGCGGAAATATCGGACAGGCGCTGGCGAACTTTGAGTCTTTTAAAAAGAGGGGCTTTGTCACAATCGGCATTTTTGACAATTCGCCTCAGGTCATCGGAAAGACGATCAGCGGCGTTCCGGTGATGGATATTGCCCATCTGGAGACATTTATCGAAAATCATGAGGTGAGTATTGCGGTGCTGACCGTTCCAAAGAGCGTGGCGCCTCAGATTGCGGAGCGGGTGGTTTCCTGCGGGGTTCGGGCGATCTGGAATTTTGCCCACACCGACCTGCATATCGGGGAAAAGGTCGTGATTGAGAATGTACATTTATCGGACAGCCTGATGCAGTTGTCCTATCGGCTTTCCGCCCTGCCGGAAGTAAAGAATGGATGAGACGCTTATGATACTGGGAGTCGGCATTGATATGATAGAAATTTCCCGTGTGGAAAAGGCATGTAAAAAAGATGCTTTTTTAAAACGGTGTTATACGGAAGCTGAGATTCATAACGTACGGCATAACCCTGCCTCTCTGGCAGGGAATTTTGCTGTTAAGGAGGCTGTGGCAAAGGTGTTCGGCACAGGCTTCCGGGGCTTTGGGCCGGACAGCATCGAGGTGCTGCGGGATGAGCTGGGAAAGCCTTATGTGAATCTGTATAAAGGTGCAAAGGAAAAGGCCGATGAGCTGGGCATCAGCAGGATCCACGTGTCGATTTCGAATACGAAGGAAACGGCTGTGGCGATGGCAGTCGGAGAGGGAGAAGCGAAAGGAACGGAGGAAAACCCGGCGCCGGTGTAAAGGGTCCGCAAAGGGCCGGATGGAGATGATGGGCGGTACGGGTATGGACAGAGTGAAATATAACAAAAGGAATGAGACGGAGTATGTGGTAAATGCCACGGAGATGAAAAATATCGATCAGTATTCGATAGAAAAGCTGGGAATTCCGTCGCTGGCGCTGATGGAGCGGGCGGCCTGGGCCGTGACGGAGGAGATCCGGAACCATGTGTCTTTGGAAACGCTGTACGGAAAAGAGTCTCTGATTCTGTGCGGCATGGGAAATAACGGCGGAGACGGCCTGGCGGTGGCCAGGATGCTCCATATTCTGGGAGGAAATCCGGCGGTTTATATTACCGGGGAGCCCAGTCAGGGAAGCGAGGCGTGGAAAATTCAGTATCAGGCCGCGAGAAATCTGAAAATTCCTTTCCATACGCCGGAGGAAGCAGAGAAAATCATAAAAGAGGACAGAACAGGGCTGATAGTGGACGCCCTGTTTGGCATAGGATTAACGAGGGGGATTACAGGCGCGGCGGCTGAAATCATCGGGCTGGCGAATCAGAGCGGCGCTTATAAAGTGGCGGTGGATATTCCCAGCGGGATTTCGGCGGATACCGGGCAAATCTGCGGAATCGGATTTCAGGCGGACCTGACCGTTACCTTCGGCAGTCTGAAAATGGGCTGTCTGCTCTATCCGGGAGCCTCCTGCTGCGGGAAGACAGTCACGGCGCAGATCGGATTCCCCAGAGAAGCATATGACTTTGTAAATCCCCGTTTTTTCACCGTAGATATTCGCCGTCCCGATGCCTTAACGCCTTTGTCCGGGCATGACATGTCCTGTCTGTCCGACAGGGGAATGGAGGGGAACTTTGGGAGGCTGTCGGCCTATCTGCCTCTTCGTCCGGCGAATTCCCACAAAGGTACTTTCGGAAAGCTGGCGGTGATCGCCGGTTCGGTGAATATGAGCGGGGCCGCCTGTCTGGCCGCAAAAGCCGCTTATCGGATGGGCGCGGGGCTGGTGCGGATTGTTACGCCGGAAGAAAACAGAGAGATTTTGCAGACGGGAGTACCGGAAGCAATTCTGACCACCTACGGCGGGGAACACTTTTCTCTGCAGCCGGTGCTGGATGCGGTCGGATGGGCCGACGCTGTGGTAATGGGTCCCGGAATGGGGATAAACGGCTGTTCCCGGCCGATTGTTTCGGCAGTGCTTGAAGCGTGCGGCGTTCCCATGGTACTGGATGCCGACGCGCTGCGGATTATCGGCGGAAAGGAAGAATTGAAACTGAAACTGAACAACCGTCATGTGCTGACGCCTCATCCCGGCGAGATGGCGGCGCTGACCGGCCATGCCATAGAAGAAATCACAAAGGATCCGGTGACGGAAGCCAGGGAGTTCAGCCATATTTATGAGGCAAACTGTGTGCTGAAAGGGGCCAGGACCGTTGTGAGCAGACGGGTTGGCAGAGATTATATCAATATGACAGGCAATTCCGGGATGGCGACGGCAGGTTCCGGGGATGTGCTGTCCGGAATGATCGGCGGCTTGATGGCCCAGGGAATGCCACCTTTTGAGGCGGCCTGGACAGGTGTGCTGGTTCACGGATGTGCCGGGGATCTGGCGGCCGCTGGGATGGGCGGGCGGGCCGTGATGGCCTCCGATCTTGTAGATGCGCTGATGCAGATGTGAGAGTGAAAACTGTGGATTCCGCGCTGCGGGACGCATACGAAAACGGAGGAAAGTGCAAAAGCCGGAAGGTTTCGGTATACGTCAGACAAATTCTGGAAATACTGTACATAAACAGACATTGTATTTTCGGAGTGTGATAACATGATCGTAAGACGAGGCGACGTATATTATGCGGATCTCAGACCCGTCATAGGTTCGGAGCAGGGAGGAATCCGTCCTGTTCTGATTATTCAGAATAATATTGGAAACAAGCACAGTCCCACCGTGATCTGTGCGGCCATAACATCAAAGATGAATAAAGCAAAACTGCCGACTCATGTGGAACTTCCCGTCCAGGAATGCAGCATGGCAAAAAATTCTGTTATTTTGCTGGAACAACTGCGTACCATAGACAAGAAACGGCTGAAAGAAAAAATCTGCCATATCGACGGGGAGCTTTTGGATAAGGTAAACAATGCGCTGCTGGTCAGCCTGGAGCTCAATACATAAGGTATGTTCCGGCAGCCGATTGAAAAATGGAGGAATATTATGGGAGATCCCCATAGGCTGTGGATGTTTTTACTCATGGCCTGTCTGTTGCTACTTACTGCCATACTCACCGGCTTTGAACGCGCGTTGCAGTCGCTGGACAAAGCCTCTCTGGAAAAGGAGGAGATAGAAGAAAACCCGGAAGCCGTCAGAACCCTGTTACATATTTTAAGAAATCCCAAGCGTTTTTATTGTATGAGACAGACCGTGTCGGTCAGTCTGGGGTTTGTGCTCTGCATGCTTTTGCCGCAGCTTAGCCTGCCGCAGTTCTGGCAGAAGCTGCTTGTGGTTCTGGGATTTATGATCTTTTTTTATATGTTCAGCATCCTGATTCCGGCGCATTTAAAAATCAGGGATGCCAGGCGGCGGGCGGAGCTTCTGGTGAGACCGGTGCGGTTTCTGATGGCGGCAGCGGCGCCGCTGACGCTGCTGACGGACTGGATGGTACATCTGGCGCTGCGTCTGGCGGGGATTACGCCTGATGAGGATGCGGATAATGTGACGGAGGAAGAAATCATTTCCATGGTGACGGAGGGTCACGAGCAGGGTGTGATCGAGGCCAGTGAAGCGGAGATGATTACCAATATTTTCGAGTACGGAGATAAGGAAGCCGGGGAAATCATGACCCACCGGACCGCCATTGTGGCACTGGACGGAGACTGGAGCCTGGAAGAAGCGGTGGATTTTATGATGGAGCAGAATGTCAGCCGTTTTCCGGTATTTCAGAACGATAACATTGACGATATCATCGGTATTCTGAATCTGAAAGATGCCATGTACCATTATCGGACCGGGAAAGAACAAGACAGGCCGGTTCGGGAGATTGAAGGACTTTTGCGAAAAGCCCGGTTTATACCGGAAACCAGGAAGATTAACGAGCTGCTGAAACGGATGCAGTCGGAAAAAATTCAACTGGTGATCGTGGTGGATGAGTACGGTCAGGTGGCCGGTCTTATCAGCATGGAGGATATCCTGGAGGAAATCGTGGGAAATATCCAGGATGAATATGATATGGACGAGGATTTTATCGTGGCGGAAGCCGACGGCTCTCTTACGCTGGACGGTCTGACGCCTCTGGAGGAACTGGAAGACGCGCTGGGACTGTCTTTTGAGGAGGAGGAATTTGGAACGTTAAACGGTCTGCTGATTTCCCTTCTGGGAAGGATTCCCTCGGAGGAGGAACGTCCCGTGATCTGGTATAAAGGCTATGAGTTTTCCGTGCTGGAGATGGAGAATAAAACGATTGAGACTGTCCGGGCCGTGAAAAAAGAGGAACCCTCAGCGGAAGAAGTCCGGGAAGCATCAAATGAAAAAGGCGGAGAGTAAGGCGGAAAGAACAAAAAGACTGAGAGGATTGATAAGATGGGCGTGATTCGGTCCATAACCGATACGTTTACAGACCGTGTGTTTATGCGCAAAACCATGTATATTGCGCTGCCTGTGGCCATGCAGCAGCTTTTGAATACGGTGGTGAATATGATTGATACGCTGATGATCGGCCAGTTGGGCGAGGTCAGCATTGCGGCCGTGGGGCTGGCGAACAAAGTGTTTTTTGTGTTCGCCCTGCTGGTATTCGGCATTTCCAGCGGCGCAAGCGTTCTGGGCGCCCAGTTTTTCGGTGCGGGGGACAGGCCGAATGTGAAGCGGACGCTGGGGGTATCCCTGCTGATCGGACTGGCGGGATCTCTGCTGTTCGTCATCTTCGTCAGGCTGTCTCCGACAGGCGTGATGAGTATCTTTACGCCCAGTTCGGAGACCGGGGGCATCGGAGCGGCTTATCTGGCCATCGCCTGTATCAGCTATCCGTTTACGGCGGTGAGTATGATCTATGTGTCGCTGCTGCGCTCGGTGAACCGGGTAAAAATCGCCGTGGCCAGCAGTGTGCTGGCGATCTGTGTCAATGTAAGCCTGAACTATATCCTGATTTTCGGAAAAGCCGGCATGCCTGCCATGGGCGTAGAAGGCGCGGCGCTGGCTACGCTGATCGCCAGGGTGACGGAGGCGGCGTTAATTCTCGGCTATACATATTTCGGCCGGACAGTGCTGGCGTCAAGTCTGAAAGAACTGCTGTCTCTGAACAGAGCATTTCTGAAAAAATACGCGGATACCACCCTTCCGGTGATCGCCAACGAATTTATGTGGGGGCTGGGTACTACCGTGTATTCCATGGCCTACGGAAGAATGGGGGATATGGCCGTGGCCGCCATTACGGTGGCTCAGACCATACAGGATCTGGTCTTTGTGATGATTCACGGACTGGGTGCCGCCACGGCTGTGATTCTGGGCAATTCCATGGGTGCCGACCGGCTTTCCGAGGCGGAGAGCTATGCCGGAAAATTTATCGTACTGCAGTTTGCGGTGTCTCTGGTATTGTCCGCTTTCTGTCTGCTGATCCGGGGGCCGCTGATCGGATTCTATCATTTGACGCCGGAGGTGTCCCGGTCTGTCAGCCTCTGTCTGGCGGTGTTCAGCCTGATTCTGGTGTTCAAGGTGTTCTGCAACGTCCAGATTGTGGGAATCCTGCGCAGCGGCGGCGACACCCGGTTCTGTCTGCTGGCTGATGTTTCTGCCGTATGGCTGATCGGCGTTCCGATGGCTTTTTTAGGCGGCCTGTATCTGAAACTGCCGATTCATCTGGTTTATGGGATGGTGTGCCTGGAAGAAGTTTACAAAACTGTGGTGTGTTTTTTCCGGTATCGGCAGAAGAAGTGGCTCAGGAATCTGTCGGTGACGGAAGAATAGAGGGCGGGGGATATTGTGAAATCCATACTTGCCACACTTTCGAATCAGTGCTAAAATAGGAGAGAAAAACGCAAAAAAGGGCGGCGTTTGGCCGGAGCCTTTGTAAAATTACAATCAGGAGAGGTTAAGTATGTCAGGACATTCTAAATTTGCAAATATTAAACATAAGAAAGAGAAAAACGACGCCGCAAAGGGAAAGATCTTTACGATTATCGGCAGAGAGATTGCGGTAGCCGTAAAGGAAGGCGGGGCGGACCCGGCCAATAACAGCAAACTGCGGGATGTAATCGCCAAGGCAAAGGCCAATAACATGCCCAATGACACCATTGACCGGGGCATCAAAAAAGCGGCCGGCGACGCGGGAAATGTTAATTATGAAGTCGTTACCTATGAAGGTTACGGCCCCAACGGCGTGGCGATTATCGTGGACGCCCTTACGGATAATAAAAACCGGACCGCTTCCAACGTGCGGAATGCCTTTACCAAAGGCGGCGGCAACGTGGGAACCCAGGGCTGCGTATCTTTTATGTTCGACAAAAAGGGACAGATTATCATAGACAAAGAAGAATGCGAGATGGACGCCGACAGCCTGATGATGGCGGCGCTGGACGCGGGCGCGGAGGATTTCTCCGAGGAAGAGGACAGCTATGAAGTGCTGACGGCGCCCGACGATTTCAGCGTAGTCAGAGAAGCGTTGGAGAAAGAGGGCATCCCTATGGCCAGCGCCGAAGTGACCATGATCCCTCAGACCTGGGTGGAGCTGACCGACGAGACAGATATTAAAAATATCAACAAGACCCTGGATTTGCTGGACGAGGACGACGACGTGCAGCAGGTGTATCATAACTGGGATGAGTAGGTTCGGGAGGACTCAGCGTCCGTCAGCTCAGTCAAAAAGCGATGACGTATTCTAAAAACATGTAATATTTTATAGAAAAAGGGGAAGCCAATTGATTGCCGTGGTTTCCCTTTCTGTTTTTTGGTTTCGGAGAAATCTGTTATAAGGGAGGCTGCCGATGGGTTACAGAATATTGGTTGCGGAGGATGACAGGGGATTAAACCAGGGAATCCGCCTGGCGCTGCAAAAGGAAGATGTGATTTTTGACGCCGCGTACACGCTGGAGGAGGCCCGCAGGCTCTGGCGGGAGGAAAAACCGGATATGGTTCTTCTGGATGTGAATTTTCCCGACGGAAGCGGATTTGATTTTCTGCGTCAGTTACGCGCATCTTCCGCCATTCCGGTACTGATGATTACGGCCAATGACATGGAAACTGACGAGGTGACGGGGCTGACGCTGGGAGCGGACGATTATATTACGAAGCCGTTCAGCCTGATGGCGCTCAGAGCCAGGGTGGAGAATATCCGGAAGCGTACGGAACGGCCTGATACAAAGGTGTATGAGGAGGCGGGCTATCGCTTTGATTTTGAGAAGCTGGAGTTTTATGCGGGCGGCAGGGAAATAAATTTAAGCGCGCCGGAACAAAAGCTTTTGAAGCTGTTTGCAGCCCATCCGGGGCAGACTTTGTCCAGAGAGCTTCTGGCGGAAAAGGTCTGGACCGACGGCATGGACTATGTAGACGAAAATGCCCTGTCCGTCACGGTCAGCAGGCTGCGGAAAAAACTGGAAATCAAAGGAAAGGACAGCCCGATCCGCACGGTATACGGGGTGGGGTATGTATGGGGATGCTGAGAAAAAAATATATTGTCGCCCGGCTGGACGAGATGCTGACAGATGCCATCAACGGTTCTTTTATTGAGTCTGATTACAACGAGACGGAGCTTTCCCGGCTGGAGAGCAAGTTCCGGCAGTATCTGACGGCGAAGGAAATGTCGGAAGAAAAGGTGCGGGCGGAACGGACGGCGATTAAGGAGCTGGTGACGGATATTTCCCATCAGACCAGGACGCCGATTGCGAATATCTGTCTGTACACCCAGCTTCTGGAGGAAATCAGCTCCCCTGAGATGCTGCCCTATGTGGAACAGATCCGCATACAGGCGGAAAAGCTGGATTTTTTAATACAGGCTCTTACGAAGATATCCAGGCTGGAGAGTGATATGATTCAATTGCGGCCGGAGGCCCGTCCGGTTTCGGCGCTGATCCGAAAGGCCGTTCGGGAGGCCGGGGGGAGAGCGGAGGCGAAACGGATCCGGCTGTACGTGGCAGGAGACAGGGAAGATGAGCGGGTCGGAACCGTATCAGACAAAGAAAGGGTGATGAGCGATGAAATCCGCGCCTTTTATGACGAACGCTGGACCGGCGAAGCGCTGGGGAACCTTTTGGACAACGGGGTGAAATATTCGCCTGAGGGCAGCAGGGTGACTGTCTCGGTGAAACCGATGGAGCTGTTTGTCCGCATCAGCGTGGAGGATGAGGGCCCGGGGATTTGTGAGGAAGAACGGACCCGGATTTTTAACCGTTTTTACAGGGGGAAAAATGCCCGCGGGGCAGAGGGGTACGGCGTGGGACTTTATCTTACGCGGATGATTTTACAGAGAGAGGGCGGATATATGAAAGTGTCCTCCGGCGACCGGGGCGGAAGCTGTTTCCATATGTATCTGCCGAAAGCGTGAGTCAATTCTTGCAATTGTGTTAGATTTCGGAAAGGCTCTGGAAAGAATGGCCTGCTATCATGTCAGTAACCGATCAAACCAAATCAGGAGGATGACATGGAAATATTGAGAACAGAGAACCTGAAGAAATATTACGGCGAGGGAGAAACCTGCGTGAAAGCCCTGGACGGCATTGATTTCACAGTGGACAAAGGAGAGTTTGTATCCATTATCGGAACTTCCGGCAGCGGAAAATCCACCCTTTTAAATATGCTGGGAGGGCTGGACCGGCCCACTTCCGGGACGGTGGCAGTGGACGGAAAAAACATTTTTTCATTAAAAGAAGAAGCGCTGACGATTTTCAGGAGAAGAAAGATCGGCTTTATTTTCCAGAGCTTTAACCTGGTGCCGGTGCTGAATGTCTACGAAAATATCGTTCTGCCCATCGAGCTGGACGGCAACCGGGTGGACCGGAAGTTTGTGAGCGGGGTGATCGAGACACTGGGTCTGGAGCAGAAGATTTATGCCCTGCCCTCCCAGCTTTCCGGCGGGCAGCAGCAGCGGGTAGCCATCGCCCGGGCGCTGGCTTCCAAGCCGGCTATCGTGCTGGCCGACGAGCCGACGGGAAATCTGGACTCGGCTACCAGCCAGGACGTGCTGGGGCTTTTAAAAGTGACCGGAGAGCGTTTTGGGCAGACCATCGTGATGATTACCCATAATGAAGAAATCGCCCAGATGGCGGACAGAACCGTGCGGATCGAGGACGGCAGAATCGTGTCCCCGGCAAAAGGGGGTGGCTTCCGTGGGTAAGGTGCGAAATAATCAGGCGGTAAAGCGGCTGTCCGCCAAAAGCTTTCAGGCCAGCCGGACCCGGAATTTCATGGCGGCAGTCGCCATTGCCCTGACCGCCATTCTCTTTACGGCGGTGTTTACGGTGGGGCTGGGCATGATTGAGGATACCCAGCGCTCTTACATGCAGCAAGCCGGCGGCGATGCCCACGGGGCTGTGAAAGATCTGACACAGGAGCAGTATGACAGGTTAAAGGAGCATCCCTCAATCGTGGAATGCGGCAGGGATATCGTGGTATCCTTTTCCGTGGACAATCCGGAATTTTTAAAGCGTCATGTGGAGATGCACTATCTGGACCGGAACCTGTATCCGCACTGGTTTATTGAGATAGAAGACGGAAAGGCGCCGGAGACGGCGGATGAAATCCTGCTGGACCGGAAGTCTCTGGAGCTTTTGGGAGTGGAGCCGAAGGCTGGCTGCCAGGTGACCTTTGACATGCAGGTGCATCAGGGAAGTCCGTCGGTGAGGCGCGCCTTTACGGTCAGCGGCGTGATAAAACCGGCAGAGGCGATGAACAGGGGCTTTGCCATTGTCTCCCCGGCCTATCTGGAAACCTATGCCAAAGAACTGAACGCTCCGTCGTCTGCCGGGGAAGCAATCTACAGCGACACGGGGAAAATATCCATGCATGTGATCTTTTCCAATTCCGGGAATATTCAGGAAAAGCTGAATAAAATCATTACCGACAGCGGTTTTTCCCTGGATACGGCCTCAGGGGATTACATTGCCTCCAATGCCAACTGGGCCTATCTGTCGGGCGGGGCCGAGGGGGACATCGGGACGATGGCAGGAATCGGCGCCGCAGTGGTGCTGATTATGGTGACGGGTTATCTGATTATCTATAATATTTTCCAGATTTCCGTGATTCGGGATATCCGTTATTACGGACTGCTGAAAACCATCGGCACCACCGAGCGGCAGATCAAAAGGATTCTGCGCAGGCAGGCTTTTAAGCTCTGTATGCTGGGGACTCCTGCGGGGCTGGTTCTGGGATATTTCGCGGGAAGGTTTTTGCTGCTGGTTATTCTGGCGGCAGGGAAAGGTCAGGCGTATGAAAGTGTTCCCGTTTCTCCCCGGCCCTGGATTTTTATCGGCGCCGTTTTGTTTACGGTACTTACGGTTCTGATTTCCGAGTGGAAGCCCGGAAGGATTGCCGCCCGGATTTCCCCGGTGGAAGCGCTGCGCTATACGGATCACGGGAAAAAGTATAAACGGATGAAAAAGACCACGGACGGCGGGAAAATTGTCAGGATGGCATTTTCCAATCTGGGGAGGAACAGAGTCAGGACGGCGGTAGTGATCTGCTCGTTGTCTCTCACAGTGGTGCTGATGAACAGTGTCTATACCATTACCAGCTCCATTGACAGAGAAGGATTTCTGGCGAAAATGATTTTGTGCGAAGATATTATCGGCAATGCGGCGCTCTGGAATTATAATTACCGTCCTTTTGACGAGGAAACCGCAGTGGAGGAAGCTCTTTCGGAACGTTTTATTTCGGTCTGCAAAGAGCAGGAAGGTTTTGCCGATGGCGGCAGAATCTATATGGCGGGCAATGGCCAGGTAAGCATGCCGGTGGAGAGCTGGGAGATTCCCGATTATATTCAGAAGAATGAGGAGGGCGTACCGGGAGATTTCTGGCCGGGCGCGGCCGGCGGTTTTATTCCTTACGGCGGTTATGAAGAGGGTGCCTATCTGGCAAACCTGTACGGGATTGAACCCTTTGTCCTTTCTAAGATGACAGTGACGGAAGGGGAGACAGACCCGAATGTGATCTGGGAAAAGCTTGAGACAGGCAATTACCTGATTTACAGCGTGAGCGTAGATGACAATATGAGGGTGATAGAAGAAGAAGTCAAGCACCATGCGGGGGATAAAGTTACTCTGCAATACAAGGACGGCGTGGAAAAAGAATATGAAATTGTGTCTGTGGTAAAGGAGCATATGTACAGCCTGACCAATCGGATTAACAGTCAATTTTCCTATTATGTGTCGGCGGAGGAATTTCGGAAAAATCTTTCGGATGTCTATCTGATGAGCTTTCTGTTCGATACAAAAGACGGATATCAGGCAGAGATGGAAGAATTTCTAAAGACTTACACGGGAAATGTGGAGCCTGTTATGTCTTATGAATCGAGAACCACCTACGCGGGAAATTTCGATCAGCTTCTTGGAATGATTACCGTGGTGGGAACCGGGCTGGCAGGAATCATCGGACTGATCGGCATACTGAATTTTATCAATGTGATGATGACCAGCGTTGCCACGAGAAAGCGGGAGTTTGCCATGATGGAAGCCATCGGCATGACGAAACGTCAGTTGGCGGGGATGCTGGTGACGGAGGGAATGTTTTATGCTCTGCTGACGATTCTGTTTTCCGCTGTCCTGGGAACCCTGTTTTCCCTGACCGCGATCCGGGGCGTGGGCGGCGGATTCTGGTTTATGCGTTACCGGTTTACACTGCTGCCGCTGGCCGTGGCCTGCCCGGTGCTTTTGCTGTTCGGGGTGCTGGTGCCGGAAGCGGTGTACGGGCTGCGGAAAAAGGAGAGTGTTGTGGAGGCGTTGAGGGAGTAAAGAGAAAAACCTCTTTGAAATTCTTTATATATCTGTTAATATAGAAGAAAGAGTCGGAAGGGATCTGCAAGGCCCCGAAAGGGGCGTTGCAGGACTTCTGAAGCGTATAGAGAATTCGGGGAGGAATTTATGGAATTAATTACGAGAGCGACGATATTTGCCGCGAAGGCCCATGACGGTGTCAGACGGAAGGGCAGCGGGATGCCTTATATTCTCCATCCTATGGAGGCTGCCTGTATTGTATCGGCCATGACGAAGCGCTCAGACCTGATTGCGGCGGCGCTGCTTCATGATGTGCTGGAGGACACGCCGGTTACTTATGAGGAACTGAAAGAAGAATTCGGAGAGAAGATTGCGGACATCGTGCGGATGGAGACGGAGGATAAAACAAAGTCCTGGCAGGAGCGCAAAGGGAGGACCATTGAACAGTTGCCGCTCAGAGACGACAGCATAAAGATCGTCACCCTTGGAGATAAGCTGAGCAATATGCGGGCCACATATTTTGATTATAAAATCATAGGCGATCAGATATGGCAGCGTTTTCGGGTGACAGACAAGAAACTGCATGCCTGGTATTATTATGGGCTGCTGAAAGGATTTGAGAGCCTGCGGGGGCTGGACGCCTTTGCGGAGTTTGAGGACCTGGTGCTGAAGGTGTTCGGGGAACAGTAAAATGCATAAAAAATCCCCTGAAAAATATCCTGTAAAAAAATAAAAATTTCTCTTGCCAAATGTGTCTGATTGTGGTAAGATATTTTGCGTCAGGTTTTGGCAGGAGGGATAGCATTCCGGTGAACAGTCCTGATGCCATAGGAAGAAGGCTCCATGGTCAAGCGGTTAAGACATCGCCCTTTCACGGCGGTAACGGGGGTTCGATTCCCCCTGGAGTCATTGATATGCCGATGTGGCTCAATTGGCAGAGCAGCTGATTTGTAATCAGCAGGTTATCGGTTCGAGTCCGATCATCGGCTTTTTTCTTTTTTATATTATGGACCTTTAGCTCAGTTGGTTAGAGCACCCGGCTCATAACCGGTCGGTCCTGGGTTCGAGTCCCCGAAGGTCCACTAACCATTTCAGCATAAAAGGCAAAGAAAAGAAAACAGAATATTGTCATGTATGATGGCCCAGTGGCTCAGTTGGTTAGAGCGCCGCCCTGTCACGGCGGAGGTCGAGGGTTCGAGTCCCTTCTGGGTCGTTGGAGGAAAGTTCTTTGGGTGCTTTCCTGTTTAGCCGTACGGGGTCTTAGCTCAGCTGGGAGAGCATCTGCCTTACAAGCAGAGGGTCATAGG
>CAOKOL010000051.1 GCA_948470335.1 uncultured Lachnospiraceae bacterium | reverse complement strand
AAAGACTAAACGCAATCATGCGCTAAAAGAGTAGCGTTTAAAAATACATTTCAGGGATTATTCATTTTTTCATTTTTTTCTTGCAATCCTTGTCCAACTGTGCTAACATGATAAACAACATTTTACACGATCACCAAAAGCAGAGAACAAGACTCGACCCTTTTAAAAACCGACAGGAAAAAGCCGTCACCGACTGAGAGCGGCTTTATGGTGGAAAAGGAACGGGAACACTTGGGAGCCGGTATTCCGAACGGCGAAGTTTCATTTTTGGGAACCTTCGATGGGAAAGTAGGAATACACGTTGTGCGCGTTAAGTACAGGAGGAGGCCAAAGGCGGCCTTGAAGCGGGTGGTACCGCGGATTTTCTAGTGAAAAATTCGCCCCGGAATACAGTAATATGTATTCCGGGGCTTTTTGTATCATATTTTTTATATTTCAGAAAGGTAGGGTAAAGAGAATGGAATTTATGACAGGCATCAGAGAACAGAAAACATTGGGACTTACGCAGATCATAAATGGCGGCTATATGGGAAAAACCATCCGGACGAACGGTGCAGTTCACGCCATCCGGGATATGGGCGACGTAGCCTTTATCCTGCTGCGAAAAGCAGAAGGCCTGCTGCAATGCGTCTATGAAACCGGCGCCGCGGATTTTGACCTGAACGATGTAAAAGAAGAATCTGCCGTAGAAGTGGAAGGAATCCTGCAGGCCGAGGAGCGGGCGCCTCACGGATTTGAACTCCGCCTCCGGACACTCCGGGTTTTATCCCGGCCGGCGGCCCCCCTCCCCGTCGCCGTCTCCAAGTGGAAGCTGAACACTTCTCTGGAAACCAAACTGAGTATGCGCAGTCTCACGCTGCGCAATCTCAGGGAACGGGCCGTCTTCAAAATTCAGGAAGGCATCGCCAGAGGATTCCGGGATTTTCTCCACGGCCAAGGATTCACGGAAGTAAGAACCCCGAAAATCGTAGCCAAAGGCGCAGAGGGCGGCGCCAATATTTTCAGACTGGAATATTTCGGGAAAAAGGCGGAGCTGGCCCAAAGCCCCCAGTTTTACAAACAGGCGCTGACAGGCATCTATGACCGGGTATTTGAAGTGGCTCCCGTATTTCGGGCAGAAAAGCATAATACCACCCGCCACTTAAACGAATATACCAGCATGGATTTTGAGATGGCCTATATCGACGGCTTTGAGGACATCATGGCCATGGAGACGGCTATGCTCCAATACGTCATGAAGCTTCTGGAAACTGAGTATGCCAAAGAACTGCAGCTTCTGCAGGTTACGCTGCCGGATACGGCACAGATTCCTGCCGTTCGTTTTGACCGGGCAAAACATCTGGTTTCCGAAAAATACGGACGCCGGATCAAAAATCCCAACGATCTGGAACCGGAGGAAGAACTGTTGATCGGCCGTTATTTTAAAGAAGAATATAACGCAGACTTCGTATTTGTCACCCACTATCCTTCCAAAAAACGTCCTTTTTACGCCATGGACGACCCGGCGGACCCCAGGGTGACACTGAGCTTCGACCTGCTGTTTAAAGGACTGGAAATCACCACCGGCGGCCAGCGGATTCATGACTACCAGATGCTTCTTACCAAAATGGAAGCCCGCGGCATGGAACCAGAAGCCATTCAGTCTTATCTGTCCATTTTCAAATATGGTATGCCGCCCCACGGCGGTTTGGGCATCGGGCTGGAACGTCTTACCATGCGCCTTCTTGACGAACAGAACGTCCGGGAAACCACCCTGTACCCCAGAGATGTAAACAGGCTGGAACCGTAAAACCATATGCACCGCATCGAAAGGAAACACCACCGAAACTTTATAGGAGAAAAATCAATGGCAAATATCATCACAGACGAAATGATCGACTATGTAGGCATTCTGGCAAAGCTGGAGCTGTCGGAGGAAGAAAAGGAACAGGCCAAAAAAGACATGAGCAGAATGCTGGACTATATCGACCAGCTAAATGAGCTGGACACCTCCGGCACGGAGCCCCTGTCCCACATTTTCCCGATTCAGAACGTATTCCGGGAGGATGTGGTAACCAACGGCGACGACCGGGAAGCCATCCTTTCCAATGCACCCGAACAGAAAGACGGGGCATTCAAAGTACCCAAAACCGTAGAATCATAACATTGCGGAACTATCATTCGGAGGTTATCATTATGAGCTTAATGAATCTGACTGCCCTGGAACTCGGCAAAAAAATCAGGAGCCGGGAGGTTTCCGTAACGGAGGCCGTGGAAGAAGCGCTGAACCAGGCCGCGTCCAAAGAGTCTTCTGTCCACGCCTTTGTGTCGCTGACACCGGAATACGCCCGGAAACGAGCCGCACAGGTACAAAAATCCATCGACAACGGCACATTGACCGGCCCTTTAGCCGGCGTGCCCATGGCCGTCAAAGACAACCTGTGTACAACGGGACTGAAAACCACCTGCTGTTCTAAGATACTGGAAAATTTCTATCCTGCCTATACGGCCCAGGCCGTGCAGAACCTGGAACACGCAGGAGCAATCATAATCGGCAAGACCAACATGGATGAATTCGCCATGGGAAGCACCACGGAGACCTCAGCCTTCGGCGTTACAAGAAATCCCTGGAACTTAGACCACGTCCCCGGCGGCTCCTCCGGCGGCTCCTGTGCCGCGGTGGCAGCCGGAGAGGTCAGCTTTTCCTTGGGCTCCGACACCGGCGGCTCCATCCGCCAGCCAAGCGCTTTCTGCGGTGTCACCGGTATCAAGCCCACTTACGGCACGGTATCCCGCTACGGACTGATCGCCTACGGCTCCTCTTTAGACCAGATCGGACCCGTCGCCAAAGATGTGTCTGACTGCGCGGCCATACTGGAAGCAATCTCCTCCTATGACCCAAAGGACAGCACCTCCGTCAAAAGAGACGGCTGCCATTTTACCGCCGCCCTGCATGACGACGTAACAGGCCTTCGCATCGGCATTCCCACCGACTATTTCGGCGAGGGACTGGACGAGAATGTGAAGACCTGCGTTCTTAATGCAGCGCAGACGCTGAAAGACAAAGGCGCCGTGGTAGAGGAATTTGATTTAAGCTTAGTCCGGTACGCCATTCCCGCCTACTATGTAATCGCCTCAGCGGAAGCCAGCTCCAATCTGGCCCGGTTTGACGGCGTAAAATACGGCCGCCGGGCGGCAGAGTATACGGACCTTCACACCATGTATAAAAAGACCCGCTCCGAAGGCTTCGGTCCGGAAGTAAAGCGGCGGATTATGCTGGGCTCCTTTGTGTTAAGCTCCGGCTATTATGACGCCTATTATCTCAAGGCCCTGCGCACCAAGGCGCTGATCAAACAGGCTTTTGACAAGGCTTTCGCCCGGTTCGACGTCATTCTGGCCCCTGCCGCTCCGTCCACGGCGCCGAAGCTGGGCGAAAGTTTAAGCGACCCTTTGAAAATGTACCTGGGCGACATTTATACAATCTCCGTCAATCTGGCCGGACTGCCCGGAATCTCCCTTCCCTGCGGCCTGGACAGAAAAGGACTGCCCGTAGGCGTGCAGATAATCGGCAATTGCTTTGACGAACACAAAATACTGCGGGCGGCCTACGCCTATGAACAATCCCGGCCATCGGTCACCTGCCCTATGGCAGAGGAAGGAGGTATTATGCGATGAGCAGACAATATGAAACCGTTATCGGTCTGGAAGTCCATGTGGAGCTGGCCACCAAAACCAAAATTTTCTGTTCCTGCAGCACGGAATTCGGCGGCGCGCCCAACACCCACACCTGCCCGGTATGCACCGGTATGCCCGGTTCTCTGCCGGTGCTGAACAGACAGGTGGTGGAATACGCCGTAGCCGTGGGGCTGGCCACAAACTGCACGGTCAACCGGCATTGCAAATTCGACAGAAAAAATTATTTTTACCCGGACAACCCCCAGAACTATCAGATATCCCAGCTCTATCAGCCCATCTGCGTAAACGGACATGTGGACATCGAAACGGAGACAGGCATCAAATCCATCGGCATCCATGAAATCCACATGGAGGAGGATGCGGGAAAATTAATTCACGACGAATGGGAGGACTGCTCTCTGGTAGACTACAACCGATCCGGCGTGCCGCTGATAGAGATCGTCTCCGAGCCGGATATGCGCACCGCCGAGGAAGTAATCGCCTATCTGGAAAAGCTGCGGCTGATCATTCAGTATCTGGGCGCCTCCGACTGCAAGCTTCAGGAGGGCTCCATGCGGGCGGATGTCAACCTGTCGGTCCGCGAAGCAGGCGCACCGGTTTTCGGCACCCGGACGGAAATGAAAAACCTGAACTCCTTCAAGGCCATTGTCCGGGCTATCGAGGGCGAGCGGAAACGGCAGATTGAGCTGATCGAGGACGGAAAAGAGGTAATCCAGGAAACCCGCCGCTGGGACGATAACAAAGAATATTCCTACGCCATGCGTTCCAAGGAGGACGCCAGGGACTACCGCTATTTCCCGGAGCCGGACCTGGTTCCCATCCATATCAGTGACGCCTGGCTTGCCGAAATCAGAAACCGCCAGCCGGAGCTTCGTACGGAAAAGCTGGCCCGTTACAAAAAAGACTATGATATTCCGGAATATGATGCTAAAATAATAACGGAATCAAAAAAGCTGGCCGATCTTTTTGAGGCCGCGACAGCCATCTGCAAAAAGCCGAAAAAAGTATCCAACTGGTTGATGGGCGAAACCATGCGTCTGCTGAAAGAATCCGGTATGGAACCGGAAGACCTTTCCTTTGCGCCGGAAAACCTGGCAAAACTGATCGAATTAATCGACACAGGAGCCATTAACGGAACCGTGGGAAAGGAAGTGTTTGAGGAAATCTTCCGAAACAACACGGACCCCCGCCGCTATGTGGAGGAAAAAGGGCTGAACACCGTCAATGACGAGGGGGCGCTGCGGGCCGCAATAGAGCAGGTGATTGCAGAAAATCCCCAGTCCGTGGAAGACTTTCACAGCGGCAAGAAAAAAGCTATGGGATTCCTGGTAGGACAGACCATGAAAGCTATGGGCGGCAAGGCGAATCCCCAGATGGTGAACAAGATTCTGACGGAATTACTGACGAAATAAATACACAATGAAAAAACAGCCGGCGCCCTGGGATGGGCGGAAAACCCGACAAAAGGGCGACCGACAAAACGGAACGGAGGATTATTTACTATGAAATGGCTGAGATGTGAAAAACAGTCGGAAGATGAACGGTATGTATTTTACCGCTATACCGATCTTGAACAGCAGGGGGCGACAGAGGGCAGCTTCCGCATTGACACCCAGGAGATGTTCAGCGTATCTACCGTGGAACTGCCATCCTATACCAAAGAGCGGATCGACGAGATGAAACTGGCCGGGAAAGTGATTATCGAGCACATGGAAACCGGCGTCTGGCCCGCCAGCGCAGAACTGCGCTGAACGGGGAACAGCAATAAGCCTTCCCACAGATCTCATATCACATCGACGAGATCTGTGGGAAGGCTTATTTTTTGTTACTCCTGTCTGCCCGCTCAGTACGCGTGGTTATATGTTCAGCTCCAACAGCTCCTCCGGATGATCAATAATCCGGTCCGGGTGAAATTCTTCCAGCTCCGCTCTGGGACGAAACCCCCATGTAACGCCTACCGTAAACATTTCCGCCGCTATCCCTGTTTTCATGTCTGTGTTCGTGTCTCCCACATAAATACATTCATCGGGCGTAACCCCCAGCTCCCCGGCAATATGGAGAGGCCCCGCGGGATCGGGCTTTCGGGGAATATCAGACCGCTCCCCCAGAATATAGTCAAACAGCCCTTCCCCGTAAATCTTCGTGACTACCGCCTCGGCATACTGCTGGGCTTTGTTGGAACAGACTGCCAGCATAATGCCGTACTCCTTTAACTGCTCCAACACATGAGGCAAACCGGGAAACGATTTTACGCCTACCGTACAGCCTGTCTTAAATTCTTCACAGTACAGCGCATAGATCTGATCTAAGTACTCACCTTTTTTATCGCCGGCATCCCGCAGGCTCCGCTCCAGCATCTTCCTGGCCCCGTCCCCCGCATAATAGTAAAAGCTTTTTTCCGGCAGCGGCGCAAAAGAGAACTGCCTTAAACATCGGTTCACCGTATTCGCCAGGGATTCCACCGTATCCCCCACGGTTCCGTCCAAATCGAAAATAATCAGCCGTTTCATGTATACCTCCCGACAGCACGCCTACTGCGCCGTCTCCTCCGTTTCCTCTTCCGGTTCCGGAAGAAACATATGCACCCACTCGATCCTGTTCTTATCCACGGCCTCTACCACAAATGTAAAACCATTTTCACTGACCTGCTCTCCGACTGCCGGCAGATGATCCAGAAGACCGATGATCAGGCCGCCCAATGAGTCATAATCCTCCGACTCAAGCTCCAGCTCCAAAAGATCATTCAGATCGTCCAGCTTCACCGCACCCTCCACCCGGTATTCCAGGTCGTTAATCTTCTGCACGCTATCCAGCTCGTCCTCATCATACTCGTCACGGATCTCCCCTACGATCTCTTCCAGCAGATCCTCCAAAGTAACCAGACCGGCCGTAGCGCCGTATTCATCCAGAACGATGGCCATGCTGACGGAATTGCTCCGCATCTCAATAAACAATTCCGAGGTTTTCTTATATTCGTAAGTATAAAAAGCTTCCCGCATCACATCCCTGACGGAAAAAGGTCCGTCCGAATGATAGAGGAGCAGATCTTTCATATTAATCATGCCGATTACATTGTCCGTGGTGTCCTCATATACCGGCATCCTGGTAAACATATCCTCCCGGAATGTCTCGATGATCTCCTCATAGGCAGCGTTCACATCTATAAACGTCATATCAATCCTGGGAATCATGATATCTTTCGTACAGGAATCCCCGAAATCGAATACATTATTGATCATCTTCCGTTCTTCGCTCTCGATCACGCCTTCTTCATGGCTGACATCCACCATGGTGCGCAGCTCGCTCTCCGTAATGGATTCGGCTTTTGCGTCAGGATCAATTCTGAGCAGAAACAAAAATCCCCTGGATAGCTGGTCAAGAGCAAAAATCACGGGCGTCAGCACCGTCATCATAGCCTGCACCGGCCTGGCATAAAACAAAGCCAGTTTTTCAGAATGAAGCGCAGCGATTGTTTTCGGAGAAATCTCGCCAAAGACCAGAACAAAAAGTGTGACAATTCCCGTAGCGATTCCGGCCCCCGCGTCTCCCAGAAGCCTGGTGGCCAGAATCGTGGCCATGGAGGACAAAGACAGGTTCACTACATTATTGCCAATTAAGATGGCGCTCAACATCTTGCCCTGATTCTCCGTGATAGACAGGAAGGATGCGGCTTTTTTGTTGCCGTCCTCCGCCAGACTGCGCATCCGAATCCGGTTCGCCGTGGTCAAAGATGTCTCCGCCGATGAAAAAATAGCAGAAAAGATTAATAAAATAAATAAAATAAGCAACTGTATGGCGTCACTCGAGTCCAATTTAGAGTTTCACTCCTTTTCTTAATAAATTAAAGTATAGTTTGAAGAAAATTGTACTATAGTAAAAGGGAAAAGTCAATAGGGGCGGAGAGATTGTTATACGCGCAATATAACAATCCCGCCTCCATTTACGCCCCTGATCCTTCCTTACCGTCCTTTATCTCTCATTTCGTTCCGCAGCTCCCCTCCCTATCGCACCAGATATACAAAATAAACCGCATACGCCGCCAGCATTATGCCGCCTCCGGCACGGGACAGCCGTCCTCTGCGAAATACGCATATCCATAACAGGACACCCACGGCAGCCGCAATCAGCGTATCAATCAGGAAACCCGGCTCAAAGGCCACCGGCGTAATCAGCGCCGTGGTACCCACCACAAACAGGATATTAAAAATATTGCTGCCCACAATATTGCCGATAGCGATATCCGCCTCTCCCTTTCTGGAAGCCGCTACGGAGGTAACCAGCTCCGGCAGAGAAGTACCTAACGCTACGATGGTCAGTCCGATCAGCCGGTCGCTCATCCCCAGCATTTTCGCAATGGCGGAAGCCGCATCCACCGCCAGATCACTGCCCCACATAATCAGTCCCATGCCTACGGCCACAAGGAGCAGCAGCTTCCATATCGGGCGAGGCTGCTCTTCTTCCGTCTCTGCCGGATTCTTTTTCGCGCTCCGGAGCAGATAGCCCAGATAAATCAAAAAAACAATCCAGAGCACGACGCCTTCCGGAAAACCGATCTGGTGTTCCGAATATCCCAGGGCCAGCAAAAGCCCGGTAACAAAAAGCATAAAAGGAATCTCGACCTTCACCGTAGATTTTCCCACCGCGATCGGCGCGATCAGGGAGGCAATGCCCAGAATCACCAGAATGTTCATGATATTGCTGCCCAGTACATTTCCAATGGTAATTCCGGCGTTTCCTCTGATGGCGGAAGTAATACTTACCGCCGCCTCCGGCGCGCTGGTTCCCATGGCTACAATCGTCAGTCCGATCACCAGCGGCGGAATCCCAAACTTCGCCGCAATCCCCGCCGCGCCGTCCACAAACCAGTCCGCACCTTTTACAAGCATCGTAAAACCAACCGCCAGCACTAAAATCTGAATCAACATCTCCATTCTTCTACCTCCGTCCACACTGTTTTTTCGCGGTTTCCGCCGCCTCCTTTAGCATGTCCCTCCAGAAAGGTTTTCATAACACCTCTTCACAGCGCAAAAAGAGACTTCCACCGCACATAAATATGCGATAAAAGTCTCGTTCTTATCTCAGTATATATCCCGGCCCTAACAGGCGTGATGACGTGATACATAACACCCAAAGGGTGTGAACTACTCCCTTATATCTATTTGATTGTAGCAGACAGGCCACAGGACGTCAAGGGGAAATAAGAAATTTTCCGCAGGTTTTCAACCTATTTTTTATGCTGGTGCTTCTTTTTCTTCTTTATACGCCGCAGCCTTCCGGCTGCCAGTGCCAGCGCCGCCACGGCGGCGGCTCCGCCGATTACCGTTCCTGCTATGACCCAAACAGCCGGGGCTTTCTCCGCCACGCAGAAACTCTGCTCCGTTCCTGTCATCTCCACTTGAAGGTACTGCCCTCTCTCTTTGGCCGCCAGCTCTGTCCATACACCGTTTTGGTATCCCCACACCAGAGCGTCCTCATAAGGATTATACAGCCTGACGGCAAAGGCATCCCCTTCTTTGACGCCGGCATTTTCCAGCGTAATATTATAAATCATACATGTCCGGTCGGCGGCTGCGGCCGGCGGCTCTATACCGCCCAGGCTCACCGCAAGCTTCGTGTCCTCGGTAAACCGCTGCTCTGCCAATGCATACGGCCTTTCCCATTTCTCCGTTCCCGGAACCTGACTCGAAACCGTACCTTCTCCTTCCCCGCTCTCCTGCTCTTCCAGCTCATTGCTCTGCACCACCGTGACATCCTCTTTATATTCTCCGTCAATCAGCAGATTCCCTGTCATCACCTGCCACGGATACTCCGGCCACACGCCGTAATAGCCCTCCCTTTCCGGAATCGGCGGATAATCCAGCTCTGCCAGACTCTCTCCGTATTTCAGCTCCTGAGTCCCCAGATAACGGCCTTCCACCCGAAAAATGGCTTTCAGATGACGGAACTGAACCGGCAGACCTTCCACCTGTAACAGACTGGCATAATCAATCGGCTCCGCAGCACCGGCATAACTGACATCGTCAATCCCGCAGAGCCGGTCGCTGACAAAATAATTGCCGCTGACCTTGATCTCTTCCTCATCAACCCCGTCGTCATACCAGACTGTCTGTCCTGCAATTGCCCCTTTCCTGCCCGCAGTGGCCTGACAGTCCGCCATGGCATAACAATCCTTTAAGGTATCGGCAAAGCCGGCGATCCCGCCCACATTCCTGCCGCCGGACACGGTACACAGCGCATAACAGTTCCGGATCACCGTCAGCGATTCGCCGCAGATGCCGCCCACATAGCCGCCCTCCGTACTTTCCACACTGCCGTACCCTTCCGAATCGGTGACGATACCGTGCCGCATATAGCCCACGATCCCGCCGGCGCCGTCCTTTTTCGCCGTCACAAACCCTTCATTTACACTGTCGGTAATCAGACACTTTGTAAAATACTTCCTTCCAATCTGATATTCCACACTGCCTGCCGCACTGTCCTCCGGGTCCTCCTCATCAATAGACATCGCCCCGGCGATTCCGCCCACGTTGATATCTCCCCTGATAATCCCTTTATTCACACAGTTATCGGTTTTACCGGTGGCAATGCTCTCCGGGTTTTCGATATCCACATCCTCATAGAGTTCTTCCACGCTGAACTCGCCGTAATTGGTCAGATGATCCGCCAGCAGGTTAAATACCACGTTGATCTGGTCATTTACCGCCCGCAGATCTTCATTGACCACATCGGAGTAATCCGAGGCATGGCCGTTCAGGCTGGCGATGCTGTCCGATATTCCGCTCAACTGGTTATGTAATGCCTCCCGGTTTACGTCAAACTCCCCGCCCAGCTTTGAGAAACGGATTTCCTCCTGCCCGTTCACATAGTCCACGATACTGTTCGTATCTCTGGCAGCTGACTTTATGGAATCCATGGCCTCCTGCAAGTGGTCCATGGCCGTCGTCATATGGCCGCCCATATCCTTCACCTGCTCAAAAGCCTGATCCCCTGCGTCGCCGGCGATTCCGCCTAAACCGCCCATCACGGCGGCTGCGGCATCCGACATGGAACCAAGCGCCTCTGCCAGTGCGTCAAGCTGCTCTTCTCCCGCCGCTCCGCCGCCGTCCTGTATTTCCCGGATAATGTCATCCACCTTCCCGGCCGCATCCTGCTGCGCCCTGATCAGCTCATCAATATTCTGACTCAGATTGCCGCCGCTTATGCTGATGCCGTCTCCTGCCGTTTTCATCTCCTCTCCGATCTTTGCCAGTTCCCGGCTCATTTCGGAAAAATCATCCTGCGCGGCATGAATATCGTCAAATACCGCCGGCAGCATCTCCGTCACCTGATCCAGACGGTCTGCCAATGCCTGCGCCTGGTCCAGATTGTCATCCGTAAAATCCGCTATCTGCTCTGCCAGAGCGTCTCCCGCATCCACCGCACCGTCCCCGTAAGCCGTCAGACCGTCCAGATCCTGTTTCAGCACATGTTTCTCCTCTCCCAGATCATCCAGCGTCTTTTCTATCAGATCGTGGAGTTTATTGACCGCATTGCGCAGAGACTCGGCCTCATCTACCTCGATGTAAGGCTCCATCTGGCCCACGATCCCGCCCACATCCTTTCGCCCTGCCACCGGACCGTTATTGGTACACAGTGATACAACGCCTGACTGTCTTCCGGCAATTCCACCGATATTATAACCTGCGTGTTCATAGCCGACTTTTCCGTAATTCATGCACCGGATCACCGTACCGTCGGAATGACCGGCAATTCCTCCGGTATCCACACCGCTGAACAAAGCCGTGTTCGAACCGCCGGCATCAATGCTCAGGAAAAGCCCCGCGCCCATCTCATCGTCTTCTTCCACCCATTCGCTGTCATTGTTGATGCAGGAACGGTTGATACAGTATGATATGGTTCCGTGGTTCCGGCCGGCGATCCCGCCCGTGGAATAGTAACCTGTCACCCGCCCTGTCACGGAGCTGTTCCGGATCAGACCGGTGCCGTCGTTGACGCCCACAAGACCGCCCACCGTGGTTTTGCCGCTGACGGTCCCCTGGAAGCTGCAATTTTTAATGGTTCCGTAATTAACGCCGCACAGACTGCCGATGCACTCCTTTTCGTCAGTAGCGATAACCTCTCCCTCTAATTTCAGATTTTCTATCAGACCATCCTTTCCGATATACCGGAACAGGCCGGCCACATAGCCGTCTCCGCCGTACCGGAAGCCGGAAATGGTGTGATTCTGTCCGTTAAAAGAACCAGTAAATACGGGAACCGGTTCAAATACAATCCCGGACAGATCAATGTCCGCCGTCAGAAACACCTGTTTATCAAAAGACCAAGCATCTAACGAACAATTCTTTACAAAGTCCAGAAAATCGCCCGACGTCTCAATCTCTATCACCTGCGGCGCCGGCGCTTCGGTTTCTTCTGCCCCGCCGTCTGCCGCTTCCATGCTTTCTTCCCCGCCGTCCTGCTCTCCTTCCTGATTCTGCGGCACCGCATTGACCGGCTCTGCCGGCACGCCGGCGCAGGCCAGGGCAAACGCCAGCCCCAGGGAAATCACTTTTATGAAAATCGTCTTACGCTTCATCACCAGCCTCCTTTTCCCGCCGCATAAGCGCCGCCAGACTACTGCCGTCATCCTCTTTGGACTCCATCTGTCCCATATTGACAAACAGGCTGGCATCGCCCCGGATATACCCGTGAAATTCTCCCATAACCGTTCCGTTTATCTGGCCTTGTACCAGCCCGTCTACTCGCATCAGCCCCGAACCTTTCTCCAGTTTCAGCGGAATCGACACGGCAAAGGAAGTTCTGTCAATTACCTTTTCCCCCAGCAAAAGTATCTGCGGCAGAACGAACATAACGATAACAATGGACATAATTGTCCCCCGCCCCAGACACTGGCCGATCCCGCAGATCGCGCCGTCAGAAGACATCTGTCCGATCAGAATGCCTGCCAGCGCCAGCATGGAGCCTGATGTGACGATCGTGGGAAACGCGAAGTTCATCGTCTCGATAATCGCCTCTTTTTTTGGCATTTTCTCTTTCAGCTCCATAAACCGCCCGGAAATTACGATGGCATAATCAATATTCGCACCCATCTGAATCGAGCTGACGATCAGATAGCTCATGAAAAACACATTTTTCTGTTCCATGGCCGGCACGGCAAAATTCAGCCAGATAACGCCCTGAATTACCATAATCAAAAGTACCGGCATGCCCGCCGACATAAAGGTAAACAAAAGCACCAGCAGCACGGCCAGAATAGAAACCACATTTACCACCATATTGTCCCGCTGAAAAGTTTTATAAAGATCATACTGGCTGGTGGCTTCACCGGGTATCAGCGCCGGCTCCTCATAATACTTTTTCGCGATCTGATGCATCTCATCCAGAAAGGCAAACGTCTCCTCCCCTTCCTCCGGCAGATTCAGGTAAACCAGCATACGGCTGTAATCTCTGCCCTGCAACTGATCCAGGGCGATCTGCATCTTGGCATGGGCATCCTCCAACGTATCCATCATATCGTCGTCCAAAGTCACATACCCCTCATCCACCTCGTCATACAGGAACATAAACATATCGATCAGCGGTACACTGTAAGCAGACAAACCGTTGACAATTTTGGCATAATTCTCGTCATTGACCGCATAGGCCATGTAAAGCAGCTCGGCAACCTCATAGTCCAGCTCCAGAAGCTCCGAGAAATCTCTGGCCGTCAGCCTGTCGGTCAGCATATAGCCGTCCATAGCCTCGGTGTTCGCCAGGCCCATCGTATTGTCGATTTCTTCCCTTGCATCCAGCTCGGCCAGCAGCTGCTTCTCCTTGTCATAATTCCCCGCAGGCACAATCAACGCCACCATATTGCTGTCGCCGAAGCTTTCCGTAATCATTTCATCCACCACCATGGCGTCGCTTTTCACGGGAGTTTCCAGCATGGTATATCCATATACGTAAGGGCACCTGGAAGACGCAATATAAGCAACAATAATCAGCGCCAGGAACAATGGCGGCATGATGTGCTTTGTGGCGTAAGCAAATCTTCCCACAAATGGTATTTTGGGAATAAAGCTTTTATGCTTTGTCTTATCCATGGCCCTGCCAAACAGCATAATCAGCCCCGGCATCAGCAAAAATACGGATAACAGACTTAACACAATGGCACGAATCAGACAGAGCGCCATATCGCTGCCGATGCCAAACTGCATAAACATCATGGCGATCAGGCCTCCCACCGTAGTCAGGGAACTGGAAGAAATCTCCGGGATTGCCTTGCTCAAAGCCACGATATTCGCTTCCCTGATCGGCAGCTTCTGATGTTCTTCTTTATAACGGTTGCAGAATATCACCGCATAGTCAATGGACAGAGCCAACTGCAGCACGATGGTTACCGAATTGGACACAAAAGAAATGGTTCCCATGAAAAAGTTGGTCCCTTTGGTGATCAGCGCCGCCGCGCAGAATGTCAGAAGGAGCACCGGAACCTCCGCCCAGGTCTCCGAGGTCAGCAAAAGCACTGAAACCACCACGATGGCCACCAGCACGCTGATTACCTGCATCTCGCTGGCAATCTGCTCTGCCGAGGCGTCGCCCATTGAGGTGGACACGTACAGGTCATAGCCTTCCAGCATCAATTCCACCTCATTCAGAGCCTCCAAAGCCCTGTCGTCCGTCTCTTCATACCCGAAGGTGATATCATACAGAGCGGAAAAATTGTTGTAGTGGCTTTCCGTACTGTCAAAATCCAGCATAATCACCGTATCCAGCGCTTCGATTCGTTTCGAAATTTTTTCGGCTTCCCTGTACGGAATATTTGTTACCATCACTTTGGCCGTGCCGTATGTAATAAACTGTTCTTCCATCCGGTCAAGGCCCTGACGGGTTTCCGTGGAATCAGGCAGATATGCCGACATGGCATTTTCCACCTTTACCCAGTTCATCGACACCACCGAGAAAATCAGGGCAATACCGAAAAGCAGAAAAAATAAATTCCTTCTGTCCACAATGAAGGTGGCCGCTTTCACCATAAAGCCGCCATCTTCATTGCCTTTTTTTGATTCTGACGCCATCTTGTCACACCTCCATCTGCATACCTTCCCGGCTTCCTTCCGGGAATTGCCTCCTCCCGGATCAAATCCGATATAAGACATTATATTATATTTGAATTTTTTTGACAAGTGGTCATTTTTTTATATCCAACGAAAATCATATCTATCCGGGAATGTGTACACACGGAATTGAAAAATTGAAACTACTCTCCAAACGATATTTCTGGTATACTTCATTTAAAAAATAGCTGAAAAGCCTGGGAGGAGAAAAATGATGATTCTAATCTGTTTTATTGCAGGTATGGGTGCGGGCCTTGGTACCGGATTCGCAGGAATGAGCGCGGCGGCGGTGATTTCGCCTATGCTGATTACCTTTTTGGATGTCCCTGCTTATCAGGCGGTGGGAGTTGCCCTGGCTTCCGATGTTCTGGCAAGCGCCGTATCCGCGTATACTTACAGAACAAACGGAAATCTGGATATCAAAAACGGACTTATCATGATGGCGAGCGTCCTGACTTTTACATTGATCGGAAGCTGGGTGTCCAGCCTGGTTCCCAATCAGACTATGGGCAGTTTTTCCACCGTGATGACCCTGATGATGGGTATTAAATTTTTAGCAAGGCCGGTAATGACCACCCGTGAAGCCATGGAGAAGATTTCTCCCCGAAAGCGCGCGGTTCAGTCTGTCGTCTATGGTGCGGCCGTAGGTTTCATCTGCGGTTTTGTAGGAGCAGGCGGCGGAATAATGATGCTGCTGGTATTGACCTCCGTTTTGGGCTACGAACTGAAAACCGCCGTGGGAACCAGTGTGTTTATCATGACCTTCACCGCTCTCACCGGCGCCGTATCCCATTTTGCCATCGGCGGACTGCCGGATTTTACATTGCTGGCGCTGTGTGTGATGTTTACGCTGCTCTGGGCCAGAATTGCCGCCCGCTTTGCCAATAAAGCCTCCTCCGTTGTCCTCAATCAAGCCACCGGCGCCGTACTGACCGTGCTTGGTATCGCGATACTGGCCGTAAATTATTTATAGACGAAAACCACTGATATTAACAAACTTTAGTGTTATGTCCAAACAACTTTGCATATTGCCTGTCACAACACAGGAACCATCCCGGAGGTTCCGTTGACCAAAGCCTCCGCAAGATTCGCAATCGCATCATATTGATCCTGAAGTTCTGTTCCTCTCAATCCTGCAGCCGAAATTTTTTTCTCAGATGGTAAAGCACAAACAACCTCTGCTCCCTCACAAATATTCTCTCTCATCCATTCCTGATTCTCATCGTCCACTTTATTGAGCACAAAGCAGACCGGTTTCCCGATACTTTGGCCCAGTTCCAAAATCTTTCCGGTCAGCGCAAGAGACTCATAAGACGGTTCCACTACCATAAGGATCTGATCCACGCCATTATCAATCCCACGTCCAAAATGCTCAATGCCCGCCTCCATATCCATCAGGGCATATTCATCTCTCAAAAGGATCAGATGGTCAATAAACTGACTGATTACATTTCCCATCGTACAGGCGCATCCTTCATTCGCTGTGTGTATCTTTCCGCTTGCCATCAGCTTCACGCCATCCTTTTCAGAACAATATGACTCCGGGATATCTTTCAATGTCCATGTTCCGTCAAAAAACTGATGGGTAAAGTTGGACAGCATCATATCCTGCAATGCCTTTTCTTTGCCTCCGAAATATGCTGTAAAATCCGCAGGCACTTCCATACCCAACTGTCTGCTTAATCCATAGTTCGATTCATCGGAATCAATAACAAGAACCGGTTTTCCTTTCCGCGCTAATTCTTTTGCTAACAACACTGTCACCGTACTTTTCCCGCTTCCGCCTTTTCCGCATACTGCAATTTTCATTTTCATTCTCCTGTTCTATAATATTTTTTCTATGTTACTAAACGTATTAATACAGATTTCTCCTACTTCCGCCAAATCATAGGCTCCAAACGCGGCAGGGAAATTACTGGAAAATAAGACTTGAGAGGATGCCGGAAATTCCTCATCCCCCTCCCACAAAATAAAACGAACATACAATTCCTCAAATATCTCCAGATCATATCCCATATTCCCCAGTTTTACCGGGGCCGCCCCGAGATGATCCATAACCTTTTTTAACATCTCCAACCGGTTCCCATATTTTCGGTTCAGCCTGAAAATACATCTCCCTTGAAATTGCCGATCATACAGATCACCTGACGGCAATTCACGATAGGAGCGAAACTCTCCATTATGAGAGAAAACACTGGAATTCAGCAGATACCTTAAAACAAGTATTTTCGCATAGACATCTTCCTCCAGTAGATAATATGATTTCACGACATCACTGCGCACACTGACAGGTTCACAAAGCAGATCCTCATTACCCTCCACATGACTGACCGCAAATTTCGGATGAGTAATGCGATAGCGTTTCCCCATAAACATGACTGTAAATTCCTGTTTTTCAAGATCATAAGGAATCCCTAGCCTGTTGCTGATCGCAGTCGGCTCTGCCTTCCGATATGATATCCCGGGTGCTTTTGGCATGTTTTAACAGAGCGATCTTTTCTTCCGCCTCTATGACGGTATCCGGCATCCGGGGGATATCGCCGCCCAGATACTTCCGCATCATCAGAAGCTTCACCTGCCCGAAGAAGGTACGGTTCAGACGGGTTTCCTCCTGCTTTACCATATCCGCGAAAGCCTTTCTCCTGATTTCCTCCGTACCAGGACGTTCCCCTGTAATCAGGGGATAAACCGCCGCGTCCACACACAGCCAGGCCAGCTCCAGCAGCGGTTTTTCCTGGGCTGAAAGATAAGTCTTTTTCATGATATAAAGCCCCAGTTCCTCCGCGTCGAAATACCGGGCAAAGGCGCCCTGCTTCAGCGCGTCATAGAGGGCGATCTCCTTGGACCTGGCAAACGCCTCCACATCCGGCTTCACATCCAGGGTATAATCCCCGCTGATAGTCCAGAACAGGTTTCTGATGCGGTTTTCAATCTCCGAACGGTAGTCCTCCACCTGTTCTTCCGTGAATCGGTAAAAACGGTCTCTCATGCTGTCACCCCTCAAAGATTTCTGCCCTTGTCCATGCGGATGGAATGCGCGTGGCAATCACATCCTCAATGATCTCTTTTTCAAATACGTCAAAACTTTTGTTGACGATTCCCATACGGACGGCATGGATGGGGGCCAAATTGGTCCGGATCGCTTTAACGGCTGCGATCATCCCCCGCAGGGATATGATACCGAGCGTCCATATCCGCCCGCTCAATCTCCTCCCGCAGTTCACCAAGGGTAACTCCTATCTCCACGCCAAGTACCTCATTCAGGTTGGAATTGGAATCCGCGTCCACCGCCAGCACCGGTGTCTTTCCTTTTTCACACAGATACTGAATCATCAGCCCGCACAAGGTAGTTTTTCCCACGCCGCCTTTTCCCGCTACCGCAATTACATGTCCCATTATATTTGCCTCCGTCATTGAAATAAATTTATTAAACAACCTGTTGATTATTTTTATGTATTATATTATAATAAATGCACCAAAAAAGACAATCATCAATATCGGAAAGCTGTGCGGTTACTGAACAGAACGGAAAGATTGTTAATTAATGAACAAAAAGCGGGGAACTGTCATGGAAAAAAAGATAAAAAAAGAGGACCGGCGGGTCCGCTATACGAAACAGATCATTAAGGAATCCTTTTTAGAGCTGCTGAAAAAGAGCAGCTTTGCAAAAATCACGGTTACACAGCTGTGCCGGCTCGCGGAGATTAACCGGGGGACCTTCTACCTGCATTATTACGATATGGATGACGTGCTGGATGACGTGTTAAATGATATGCTGTCCAATACCTCCAGTGTCATGGACCATGTCTTTTCCAAGGAATGCCAGCACGCCAACTGCTCTTATCCTTTTTGCGATAAAATCCACAGTAACGACATGTTCCGTCCCCTCCTTCTGGATGACACGATCTCCGCAAGGATCATTGATAAGATGGCGGACCATAAAGAACACTATATCACCTGGCTGATGTCCCACAGTATTCTTACCTTTGAAGAAGCGGAAGCCGTATTCTATTTTCAGATGAACGGCTGCCTGACCATCAACAAGCTTATGATCCGCAATCATTGTACTGACTGGAAAAAAATTCAGAAAACCATTGACGCTTTTATCAGAGCCGGACTGGAGAGCTTTCTGATTCATGACCAGAGAAATGAAATATAATGTGACGGACATTCTTATTCTTTATACCGCCTTACCATTTTATTTGGCAAGCCTCCTGCTCCATCAAAAGGAGCAGGAGATATAAGCGGGTGGGGATCCTTCCTCTCTTATAATTTTTTCACAAACAGACAGCGGATCGCATTCAGAACTGCCAGTATCATAACCCCAACATCTGCGAAAATAGCCAGATACATATTCGCGATACCAACAGCGCCCAGAATCAAACAGGCAAACTTAACCCCCAGAGCTAATGTAATATTCTGATAAACAATCCGCAGGCATTTTCCGGAAATCCGGATTGCCTTGGATATTTTCATTGGATCATCATCCATCAGCACAATGTCCGCCGCTTCAATGGCAGCATCCGATCCCATGGCTCCCATAGCAATACCTATATCCGCACGGGACAGCACAGGGGCATCATTGATGCCATCGCCCACAAAGGCCAGCTTTGCTTTTCCCCGCTTCACCCGCAAAAGTTCCTCCACTTTGGATACTTTATCTGCCGGGAGCAGTTCACTGTATACCTCGTCAATTCCCAAGGAGGACGCCACCTGGTCAGCTACCTTTTTCGCATCGCCTGTCAGCATCACCGTTTTTTCCACACCCGATGTCTTCAAAGCGGAAATCGCATCTTTGGAATGGGGCTTTACAACATCAGATATAACAATATGGCCTGCATACTTTCCGTCTATCGCCATATGAATGATCGTTCCGGTCTGATGGCAGTCAATATGTTGAATATTTAAATGTTTCATCAGCTTGGCATTGCCGGCAGCAACCGCAACACCATCCACTTTAGCAATGATGCCATTTCCACTGATCTCCTGTATGTCACTCACACGGGTACGGTCCGGCTCCTTCCCATAAGCCCGCTGTAAGCTCTTGCTGATCGGATGAGAAGACGCGCTTTCTGCCAGGGCTGCGTACTCCACCAGCTTTTTATCCTCTATCTCATTGTGGTGGATTCCATTCACTTCAAAAACACCCTGGGTCAATGTACCCGTCTTATCAAATACAACATATCTGGTCTGGGAAAGAATCTCCAGATAATTGGAGCCCTTTACCAGAACACCTTCCTGGCTTGCCCCGCCAATCCCGGCGAAGAAACTTAAAGGAATACTGATCACCAGCGCACAGGGGCAGCTAATAACAAGGAAGGTCAGCGCCCGATAAATCCATACACCCCAATCAGCAGGGACATCCATAAAGAACATCCGGATAACAGGCGGCAGGACAGCCAGCGCCAACGCACTGTAACATACTGCCGGAGTATATATTTTAGCGAATTTAGAGATAAAATCTTCTGATTTGGACTTTCTGGAACTTGCGTTCTCCACCAGATCCAGAATTTTGGATACGGTAGATTCTCCGAATTCCTTTGTAGTCTGAATTTTCAGCACACCTGTCATATTAATGCAGCCACTGATAATCTCATCCCCTTCTTTTACTTCTCTCGGAAGGCTCTCTCCCGTCAAGGCGCTGGTATTTAAAATAGAGATAACTCCTCCTTGCTGAATTTCATTAAGTTTAATGATTAAGCACTTGTTTAATCATTGTGGTTGCAGTATAATACGGCTAGAAACAGAAGTCAATGCTTCGGAAACACACCCTGCCAAATGGGCGAAAAGCATTTCCAATCGGGCGAAGACGGAGGAATTATCATGTTAAAAAAAGAACTGCCCCACCATCATGGCGAAGAAACTAAAACGCACTGTATGCAGGAACAGATCAGTAATATCAGCAATTTCCAGACGATTGCGGAAATCTTCAAACAGCTTGGGGACACCACCAGGATCCGCATATTCTTTCTGTTATGCCACTGTGAAGAATGTGTGGTCAACATTTCCGCCCTGCTGGATATGTCCAGCCCGGCAGTATCCCATCACTTGCGTCCGCTACGCAACAGCGGCCTGATTGTCAGCCGCCGCAAAGGAAAGGAAGTCTATTACCGCGCAGCGGACACCCCGCAAAGTCAGCTTTTGCACCAGATGATCGAGCAGGTGATGGAAATTGCCTGCCCTAAATAAGAACGATAAAAGAAGGTAAAGCAATGATAAATGAATTGGCAGGCATCCGGAACAATTTTTCCAAATATAAAGACTTAGATCAAATAAGAACAGTTGAATTATATCCCGGCATTGAATTATCCTGTTTCACCCTGATAACAGATAAACTCTCTGTACATCACGTTGCCTTAGACCATATACTCGCGGTCAATTACTGCCGTCTGGGGCGCATTGGCTGGAAAATGAATAACGGGAACAGTGTCTATCTTGGCCAAAGCGATTTTTCCCTGCATACCCTGAAATCCTGCGCTGATTCTGTAATGTCCCTGCCAAACAGCTTTTATGAGGGGCTTACCGTCAGCATCGACTTGAGAGTACTCACTAACAACCCGCCAGAGATACTCTCAGGAACAGGGATCACAGGAACGTTTTTATATAATAAGTTTTGCAGCAATGTTCCCATTACCTCCCTTGCCGGTAATGAACAAACGGAAAACATTTTTCCCGCATTTTACGATCAGCCAGAGCACCTCCAGCTTTCCTGGCAAAAAATAAAAGTATTGGAACTCCTGTTATACCTCAGTACTTTGAAAATTGACGTCAAAAATCGTCTGACGGAATATCAGTCTGAGCAGATAGAAACCATCCGGACAATTCATGAATATCTTATAGAACATATGGAGCAAAAGGTTACGATTGAAGCACTGGCAAAACAATATTTGATGAACCCTACCACATTGAAAGCCATGTTCAAATCCGTCTATGGGACTTCAATTGCCGCCCACATGAAAGAACACCGCATGGAGAAAGCAGCAAAGCTGCTTGGGGAAACCAGTTTAAGCATTGCTGAAATTGCCAGAAGTGTAGGGTATGACAGCCAGAGCAGATTTACGGCAGCATTCAAAGCATACTGCGGAAAACTCCCCAGAGACTATCGGAATAAGCAATTAATCTGACAAAAAACAGCAAAGCCATGCCATGCGGATCATACCTTCGGGATTGTTGTAAGCCATCTCATGGCAACGGCTGGCACAACGGTACTCCGTGATCTTTCCCTCCATTTCAAAAACACGAGCGGCCTCGAAAACTCTTTAGGCCCGAATTTCCGCTCTTTTTTCATGTTCTTCTTTTTTGCTTTCCTCCATATCCC
>CAOKOL010000050.1 GCA_948470335.1 uncultured Lachnospiraceae bacterium | reverse complement strand
TTATCACACAAATTTAAAGGAATGTAAAAACGATATCTTATTCATCGCTTACGAATCATCTGGATGTATTTGGCTATCTATGTTATTTATTAGAAAGCCTGCCGGATCTCGATCACCGAAACCATCCTGAATTACTGGAAGCATATCTTCCCTGGTCTGAGACACTGCCAGAAAGCTGCCGACTCAGGGAACATAGAACAAAAAAGAAGTGTATGTTTTGATAGAGTATATCACGACATGCACTTCTTTTCATTACGGTGTGTTTTGTATCGCTTACAAATATATGTCACTCCGGCTCTCGTCAGGGGTTTTGGACACAGATGAAGCCGGGGACAAAGTTTTTGGATTTATTAAGCTTATGAAACAACAATAGGACAACGCTTCTGACAGCATGGAAGAGGCAGTCAAGGAGGGAGCGGTCCTCAAGGAAAAAATATCTGAGGTGTTCATCAATGGTAAAGACACAGTGGCGGTGAGTGCAGGAAAGCAGTTTAAAAGACATACTGGTGGCGCGTTCCTGGGCATATTTGACGTCGCAGGAGGGGCAGAACCTGGAGTGGCATCGGAAGGGGACAAACTTCATGTTGCCACAATGGGGGCAGGAATACATCGCGCCGCCCTGGGAATGGTCGCCGCAAAGGAGCATCCTGTCCACGTTGGTGATAACAACAGGGCGTGGATGTAGTGTATAAATCAATTCCTCATAATGGTCTGTGAAAATCTGTTGTAAAATATTCATAGTCCTATTATGCAGGAAAAAGGCACAAAAGGAAACCCCTAATCCCCTCAAGATTGAGGGGCAGGGGAGTTGATGTGCCGCAGGCACTTTTTCACGTGAGTAAAGCATATAGCAAAACCAAAAAAGGAATTGAAATATAAAAGTTTTTCCGAAATTTCAGTAAAAACTATTGAATATATGGAGCTTTTTGGATATATTAATAGTGAAGGAGGCGATGTTATGATCGTAAGACCCCACTATTTAGATTTATTGAGAACCTACCGTGATGTATCGCTGGTGAAAATCCTTGCGGGTATTCGCCGTTGCGGGAAATCTACAATTTTAGATATGTTACAGGATGATTTGATAAAAAGTGGCGTTTCTGCCGACCACATTATCAGTATGCGTTACACCTCAGAAGATTTTGCCGACGGTATGACCGACAAGGATATGTATAACGGTATCAAGGAGAAAATGACAGACGGCAAACGTTACTATCTTCTGCTTGATGAAGTACAGGAAATCACAGGCTGGGAAAAGGCCGTCAACAGCTTGCTTGAAAACGCCAACACAGACATCTATGTGACCGGCTCCAATTCCAAGCTGATGTCAAGTGAAATATCCACCTACCTGACGGGACGATATATCTCAATTCCTGTGTTTACGCTCTCTTTTTCCGAATATATGGAGTTCAAAAAGTCAAGCGGACGCACGCCGAAAGAACTGCTTACCGAGTATATCCGCATGGGCGGTTTTCCTATTGTTGCACTGAGCAATTTTGACGAGGGCGCGGCGTATCAGATCGTCGAGGGTATTTACAGTTCCGTTATCACCAGAGATATAACGAAACGGCACAATATCACAAACTTTGACCTGTTCAACCGTGTTGTGAAGTATATCATTGAAAATGTTGGCAAGACCTTTTCCGCTAACGCTATCGTGAAGTTTCTGAAAAGCGAGGGGCGTTCTCTTTCGGTGGAATCAGTATATAACTATTTGGAATGGTTGGAAAAAGCCTTTGTAATCTATCGCTGCCAGCGATACGATCTGCAAGGCAGATCCGTGCTGAAAACGCAGGAAAAATTCTATCTGGCCGACGCTTCTCTGAAATACTGCATGATGGGCTTCAATCCGAAGTCTGTTGCCGCTATGCTTGAAAATATCGTGTATTTTGAGCTTCGCAGAAAAGGCTATGATATCTATATCGGCAAGAACGAAACGAAAGAACTTGACTTTGTGGCAGTACGGCGCGACGAACGTATCTATGTACAGGTGTGCCGTAATCTGCCGGAGGAATCCGACCGAGAGGTTGCCAATCTGCTTGAAATCAAAGACCACTACCCCAAGTATGTCGTAACCCTTGATGAGCTTGCCGCAGGAAATATTAACGGTGTAAAAATCGTGCATTTAGCAGATTTTCTGTTAGCTGAGGATTATTGAAATGAAGAAAGGATGTGACAAATCATTATTGCTTATAAAAATCTGTTCCCGTATGACTTTGCTGATTTACAGCTTAATCAAGGTCAAAGAAATGCCCTTTATGCAGGCAGTTGAAACGATTATGGGACGGCTTTATGAGAGTTACCATTATAATGTCGTGTTAGTTGGGCAGGATCGCAGCGGCAAGCCTTGTTATGGCAACTTCAAATTTTGAGATTTCCGCCAATAAAACAATTGACAAACAGGCATACGGTGGGTATAATGAAACAGGTGCCTATTAGGAGAATACTATGTTGATTCACTTATCGGAAGTTTTATCGGCTGTAGGAAAGCGCCGTACTTACGAAGTGCCGCTTGAGATGGAGCAGTTTCAGGCAGGCGGTCAGAAGTACGAGATTGTTTCCCGTGAGCCTGTGCAGCTTGTCCTTGTTCACACGGAGCATCAGAAGATCACTGTGACCGGCAGGATCGGTCTGACGGTTCGTTTTTTGTGTGACCGATGTCTGGAACCGGTCTTATATCCTTTTGATATCTCTTTTGAGAAAGAAGCGGATATGAGGCAGAGCAGTGAGGAACGCAGGGCAGAGCTGGACGAGCAGGCTTATATTCAGGAATTTGAACTGGATACGGAGCAGCTTTTGTCGGAAGAACTTCTTATGCACATGCCTATGAAGATCCTTTGCAGGGAAGACTGTAAGGGGATTTGTAATAGATGTGGAGCCAATCTGAATCAGGGACCGTGCCATTGCAAAGAGGAACCGAAGGATCCGAGGATGGCGGCGATTCTGGATATTTTCAAGGCGGCCCAGGAGTAAAAAATTACTGATAAAAATAAGGAGGTGTAACGAATGTCTATTTGCCCCAAAAATAAATCTTCAAAAGCGAGAAGGGACAGCCGGAGAGCAAACTGGAAGATGAAGGTTCCGAATCTGGTAAAGTGCAGCAAGTGCGGAGAATTAATGATGCCTCACAGAGTCTGCAAGGCCTGCGGCTCATATAACAAGAAAGAAATTGTAGCGGCAGAATAATCGTCAGTTTGCAGCGCATCTGACCGGATTCTGCGTAATAAATGTAAAACGGACATGCAGGCATTTTTCTGTATGTCCGTTTTGCATTACGAAGCATTTGGCATAAAAAGCGATGTTCGTAAGGCGGAGGGATAGATATAATGATCGTTTCCACCAAAGGCAGGTATGCCCTGCGCATCATGCTGGAGCTGGCCATGCATGAGGGAGAAGGATTTCTTTCCTTAAAAGAGATATCTACCAGACAGAACGTGTCCATGAAATATCTGGAACAGATTATTACCCTTTTGAATAAAGCAGATCTGCTGAAAAGCCAGCGGGGTCCTCAGGGCGGATACCGTCTGGGCAGATCCCCCGAAAACTACACCATCGGGGAAATTCTCCGGACCGTGGAGGGACGGCTGGCCCCCATTTCCTGTCTGGAGTCAGAAGAAAATCTCTGTCCCCGTCAGGAGAATTGTCTGACAATCGGGTTCTGGGAGGGGCTGTACAAAGTGATTGATGCGTATACGGACAGTGTGACGCTGGCGCAGTTGCTGGGCGGAAAGTAGAGATTGCTGTTAGTACGTCCTGTAAAAGTGCATATATAAGATTAGGTTGACAGCCTCCTGATTTCCGTGTTACTATGGATATCACAAACAAACACATGATATTGTTGTTTTGGTTTGAGTACATACAATATATAGAAGTATATTCTGGGTCAGGAAGGAAAGACAATTTTATGTACCGCACTGCCTGAAACGTCATATATGCCGGCGTACCGGTTTAGGAGGAATACAAATGGATTTCGAGAAGGTCTGTATCATCAAAAAAGATAATACCAGAGAAAAGTTTAATGTGCAGAAGGTCGTGGTGGCGGTGAACAAATCTGCCAACCGGGTGCTTTATACGTTCAGTAAAGAAGAACTGGACTATATCTGCCGTTTTGTGGAAGAACAGGTAGAGCAGCGGGGGCTTATGGAAATCCCCATCGCCCAGATGCACAATATCGTGGAGGGGGCGCTGGATAAAGTCAGCTCTATGGTGGCGAAAAGCTATCGGGATTACCGTAACTATAAGCAGGATTTTGTCCGGATGCTGGACGAGGTATACAAAAAGAGCCAGTCCATCATGTACATCGGCGACAAGGAGAACAGCAATACGGACAGTGCCCTGGTGTCCACCAAGCGGAGCCTGATTTTCAATGAACTGAATAAGTCTCTGTATCAGAAATTTTTTATGAACACCGAGGAATTGCAGGCCTGCCGGGACGGTTATATCTATGTCCATGATATGGCGGCCCGCCGGGACACGATGAATTGCTGCCTTTTCGATGTGAAAAGCGTGCTGGAGGGCGGCTTTGAGATGGGAAATCTCTGGTATAATGAGCCTAAGACCCTGGACGTCTGCTTTGACGTGATCGGAGATATCGTGCTGAGTGCGGCAAGCCAGCAGTACGGCGGCTTTACGGTGCCGAATGTGGAGAAAATTCTGGAGCCTTATGCGGAAAAATCTTTTGTGAAGCATACGGATAAATATATATCCATGGGCCTGGACCGGGAGGCCGCCGAAAAGTTTGCCGAAGCCGACGTGCAGGTGGAATTTCAGCAGGGATTCCAGGGCTGGGAGTATAAATTTAATACGGTGGCTTCCTGCCGGGGAGACTATCCTTTTATTACGATGACTCTGGGAACCGGACTGGGAAAATGGGCAAAGATGGCTTCCATTACGATGTTCGACGTAAGAAGAAATGGTCAGGGAAAGAAGACCTGCAAAAAGCCGGTGCTGTTTCCCAAACTGGTATTTTTATATGACGAGAACCTGCACGGACCCGGCTGTGAGCTGGAAGATGTATTTGAGGCGGGCATCCGGTGTTCCGGCAAAACCATGTATCCGGACTGGCTGTCATTGACCGGAAAAGGCTATATCGCCGGCATGTACAAACAGTACGGAAAGATTATCAGCCCCATGGGCTGCAGGGCCTTTCTGTCTCCCTGGTATGAACGGGGCGGCATGAATCCGGCGGACGAGAAGGACGAGCCGGTTTTCGTGGGCCGGTTTAATATCGGCGTGGTCAGCCTCCATCTGCCTATGATTCTGGCGAAAGCCCGTCATGAGAGCCGGGATTTTTATGAGGTGTTGGATTATTATCTGGAGCTGATCCGCAAAATCCATATCCGGACTTACGCTTATCTGGGGGAAATGCGGGCATCCACGAATCCGCTGGCTTACTGCGAGGGCGGTTTTTACGGCGGTCATCTGGGTATCCACGATAAGATCAAGCCGCTGCTGAAATCGGCGACGGCCTCCTTCGGCATTACGGCTTTCAATGAGCTGCAGGAGCTGTACAACGGAAAATCTCTGGTGGAAGACGGCCAGTTCGCTCTGGACGTACTGACCTATATTAATAAGAAGATCGACGAATTTAAAAGAGAGGACGGAAATCTGTATGCCATTTATGCCACGCCGGCAGAAAACCTGTGCGGCCTGCAGGTAAAGCAGTTCCGCCAGAAATACGGCATTGTGGAAAATGTGTCGGATCGGGAATATGTGAGCAACGGCTTCCACTGTCATGTGACCGAGGAGATCACGCCCATTGAGAAACAGGATCTGGAATACCGGTTCTGGGAGCTGTCAAACGGCGGTAAGATCCAATATGTCCGGTATCCCATTGACTATAATACCGACGCCATCAAAACGCTGGTAAGACGGGCCATGAAGATGGGCTTTTACGAAGGGGTAAACCTGTCGCTGTCCTATTGCGACGACTGTGGTTATCAGCAGTTGGAGATGGATGTGTGTCCCAAATGCGGCAGCACAAATCTGACAAAAATTGACAGGATGAACGGCTATCTTTCTTATTCCAGGGTGAAAGGGGATACCCGGCTGAACGACGCGAAGATGGCGGAAATTAAAGAGAGGAAAAGTATGTAGATGCGGTACCATAATATCACCAAGGATGATATGCTGAACGGAGACGGCCTTCGGGTGGTGCTTTGGGTGGCTGGGTGTACCCACTGCTGTCAGGACTGCCAGAATCCGGTCACCTGGGATATCCGGGGCGGCCTTCCTTTCGATCAGGCGGCGAGGGAGGAGATTTTTGCGGAACTGGAGAAGGACTATATCTCCGGTATTACGCTGAGCGGCGGTGATCCCCTTCACCCGGCCAATCGGCAGGATGTGGCGGAGCTTGTCGGGGAAATCCGCCGGAGGTATCCGGAGAAAACCATCTGGCTGTATACCGGCTTTCTGTGGGAGGTGATCGGCAGCCTGCCTTTTATGGAGCAGGTGGACGTGGTGGTGGACGGTGAATTTGACAGAACGCTGCTGGATGTAAAATTAAAATGGAAGGGCAGCGCAAACCAGAGAGTGATCGACGTGAAAAAAACGCTGGCAGAGGGAAGGGTGGTGCTTCATGCATGAACAGAATCGGACAGTTTTATAAGGTAAGTTTTCGGCAGTTTGAGGAGGGGTGGACGGACTGCTTCGGGGGGGAAGCCCAGGAAGCCTGTCAGGCCGTCTATGAGAAAATCACGCTGCCCAAACGTGCCACAAAAGGCTCGGCAGGCTACGATTTCGCATTGCCCTGTCCTGTGACTCTGGCGCCGGGGGAGACTGTGAAAGTTCCCACGGGCATTCGGGTCATGATGGAGGAGGGGTGGCTTCTGGCTCTCTTTCCCAGAAGCGGGCTGGGCTTTAAATACCGGATGCAGATGAACAATACGGTGGGAATCGTGGATTCGGACTACTACGGCTCTGACAATGAGGGCCATATTTTTGCCAAGATTACCAATGACAGCAACGAGGGGCTTACCATGAAGCTTGCGGCCGGTCAGGCTTTTATGCAGGGGATTTTTCTCCCCTTCGGAATTACGGAGGATGACCAGGCTCTGACAGAGCGAAACGGCGGTTTTGGCAGCACCGACCGCAGGTAAAAAAAGGGGGCGGAATCATCAGATGAAAAGAAGACAGGGGATCATTGGAATCGCAGTCTTATGCCTGTGCATGTTTGTGCTGGCGGGATGCGGGAAAAAGAACGGAGCCTATGAGAAGGGGCTGGAGGAATATGAGGAGGGGCAGTACGAGCAGGCGGTGGCATCCTTTCAGGAGGCGATTGCCGAGAGCAATACGGAGCCTTTGTACTATATCAGTCAGGGGATGGCCCATATAGAACTGAGAAATTATGAGGAAGCCCACAAAAGCTTTGACTATGCCCTGGGCGTGGACGCCGAGAGCGGGCTGGCTTACCGGGGAAAGGGCATCGCTTATCTGAAGGCAGGGGATTATACCGCTGCCATTGAGGCATTTAACAGTGCGCTTGCATGTGCCGGCGGCCATGTGTCCCAGACAGAATTTGACGTGTTGAAATACAGAGGTGAAGCGGAAACCGCATCAGGGAACTACGATGCGGCGGTTGAAACCTATTCGATTCTGCTGGATGTGGAGAAAAAGCCGGAGGATAATTACTATCTGCGGGGCAATGTCTATGCCATGAAGGGCGAGATCGAAAAGGCCGTGGCGGATTTTGACAGTCTGATAAAGGAAAAGCCCAATGATTATGCGGCTTATTGCTGCGCTTACCAGAGTCTAGCGGCGGCAGGCGCCCAGGAACAGGGGAAAGCTTACCTGGATGCCGCGCTTCTGATTAAGGATGAACGGCCGGTGGCCCACAAGTACCGGGGTATGGTTCAGTACCTGCTGGGAGAGTATAACAATGCCGTGGCGGAGATCACGGCGATCACCGGGGACAAGGATGCCCAGACGCTGATCTGTCTGGGGATGGCATATGAGAAGCTGGGGCAGCAGGAAAGCGCTTACAACGCCTATACTCAGGCGCTGAACCTGGAAAATGAAAATGCCGGCGTATACAATCAGGTGGGTCTGTATAAAATGAGAACGGGAAGCTTTGGAGAGGCACTGGACTTTTTCAGGAAAGGACTGGAATTCAGCGATGCCTCTACGGCGGCCCGACTGAAACTGAATGAGGCGCTGGCCTGCGAATACAGCGGGGATTTTGCCCAGGCATTGACGGTGCTGCAGGAGTATGCGGATACTTATGGTACAGACAGTGAAATCGACAAAGAGCTGGCATTTTTAAGGACCAGATAACAGAGTGAAATCAATCAGCCGATGCAGCTTTTCTCAGGGCTTCACCGGCTGATTTGCAGGATAACGGAAAATTAAAGAGGGCTTGGGAGGGGAGCAGCGGAACGAAAGGTTTATGAAAACAGCAGCGGACCGAAAGGTTTATGAAAACAGCAGCGGACCGTACAAGCCCCGGGAGGGGAGCTGCGGAACTAAATTGGATGGGAAAGTAAAGCATATGATTGAATTAAAAGAACTGGAAGAACCGGTGCTGCTGGCGGGGGTGGCCCTGTCGGACTATGACGATACCGATCAGTCTCTGGACGAGCTGGAGGAACTGGCATCCACGGCCGGCGCCCTGGTGGTGGGGCGTGTGATTCAGAACAGGGAGCGGGTGCATCCCGGCACTTATCTGGGAAAAGGAAAGCTGGAAGAACTTAAGGAGCTGGCTGCGCAGCTTGGAGCCGTGGGCGTGATCTGCGACGACGAGCTTTCTCCGGCCCAGCTTCGGAATATGGAGGATGCCCTGGGACTTAAAGTGATGGACCGGACACTGGTTATCCTGGATATTTTTGCCGCCCGTGCCAGAACACGGGAAGGAAAGCTGCAGGTGGAGCTGGCCCAGTTAAAATACCGGGCTACCAGGCTGGTAGGTCTTCGAAGCTCTCTGTCCCGTCTGGGCGGCGGCATCGGAACCAGGGGGCCGGGAGAGAAAAAGTTGGAGGCGGACAGGCGTCTGATTCATGAGCGGATCGGTCAGTTAAAAGCCGAACTGAGAGATGTGGAACGGCACAGAGAAGTTACCAGGCAGCAGCGGGAAAAAAATCATATTCCTGTGGCTGCCATTGTCGGTTATACCAATGCGGGGAAATCTACGCTGTTAAACCGGCTGACCGGGGCGGATGTGCCGGAAGAAGACAAACTGTTTGCCACGCTGGACCCAACCACCAGAAGCCTTGCGCTGTCAGGAAAAGAGGAAGTGCTGCTCACCGACACGGTAGGCTTTATCCGTAAGCTGCCCCATCATCTGATCGAGGCTTTTGGCAGTACGCTGGAGGAGGCGAAATATGCCGATATAATCATTCATGTGGTAGATTGCTCCAATCCCCAGATGGAGCTTCAGATGCATGTGGTATATGAGACGCTGTCCCGTCTGGGGGTGACGGATCAGCCGGTGATTACGGTGTTTAATAAAGCGGATTTATTGCGTGAACGCGTGTCGGATGCGTCTGCCGGCAAAGGCGCGTCCGGCCAGTCCGGAATCTTTAAAGATTTTAAAGCGGAGTGTACACTGATGGTTTCGGCAAAAACCGGGGAGGGACTGGAAGCGCTGAGAGAGGCTGTCAGCCGGATTTTGCAGGACGGCAAGGTTTATCTGGAAAAGCTGTTTCCCTATGACCAGGCGGGAAAATTGCAGATAATCCGCAGGCACGGCACGCTGCTGTCCGAGGAATACACGGAGGACGGTATTGCGGTGGAAGCTTATGTGCCGGCGGAGGTGTACGGGGGGCTTTTGTAAAGGTGGATTTTCCACCTTTGATTTCACAGATTTTGGTTGTTGTATTCACGATTATTTTTTTGTATAATGAACTCTCAGTCGGCAGGCGGCATTCGATCTGTCAGGCAGACTGCAAAAAATATGTACAGGAATAGGAGAAGAAACATGGTCAAATGGAAGAACAGCGGTAAAAAGATGCTGGTATTTCTTCTTGTTCTGGGGCTGATGGGCGGGATGATAAATCCTTTGCAGTTTACCGTAGCCGCATCGGAAAAAGAAGCGGGAGAAATCCCAAAGACCGACGACGGCACGACAGAAGAAACGGCTGTCCGGCAGGATGAGAACGGGGAAACAGAAGCCGCGAAGGAGCCGGCGGAAGAAGAGCCGGCAGATGGGGGAACAGCCGCAGATGAAGAAACGGCTGCGGAAGAAGAATCAGCCGCGGATAAAGAAACAACCGCGGATGAAGAAACGGTTGAAAGGGAGCCGGATGCGGAAACAGTTCCCGAAGAAGATGCGGCGGAAGAACAGCCGTCAGATACGGAAACAATCCCTTCGGAAGAGCCGGTCGAAGAACTTCCAGCGGATACGGAAACAGCCTCCGAGGAAGAATCCATACAGGAACAGGAGGTTCCCGTCGATTTGGAGGCGGCAGCCGTGAAAGAACTGATCGAAACGCTTCCGACCCTGGAAGAACTGAAAACTTTTGATCAGGAAGCGCAGGATGCGGCACGGACACAGTTCAGGGAAGCGTTCGAGGCATATGAGAACCTGACGGAAGAACAGAGAGTGCTGCTTGCCGGAGCGGAGAAACGGCTGCTGGAATTACTGGAGTATTTTACGGAGCCGGTTACGCCGATGGCAGCGACTGACGAGCAGATCATAGGCGCGTGGAATGCGATGACAGCGGCGATGGTCAACTGGGAACAGGAAGTGGATTTAAGTGCTTTTAATATCACTGAGGCTGATTATAAGAGTAATATCTGGCCGGGGGTGGTAAGACATAATCCGGATTTGTTTTATATCATGGATGTGACGTATTATTCAGGCTCCGACGGAGTCATTCAGAAGTGTACGTTCACCTATAATACGCAATATAACCGGGACAGCGTTGCCAGATACCGGGCTGCGATCGACAATGTTTTCGATGAAGTGATTACTGCTAATATGAATGAGGAACAGAAAGCGACGGCACTTCATGATTATCTGGTACAGCATATGGTATATGATGAGAATGGGAACAATAGTCTGGGGATTGAGAAGCGGAACGCATATGAGGCGCTGGTGAACGGGATCGGCGTCTGCGAGGGGTATACGCTTGCATATGCCGCTCTGTTGGAAAAGGCAGGGATTGAAGTTGGCTATTGTAAAAGCACAAATATGAATCATATCTGGAACTATGTGAAACTGAATGGCAACTGGTATCATGCGGATCTTACATATGATGATATAACTGCTGCGAGTCAGACCGGAGAAACCGGATATGTCAAGCATACTTATTTTCTGCTCAGCGACAGTGCGATGGAAAAGGGCGGTCATAACTGGGATGCCGGCGCCATTACATGCAGTGATACAAGATATGATAATTCCTGGCATAAGACTGCGCCGCTCACAGAGTCTGCCATTTATGCGGTTAACGGCAATTCGTATTATCTCAGAAAAGAAACGGTTGAGAATAACCAGAATATATGCCGCGGCGCCGCATTGATGCAAAGGGATGTGAACGGAAATGAAACGCAGGTGGCCAGCTTTGAGATAGAGAATCTGGGATCCGCAGCAGATCAATGGCCCATGTTTTCAATGAGCTTTTCCAGACTTTCCTGTTCAAAAGGCGTTTTATATTTTAATGTGGGAAATTCGGTTTATTCTTATAGACCGGGAACAAACAGCACGCCTGTGAAGATTTACACATATTCGGATGCAGGCAATCGGATTGTGACCGGTTTGCTGGTAAACGGAGGCCAGATGACGCTGGAACTCTCTTCCCACGCCGGCGCAAAAGACGAAAAAATAACGGTTCCGGTTTTTGGTTTAAGCGCCAGCGAAACGAATGTGAAGGTTGGTTACACAAAGGCTCCGGTTCTGACGGCAAATTCGAGTGCCACGAATTTTGTTTGGTCGATCAGGCGCCCGAATGAGAGCAATTGGGAGACAATCAACGGAGCAAACGGTTCCAGCTACACCATGGAAACCGGACTGGCGGCAGGCAGTTACGGATACCGTGTAACCGCTACATTGAACGGCGTGTCCGTGTCCGATGAGATCATCATAACCGTTGTGGCTAAGGAAACGCAGAAAAATTTTGGATTTTCGGAACGTACGAAGACAGTTATTTACGGCGACGCCGATTTTACGCTGCCTGCTGAGGGGGCGGCGGCAGGAGCTTCTGTCCGTTATGTCAGCTCCGATCCTTCGGCAGTGTCGGTCGATTCGGCGACGGGCCAGGTGAAAATTCTGAAAGCGGGCAGCGCCACAATTACGGCCACGGCTTCCGAAACCGCAGATTATCTGGAAGCGTCCGCTTCTTATGAAATTACGGTTTCTCCGAAAGCTCTGTCGTGGGATGTAACCGCTCTGGAAGCTGCGGATCGGCTTGACCTGATCGGAGAAGACCGGCGGGCGACTCTTTATGGAGAACTGAGACTTTCCGGCATTCTGGACAGGGATATGGGGGCGGTCCGGTTTGACTGTCCGGCAGATAAGCTGTCCGGTGTTTATGAGACAGCGGCAGAAGGCAGCCAGAAGGTGCGTCTGTCCTGGAAGAACGAGCAGGATAAAGCGGCGCTTGAAGGAACCGGAAAGGAAAATTACACCATGCCTTCGGCATTGCCGGAGATGACGGGAAGGATCAGCGTTGCCAGTGATATTCCGCTGGAGCCTGTGGACGGAACTGAATTCAAATTGCAGGTGGAAAGCGGCATCACGAAAGTACCGGATACTTTTAAGGATCAGGAGCACCTGAATACGCCCGGCAAAATTGAGAAGGAGATGAAGCTGAGCCTGCAAAAGAGGTTTGGCGGAATCACCGAGACCAATATGGAGGTCTATGATGTGGAGCTTTTGATCAATATCGACGGGATGGGATGGAAGCCGGCGTCCAAAGATAATTTTCCGGCGGACGGCCTGACCGTAACCATGCCCTATCCGACGGGCACGGGAAAAAATTCCCATAATTTTGTGGCGGCTCATATGTTTACGGCGGATATGAACGGTTTTCGTGCGGGAGACGTGGAATATCCGGCGGTGACCAAAACGGAGAAAGGCATTACATTCAAAGTACACGGACTGTCGCCGGTTGCCATAGGCTGGGAGAAAGCGGACGGCGGCGCTTCCGGGGACAGTGCCGGCGGCAACGATAATGCCGGAGATCATAACAGCGGCGGAAGCAGCAGTGAGGATCATAACAGCGGCAGTGGCGGAAGCAGCAATGGCGGTAACGGCAGCAGCAACGGCAGCGGAAATGACACCGGCATTTCTTCTAAAACGGTACCCTCCGCTACGGCCAGAGCGAACGCCCCGTCTACCGGCGATCCGACGCCGATGACGTTGTATATGGCGCTGGCCGCGGCGTCGCTTGGCGGAGTGATCGGGCTTTTGATTCATATGAAAAAAAGAAGATATTAAGAACAGACTGTCAGAACAGAAAATGTCCGGTGGAATCGTCTCCATCCGGACGTTTTCTGTCTGGCGATACTAGGAAGAAAAAAGAAATGCGAGGAACAGGAAAATGAATCTGCCAAAAATTAAAATCGGTTCCCATGTCAGTATGAGCGGGAAGGATATGTTTTTGAATTCGGCGAAAGAAGCGGCTACCTACGGCTCGGACGTATTTATGGCTTACACCGGAGCGCCCCAGAACAGCCGGCGGAAGCCGGTGGAGGAATTGAAGATTGAGGAAGGCTGGGCGTATATGCGGGAGCATGGATTGTCAGAAGTGATTATCCATGCCCCCTATCTGATTAACCTGGCCAATACGGTTAAGGAGGACACCTACCGCTCCTCCGTGGAATTTCTGGCCTCGGAGATCAGCCGTTCCGAAGCTCTGGGCGGCAAGGTGCTGGTGCTGCATCCGGGGGCGCATGTGGGGGCGGGAGAGGAGGCCGGTATCGCTCGAATCATCGAGGGGCTGAATCAGGTGCTGCGGCCGGATATGAAGCTGGTCATCGCTCTGGAGACTATGGCAGGGAAGGGCAGTGAGCTGGGCCGTAGCTTTGAGGAGCTGGCCAGGATTATCGACGGTGTGAACAATCCGGAGAAATTAAAGGTCTGTTTTGACACCTGCCATGTCCATGACAGCGGATATGACCTGATTCATCATGGGGATGAAGTGCTTCTGGAATTTGAGCGGATTGTGGGTCGGGATATGATCGCCGTGTTCCATATGAACGACAGCAAAAATATCTGTGGGTCGGCGAAAGACCGGCATGAGAATTACGGGTTCGGGCAGATCGGTTTCGAGGCGCTTCAGCATATTATGTATCATCCGGATTATCTGGAGATTCCGAAGATTCTGGAATCTCCCTGGGTGAAAGATGGGAACAATGAGAAAAAATCTTACCCGCCGTATAAACAGGAAATCCGCAGTATACGGGAAAACCGGTTTGACCCGGAGATGGCAGCGAAGCTGAGAGCGGGAGATGTGGAATCGTGAGTGATGATGTGTCCGTGAATGAGAGCCGTCTGATGCATATGCTACGGGATGCGGATGGGGATAAACCGGCTTGACTATACGCATTTTCCGCAGTCCTGCGTATTTGTCGATTTGCATAAATATACACAATATATAGTTGCCGATTGGAAAAAGTACATATATCTGGTATTTACTGTTGACTCCGTCCATCTGCTTTGCTATAATAGGGATACTTCGCTTCCGGGGCGTGCCTGGTTTGACCGGAGACTGGCTTTCGGATACACCCCGGCGGAATAGACAGAAAAGTAACGCAGGCCTGTAAGGCCTGGATCAGACAGAAAGGGGCAAGGTTATGTTTGATGTACAGAAACGGGACGGAGAGATCGCTGAATTTCAGCTTCATAAGATCTCGGATGCCATGGAGAAAGCATTTGTGGCTACGAAGAAGAATTTCAGCGGTGAGATATTGGAGCTGCTGGCCCTTCGGGTAACGGCGGATTTCCAGAATAAGATCAGAGACGGCGTAATTACCGTGGAGGATGTTCAGGACAGTGTGGAGCATGTTCTGGAGCAGACCGGTTATACGGATGTGGCCAAGGCCTATATTCTGTACAGAAAACAGCGGGAAAAAATCCGGAACATGAAGTCTACGATTCTGGATTATAAAGAAGTGGTAAACAAATATGTGAACGTGGAAGACTGGCGCGTGAAGGAGAATTCCACGGTTACCTATTCGGTCGGCGGCCTGATTCTGAGCAATTCCGGTACGATTACGGCCAACTACTGGCTGTCCGAGATTTATGACGAGGAAATCGCCGATGCCCACCGGAATGCGGATATCCATATTCACGACCTGTCGATGCTGACCGGCTACTGCGCCGGATGGTCCTTGAAGCAGTTGATTCAGGAAGGTTTGGGCGGCATCACCGGAAAGATCACCTCCGGTCCTGCCAAGCATCTGTCGGTGCTGTGCAATCAGATGGTTAATTTCCTTGGGATTATGCAGAATGAGTGGGCGGGAGCCCAGGCATTTTCTTCCTTTGATACCTATCTGGCGCCCTTTGTAAAAGCGGACAACCTGTGTTATAAGGAAGTGCTTCAGTGTATTCAGTCCTTTATCTATGGTGTGAATACGCCCAGCCGCTGGGGGACCCAGTCTCCTTTTACGAATATTACGCTGGACTGGACGGTGCCTGCCGATATGGCGGAGCTGCCGGCTATCGTGGGCGGCGTGGAGATGGACTTTAAATATAAAGACTGCAAGGCTGAGATGGATTTAATCAACAAAGCTTTTATTGAGACTATGATTGAAGGGGATGCCAACGGACGCGGATTCCAGTACCCGATTCCCACTTATTCCATCACCAGTGATTTCGACTGGTCCGACACGGAGAACAACCGTTTGTTATTTGAAATGACGGCCAAGTACGGTACGCCTTATTTCTCCAATTACATTAACAGTGATATGGAGCCCAGCGATGTGCGCAGTATGTGCTGCCGTTTACGGCTGGATCTGCGGGAACTGCGCAAAAAGAGCGGCGGGTTTTTCGGTTCCGGCGAGAGCACCGGTTCCGTCGGCGTGGTCACGATTAATATGCCCCGGATCGCTTATCTGGCGGCGGATGCGGCGGATTTTTACAGACGGCTGGATTATCTGATGGATTTGTCCGCCCGTTCCCTGCGGATGAAGCGGGAGATTATTACAAAGCTGCTGAACGAGGGACTGTATCCATATACAAAACGGTATCTGGGCACCTTTGACAATCATTTTTCCACCATCGGTCTGATCGGCATGAATGAAGTCGGATTGAACGCAAAATGGATTCGTCAGGATATGACCGGTGAGCTCTGTCAGGAATTTACCAAGGAAGTACTGAATCACATGCGGGAACGGCTGTCGGATTATCAGGAAAAGTACGGAGATTTGTATAATCTGGAGGCGACGCCGGCGGAATCTACCACCTATCGCCTGGCCAAGCATGACAGGGAGCGGTACCCGGATATCATTACCGCGGGAGCCGGGAATGATGTGCCCTATTACACCAACAGTTCTCATCTGCCGGTGAATTACACAGCGGATATTTTCGATGCCCTGGATATTCAGGACGAGTTACAGACGCTGTATACGTCTGGTACGGTGTTCCACGCCTTTTTAGGGGAAAAGCTGCCTGACTGGAAGGCGGCGGCCAGGCTGGTGAAGACCATTGCCGAAAATTATAAGCTGCCTTATTATACGATGTCGCCCACTTATTCCATTTGTGCGGAGCACGGCTATCTGTCCGGCGAGCAGTTTACCTGTCCGGTATGCGGAAAGCCGGCCGAGGTTTACAGCCGGATTACCGGTTACTATCGTCCGGTGCAGAACTGGAATGAGGGAAAGGTACAGGAGTATAAGAACCGGAAAGAGTATGATATAGCGGCATCCCGGATGAAACAGCGGGGAATTGCCGGAACCAACGTGACGGTGAATATGGAGGAAACTCATCAGGTAACGCCGGCAGGCGTGGAAAAAACCTATCTGTTTGTCACCAGCACCTGTCCCAACTGCCGCATGGCCAAGGAATTTTTAAAGGACGAGGCCTATGAGCTGGTAAATGCTGAGGAGCAGCCTGAGCTGGCCGCCCGCTACGGCGTGATGCAGGCGCCGACGCTGGTGGTGGAGCAGGGCGGAGGCTATCGGACATATGCCAACGCTTCCGATATTAGAAAGTATGTGGAAAAGAAAAAAGCGGCGGTATAATTCAGATAATTACTTAAAGCGCTGTAGCTTAGATAAGTGAGTTGCAGCGCCCACTCATAATCATTTTGTCGGCTAATCGGCGTAGGGAAGCAATTCCTTATGCCGTATTGCGTTTCAGGCCGGCGGGAGAGGAGTAAAAAGCAGGATGTGTATCAGGAAAGCTGCGGTGGGCGACGTTTCAAGGATCGCGGAAATATTTGTATTTAATAACAGGGTAAATTTTTTTCCGATCTTTAAAGACGAAAATTTTTCTTTTGGTGATTTGCAGGTTATTTCCCTGGCGGATGAATATTTAAAAAAAGAGGAGATACTCAGTCATATTTATGTTTTTGATGACGGCCTGATCAGAGGCTTTGTCCAGATGGAGCAGAGGGAAATTTGCAAATTATACGTAGATCCTTTTTTTCAGGGCGCCGGAATCGGCAAAGCGTTAATTGAATATGCGGTCAAAGAGCTTCACGGGGAATATTTGTGGGCGCTGGAAAAAAATACCAGGGCGGTTTCTTTTTATCAGAGACAGGGATTTCGCCTGACCGGGGAAAGAAAATTTGAGGAGGATACGACAGAGTATCTGATAAAACTGCAAAGATAGAGCTTTTATATCATCCCCAAAGCATTGCCCCTATAATTCCTGCCGCCAAAAGCATGACCGCCGGCACAATATATTTCCTGGGATGATGCCACAGATCGCTTTCGATTTTCCAGTTCCTGACGGGAAGGAACCATTCCAGCAGGACGGAACAGACTGCGCTGGCCAAGGCGAAAAACAGGGCGGTTACAAACATCAGGAAGGGGACGCCGCCGGCCAGAAGCTGCCAGCTTGTGAGAAACAGACTGTCAGCAGCCAGGTTACACAGAAAGATAAAAGCGCAGTAAGGCAGGCAGAATGCCCGTTCCTGGCCGGGCAGAAAGCGGACGGCCTGTTCCAGCGCCGGGTCGCAGGATAAAAGGATACAGAGAGGCGTATTCAGGGAAAGGATGGCGAATCCAACCGGGATAACGGCCAGGCTTTCCATCTGCCGGAAAAATAGGGGCAGCACACAGGCGATTCCCCACATAAAACCTGTGTTGGCCAGATAGTTTTTTCGGGCGGACAGGTAGCGGAGCAGATACCGCAGCATTGAGTGGCGGCGGTGATGCATCCCGGTTCCTGTGACCGGGGCCAGTGCTCGGCGGTGCCGCCCTGCTTTTTCACAGGAGGCGAAGGAATAGCCGTCGGCATATAACAAAACAGGAAAGGACGACAGGCAGCCGGCCAGAATGACCGGTAAAAACCAAGGATGATCTGCGGACAATACGATGGCAGCAGTCAGGGCGGCGATTCGCAGACCGTCGGCATACCGGTATCTGTTCAGAGAAAAGAGAGCCGCAGCCGCCAGGATTCCGTAGATTCCGCAGAGCAGACCTGTGAGAAGCCCCGGAAAGCCCCAGTTTGAAACTGCCAGCAGAACCGCCAGCAAAAGGGCTGTTTTTGTCAGAAACGTATAAGCGCCCAGAGCGGTTATATAAGAAAAGACCATTTTTCTCCTGTCGAAAGGGAGCATCAGCATATTTTGCAGGTCGTCGGTGTTGTCCCTGGAAGAAAGGGCCTGCCACATGACGCCGCCGGTAAAAACGCTGACGGTCAGTGAGAATACGGCAGGCGCGATTTTGGTGCGGAAACCGGAGATAGAAAGCCCCCAGAACAGGATCAGGTCGATCAGCAGGGTTCGTGACAGCCGTTCGTATTTTACGCCAAACAGTTTTTTCATAAAAGGTTTAAACATTATTTTCATTGTGCAGTGCCTTTCTGATATCTGAGGCATTGATCTGCCCCCTTTCAAAAGTCTGTCGGATTTCTCCGTTTTCCAGGACAATAACCCGGTCAGAGGTCAGGGTAATGCTTTCTAAAATATGGGAAGAAAACAGGACGGTTCCATAGTCTTTGTAGCCGGAAATCAGCTGGTACAGATATTCCGTACTCTGGAAATCCAGCCCGTTGACAGGCTCATCCAGCAGAAGCAGTTTCGGTTTCAGCGCAAAGGCGGTGATCAGAAATACTTTTTTCCGGTTGCCGGTGGACAAATCTTTCAGCAGGACATGGGCATGATCTTCAAAGTGGAAGCCTTTTATCAGTTCTGTTACGTCCCACGGTTTCTGTCCGTAGGAAGCAAAAACATAAGACAGGTACTCCCCGAATGTGAAATACTGAAAGGAATTGTCCTCGGCAAATACGGTATAGCGGCAGGTTTTAAAAGCCTTATCCCGGAATTTCACACAATGCCCGTCAAAAAAGATGCCGTCGGCCCGAAAAGAAGGAAGCAGGCCGGATAATACCCTGAAAAGCGTAGTCTTTCCGGCGCCGTTCAGCCCGATCAGGCCAACTGTCTCATGGGCCGCCAGGTTCAGGAAAAGGTGGGAGAGTACGGTTTTTTCTTTGCCGTAGCATGCGCTTAAATTCTGAATCTCCAGAAGATGCGTGTCTGATTTGTTCATTGTTACCGGTCTCCTTTTTGGTCTTTTTCCCTGCGCCACATGGTATAAGCAGAGTAGAAAAATACACCGCCCAGCAAGATATACAGAGCGGCCGTTTCAAAACTGCCGGAGAAAGCGCTTATCATAGCGGCTGCCAGCCAGATGACAGAGAAGATTCCACGGATATATACATGACGCATAATGATTACCTCCAAATTAAATTCCGTTAAGATGGTTTATGTTTGTCGTATCTATATCATATACCAAAAAAGAGGGATGTGCGGAAATGTCCGCAAACGGCAGGTTTTTGACCGCGAATCCGATCAAACATGCCGCCGGCGCATTCTGCCGGATATTCCGTGAATAAAAATCCTGCTTTACAGGATTCTGCGCCGCAAACGCGTCGCTTTCAAGAGACAATTTTCACTGCAATTCCCTGATAAGATAGGGTGGCGACCGCCCGGAAGATCTGTTCTGAATGGGAGGTCCGGATCGTGCCGTCATATTTTTCGGCGGCGGTCCGGGCGCTTTTCAGTCCCCAGCCGTGGAGGCCCTGATCTTTTTTCGTCGTGACCAGCGAACCGTTTTCCATTGCGGGCGGAGAGGAAAAGCTGTTTTCCACTTTGATTATCAGCATCTGATTAATCCGGCGGATCGTAAGCCGGATCAGCCGCTGTTCAGGTTCCGGCACCTGCTTTGCGGCGTCCAGGGCATTGTCCAGCAGATTCCCCAGGATGGCGCACAGGTCTGCGCTCCGGATGTTTGTGTGACGGGGAAATTCGGCCTGAGTCCGGAATGTGATGCCATGGTCCGCGGCAGCGGCGGCTTTGCTGTTAATCAGATAATCGGCGGTTTCATCGCCTGTCCAGACGGTATCCGTCATTTCCCGTACCGGTTCCTGTAATGCATCCAGATATGTCATGGCGTCCTCTGGCTTATCATGAGAGAGAAGCTGCCTGAGGACGCCGATATGGTTGTGGAAATCGTGGAACAGTTTTGCGTTGACGGCATAGGCGTTGTTCAGCGCCACATAGTTTCGTTCCATCAGCTCGGCCTGCTGGGCTTTCAGGCGGGAAAGTTCTTTTTCCGTTTCATACTGGCGGTTGATTTTGAATACCAGAACGGACATCATCAGGATGACCGATAAAAGGGTCCACATATCCAGCGTGTCGTCCGCTATCTTCAGAATGGTCTGTTCCGACAGGGTGATAATCCCAAGAAAACCGGCCAGGGAAATGGCGGAAACAATGGAAAAGGCTTCTTTTTCCGTGATCTCCTTGTGCCTGAAAAGATACCAGGCCAGAAGGATCAGCAGTCCGTGAATCAGCCACATGCTTAACTGGCCGACTGTTCCGCGCTGTTCAGGAAACACAGGAGAGTGGGACAGTACGCCCAGCCATGCGGCGGTAAGGAACTGCCAGAAGGCTGCTGCAATTTCATAAAAAACCCCGATAAACAGGCTTATGCGGGGAGCTGTCTTTTGGAAATAAACAGTACAGACGGCAGCAAAAAGACTTTCCAGTGCTACGGGAAAGAAATCCGGCAGGTTGAAAACCGGCAGGATGAGAGCGGCGGCCGCCGGCCCGGCCCATGCCGCCGCCATGGCTTTGATCCCCGGATTTTTTGCGGACAGCAGGCGGGAAATGAGAAGAAGACCGACCGCGCCCCGCAGGCCTGCTGCCGTGGTATTTGAGAGTAAAATCAGCAGGTCTGTCATATATGTTCCCCCCAGTAACGGTTAATCTGCTCCTTCACTGTCTGCAGATGAGAGCGGCTGATGGGGAGAGAGACGCCGTTTTTCAGATAGGCCATGCCGTCTTTCACCTGCATAATATGTATCATGTTGACGATACGGCCCCGGTCGATATAGAGAAATTCTTCCGTCCCCAGCTCCTCATATACCTGCTGCAGACTTTTCCGTACTTTGGATACGCCGCCGGCAGTTATCATACAGGCGTTTTTTCCGTACCGTTCAATATAGAAAATTTCTTTGAAGGGGATTTTTTCCAGACGGCTGCCGGTCCGTATCGTATAGAATTTTTCATCCTCCAGATCAATCAGCCTGACCGCGTCCAGTATGGCGGCGGGAAGCCGTCTGTTCGTATCCTGTTTCGGCACATACCGGAAAATGGATAGTTCGAAAGCATCTATGGCGTATTCCACATGGGAAGTGATAAAGATAATTTTTACGTTCGGCAGACAGGGCTTGATTTTTTCCGCGATCTCCATGCCGGTGCTGTCGGGCATTTCGATATCCAACAAGATCAGGTCGAAGAAAAAATGATCTTCGGTTATATCGTAAAACAGGTTTTTGCTGGCGGTATATGTTGTGATCTCCCCCGGCTTTCCCCATTGCCGCAGACAGGCTTCCATGATTTCCTTATGGTTTTGAACGGCCTTCGGGTCGTCGTCGCAGATGGCTGTCCGTATCATCGTTTCACCTCCTAATATTCAGGATGCGCGCATGGAATCTCACAAAATTGAGCACTGGAAACTCCGGCCGCATTTCAGGCGTAAGGTTTTGGTATCCGGCAGACAGCCGGGGCTTATCCGTCTCATTGCTTAAGCCGTACGGTGATTCGGAATCTGCCTTATTTACAGAGGATATCATACTATAGTTTGGCCGATGATTCAAGTGGGATGGACGGGATAGGAGAGGGGAAATTTGAATCCGATTGATAATGCGCATGTACGGTAAAGAAGCAAGCAATCGAAAACAGGAGATAGACCGTCAGTTATACACATTACAGCACAATGCCGACGACTGCGGAATCCCTCTCATTCCATTTTATAACCTGTTTTTATCACCCCATTCACACATTCCGTCTAAAATAGGAATTAAAGATTTTCCACGCTCTGTTAAGCTATATTCTACCTTTGGCGGGATTTGTGGATATTCTTTTCTATGCACTAATTGGTCTGCTTCTAATTCTTTTAAAGTGGAGCTTAAAGTCTTATACGAAATTTCGCTGATATATTTTTTCATTTCGTTAAAACGGACAACTCCGAACTCCATTAAAGTATACAAAATAGTCATTTTATATTTGCCATTGATTAATGACAAGGTATAGCTGAAACCTGTTGTTTCAAGACTTTCGTTTGAAATGCAGCGTTCACTCATTTTACACTCTCCTTTAGGTAAGTATATAACTTTATTGTAAGTATCGCACTTATATGTGCGTACTTGATTTTATTTCAATTCTTGCTAAGATTATAATATCAAAAGCAGAGAAAGTCAATCTCACAGAATTAGGAGGACATATTTTATGAGCAAAAAA
>CAOKOL010000049.1 GCA_948470335.1 uncultured Lachnospiraceae bacterium | reverse complement strand
ATAGAATTCCATTTGCCTTGGGAGAATAAATACAACTTTAAGCGTCAGTGCTGAAAAGTAAACAAGAAACTTGACAAACTTTACGATGAAGGAAGGTTGCTTTTTTTGCTGGATGGGATGAATGAGGTAATCACCTATTCCACTAGGACGGATGTTTTGTCATTACTCTGCATACTTCATCAGGTGATAGGAAACAATTTATGTGTCCTGACGACCACCCCCATAGAGGCACATATTGATCCGTTCAAGGGAATCCTCAAAACCTATTATATAAGCCATTTAGAGAAATATAGTTTAAAGAAGCTTCTCAAAGTTTTTCAAATCCAGAGCCGGGAAATCTGTAGTAAACCTATTGCAGAATATCCATTTTTTCTTGGAATTATCATTAAAATAAAGGAATTCGGCGCTGTGAGCAGTGCCTGCGAAGCGAATCCTTATGAACTACTTAAACACTATTTTTCCTTAAGTTTTCAAAGAGCCAATTACCATATAGAAGATGAGATGGTGAAGCGATTTTCCAGGAACGTGTACAATGATTACAAGAAACATCACATGGTCAATCGGTGTTTTCCTAATATGGACAGACTTTTTCCCACCAGACAGGATAGGCTGTTGGGAGAACTGCTAGTTTCCATGAAAATTTTAAAAAGAGGGCAGGGAAAAGAGGTGAGCTTTTATCATGACTGGTATTGGCGTTTCTTCATGGCATTGGGATGCAAAAATGGGAAAGGAATGGAATACTGGAAGCATTTTACCGTCTTGTCCCGTGGAAGAGGAGCGTTATCCGGTGTCCCCAATCCTTTGCTAATTGCAGAGGATGCCCATCTGGCACCGGTTATGGCCATGTATTTATCTGGCACCCCGGATCAGCTGCAAAGTTTTGTGGGCCATTATACCCGGTTTTGTCATAATATGGGCTACAATGAGCAGCTGACACTGCTGGAGTATATTGCAGATAATTTCTTGGAATTACTTTACCCGCCCAGAGCTCTATCTGGTTACGATCCGCCTTGTTTAAGCCATGGAATCCTGGATGATTTTGTTATGTTCCACAAAGAAAAAGAAGATTTCCGGATGAAACTGTTTTTGGTAAAAGTAAGCGCCTATTGTAACTTGGAAACTCAGAAAATAATTCTGGAAAAGATATTTCAAGGAGAATCCGATTGGCTAAAAAAGAGGCTGCTTGACAGCTATGGGATGATCCAGGATGGCAATCTTTTATTTCAGAAGGCGCTAAATTATACCTTTACCTGTTTTAAGAAAGACAAAGAAGATTCTCGGATATTCTTGCTGGAATTGCAGATAAAGAAGTATTTTTTGACCCAATATATTTCTGAACTATACGACAATCAGACTTTCTACAAGAGCCTTTTTCAAGGGATGGAGGGGAGCATCGGGAAACGGTTTTGTAGCTTTGTACAATTTAGATATCAGGATATTGCGGTAACGTGGGGACTGTATCTGTGCTTTTTGGGGATGTTTGTGGCCAATATGGTTCTGCTGTGGAATCAAGTTCTTCTGAATAGAAAAAACGTATTGTTTTTAGCGATTAAATTAGTGGGTTTTCTGATTTTTGCTGGTTCCTTTAAGGCGTGGATGGTACAGTGCAAGTATGCAGAAGATGTGTATTTGGAAATATTTGGCAAATCATCTAGGTGGATGACTGTGGGCGAACTGGTGAAAATGCTGGCGCAAAACAAGAAATTCTGTTTTTTCAAAGGCTTTTTCAAAGCAGCCGGGAATGGGAGTCTTGGCGAATTTTTGCCAGTATTATTAGATTGGGTAAGAGTTCGGCCATCTGTGGTGATTTTGTTTTCTATGCTTCTGCTTTTACTCTGGCCTCAATCTATTGCCCCATGGTTTCAGTGGTATCATTGTATCCTGGCGGCGATCCTGATGGTGGGATTGTGGATTCCGGTGACGGATTATATGTATCTTGGGATTGCAGAAAAATGCCGGGCGGCCCACCGTGGGAAGTTTATCCATGCTGGATGCTGGATTCTGGCATTGAAATCATTTTTGCTGATTTCTGCGATCTTGTCAGCCGGAGCTATATTTACCATGTCTTCAGCCAATTTTGGCATTAAATCAGTGACGGCACTGGTGTTTTCCTTTATTGTAGTGACGACGGTCTGTTACATAGGCAGCAGTGCAAAAGAAAAAATGACCAGGGACTGTCAGCTGCTAGAAGCAGTTTCTCAGAGAGGGGACAGCAATAATGTTGCTGACCTGGCTCTATTCTCGGAATTTCAGACAAGTGAGGGACAAAAAAGGTATTTGAAAATGGTTCGCCAGAACTTCCTTGTGGATGACCGATGGCTGAAGGCTTGTAAAAGTGAATCAGTGGCTGAATTATTCCATGAATTTGGAATTCTATATTGTGAAGATTCACCCTTCGGGCAGTAAAAACTTACAGTTATTTTTTACGGGTGGCCAGGAAATGCCTGGTGACTGTTCGGCAGATCAGGATCACAATGCATAAGAATAATAGGAGGATTCCGGCCCCGGCAGAAAGAATTTGTGACCCCAACCGCTCCAGATACCATGGAATACGCTGGTCTGACAGATCCTGGAAATAGACCATTCTTGTAGTGAAATCTGGCAGATTGTTTTCATTGAGTTCAATGATGCGTACCCCATGGCCTCCCCTTTTTCCGTAGGAATAAAAGCCAGCTCCAGGGGTATATACCAGCCGGATACCCTCATAAACACTATCAAAATCATTTAAATGATCATGGCCGAAAAAGGCAGCCACAATGTCCCCCTGGTTCTTCCAGCTTTCAAACTGTCCGCTGTTTTTATCCGGCGGGCAGGGGGCTTCTTCCATGGTGCCTGCGGTCACACATTCAGGGTTAATCACATAATACTGGTTCTTATATGTACGGTGTCCTTGGATAGCTCCTGGAGTATCTTTTGAGACAAGGGATAATACCTGGTATATCTCAGGTATGGGTATATGCTGAAAGAGAAAAGCAGGTATGGGAGCCGAGTCCTGAGTTTCCCTGAGCTCCTTGGAAGTTTCTTCGTACCAATCAATCTGATCACTGGTCGCAGATGCGTAGCCATGACTAATTTTGCCGTCAGCATACTCACCAGAGTCCAAGAACCAGAGGTTGAAGATAAACTGCTGTTCCTGGCTGTCTTTTAAAAGCAAATGATAATTGCCCACTCGGTCTCCAATAGTGCCTAGCTGGGCATAACAGTTGTCATAGCTTCGAAAATATTCCATCTGTTCTGTCTTTGACATGACTCTGGTGGTATCGTGATTTCCAAACACTACACAAAAGGGGATTGACCGGTCTTTTATAGGACTAAGGAAGGCAGCCATGCTTTGTTTCACATATTCCGGATTTATGGATAAGGAAGGCGCAAACCCGCAGATATTATCTCCACCCAAAACTACCAGATCGGGTTTCTCCTGGTCCAAAGCCCTGGTGATTAGCTGGGCAGTATAGGGTGACAAATGGAGGCTGTCCTGAATATCGGTAATAATCATGATTTTAAAATTTCCGTCGGAGTTAAATGTAAGATAGGATTTATCAGTCATGGGAGTTTCCTTTCATTGATTTGCCGTAGCCATGTTCTGGGAGGCAATATTCTGATTGCCCAGTCTCTGCTCATGAATGCTATGTTTTCACGTGTCAAGGAGGCGGAATGGGCAGAGCTTATATTAAAAAGGCCTTTATGGCTTGTAATATTTTCCATAGAAGGCCTTTTGTAAATACTATTGTCCACATTCCCCTGATTTTGTCCATTTTGTCTGGAGACGAGTGTCTCCGAATATCTGCTGTATGACTTTCCGGCTGTTGGTGTTGCTGAAAATGCATTTCATAACGATCCAGTATCCCCGGGTAAGTTATTTGATGTTATGTTACAATTCTTGTTAGTAAATGTCAATAGTAATATTCCACAGAACATAAGTACGCAAATAGTGCACTTACAATAGGATATAATTTCCCGCCTTTAAGTTTTAGCACCATAACTCTCTTAAATTTATAGTGTTATGGCGTTATATATACTGGTGAAGGGTGATTTCTATGGCTTATTTTACCTTTTTCTGATTTGTGAAGGGGTTGTATGAAAGTGTTCAAAGAATACCCTGCGGAATAATTTATAATTTGTAAAACTATGACGTTCCAGAATATCTTGCAGAGTATCCGTCGTAGTAATTAAGTCTTGATAAATATGGGACAGGCGTACTTCATTTAAGTACTCTAAAAATGTAAGCCCCATGTGCTTCTTAAAAAAACGGCAGAAATACCCGGACTCCAAAAAAGCTATTTGGGAAATTTCATCAATGGATATGGGACGGTTATAGTTTTTATTGGTATAACTAAGGATACTGTTTAGCCGGTTTAAATCTTTTGTTTTGTGATTCAGATTTGTCCGGAAAACTTTTACACTGAAATTGTGATAAAGTTGAAATAATACCTCGAAAAGCAGGCTGTTAAAGCGTAAAAGATAACCTTCCGGACGGATATCATCGGCAACCTGCATTTGTGTCAAAGTTTCTTTAAACCTATCAATCTTTGTCTGCCGAATCGGGTTATCACTGGGGTCGCCTAGAAAAAATTGCAGTTGCGCTACATCAGGAATATACATTTTAATAAAATCCATAGGAATCTGAAAGACAATTCCTATATTGGGAGAGGTATATTTTGTTGAATGAATTACACAGGAATTAATTAGAAGGCATTGTCCCTGGTGCAGAGTATAACTGGCAGATTCTACAGTCAGATGCACTTCTCCTTTTATCATATATATAATTTCAATGGCGTCATGCCAGTGGTTCGGATAATAGCTTCCTGTATCATGATCCGTAAAAAAACGCACGCCTGTAGATTCAGGAACCTGAATGATTTCATAAATATGGTTTTTCTGCTGTTCGGGCATAACAATCCTCCTGTATTCATATAAACAAGAATTATTCTTACAAATTCTATTAGAGCGTGTCTGAAAATTAAAATTTGCACAAAACATATGTTTTCACCCCAAATTCTGTGATAAAATAAAGAAAAAGGGGTGTTTCTTATGACGAGGCGTTATGAGTTAACCGATCAGCAATAGGAACAAATTGTTCTCTTGCTTCCACCAGAAAAAACCAATAAACCCGGACGGCCTTCCAAAGATAACCGCTTAATGATAAACGCTATGGTCTGGATGGCCCGCAGTGGCGCCCCCTGGCGTGATCTCCCAGAGCGTTATGGCCCCTGGAAAACCGTATACAGCCGATTCCGCAAATGGATTGAAGACGGGATTCTGGATAATATCTTCCGGGTGCTCAGCCTGGAGGCGGAACTGGAAGAATTGTTTCTGGATGCATCCATCGTCCAGGCCCACCAGCACAGTGCGGGGGCAAAAAAAGGGGGCCTCCAAACGAAATTGGACATAGTCGCGGCGGAGCAAGCAACAAAATCCATGCAGTAGTAGATACTTATGGATATCCGGTATCGATCATGCTGAGTGAAGGGCAGCGCAGCGACATCAATTATGCCATTCCGATGCTGGAGTGGCTTCATATAGAAGGGAGTCAGGTTGTGGCAGACCGTGGATACGACAGTACCAAGCTGCTGGATTATATTTACAGTCGGAAGGGTGAACCCACCATACCATCAAGAAATGGAGCCAAATTTGAACGCCGGTGTGACTGGTGGCTTTATAAAGAACGCCATTTAGTTGAGAAACTTTTTCTCAAACTGAAAGCTTTCCGTCGAATTGCTACACGTTATGACAAACTGGCGTTTACTTATATGGGCTTTATTTGCCTTGCCTCAATCCTGATTTGGTTAAAATAACCAAAATCAAATACTTTTCAAACACGCTCTAAAACAGTTCTCAAAAAAATACAGAGGAGATAATGTTCGCTGTAGTACTATTATATATCACAAAAAAGATGTGTCAAGAAAAAGATAATATTAACCTATTATTTAGAGAATATAAAAACTATCGGGAAGGATGTGGTTATGGTAAGATAATACTGTAAACAAAAGGTATTCCGTGCGCACAGAATGCAGACAAAAAAGAAAAAGAGAGGGTTTTATCATGGGAAATAAGAGCAAATTAACCTCATCAAAAATCATAGAACGCTTTTCCTATGGGTGTGATTGTGGACAGGACAAAATCCAGATTCGGAAAGGCAAGACCGTGGCTGCTGCGTATGTGTATTCCCTTTGCAGTGTCTGGAGTCCTTTTATTTTCCGTACCGGCTTCATGGGCGGCAGCACCAAAACTGGTATACGTTTTTATTACATACAACCTTGTTTCCACCGTGATTTATACTGCGATTAACGTACCGTATTCCGCACTGAATGCGTTGATGACCCAGGACCCATATGAAAGATCAGTATTAAGTATTTTCCGGAATCTTCTGGCAACAGCCGGAACATTAACGATCAACCTATATACACTTCCGCTGGTAGAGTACTTTGGCGATAATGCATCTGCATGGACAAAGACGTTTTGTGTCCTGGGAGTGCTGGCAGTTATCGCATTTTTAATCAATTTTTTCGGAACAAAAGAACGGGTTAAGCCTGCCGGTGCAAAGGAGGGAAAAATAGAGGATGTTCCCTTTGGGACAGGAATCTGGTTGGAACAATTAACGGCATATTCAATATTGTTCAGATTGCAGGTATGTTCTTTATCGCAATGCTGGTGCCGAGTATAAGGGGATTGTGTGGACGTATGTGACATATATATTGTTGTTTTCTGAAAGCAGAGAAATCTATGGGCAATCGGGCAGCAACCCGGTAATACCGATTTTGATTCCTATCAGCCGCACAGCAACTGACGGATGTTCATCTGCTGTGCGGCTTTTTTTGTTATAGCCTGTTGTCCGGCAGAGCAACTTTTTGTGTTAAACTGTCGGGACTGTTTTCTGCCGCATATTGACATGATTGGGAAATACATGATATTATGGCTAAGGTCATTTAGTTAAGAAAAAATTCCCCAAATTGGTCTGCAGAAAAAGTTCGTGCCCTCTAATGTTTCGGCTCAATATCAGAACTTTATGGCAGACCATAATATTGGAAGACTCCCTTAACGAAAATGACATGATACCAGGGTCAAAAGGTCTAAAATTCAATGCAAGCTTGCTTGTAAGAGGATTTTGAATGTTTTGGGGATTGCGGGAGTACAAAGTACGGAGCAATCCGGTATCAGAGGGGCCAAAAGACCTTTTGACCCCAACATCATGACATTGATATTATGACTCGGATTTTTTGGTTTTGCTATGGCGGTGAAACCAAAAATCGGTTAATTTGGAGGACGGGTATATGGAGTATTCAGAGGGCCTTTTTGGACAGGTCGGAGAGGGCGCTCCGGCCGCCGGGATCCATGAACGGCACAGCGGCATACAAAGCGTTCAGAATCTGGAGGTCGTCATCAACGAGGGCCTTCGCACCGCCCTGCTGGAAGAAACGCCGGATCAGTCGCTGGAGGTGCTGTTGGAGCACTTGGGAAAAGCGCTGAACGGAGAGCGGACTTACATATTTGAGCAGAATGAGTCCGGGTGTGACGACAACACCTACGAGTGGGCGGCCGAAGGCGTAAAGCCGGAGAAGGAGAGCCTTCAGAACGTCCCGCCGGAGGTTTGTGCCAGCTGGTATCAGAAGTTCAGCGTCGGCAGGCACATCGTTATTGAGCGCCTGGAGGACATTCGGGAGGCGGAACCGCTTCAGTACGAGAACCTGAAGCGGCAGGGCATTCATTCCCTTGTGGTTGTCCCCCTGTATGACGGCAAAAAGATCATCGGCTTTTACGGTGTGGACAATCCCCCTGTAAAGTCCCTGGAATATGCGTCAAATATGCTCCAGACGGCGGCGTACTTCATCGTATCCTCCCTGAAACGCCGCAACCTGTTCCGGGAGCTTCAAAAGCGGAGCTATAACGTGCTCCATGCTCTCAGTGTGGACTACCTGGGTATCTATGAGGTGAACTTTGACACAGGCGAATGTGAGGTCTACCGCAGCAGCGGACAGATGGGGCTGGATTGGGCCGCCCATTTTAAAGACGGCTATCAGGCGGCTATGGAGCGGTATATCTCCAGATGCGTCGTCACCCAGGATCAGGAACGGCTCCGTGCCATGACAAAGAAGGAGTATGTATTGGCGCAGCTGACCAAAAAGAAAAAGTTTTCTGTCCGATACCAGGTGAAGGATAACTTCTCAGGACTGAAGTACCTGGAACTCCATTTTTCCACTACCGAGAGAACGGAGGCGGAGAACTGCGCGATTTTTGCCCAGAGGGACGTCAACGCCGTGGTGGAGCAGGAGGAGAAGTACAAGCTGGAGGCAAGGCGGAGTCTGGAAGACATTCTGGAGGGAGCCCTGACCGGAATCTGGACAATCGAGCTGGAGGATGGATGCCTGCCGAGGATGTATGCGGATCGGACCATGCGGATCCTTTTAGGCGTAACGGACGAGATCGGGCCGGAGGAGTGCTACCGGCACTGGTTTGAGCGCATTTCGCCGGACTATGTGGTGATGGTACAAGAGGCGGTTCAGGAAATATTGGAGAACGGCCGTTCTGAGGTAATCTATCCCTGGAACCATCCAGAATGGGGGAGAATTTACGTCCGCTGCGGCGGCGTACCGGACAAAACTTTCAAAAAATCCGGCGCCAGCCTGAACGGATACCATCAGGACATCACAGAGACCATGGTGACGAGAAAGAATCAGGAGCAGTCTATCATGGAGCTTCTGGAGCGGGTAAGGCAGGCGAACTCGGCAAAGAGCGAATTTCTTTCCCATATGTCCCACGATCTCCGCACGCCCATCAATGGGATTCTGGGTATGCTGGCCATTCTGGAAAAAAGCTGGGATGATCCGGAGCAGCAAAGAGAGTGCCAGAAGAAGATCCGCGTGTCAACGGAGCATCTGCTGTCCCTGGTGAACGACGTGCTTCAGGTCAGCAAGCTGGAGAGCGGAAGACTGGCGGAGGTGGAGGAACCGTTTGACCTTCATGTGATACTGGAAAACTGTATTGCGATGATTTCTCCTCTGGCAAAGGAACGGAAAATACGGCTGGAATTGGAGGATTCCGGCCTGCGGCATGGCGAAGCCATCGGAAATCCGCTGCACCTGAAGCAGATCCTGATGAATGTGATTGACAATGCCATCAGATATAACCGGCCCCATGGCTCCGTATTTGTCCGGGTGGAGGAGACCGCTTTTCGGGACGGGACGGTGAACTACTGTTTTGTAATCGAAGACACCGGAATTGGGATTGGAGAGGATTTTAAGGAGCACATTTTTGAACCCTTTACCCAGGAGCATCAGGACGCGAGGACCAACTATAACGGCGTTGGGCTGGGCATGTCCATTGTAAAGAAGCTGGTCGATCAGATGAAGGGAACGGTGGAGATCGAAAGCCGGCCCGGCAAGGGGAGCGTGGTTCGGATCACGCTGCCCGTCCGGGTTGACGAGGCGCAGAGCAAAGAGTCCGAAGATACGGCCTGGAGTATGCCGGACAATATCGCCGGGATGCGGGTGCTTTTGGTGGAGGACAACGAGATCAACTGTGAAATCGTGGAGTATATTCTCAGAGACGCGGACGTGGAGGTGGTGACTGCCGGCGACGGAAAAGCCGCCGTGGACGCCTTTATGGCGGCTGAACCTGGGACGTTTGATTGCGTGCTTATGGATCTGATGATGCCGGTCATGAGCGGCTATGAGGCGGCGCGGGTGATTCGCGGCATGGACCGGAGGGATGCAAAAGCCGTGCCCATCATTGCACTGTCGGCCAATGCCTTTGACGAGGATATCGCCATGGCCAAGGCTGCCGGGATGAATGAACACCTGGCAAAGCCGGTGGATATCCGAAAAATGTTTCAGGCCATGAGCCGGCTGAGAGGCTGAGAGAATCGGTAAACAGAAGCCGGATCAGTTAAATATTGAAAGCTGTGGAGATAATAAAGGTATGAAAAATAAAGCTTTACCGCGTTCTTTCAAAATCAGCATAGCGGTGATCATATGTTTGACCGTTTTCGTGTTTTCCTTCCTTGGAATGTCTGTCCGCAATATGAGCGAAGATACGATTGAGGAGATCGGCATTGATTATATGGCCGGAATGAATGAGCAGGTATCTTTACATTTTGAAACGATCATTGAACTGCGTCTGACCATGGCGGAATCCATCGCGCATATTGCGGCGGGAGACGAAAATTCCAATTACGGCACGAGGGAGGAGATTGAATACGGCGCGAGGGCACGGCATTTTTTGTGCGCTGCCCTCTATTCGCCCGATGGCGAGATCGAGATGATTTACGGTGACCCTGTGGAGCTCAACCACCCCGAGCTGTTTTTGGAGAGCTTGCAAAATGGGGAGCGCAAGACAGCGTCCGCCGTTGATAGCGGCGGGGACGGCGTGATTTTGTTCGGCGTCCCCTGCGAATATCCCATGTCTGATGGGAACGCCAGTCTCGCCATGGTGGTGGGCCTTTCCACCAAATATATGGGCGAGGTCCTCTTTCTTGATTCAGACAGTTCGCTGAGCTATTCCTTTGTCATACGAAAGGATGGCAGCTATGTTGTCGGAAACGAGGATGATGTCCACGAAAATTATTTTGACAGGCTTTACAGCGTTTTTGATGATGGGTACGGGGAAGCGGCCGCCCATATTGAACGGCTGGCAGCGGCTATGAATACAGGGGAAGATTATTCCCTTATTCTGAAAAACGGAGAATCACGCCGCCACCTGTACTGTACCGCTCTCCCCTACTGCGATTGGTATTTGGTGACGGTCCTTCCCTTTGACGGGCTGGATCACGCGATTGCGGGGATGAGCAGCCGCTGGCTTGCCATTGTTTACACCGCTTCTTTCGTGGTAATCGCCATGCTTCTTTATATATTTTTTCAGTATTTGAGACTGTTCAGGAACCAGATGTCTGAACTGAAACGTGTGAACATGGAAATGGATACGGCCCGGAGGGATGCGGAAAGGGCGCGGAAAGAGGCGGAGCAGGCCAATGAGGCCAAACAAGACTTCCTTTCCAGCATGAGCCACGATATACGCACCCCGATGAACGCCATCATTGGGATGACGTCCTTGGCCATAGATAACGCGAATAATCCGGAACAAGTTCAGGATTATCTGCACAAAATCGAGTTGTCCAGCAAGCATCTGCTGGGGCTGATCAACGATGTGCTGGATATATCCAAAATCGAGAGCGGGAAAATGATGCTGAATATAGAGCCGGTTTCTTTGAGAGAGGTGATGGACTGTATTGTCAATATGATCCAGCCCCAGGTCATGACGAAACATCAGCAGTTTAACGCCGGCGCCTACGAAATCCTGTCGGAAAATGTGTACTGTGACAGTGTGCGGCTGAATCAGGTGCTGATTAACCTGTTAGGAAACGCCGTCAAATTCACGCCGGAGAGCGGAACGGTTCAAGTGATTGTGTACCAGGAGGCGCTTTTTGAGAAGCCTACTCATGTCCGCACCCATTTCCTGGTAAGCGATACCGGAATCGGTATGTCAAAGGAGTATCAGAAGGTAATATTTGAGTCGTTCAGCCGAGAGAACAACACCCGGGTTCGGAAAACAGAGGGATCCGGGCTGGGAATGACAATCACCAAGCATATCGTAGACGCGATGGAGGGAAGCATCTTTGTCCGCAGCGAACAGGGCAGAGGAAGCGAGTTCCATGTTGTGCTTGATTTGGAAAAGGCGGCGGAGCGGGAAATGGATGCGTCGTTCCCGGACTGGAAGGTGCTGGTGGTTGACGGCGATGAACGGCTGTGCGTTAATACGGTTCGTATTTTAGAATCCGCCGGCATCCGGTCTGAGTGGTGTCAGAGCGCCGGGCAGGCAGTGAAGCGGATCGCGGACGACAGTTACCGGCTGCTCCTTCTGGGATGGAATCTGCCGGATATGAGTGGGCTCGAGGCCGTCAGGGCAATCCGGCCGGCCGGCGGAGAAAACGGTCCGGCGATCCTGATTCTGACCTATGATGGGAGCGGAGTGGCCGGTGAGGTCAGGGAAGCGGGGATTTCCGGCTTTATTTCCAAACCGCTGTTTCCCTCCACCTTATTTGACGCGCTGAGCGCATTTGCCGGTACGGGCGCCGGGGAAGCGGTCAGTACGGAAAGAGCGATTGATCCGGGCCTTCAGGGGAAGCGTATTTTACTGGCGGAGGATAATGAGCTGAACTGGGAAGTGGCGAGGGAGATGCTCTCTGCCCTTGAAATAGAGATAGATTGGGCTGAGAACGGGCGGATTTGCGTTGAAAAATTTGAGAAATCCCCTGTTGGGCATTATGACGCGATTCTTATGGATGTACGGATGCCCGTCATGGACGGCTATGAAGCGACAACGGCTATCCGCGGGCTGGAACGTAAAGACGCAGATGTTCCCATTATTGCCATGACTGCCGATGCGTTTTCAGAAGATATTCAAAAGTGTTTGGAGTGCGGCATGCATGATCATTTGGCAAAACCGATTGATGTTCAGGCCGTTGCATACAAGTTAAAGAAATATTTGAAATAGTGCAGGCGGAAAGGGAATCATTTTTTCGGTTGTTGGTCAGAATTCAGACAAAAATCCTTGATTTGTGATAAAGTGTAACTAACAAAAAGACAACACAAATTAAGGAGGAAAAAGTTATGTTGGCAGTAAGAATTATCAGTACGATTGTTACGATTGTTTTGGAGGTAGCCATTCTTGCCGGATGCCTGTTAGTTTACCCCACTATAATGCCTTTTAAGGGGATAGCTATAGCAGTGATTCTTCTGGTTATTGAGGTTATAATCTGGAAGAAAACGAAAAAAGGCGTTAAATTTACATTTGGGGGAGGATATGAAGAAAAGTCTGTAAATACAGAGATTTTATGATAAAGGGCAATAGGCTTGAGAAATCAGTCTTTGCCCTTTATTTATATAGCAGAATTTATAGACATGCCAACTGAGGAAGGGATTCCGTTCGTCTGACTGCCGAAAATTGTCTTTATTCTTATAATCTTTCTTTTATACATGATACTCAAATTTTCCATAGATCTGCACCGGATTATCCGCGCTCTACACATTCTGTTCACCTGCAAAGTAATGGCTGACTGAAGGATCGTATTCCTCATCAGAAAGATTTTTGTTTGGTGGACAAAATTACAAATTATTATTATAATTAGGAGTAAGGGATAAAGCAGTAGAAAGGGGAACATAAGCAATGAGGAATTTAATGTGGAATGAGAAGTTTAATATTGGGGTTGAGGTGGTGGACAAGGCTCATGCCAGGTTGTTCCGGATGATAGGAAAGCTGATGGATTTGGCGGGGTATGAGATGGACAGCCAGAATGCCTGCAAAGAGAGCATTAGATTTCTGGAAGATTACACAATGACACATTTTTCTGAAGAAGAAGCTTATATGCGTTCGATCCGCTTCAAGGGGTACCACAAGCATAAGAAACTTCATGATGAATTCAGAGATAACACGCTGGTTTCTTTGAAGAAATATCTGAAATCATCAGACTATTCTCCTATGGCAGTAGAACACTTTCTCAACGTAATGGTTGGCTGGCTGACAGGTCACATCATGGTAGAGGATCAGGCCATTATGGGAAATGTGACAGCCAAGAGCATGTACGAGGAGACCACAGACACGCTGGTGGTGGCTGATGCGGTCAACCAGGCCATGAAGGATGTATTTCGTCTGGAGGCAGAGCTGGTCAGCGGAGAATACAACGGCAGAAGCATTCGGAACGGATATTATTACCGTCTGTGCTATGATAGGGATGACGGGGGAAAGGTACAGCTTCTTATGGGGCTGGAGGAGCAGCTGGCCCGCCGGGGGGTGGGAATGATGCTGGGCCTGGCAGCCATGCAGAAACCGGAGATGGTGAGGGATGCCTCTGCACAGATCTTAGAGCAGTTTATCCATCATTTTGGCAAACTCTTTAAATCCGATACAGAGTACCAGCTCAGCAAGGAAGAACTGCTGACAAAGGATGAGTTTCGGGAGGATTTCATGACCAGGTATCCAATCAGCCTGCTGTTTGAGACAAGGCTGGGGCATTTTATCTTCTGTGTGCGCAGGTGGGAGGTTAAAAAGAGGAAGGGGGAGTGAGGACGGGAGATTTTGAAAAATAGGCACAGCTCCTTTTTGATAAGAGTTTTCAAAAAACTTATCGAAAAGGAGCTGCGAAAGACAGGCTCTATTGACCAACCATAATCCGGATAATTTCCTCATTGGTCTGCTGCATTCCGTCTTTGCCAAGCCTTCCTACATTTTTGATGGTTTCTTCCACACCTTTGGTCACGATCCCGTCTCCACCGTAGAACTGCTGGCCGCGCAGGTACATGTTGTATCCTAAAAGCCCGGCATCTACAGCGGCGGCGATTTTGGCGGCGCAGGAGGCTTTGGCCCCGTCACAGACAATTCCGGAAACAATGGCAAGGGAATTGACAACTGTATGGACGATCTCTTTGAAACCTCCGCCGCACAGATAGGCAATACCGGCTCCGGCTCCTGAGCCGGCGTTGACAGCGCCGCAGTAGGCAGAAAGCCGCCCTATCCGGGTTTTCTGATGAATGGCGCACAGATTGGAGAGAGCAAGAGCACGCAGGGTTTTTTCTTCACTGGCTCCCAACTCTTTGGCATATACCAGGACAGGAACCGAGACCGTGATGCCCTGATTGCCGCTGCCGGAGTTGATGATGACAGGCAGCTCACAGCCGTTCATGCGGGCGTCGGATCCAGCGGCTGCCATGGCTTTTGCCCTTGTCTGTACATCTTGTCCGCAGGAGTCTAAAAGAACCTTTCCAATGTTTGCGCCATAATCTCCGTTCATTCCTTCCTGGGCGATTTTCATGTTGAACTGAGCCTGACGATCCAGAGTTTCTTTTATGTCAGACACATCTGCTGTGTTGATGAAATCCCAGATTCCTTTCATGTCAAGCAGGGAACGGTCGGTAAGTCCCTCCTCATTTTCTTCTTCTACAGGCAGATCCAGAAGAATCTGTCCGTTTTTTTCCTTATATACAAGATTGGTGTGATAATTGGCGATCCTTACTTTGCTGCTTTCTTCCCCTCGGTACAGAGTTACGAAGATGTCAAAGGTAATGTGATGATCTATATGTTCCACGGTGATAGGAATCTGTTCCAGAAATTCACGGATCTGGGTTTCCTGTTCTGGTGTGACACAGGAAATGACCTCCAACTGTTTCTTAGCGTCCCCGGCGACAATGCCGGCAGCCGCGGCAGCAGGGATCCCTTTTAGATGTCCTGTGTTGGGAACAATCACAGATTTTACATTTTTAATAATACTGCCGCTGGCGCTGACCTCAACCCGTTCCGGCATGGCGCCTAACAGCTCTCTTGCCGTGGCGGCAGCATATGCCAGCGCAATGGGTTCTGTACATCCCATAGCGGGAATCAGTTCTTCCTTTAGGATATCAATGTATGCCTGGTAGCGAATATCCGTTTTGTCCATAATTTCCTCCGTTTTGTGTATGATGTACTCCCGTGCAGAGCGATATGGGTTCAGCCTTTGACAGCCCCTTCCATAATACCGGCCTTCTGGAATTTTTCCAGAATCAGGTAAAGTACAATAATCGGGATGATAACCAAGGTCGTTCCTGCCAGGATCACAGGCCATGGAGTAGAAAGCCCTTCACTGACCGGAAGCAGGGAAATCGTGACCATCAGCGTATACTTTGCCTGTTTTCTCAGATACAAGAGCGGCCAGAAGAAATCATTCCACCGGGCAATCAGGGTGATAGCGCCCCAGGAAGCCATGGCAGGCTTGATTACCGGCAAAATAATCTTCATAAAAATCCCGAAGTCTGTACATCCATCGATTCTGGCTGCCTCCACCAGCTCGTCCGGCACATCCGTAATGTACTGATTCATGTAAAAGATTCCTACGGCAGTGGCGATTCTGGGAACTACCAGTGACCACAGGCTGTTGATGAGCCCGACCTTTTTCATAATAATGAACAGTGGCACAGAACCGACCTCCGGAGGGACCAGCATGGTGGCAATGACAAAATAAAACAAGAAAGTTCTGCCCGGAAAGCGGTATTTGGCAAAGGCAAATCCGGCTAGTGCACAGAAAAACAGAGAGGTGATAGTACCCATAATAGTAGTAAATACACTGTTATAGGTATTCTGCCAAACCGGAATCATCTCAAACAGACGTTTAAAATTGGCCAATGTGGGATGCTCCACAATAATGGAGTGAAAACCGGTAATACTCTCAGAAGTGCTTTTAATGGAAATGAGGCACATCCAGACAATGGGAAACAGGCAGATCAGGGTGATAAAAGCCAGCAGTCCATAGACAGCCGCAGAAGAAATCATTTTATTTCGGTTCATAAATCTTCTCCTTTCCTACAGCTCACCCTGTCTGCGGCGCACCGCAAACTGAATGACCGAAATCACCATCAGAATCAGAATCAGCACAACGCCGATGGCTGAGGCATACCCCATGTTAAATACATTAAAGCCAGATTCATACATATATTGGAACAGGGAAGAATTGGAGGTTCCCGGTCCTGGAAGAATGTAGGATTCATTAAACAGCTTCCACATGTCTACCGTTAAAGTTACGGAGCAGAAAAACAGGATGTTTTTCAGAGAGGGCAGGGTGATAAACCAGAACTGCTGCGCAGAATTAGCGCCGTCCACTGTAGCGGCCTCATAGTAATCCTTGGAAATGTTTAAAAGGCCGGACAGCAAAATCATGGTAAACCACGGAGTATACCGCCACACATTCAGAATAATAACCGGAATTTTGGAAAAGGTTGTGCTGGTGAGCCAGGGAACCTTTGCGCCTCCGGTCATAGCAATCACTTCATTGACCAGCCCTACATTTTCATCAAACAGCATCCGAAAGATCAGTCCCATGGCAATGGCTGCGCAGATATTGGGCAGAAAGGTGGCAGTCTTGAAAAATGCCCGGGCCGAATCATTACTGAGAAAACGGCTGTTCAGCAGGCAGGCAATTAAAAGAGCGCAGCAAATGATCAAAATCAGGCCGGAGATCCAGTAGACAACCGTGTTTCCCAGAGATTCCCAGAACATATTGTCCACCATCATCTTCTGGTAATTGCTTAAGCCGCAGAATTTTGGAGAACCGATCCCTTTCCAGTCCGTAAGGCTGATATAAATGGTCCAGATGGTTGGAATGAGCTGAAAAATGAAAAACAGGATAAAAAACGGCAGTATGAATAAATAGGGAGCCCGATATTTTTTTAATGTCTGTAGCATGATATCCCTCCTCATGGAATCATCTGATAAATTCAGGTACAAAGAGACTCTTAAGTGTACATGAATGGGAAACATGAAGGTAACCGTCGGCAGCCGTCCGGAGATTATCTGACGGCTGCCGAGATTTACTTTGTTAATTTACCTGGGCTTTTCCGATCTTGGCTTTTAAGTTCTTATCCATATTGGCAATGGCATCTTCCATGGACTGATTGCCGGCAACATATTTTTCCAGTTCAGCAGAAATGATCTCGTCGGCTTCTGCATCCTGGGGGGTAACAATCAGATTGTCTGCGCCGTTTTGCAGGCATTTGCCTTCCATCTCGCGGAAGGACATGCCGCCATAAAACTCAGAAGGCTCTTTCCAGAACGGATCCTCCAACATTTCAATGGAAACCGGATTGGAGTAGGGGGCGTTCTGTGCTTCCATGGAATTGACCCATTCTTCCTTTGCATCAATGTCAAAGGTAAAGTCATACCACATCATGCGGAACAGCTCAGAGTAGGGATTGTCTCCCTTTTCAATAATGCCCATGTACTGGGAAACAGGCGCTCCAGCTTTCTGCACGCCCTCAAATTCCGGGGCTGACATGACTCTCCACTGGCCCTTAACAGCATCGCAGTTCTGTCTCATAAATTCATCCCAGAAAGCGCCGATGCAGAAGGTGGCAACCTTTTGATTGTTGATAGCGTCATAAAGAGCCGGCTCCATGATGGTGGTCTTCATCAAAAGACCTTCGCTGTTCATGGTATCCAGTGCGCCTAAAGCTTTCTTGGTCCCTTCGTCGCTGCCGATAATAACTTCCCCGCTGTCATCCCAGATCTTTGCATTAGCAGAGGGCATCAGGCCCCGGCGGCCCCAGTATCTCCAGGTCTTGCTGGTGGGGTCAATGTAAGAGAGGAATACCTCGCCGCCGCTTTTTTCCTTAAGCTGGCGTCCGGCCTCAATATAGCCGTCCATGGTCTTCATCATCTCCGGATCTATACCATACTGATCAAAGATTTCTTTATTATAAAACAGGACCTGAGGACGGACAGAATCCGGAAGTGCATAGATTTTTCCGTCAATGGTAGCATCCTTGGCAGCTCCGTCAACCATTTTATCCAGAAGCGGCGTCAAATACTCTGTCTCATCCTTTAAAAGTCCGGCATTTGCCAGAATCGTAACCGGGTCTAACATGGCGGCATCCGGAAGATCCTCGGTTGCGCCGGACAGGGCGGTCATGGTGATCTTTTCGCGGATGTCAGCAGTTCCCTCAGTCTGGACAAATTCAATCTTTACATCCGGCGCAATATCCCGATGGTTCTCCAGCCAGGTCTCAAAATACTGCTGGCGATACTGAGGATTGCCCATGGCATAAACCGTAAGAGTGCCTGCCGGATAGACTGTGCCAGACGCAGCAGACTGTCCGCCATCGCCGCCTTGAGCGGCGGAACCATTGTCCTCACCTTTGGCGGCTGTGGCTGCCGGGGCGCTTTCATTGCCTCCTCCACAGGCAGACAGGCTTCCCACGGTTAATGCTGCAGCCAGTAATAATGCGATCTTTTTCTTCATAATAGTAAAACCCTCCTTCTAAAAATGATTGCTTTGATTTTCTATAACATGAGTTATTCACGGGCAGCATCCACGGCAGCCTTTAACAGTTCCATATTCTGTTCTGTAGCCAGGGTACAATCTGCACCCAGGATAAATCCGGTTCTGCCAAATTCCGAAATTACTTTATGTACTTCCTGACGGACTGCCTCCTTTGGCCCGTCTGCCAGTACGCCGTGACGGTTGGGAAGACCTCCCATAATAGTCTTGCCAGGGAACAGCTTTCTGCCTTCTTCCAGAGAAAACGGCGCTTCATAGACTCCCCAGTTGACTACATCTGTATAGATTCCGTAATCCCGATAACGATTCATATTCAGCCCGTCCTTGCAGATATGCAGGAAGCAGTAACCGCCCGCGTCCTTGATGCTTTTCATGATCTTAAGGTCAAAAGGCTTAATATATTGTTCAAATTCTTCATCTGTAAAAAACCTCGTCTCCCCACCCAAAGCAGCATAATAGATACCGTCAACACCCAGACGGATATACTCCTTTGCCAAATCACACATCACATTGGCAATCCGCTCCATACCAGAGAGAACCGTATCCTTGTCCTCCCGCAGCAGGCGGCAGAGCGTATTACGCACACCGTCATAGGTATAGTTGGGATCCATCTTTTCTAAAGGATGAATGGCAGAAGCAGTGATGCCATGAAGCGTGCCCAGGGTAAAAGCGCTTCTGTCACAGCGCGTAAGAATCTTTTTTACCAGAAGAAGCTGATCCTGCATAAAGGAATCATCCAGTGACATCTCCCGTACCATCTGATAGTCAGAGCCATGATGGATCTCTCCCATATAGGGAACCAGATTCTCATTCATGATCTTCAGAATATCCGTATCACTCTCCTCAAAAAAGCGGATATGGGCATCCACGGCAGCATCACCGAAAGCAATCTCTTTGGGAAAATGCAGGGAAAAACCACTGGGAATCTTATCCGGCTCCCTTCCTTCAATCGCAGCAATCACACGTTCTTTCTTTGTCATAATGGACCTCCTTTTTGTTTGATTAGTAATATCTGTAATAATATTAGTAATCTTATTAATGTTGATTATAATCATATTTTCTATGTTTGTCAATAAGTTTTTTGTGAGAATTTGTTATTTTGTTTTGGGAGAGCAGGAGATTTTCGTGAATATTGCAGAAAAGGGAAGAAAATACAGGGCTGCGGTTGGAGATGGGGGCTGCAGAAAGCGATTTTAAAACTAAAAACCTGCTGACAAAAGCCAAGTGCTTTTGAGCAGATTAAAAAGAACACAAAAGACAGAAAAGCGAAAAATTCTGTTTGTGTTCTTCTGCTTCGGAATTTGGTACATCCGGTTTTTATTTGGTTTAAATGGGTATGAATTAGAGTAAACGGACAGGGCATGGAACATAAAAAATGAAAAGATCAAAGGAAAAAACTTTCCTGGATCTGATTTTTTACATTCAATATGTCCTTTTGAAGCATTAAAACTGCCTTCTCCACGTCCCGCTCCTCCAGAGCATCAATGGTAGCCCGGTGAAAATAACCGTTGGATTCTGCATTCTGGTTCCAGGCATTATGGAAATACTGCGCAATATACTGGCGGGATTTCATCAATGCCCGTTCAATCGTATCACACAGATAGGCATTTCCACCAAGTTCACACAATTTAATATGAAAATCCGTATTTCGGTCCCAGTTGACAGCAACCTTTCGGTTTTCCTCTATATTGGCGATGGATTCCAGATTCTTAAGCATCTGCAGGTTTTCATCTGTGATCCGGGGAGCCAGCCTTCTTAAATTGGCAGATTCTAAGTCAATCCGCACTTCCAAAAGATCCAGGATTTCTTTGATGGAGATTTGAACCACCTGATAGCCTACACGGGGAATGCTTTTGAGAACGCCGTCCTTACACAGCTCAATCAATGCCTCCCGAACCGGGGATTTACTCATAGCATAGCGTTCCACGATCTCCCCCTCTGTGATAATCGCGTTTGCCTTGTAGAAGCCTTCCTCAATATCATGATAGATGCCTTCCACTGCTTTTTCCTTTAATGTTTTTTTCGCCTTCATCTTTTACCTCGCCGTCTCTAAGATCGTCCGTGCATGGTGATCCTGTACGGAACGGTATTGTCGGATATTTGTAAAGCTTGAATTTCTGTGGGTTAGCATATCACAAACAAAAGATTTTTTCAAGTTGACAGAGGAAAGTTGCCTTCTATTTGTAGATTTTGTTACTGTTCAGGGGGCATCTTCTTGCCCGGCTCTGCCGGACAAGAAGCATCGGGTGTCCACCCGATGTAGAAGATGTAGAAAACGGGACAAAAATAGTCTTACAAGCGAGCTTGACGTCTGTTTTCGTCTGGTTTTCCCCGCCCCGTGAACGGTAACCAGATTTTTATTTCCGCGGGCAATGAGCCAAGTGCCGTGTCTGCACGGGCATTTGGCGAATGCTGCGGATAGCGAGTGCTGTTTTAAGATAGATGGTTAAGATAGCCAAAAACTGCGGTTTGTGCTATACTATGCACCATGGAGATCTTGCACCATGCACCATGGGGGAATGAAAATCACATGAAAATCTTTACATAGTATCCTTTGCAGAGAACTAATAAAATGAAATTTAAGGAGTTTTAGTCAAGTGGAACGAAAAAATAATGATTATAAACAGGAACATTATTTATATGGGGTGTTGATGATCATTTTGTCAGCTTTTTGCTTTGCCTGTATGAATGTGATGGTTCGCCTGGCAGGAGAGATACCTTCTGTCCAGAAAAGCTTTTTTCGGAATTTAGTGGCAGCAGTTTTTGCCGGAATGATTATATGGAGAAAGCAGGTATCCCTGCATGTAAAAAAAGAGGCAGGAGTGTCTATGGCTGCCCGGTGTATCTTTGGAACCATTGGTATTCTCTGCAACTTTTATGCAGTGGATCATCTGCTGGTGGCAGATGCCTCAATCCTGAATAAGCTGTCTCCATTTTTTGCCATTATTTTTTCATACCTGCTTTTAAAGGAGCGGATTACTGTTTTTCAGGCAGCTTGTGTGGGAACAGCCTTTGCCGGATGTCTGTTTATCGTAAAGCCAGGATTTGAGAATACGGCATTACTGCCAGCAATGATTGGAGTAGGCGGAGGACTTGGAGCCGGAATAGCGTATACTATGGTTCGGAAGTTAGGAGCTATGGGGATAAAGGGACCTGTCATTGTGTTTTATTTCTCTTTGTCTTCTTGTTTGATTGTAACGCCATGGATTTTGCTGCATTTCGCTCCAATGTCTTTTAGGCAGCTTTTTATTTTACTGCTGGCAGGAGTATGCGCGGCAGGAGGCCAGTTTACCATTACAATGGCCTATACCTATGCACCGGCAAAAAAGATTTCCATATATGATTATTCACAGATTATTTTTGCCACGGTGCTGGGGTATGTAATATTCGGTGAGATACCAGATCTGTATAGTTTTGTGGGGTATGGTTTGATTGTGGCGGCTTCTTTGGTGATGTTTGTCTATAATTGCAGGAATGAGAGAAATGGGTGAGAAAGTTTCCCCAGGAAAGAAGCTGCCATGAAATAAAAATTTACATGCTGCTTTCTGGACGGACAGGAGAAATAAACGAATCTTGTTGTTTAGAAGAAAGTAAATTTTAAATTTCATGACAGTTTCTTTTTAGATAGACAGATGACATGCCTGTCAGATGAAGCATTTACTGAAACATGTTTTCCACATAATAGCGCATTTCATTTTTGGAAGAAATATCTCTGGCGCTGTTTACAATGTTGTTTTGTTCTGCTTCCGGAAGTTTGGCAAATTGGTTTAAAATATCAGAATGCTGAGCAAGCTCCATGGTAAATCCGATAGGAAGCTCTTGGTTGTCAATCATTTTTTATCACCTCTTTTATTGCTTTTATTGGGTATATTTTATTACTTTGAGGATAGGATGTGTAGTTTGGAGGGAAATTATATATGGGAAAATTTGTGGGGGATTTTTTTGTATTTTATTGAAGGGAGAGGTTGAAAAATAAGTGAATGAGAAAGCAAGAAGAAATAAAAATATCATGTCTAGATTATCAAGTTAGAAATTTGAAGCATTCGAGATGCACTTTAATTGAAATTATAAAAACTCAATTATTCTTAATAAACCAATAAAAACCAACAAAAACTTATAAAATACAAAATTATACTATAATAAGAATAGAAAATCAAGAAAAATCTTGATATAATACTGGCACTATGATAAGATA
>CAOKOL010000048.1 GCA_948470335.1 uncultured Lachnospiraceae bacterium | reverse complement strand
TGCGATGAGCTGGGCAAGACGGTGATTTTAGTGCTGCACGAAATCAACTACGCGGCATTTTACTCCGATTACATCTGCGCTTTCAAAGACGGAAAAATCGCAAAATTCGGAACGGTAAAGGAGGTGATGACCAGAGAAATTCTATCCCGGATTTATGAGGTGGACTTTGAAATCATGGAGATTCAGGGAAAACCGCTGTCTATTTACTATTGATCGGATTCAGCCGAAAAACGAAAGGAGATTATTATTATGAGAAAGAAACATTTATTCGCTTTGGTTTTCACCATGGTGGTGAGTCTGGGGCTTACTGCCTGCGGTACGGGCCAGACACCCGCCGGCAGTACAACCCCCTCTTCCGAAAGTACGCAGAACCAGGAGTCTGTTCCGCAGGATGACAGCGGAAACCAGGAAATCCAGATATCGGAAACTGCAGATTCCACAAGTCCGGAGACAGACCAGGAGTCTCAGACCCCGGATACCGTAACCATCACAAGCCTGAACGGAAACGGTGAAATGTTTGAACTGGAGGTTCCTTACAACCCGGAGCGCATCGCTATTTTGGATATGGCATCTATGGATATTCTTGATAACCTTGGGGTAGGTGACCGCATCGTAGGATCCGCCAGTACATCGCTGGATTATCTTCAACAATACGTTACAAATGACAATGTAGCAAACCTTGGAACCATCAAGGAGGCGGACATGGAAGCGGTTATGGCCTGCGAGCCTGACATCATTTTTATTGGCGGCAGGCTGTCTAAGTCCTATGACGACCTCAGCGAAATCGCACCCGTAGTCTACCTTGCCACGGACACTGAAAAAGGAGTAGTGGAAAGCGTTGGCGCCAATGCGCGAACCATTGCTTCTATCTTTGGGCTGGAGGATCAGGTGGATGACAAGATGGCCGGCTTCGAGGATCGAATCGCCGCCCTCCAGTCCTTTGCGGAAGGTAAAAACGCCATCGTAGGGCTTGTCACAAGCGGCGGTCTGAATGTGCTTGGCAATGACGGAAGGTGCTCTGTCATAGGGCGGGAAATCGGCTTCGAAAACATAGGCGTAGATGCCGATATCGACACTTCGACCCATGGAAATGAGGCTTCCTTTGAGTTCATCGTGGAGAAGAACCCCCAGTATCTCTTCATCATGGACCGTGACGCCGCCATTCAGTCAGAAGGGGCAAAACTGGCACAGGAAATCGTGGAAAATGAACTGGTTATGGGGACTGATGTCTATAAGAACGGCAATATTATATATCTGGCCCATCCGGCAGTATGGTATACGGCGGAAGGCGGCATCACTGCATTGGATCTGATGCTTCAGGATCTGGAAACAGAGCTTTTAGATTGATCCTTCGATAAAACGATGTCTGAAACATAATTAGGCGGGAGTTCGGCGAGATTACTTTGCCGGACTCCCGTTTCATAACTGCTTTTTGCAACCACTCCTCATTCACCGCAAAGGTATTCGACCCCGGATTTAACATGGAAAAGTACATTCTGGCCGCTTCCCTCTAGCAGCCGCATCACCCTTCCGCCCCCCGTTTCCCCACAGGCGCCGCATACACGGTGCAGATATAATCCTGATCTGCAGACGGGCCGGGCGCGAATCCCAGAAGCTCATCCATCCGCTCCTGGTCATAGGCGCCGATGGCACAGGTCCCGCAGCCGATGGCCTCGCAGGCCAGATACAGATTTTCGCATACATGCCCCGCGTCCATCAGCAGATACTTGGCCGCCTTTAATCCGTAACGCCATTCCATCCGGTAGGGAACACAGGCCCAGGCAAACAGAACCGGCGCCGACGCGGCAAAACGCTGTCCGCAAAGAGCGTCGCTTAACTCATCCTGAAAATCCGGACGGTCATCCCACAGCTCCAGCTCATGGCTTTCCGGAAGATAATGATAGACAGCCTGTCTCAGCCCTTCCACATGACTGACAAACAGATAGGTCTCAAACCCGTGGCGGGAACCGGCGGAAGGAACATACCGGAATGTCACCGGATTTCTGCGCCCCGCATAATGGCGGATACCCTGGGTGCTCATAAGAAGAAAGGACAGTTCCAAAAGGGAAAGCGAAGCCTCCCCGTACTTCCGCCGGCTCTCCCGCTCCCGCAGAAGATCCATAATCGTTCCCTGAAAAGACAGACGTTCAAACTCCACGGGAAGCGAAACGGTTTCCGTCCCTTTTCTTTTCTGCAGGCAGGGAACGGACGGAAAACCCTGCTGCTGATCCGTCGCCTCCGCCCCCGCATCCGCCGCCTGATAGCCTTTTAAAAGCTCCCTGTTTCTCATAATCTCGTACCTGGTCTTGTCATTCATACCGAATCTCCCTTCCGTTTCATCATTTCCCTTATAGTATCTCTGCCGCGGACAATATCAAAATCGCGGAGGCAGCCCCGTATCAGTCTGCCTCCGCATCATGCCAGTCGTTTTTTCTTTTCCGTCGTCACACCCTGCGCACCGTCACCGACACCCAGTCATTCTGGTGTGTAACTTCCACAATCTCAAAGTCCGGATTTTCCTCAAAAGCCTTCTTCACTTCCGTTTCCTTCGTATTAATAATCCCGGAAGTAATCATCACGGCGCCTTTTTTCATATGTCTGGCAGCCTCCCCGGACAGCATGATAATCACCGGCGCCAGAATATTCGCCACCACGATATCATAGCACTCCAGCCCCGCTTCCTTTTGCAGAGCCTCGTCATCAATGATATTTCCCGTAACAATCGGAAACTGCTCCGCCGGGATATGGTTTACCGCCACATTTTCTTTTGCGGCTTCCACTGCGTTTTCGTCCAGATCCGTGCCGAAGGCCCGGTCAGCCCCCAGTTTTATCGCGGTAATTCCCAGAATGCCGCTGCCGGTTCCCACGTCCAGTACCCGATCTCCGGCCTTTAAGTATTTCTGCATCTGGCGGATGCAAAGCTGGGTAGTCTCATGGCTTCCCGTGCCGAAAGCCGTACCCGGATCAATCTCCACCAGCAGTTTATCCTTATGTTCCTCCGGGATTTCCTCCCAGGTAGGCTTAATCAGTATATGGTCGATAGTAAAGGGCTTGAAAAACTGTTTCCAGTTGTTCATCCAGTCCAGGTCTTCCGTCTCGGTCTGGCTGATCTCGCCGCTTCCCACGTCCACAAACATGCGCAGCTCATCCAGCCCTTCCCGCACCTGTTCCAGAATCCCCGCAGCGTCCGCTTCCATCTCCAGATAATAGGAAACCCTGGCCGTGCCGTCGTCAGGAGGCAGCTTTGGCAGGATGTCGATAAACATCCCCTTTGTCTCCTTCTCCGTCAGCGGCACATGGTCCTCGATCTCAATGCCCTCAATGCCCAGATCGTCCAGCATACTGCTGACCAGGTCTACCGCTTCGCAGGTTGTCTGAATCGTGAATTTTTTCCATTTCATTTTTCAAATAAGTCCTTAAACCCTTTTTTCTTTTTCTTTTCTTTTTCTTCCGGCGCCCTGGAAGTCTCGCCCATAGCCTCCCGGAAGTGACGCAGCGCTTCTTTTTGCTCCTCGTTCATCCGCTCAGGCACCTGCACCACCAGAGTGACATACTGATCGCCCCGGACGGATTTATTCCGCAGGGAAGGCACGCCTTTTCCTTTCAGCCGGATTCTGGTATCCGTCTGGGTTCCCGCCTTTACCTCATATTCCACTTCGCCGTCCACCGTCTTAATACGGATCGGGCCGCCCAATGCCGCCGTGGCAAAGGTAATCGGGGCGGTCGAATAGATATTCACATCCTGACGCTTGAAAATCGGATGGTTGGACACGATCACCTCTACCAGCAGATCGCCTCTCTCGCCGCCGTTGGTGCCCAGCTCTCCCTTGCCCCTGATCCGGATGCTCTGCCCGTCGTCGATGCCGGCGGGGATGGATACCTGAATCTTCTTTCTGGACTGGGTATAGCCCGTACCGTAGCAGTTAGGACATTTTTCTTTAACAATCGTACCCTTGCCGCCGCATTCCGGACAGATCTGCTCGTTGCGCACCATGCCGAACATGGTCTGCTGGGTCGTAACCACGCGGCCCTTGCCGCCGCATTTGGAACAGGTCTGAGGCTGGGTGCCCGGTTTCGCCCCGGTGCCGTGGCACTGGGTACACTCGTCTTTCAGATTCATCTCAATTTCCTTCTCGGTGCCGAATACGGCTTCCTCAAAGGTAATTCTCACGGAGGTGCGCAGATTTGCCCCTTTCATGGGACCGTTATAAGCCCTTCTCCTGCCGCCGCCGAACAAATCTCCGAATAAATCTCCGAAAATATCTCCCATATCCCCGGTAAAGTCAAAACCGCCCGGTCCTCCGGCGCCGCCCTCAAAGGCCGCATGGCCAAACTGGTCATACTGTCTTCTTTTTTCCGGGTCACTTAACACGCCGTAAGCCTCGGATGCCTCCTTAAACTTTGCCTCGGCCTCCGGATTTCCCTGATTGGTATCCGGGTGATATTTTTTTGCCAGAGCCCTGTAGGCCTTTTTCAGCGCCCCGTCATCCGCATCCCTGGAAACACCCAGGACCTCATAATAATCTCTTTTGCTCTCTGCCATCGCTATGTTCAACCTTTCATCCTATAAACTAGAGCTTTCTGCGCTGTGCGCCGGCCGGTCCGGGCATTTCGAAAAACGCTGCCCTGTACCCCATATTCCCATATGCGCTAACGCAGTGTAGGGCGCTCTGCATTTCAGCAGCGCACCCCTGCACTGACCCTCCGTGTAGAGGGTTTCATCTAAATTTATACTTCTTTATAGTCAGCGTCAACCACATCGTCCGCAGCGCCGCCCATATCCGGGCCGGGGCCTTCCTGGCCTGCTCCGCCTGCGGCCTGGGACTGCTCATACATCTTTGCGAACAATGCCTGGGCATCCTTCATCAGTTTTTCCTTGCCGGCTTTCAGTTCGTCCGCCTGGGCATCGGAAATCTCGCCGTTGGCCGTAGCCTCAAGCACTTTTTTCAGGTCGTCGATATCAGCCTGTACCTGGTCCTTGGCAGAAGGATCGATCTTGTCGCCGGCTTCTTCCATCGCCTTCTCCGTCTGGAATACCATGGAATCCGCGTCATTTCTGGCGTCGATGCCCTCTTTGCGCTTCTTATCCTGCGCCTCGAACTCAGCCGCTTCTTTCACGGCCTTATCAATCTCGGCATCGGACATATTGGAACCGGCAGTGATGGTGATATGCTGTTCTTTTCCGGTTCCCAGATCCTTGGCGGATACGTTTACGATACCGTTGGCGTCAATATCAAAAGTAACTTCGATCTGAGGAACACCTCTCCTTGCGGGCGGAATTCCGTCCAGTCTGAACTGTCCGAGACTCTTGTTATCTTTCGCAAACTGTCTCTCCCCCTGCAATACGTTGATATCCACGGCGGTCTGATTGTCCGCAGCAGTGGAGAACACCTGGCTGTGTTTGGTGGGAATGGTGGTATTCCGCTCGATCAGTCTGGTGGCAATGCCGCCCATCGTCTCGATGGACAGAGACAGCGGGGTAACGTCCAGAAGAAGGATATCCCCTGCGCCTGCATCGCCTGCCAGCTTGCCGCCCTGGATGGAAGCGCCGATGGCCACGCACTCATCCGGGTTCAGGTTCTTGGAAGGCTCCTTGCCGGTCAGTTGTTTTACTTTATCCTGTACGGCGGGCACACGGGTGGAACCGCCTACCAAAAGCACCTTATCCAGCTCGGAAGCGGACAGTCCCGCATCTCTCAGAGCATTCTGCACAGGGCCTGCGGTACGCTCTACCAGGTCATGGGTCAGCTCGTCAAATTTCGCTCTGGTCAGCGTCATATCCAGATGTTTGGGTCCTTCCGTGGTCATAGTGATAAACGGCAGGTTGATATTTGTGGTGGTGGCGGAAGACAGCTCTTTCTTTGCTTTCTCCGCTTCCTCTCTGATTCTTTGCAGAGCGATCTTGTCATTGGACAAATCCACGCCTTCCAGCTTTTTAAACTCAGAGATCATGTAATCGGTCAGTTTTGCGTCAAAATCATCGCCGCCCAGACGGTTGTCGCCGGAGGTAGCCAGCACTTCGATTACGCCCTCGCCGATCTCAATAATGGAAACGTCGAAGGTACCGCCGCCCAGGTCATATACCATAATCTTCTGCTCTTTTTCATTGTCCAGGCCGTAAGCCAGGGCGGCAGCCGTAGGCTCGTTGATGATACGCTTAACATCCAGGCCCGCAATCTTGCCTGCGTCCTTCGTGGCCTGTCTCTGAGCATCGTTGAAATAGGCGGGAACGGTGATTACGGCTTCCGTCACGGTCTCTCCCAGATAGCTTTCCGCATCTGTTTTCAGCTTCTGAAGAATCATAGCCGAAATCTCCTGCGGAGAGTACTTCTTGCTGTCTATCTCAACTCTGTAATCGGAACCCATGTGTCTCTTAATGGAAGAAATGGTTTTCTCCGCATTGGTTACGGCCTGGCGCTTTGCCAGCTCGCCCACCAGACGCTCACCGTTTTTGGTGAATGCCACGACGGAAGGAGTTGTTCTGACACCCTCCGCATTCGCGATTACGACCGGCTTGCCGCCTTCCATTACGGCCACACATGAATTTGTTGTACCTAAGTCAATACCTATGATTTTTCCCATGATTCATTCCTCCTGAATATTGGTGCATTTCATTTATTTTATTAAACTGTTCCATGCAGTTTCTAAATATACTGATTTGTTTCTTTTGGCTAATTTGCCACCTTTACCATGCTGGGGCGGATCACGCTGTCCCGGTAAGTGTATCCCTTCTGGAATTCCTCCACCACCACGTTGTCCCCTGCTGCCTCGTCGTCCACATGCATCACCGCATTGTGAAGATTCGGGTCAAACTCTGCGCCTATGGCTTCGATAGGCTTTACTTCCATTTCTTCCATCATTTTCAGCAAAAGCTGATAGGTTTTATCCATGCCTGCCGCGAATGGCTCCTGTTTCTGTTCTTCTTCCAGGGTGGAAAGTCCCCGTTCAAAGTTATCGACGATGGAAAGAAGCTTTTCGAACACGCTTTTTACACCGATCTCATACATGGCTGCTTTTTCCTTATCGGTCCGCTTTCTGTAATTGTCAAACTCTGCCATGGTCCGCTTTACCCGGTCCGTCAGTTCTTCGATCTGTTCGTCTTTCTTATCCTTTTTCTTCTTAAAGAAAGACTTTTTGGCCGCAGGCTCTCTGCCTTCCGCTTCTTCTCCGGTTTCGTCCGCTTCCGGTTCTTCTTCCGTCTCCCCGGATTCTGCCTTTTCGGTTTCTTCGTCTCCGGTTTCCGGCATCCCGCAGTCTTCCTCACCGGTCTGATCCGTGTCGGTTTCCTCCGGGATCATTTCTTCTTCCGGAACATATTCTTTTTCATCCATCATTTCCTCTGTCTTCCGGTCTTCCACTGTTCATCCACCTTTCTATTGATCCGGTTCGTCAGGCCGGAATAATATATCAAGCTGTGCCATCAGCGTTCTCAGCGTATCCATAACTTTTACATAATCCATCCGCTTGGGGCCGATGATCCCGATGGTGCCCCGCACGCCCTCGCTCAGCTCATAATTCGCCGTTACAACACTGCAGTCTTTCATGGTCTGCACCGGCATCTCGTCGCCGATATATACCTGCAGGTCCTCTTTTCCCTCCGAATCCAGACTTTCTTTCACCAGATTCCTCAACTGATCCTTTTCCTCAAACGTATGAATCAGTTCGCTGGCCGTCTGGCCGTCAGACAGCTCCGGATACTTGAAAATATTCGTAGCGCCGCTGGTGTAAATCTGCATGCCGTCTTCCTCGGTGCGCACCGCATCCGCCACTGCGTTCAGAATTTCCCGCATCAGCATGCCGTGAACCCCTGCCTGATCCTCCAGCTCTTTTATGATGCCCAGATTGATATCATTGATGGTCAGTCCGTTCAGACTGCTGTTCAGCAAAAGGTTCAGGGAGAGAAGGTCCTGGTCATCCAGCGCCTGATCCAGATCCAGGATGGTATTTTTCACGATGTTCCCGTCTACCACGATCACTGTCAGAAGCTTCTGGTTATCCATCTTGGAAAGCTGGATAAATTTCAGCTTTGTGCTGCTGTAAACCGGGCCTGTAATCATGGTGGCATAGTTGGTATTCACCGCCAGCAGTTTGGCCATCTGTTTTAACAGAAGCTCCACCCGGTCCACCCGCTGAATCAGGAAATCTTTCATCTGGGTGACTTCCCGGTTCTGGGCCTCCATCAGCTCATCCACATAGAGCCGGTAGCCTTTGTCCGTGGGAATTCTTCCCGCCGACGTATGGGGCTGTACGATCAGTCCCATTTCTTCCAGATCGGCCATCTCGTTCCGGATGGTGGCCGAACTCAGGCTCAGGTCGGAATACTTGGAAATGGTCCTGGAACCCACCGGCTCGCCGGTTTCCTGATAATTCTGTATGATCGCCCGCAGTATCTTGGCTTTTCTGTCATCCAGATCCATGACGTTCCTCCTGCATTTCCTTCCGTTCATTTCTCCCTGCCGCAGATTCTGAGACCCGGGGTATTTTGTCTTGCTTTGCAGTTGTTAGCACTCGTCTTTTTAGAGTGCTAATACTTTCATAACATAAAATACCACTTGCACCTGTCTTTGTCAATAGTTTTGCGAAAAAATCTTAATCTTATCATCCCCGGTTCATTGTATTTCATACCTGGGGCACAACCGGCAAATCCTGTGTATCCCTGCGGCGCGCTTTCGTATCATAGAAAATTTGGAGAAGCTTCCTATATTGGGTCAGGATGTAAAAGGCCGCCGCAAAAATTTCTGTTTTGCGGCAGCCATAAAAAAGTTTCCATATAAAACTGGTTATCCTATGTTCGCAGACGAACATTCTCTCCCCTTTGTTCCATCACTGCCCTGATCGTCTGTTCCAGTACCGTCATATCCACAGGCTTTGCCACATGAGCGTTCATCCCGGCCTCCAGTGCATCCCGCACGTCCTCGGCAAACGCATTGGCCGTCATGGCGATAATCGGAATTGTCCGGGCCAGCGGATGGTCAAGCGCCCGGATTTTTTTTGTCGCTTCATATCCGTTCATTACCGGCATCTGCACATCCATCAGAATCATCTGATACTGTCCGGAAAGGGCATTCTTAAAGGTTTCCACCGCCACCTGACCGTTTTCGCAGATGTCGCAGGAAGCGCCTCCCATATCCAGCAGCTCCTCCAGGATTTCCCCGTTGATCTCATTATCCTCCGCCACCAGAATATGCATCCCCTGCAGGATGCTTTGTTCCGTGTCGTCCCCCTTATTTTCTGGCTGTGTTTCCGCCTCCTGTCCCAGAACCGCTTCCACTTTCTGACGAAAGCTGGTAAGGAAAAACGGTTTGGAAAGGAACGAATCCACCCCGGCCTCCCTCGCCTCTTCCTCAATCTCCGGCCAGTCATAACTGGACAGAATCAAAAGAGGAACACTATCGGAAATTTCCCGGCGGATCTTTCTTGCTGTTTCCACCCCGTCCATTCCCGGCATCTTCCAGTCCAGCAGAACAATATGATATGGCCGTCCCGCCTTCTCAGCCTGCTTCACCATATCCAGTGCAGCTTTGCCGTTCAGCGCATATTCCACTGTCACGCCGGTGCCCTCCATGGCAATCTGTATGTTCTGGCAGACTACTTCCTCGTCATCTACCGCCAGTATATGGGTAATCCCGTGCTTGTTCCAGAAATCCTGGTCAATCTCGTGCTCACTGATATGCAGCTCCAGATCCACCGTAAAGACAGAGCCTTTCCCCTTCTCGCTCTCCACCGAGATTTTTCCGCCCATCAAATCCAGAAGATTTTTCGTGATGGCCATTCCAAGCCCCGTTCCCTGAATTTTATTGGTAACACTGTCCTCTTCTCTGGTAAAAGCCTGGAAGATTTTATGGACATACTCCTGGCTCATACCGTAACCGTTGTCCTCTACAACAAACCGGAAATGAGCCAACTGCTTGTTATACTGAGTCAGCTCCCGGACCGTCAGCGTAACATGGCCGCCCTCCGGCGTATATTTCACCGCATTGGACAAAAGGTTCAAAAGAATCTGGTTCAGCCGCAGCTTATCCATAATCACCCTCTCGTGTTTCAGCTCTATGCTGTACACTTCAAAGGTATGTTCTTTCGCTTTCATCTGGGGACGGATAATGGAATCAATATTTTCTATCAGATCCACTATATTTTCATCCGACAGATTCAGCGTCGTCTTACCCGCCTCGATTTTGCTGATATCCAGAATATCATTAATCAGTCCCAGCAGATGCTGGCTGGAGGCAGTGATTTTTCTCGTATATTCCATCACCTTATCCGGATTGTCCGCATCCCTTGCCAGCAGGGTGGCAAAACCGACAATGGCATTCATGGGCGTCCGGATATCGTGACTCATATTAGAGAGGAAAGAGCTTTTGGCCCGGTTCGCTTCCTCCGCAATCTGGAAAGCCTGTTCCGCTGTCCTCTTTGAGCGGGCCAGCATGGCGTTGGATTCCTCCAGCCGTGCGTTCAGTTCCTCCTGACGGCGCAGGCTTTCCTGCTCCTGGCGGAACTGTCGGACGCTGTTTTGCTGCCGGATCACGGAGACTACCACCAAAACCAGCATGCCCAGAAGCACCACTGTCAGGCACATCAGCATCCGAATAACCGCCCCCACCATATCCACCGTTCCGGAGGCCACGAAATCTGCCGGAATCAGAAAAAGCAGCAGCGTATCATATTCCGCCAGAGACGTCAGACAGTAATAGTATTCCATGCCATTATAGGTAAAATTCGTGCTGATGGTGCTCTTTTCTGCCAGAGCCCCTCTGATATCGGGAAAAGACTGGCCCTCCATATCCTCCAGCACCTTAATCACATTATAAGCCTGAATCGTATACTGGCCGGAAATGTCATCGGACATCCTGGTACCGTCGCTCTTCAATATATATGTCTCATTCCCATGACCATAAGCACCGCTGTCATAATACTGATCCAGCGTCCGGACATCCTTCAAAAGAACGGCGTGGGTAAAGGCCACGTCGGACTCTTTCAGCCGGACAGGGACATCCAGCTTCTGCACAAAAGCCCAGTAGCTCCCCTCATAAATAAAGCTGTCCGACATAAACGTATACCGTTCATCTCCTCCGGCAATCCGGTCGATATCGGACCAGACGCCGTTTTTTCCCGCCGCGTCATAGCAGTTCCCCTCACTGTCCAGCAGCATCAGCATGGAACCATAACTGTCCGTCTCCAAAATCCCTTCCAGGACGGACAGCATTCCAACAACATCCCCGGCCGCATCGTACTCCCCCTGTTCCATCAGATTCACTGCGGCAGTCAGATAATTCCAGTGAGCGTCCAGCGCGGTACCCAGATTCACCTGGATCTGGGTGGTGATCTCGTTTAACTGCGTGGTCCGCTCCACAAAAATCTGCCCTTTCAGATAGTTGGTAAAATACAGGCCGCCGGCCAGCAAAAACAAAATCAGACAGGCCACCGATGACGCCTGAAACACAATATTATGTTTTTTTCCTTCTGGTTTCATATGCTCCAATTTTCCATTTGTCTCCAATTTCATTCCCAGGGATTCCCGTCTGGGGAAACCACCTTCTGTTCCTCCAGCCATGTCTGCAAATAGTTCTGAAGAGAACCCTCACAGATCCGGGCATCATAGGTATTCGCAATCTCTTCCGTATATCCCTGTATAAAAAAGGCCACCTGATAAGACTGACTGTCCTCAAGCTCCCGATCCCCCCTGGTCACCAGAACGTAAGAAAAAGGATTGCCGTCGCCCTCACTGTCAAAGCCTGCCTGCGCCAGTTCTTTGGCCTGCGCCCCCGTCATGGTCATCACGGTATATTTCCCGTCCGTTGACGGACAGAGAGAACTGGCCACATCCGTATTGATTTTTCCGGCATAAAGCTTTCCGGTAACACCAGACCGCAGCTCTATGGCGCCCTCATGAAACCCGCCTATGGGAACCATCACCGCATCCGCACCCACGGCACTGCCCAGCGCCTTGCCCAACAGCTTTCCCGTCTCTTCAAGTGTGAAATCTTCCGTGCTTTCACAAAAGTCCTTTTGGGTTGAATGATTCAGAGCATTCTGCTGCAGCTCATCCATCCGGGCAATACAGGCTGTTCCATCCATCCCGTTTTCTCCGCGGAACCACTCTTTAAACGCCTGCCCCATATCGGCCAAAACACTGTCCCAGCCGACGTAAGTCATGGGAAATGCCCTGCCCTGTCTCAAGGCCTGATGCGCATCATAAATCAGTGAGTCCTCCGAAACCATGGTACTGTTTAACGCACTCATAATACAGGGCGTGCTTTCGTCGATTAATGTATTCTGTCCTTCCTGCGAGTAAAGCAGCGACAGAATCCTGATCGCATCCTCCAGCTTTTTTTCATTTCCCGGCTCAGTCAGGCGTTTGCTGATGCCAAAGTAATATGTAGGATTGTACATATAGACATTTTTACTGCCATCCTCGCCGATATAAGGCATCATGCCCAGCTCATCGCCGGTTTCCGGAAATGAAGTGATATTGACCGGCATTACCGCCGTACAGAATACGGCTTTCCGATTTCCCAGATAGTCCAAAATCAACTGCGCATCGTTTCGGTCCTCCGGGTCCGTGGTAAACATTCCCATGCTTACATATTTCCCCACATAATCCATTGTTCCTTCCCACACGCTTTCCGCCGTAGCATTCCCGGCAAGAAAATCCTGTTCCCACCGCACTCCCTCCGGCGTGGTCAGCCAGCCGGTCTTTGCCAGATTAAACACGGCGGAAAAAGGAGTCCCCGTTAACTTGGTACCGATCACGCCGGGAATCAGTCCTTCTTTACGGATCTCGGCACACAGCGTCTCCAGTTCGGCAAAATCGGAGGGGACCTCCCATCCTTTTTCTTTCATCAGCGTTTTATTATAATAAATGCCGTACATGGAATAGCTGGTGGGCAGAAGATAAATTCCGCCGTCAATGGATACCTGATCCAGAACAGAGGTGGGAAACCCATTGATAAACGAATATCCCGACAGATCTGCCAGCCGCTCTTTTGCCAGGTCATCATCCAGAATCTGAGTTGTAATAAAAATATCCGGAATATCATCGGCCCGCATCTGCGTCCAGCCGTATCCGGTGGCGTTGCTTCCCGTATAAGAAATAAACTCCAGCCGAATCTCCGGCTCCTTCTCTTTCAGCAGCTCCACAAATTTCTGATGTTTGGCATAATTGCCTGCGGTTCCCCAGGTCAGCGTACCGCCGCCCTGCTTCGAAACACCGCCTGTCGGCGCACAGGCCGACAACAAAAAAGCCGCTGCCGCAAATATTGCCAGTATGCGGCTGCTGCCTTTCCATGTGTCCCATGATAACAGTTTCATAGGAGTGTCTCCTTTCCTGCTTACCTTCTTCCTTTTAGAATTATTTTATATGGGGAAATCGGAAAAGTCAAGAGAGCAGATAAGCCTCAAACACATAATTGCTCACATCAATCCCATAATCCGTAAGGCGGATTCCCTCCTTCGTCTTTGCCAAAAGCCCCTGCCCCATAAGCTTCTCGGTCACTCTGCCGTAAACCTGTGAGAAAGAGAAGCCAAAGCGCTGATAAAAGGCAGAAAAAGAAATCCCTTTCTCCATCCGCAGACCCAGAAACATAAACTCTTCCATCTGTTCTTCCACGGTCAGCCTTTCCCGTTCCTCCACAGGAGAAAAGCCGTTATCCATCCTCCGGATATATGCCGGCGTATCCCTGATGTTACACCGCCTCACCGGCACTTCGCCTGTTTCCGTTCCTTTTATGCGTTCCGATATATACGAAGCGGCTCCCGCGCCAAAGCCCAGATACCAGACACCCTCCCAATATCCGCAGTTATGGCGGCAGGCATAGCCGAGGCGGGCGTAATTGGATATTTCATAACGCCGATACCCATATTTTTTCAGTTCACGGCAGGTCAGCTTATATATTTTCCGTTCTTCCTCTTCATCAGGAAGCAGTGAAAAATCCGGGCTGCCAGGCCCCGCAAACCGCTGATAAAAGGGTGTCCCTTCCTCAATTATCAGGCTGTAAACCGACAGGTGCTCCGGCTCCAGTGCCGCCGCAGTGCGCAGCGTACGGAGCCAGCTCTCTGCCGTTTGTCCCGGCAGTGCCGACATCAGATCGATATTCCGGTTCCCGTATCCGGCTTGATCCGCTAACTCCCAGCTTTCCAGAAATTGTTCAAAGGTATGGATTCTTCCCAGCAGCGCAAGCTCCTGGTTATCCGCCGACTGTAAACCAAAACTCAAACGATTCACCCTGGCCTCTTTCCAGAGCGCCAGCTTCTCTTCCGTCACGGTGCCGGGATTTGCCTCCAAGGATATCTCCATATTCTCCTTCTCGAAGTCAAAACAGTCCCTCAGGGCCGCTGTTATTTCAGCAATTGCCTGTCCCGGCAGAATCGACGGCGTACCTCCGCCGAAAAAAACGGTTTTCACCAGATACCGGCCCTTCACATCCTGATTCAAATATATCTCTTTTATCAATGCCTGTACATAGGCCTTCCACACTTCTTTTGCGGCAGGTTCGGAAAAAAAATCACAGTAATCACATTTTCTGACACAAAAAGGGATATGGATATAGATGCCAAGCGGCATCCTCGTCTGATCGTTATCGTTCATACCATGCTCCGGTCGCAAACTCCATTGATTCATTCTCGCAACTTCACGTATACGGGAAAAATCCCGGGTTCCAACATACCCGCCGGATCCCGGGATTTTTATGCTTTTTTGATTTCAGTTCTAATTCTTCGCCAGTGTAAACTGATCCACCATCTCTTTCAGGCTTTCAGCCTCGGCGGAAAGCTCCTCGCTGGCCGCGGCGCTTTCCTGAGCGGTGGCGCTGTTGGTCTGTACCACGGAGGAGATCTGGTCGATTCCCTCTGTCACCTGCTCAATCGCAGTCGTCTGATTGCCCACGGCCTCCACCACGATATCCATCTGGGCGACTACATTACCCGCGTATTCGCTGGTCTTTTCCAAAGCTTCCGTAACCTTATCCACCACCTGTCCGCCTTCTTTCACGGCGTCGATGGAGCCTCCGATCAGCTCCTTGGTGGCCTTGGCCGCCTCGTCAGACTTGGAAGCCAGGTTCCGCACTTCATCGGCCACCACCGCGAAGCCTTTTCCGGCATCGCCCGCACGGGCTGCTTCCACGGCGGCATTCAATGCCAGGATATTGGTCTGGAAAGCAATGTCTTCAATCGTGGAAATAATCTTGGAAATCTCCTCGGATGACGTGGAAATTTTCTTCATAGCCGTATTCAGCTCATTCACATGCCCCACGCTGACGCCCAACTGCGCGCCGGCCTGCCCCACAAACTGGCCCGCCTCCTCGGCAGCGGCAGCCGTCTTTTTGGCGCTGTCGGAAATTTCCGCGATGGTAGCCGCCAGTTCCTCTATGGAGCTTGCCTGGGTGATGGAACCCTGGCTCAGCGCCTGGGCGCCGGTGGATACCTGGCCGCTGGCCGCGGACACCTGACCGGCGGAAGCATCAATCTGCCGCATCGTCTCGCTTAATTTAACCTTCAGCGTATGCATCGACTCCAGAATTCCCGCAAAGTCTCCCACATATGCCTCCCGGTGAGAAGACTGAATATCAAAGTTCTGCCGGGACATCTCCAGCAGCAGATAGCCGATATCGCTGATAATGGTATTCAGGCCCGCCACCAGCTCTCCGGTGCAGCTAATCAGCTCTGCGGTTTCGTCTTTCCCGTTATTCTGGGGAACCGGCGACTCCAGATCGCCTTCTACCAGCAGTCTCATCCGCTCGGCACAGGCACGCATGGGCACGCTGATATTGCTGGACAGCCTCAACGCCACCACAATCGAAACCAGAATGGTAACCACGATGGAAATCACATTAATAATTATGCCAAAATATGTATCCGCCAGGTAATCCGTCTTCGGCGCGGTAACTGCCACGCTCCAGCCGTCCGTGCCGCCCACCGGCGCATAGGCCGCAAACCGGGGACCGTCGGATGCTTGATAGCTTCCAAAGCCATTTTCCCCCGACCGCATGGCGGCATGAATGGCTGCCAGCCTTTTCAGGGAACCGTCACTCTGCGCTTCCCGCTCAATATTCTGAGTGGTAATGGTGTCCAGCGTAACGTCCGCGATCGTATCGCCGGATTTATTAATCATATAAGCATGGCTGTTCTTGCTTACCTTGATAGAAGACACAATGTCATTCAGGAACGTTTCCTGCGGAACGAAATAGACCACGCCGACAATCTGAGAACCATAGTTTCCGTCGGCATAGAGCGGCGCTGCCACCATGATGGAAAGGCTTCCCGTAATCTTGCTGATTAACGGCTCCGACACATAGACATTTCCTTTCATCGCCTGCTGCACATATTCCCGGTCAGAATAATCATTTCCGTCAAAAATACTGTAGCCGTCAGGGCCGATGACATTCCCTCTCTGAAAGCCATGGGTGCTGACACGCTCATCAATAATCGCCTGCTTTTCCTCCACCGATACGGAATCATCGGAGAGCTGGGCGATACATCCCGTATCAATGGCCACGTTCTTATAGGCCACAAGTTCCTGTTCAATACGTTCTCCCGCCAGTACCGCAGTCTCGCTCATCATCTGATCCACCGTTGCGATGGTGCTTCTGTAGTTCAGCGCAATGCTGGATCCGCCCACCACGGCCATGGCAATCAGGACAGTCGCCATCAGACATACTGTGATTCTTTTCCGGATACTGTTCATCTTAAAGTCCCCCTTGTTATTAGTTCCTTTCCTCTTTTCGGCCAAATCAATTTTGAACCTACATCTATTATATTGGGTAGACGAACTGTTTGTCAATGGTTTCCATGCTTTTGCCGGCCACTTTGCCGATTCCTTTCCTTTTCGGAAGAAAAAAGGCCGAAACCTGTCGGCTTTCCCCAGGTCCCGGCCTTTTTTAACCTATTTCTGTTATACCGGATACACGCCGTTCTTCTCATCCGCCGTATCCGGGTCAATCCTCGTCTTCTGTGCCTGTCTGTACTTGAAAAATTCCACGGCTACCTGCGGGAACAGCGCATAGGTCAGCACGTCTTCATCCTGCTCCTTCCACTGGGCCATCTCCTGCTCCAGTTTATGAAGCTCCGGCGGAATCAGATCGGCGGGACGGCAGGTAATGACTTCCTCATCGCCGATTACCTTTTTCACCACCTCCGGGTTAAAGGGCTTGACCGTTTCTCCGTACTCGCCCCGCAGCACCGCTTTCGTCTCCGCGGTGGCCATCCGGTACCGCTCGCCCATCAGCACGTTAAACACCGACTGGGTTCCCACAATCTGGGAGGACGGCGTTACCAGCGGCGGTTCCCCCAGATCTTTGCGCACCTGAGGTACTTCCATCAGCACGTCATAATATTTATCCTCCGCATTCTGCTCCTTTAACTGGGATACCAGATTGGACAGCATACCGCCGGGCACCTGATAAAGCAGCGTCTTGATATTCACGCCCATTACCTTCGGGTTCAGCAGGCCGGTTTTCAGGGCATTTTCCTGAATCGGACGGAAATAATCGGCAATCTCCGCCAGTAGCTTCTGGTCAAGCCCCGTATCGTAAGGCGTCCCCTTAAAGGTTTCCACCATCACCTCCGTAGCCGGCTGGCTGGTGCCCATGGAGAACGGAGACATAGCCGTGTCGATGATATCGCAGCCGGCCTCCACCGCTTTCAGATAAGTCATGGCCGCCACGCCGCTGGTATAGTGGGTGTGCAGATCGATGGGCAGGTCCGTGGCTTCTTTCAGCGCCCGGATCAGCTCCGTGGCCTGATAGGGAACCAGAAGACCGGCCATATCTTTGATGCAGAGGGAGGTCGCCCCCATATCCGTCACCTTCTTCGCCATATCCGTCCAGTACTCCAGCGTGTAGGCGTCGCCCAGGGTATAGGACAATGCCACCTGCACCTCTCCTTTTTCCTTTACCGCCGCATTCACCGCGGTTTTCAGATTTCTCAGATCGTTAAAGCAGTCAAAAATTCTGATAATGTCGATGCCGTTGGCAATGGACTTCTGCACGAAGTACTCTACCACATCGTCGGCATAATGGCGGTAGCCCAAAATATTCTGCCCCCGGAACAGCATCTGCAATTTTGTTTTTTTAAAGCCGTCCCGCAGAATGCGCAGCCGCTGCCAGGGATCCTCTTTCAGAAAACGGAGGGAAGCGTCAAAGGTTGCGCCGCCCCAGCATTCCACCGCATGATAGCCTACCTCGTCCATCTTGCTGATAATCGGAATCATCTGCTCCGTGGTCATACGGGTGGCGATCAGAGACTGATGGGCATCCCGCAAAATGGTTTCCATGATTTTGATCGGTTTTTTTTCTATTGCAGCCATAATTGTTTGCTCCTCTTATATTGAGTTCCGCTCCTGCCCTCCCTGCGCCCTTTGTCCTGTAAGCATTTCCGGCCACATTCTGTGTCCGTAAATCCTTACGGGCGCAGTACGGGCATCCGCTGTTTTAAGTTCCGCTTGCGCCCCTCATCCCACGCCGAACATGGCCATAAATACGCCGGCCGCCACTGCGGTTCCGATTACGCCGGCCACATTCGGACCCATGGCATGCATCAGCAGGAAATTGGAAGGATCGGTTTCGGCGCCCACCTTCTGGGAGACTCTGGCCGCCATCGGCACTGCGGAGACGCCTGCGGAACCGATCAGCGGATTTACCCTGCCGCCGGTCAGCTTGCACATCAGCTTGCCGAACAGCACGCCGGAAGCCGTGCCGAAAGCAAAGGCCATCAGGCCCAGGCCCACGATTTTGATCGTATCCCAGTTCAGAAAAGCCTCCGCGCTGGTGGTGGCGCCCACGGAGGTGCCCAGCAAAATGACGACGATATACATCAGGGCATTGGAGGCAGTCTCCGTAAGCTGTCTTACCACGCCGGATTCCTTAAACAGATTGCCCAGCATCAGCATCCCCACCAAAGGCGCCGTGGAGGGCAGAAGAAGGCAGACCACCGTAGCTACAATAATGGGGAACAGGATCTTCTCCAGCTTTGACACGGGACGGAGCTGTTCCATTTTGATGGCCCGCTCCTTCTCGGTGGTCAGAAACCGCATAATGGGCGGCTGGATAATCGGCACCAGCGCCATATAAGAATAGGCCGCTACCGCAATCGGTCCCATCAGATCTTTCTGTCCCAGCTTTGACGCCAGATAAATGGATGTGGGACCGTCGGCGCCTCCGATAATAGATACTGCCGCCGCCGCCAGCTCATTAAAGCCCAGAAGCATTGCGCCGATATAGGCGGAAAAAATGCCGAACTGAGCCGCCGCTCCCAGCAGAAAGCTGGCCGGATTGGCAATCAGCGGGCCGAAATCGGTCATGGCCCCCACGCCCAGGAAAATCAGGGAGGGCAGGATGGACCATTCGTCCAGTTGGAAAAAGTACCACAAAAGGCCCCCTTCTTCCATAATCGGCGGATATATATTCACCAGCAGCATACCAAAGGAAATGGGCAGAAGCAAAAGCGGCTCATATTCCTTGGCTATGGCCAGATAGAGGAAAAAGCAGGCGACAGCAATCATCGCATAATTTCCCCCGCTCAGGTTGAAAAATGCGGTCTGATGCAGCAGATTCCCCAAGGTTTCTACAATATTTCCCATATTTTGCACCAATATTCCTTTCAGAAATCATCAGGGGTTTCAATCCATCGTAGCCAGCGCCTGCCCCGCCTCTATGGAATCTCCTACCGATACGTCGATGCTGACTACAGTGCCGTTTTTCGGCGCAACGATGGGAATTTCCATTTTCATGGCCTCGATCACCACCACCGTGTCGCCTTTTTTCACGGAAGCCCCCGCTTCCTTCTCAATCTTATACACCTTACCCGCCGCTCCTGCGGAGATCTTTACGGAACCGCCGCCGGCCGTGGGGATTTTGGACGCCGCCTTCGGGCTGCCCGCCGCCGGCTTCTGGGTTCTGACAGGCACGCTGTCCGTGGTGTTTTCCTCTACCGTCACATCGTATGTCACACCGTTTACTGTGATTTTATAACTTTTCATAGTTTTGAATCCTCCAAATTCATTCTTACCAGTTTTGTTTTTTCGCCCGCCTGATCGAACGGACAACCAGCCCGTCCGAGGACGTTCCCTGATAGGCCGCTATGGCTGCGGTAATGACCGCCACCAGCTCCCTGTCATCCATATATGATTCGTCCTCCCCTTTCGCAGGCTCCGCCGCTTTCCCTCTGAACTTAAACTTAGCCGCCTCTTTGGGATGCCCGGACGTTTCCTGTTTTTTTCCGAATTTCTGCTGCAGCCTGGGAATATAGGCAAGCAGCGAAATCAGCAGGCTGATAAAGATCAGAACGGCAAAAACCGTCCCCATGCCAAGCAGGGTGTTCAGCAATGCTCTCTGAAAAATCTGACCTAACGTCATTTCCATTATATCCATTCTCATTCACCTCACGTTCCAAAATTCCGGAGTATCTGCCCTTTCATCCCTGTTTTTCTCACACCGTCCCATGTTTTTTGGAGGGCCGGTCTTCCCGCTTGGTAAACAGCATCTCAAAAGCGCCGATCACATATTTTCTCGTATCCACAGGCTGAATGATATGGTCGATATATCCCCTTCTGGCCGCCGACAGCGGACTTCCCTGCAATGCGGCATATTCCGCCGTCTTTTCTCCGATCAGCGCAGAGGCATTTTCGGCCCGGCTGATTTCCTCTCCGTAGATAATTCTGACGGCGCTTTCCGCATCCATCATGCCCACCGCCGTCTCCGGCCATGCATATACCAGATCCGCACCGATTCCCTTGCTGTTCATCACCGTATAGGCGGTGCCGTAAGCTTTCCCCACGATCACCGTTACTTTGGGCACAGTGGCGCTGGCATAAGCACAGGTCATTTTCGCCATGGATTTCCCAATCCGCAGCTCCTGATGAAGATCAGCCTTCATGCCCTCCGCATGTACCAGCGTCAGCACGGGGATATTGAACGCGTCACAGAAGGAGACAAATTCCGCAGCCTTCCCGCAGCCGCCGGCGGTCAGCCGGGGTTCAAAGGTTTCCGCCGCGTTTCCTTCCCCGTCCCGGCGCTCTGTCCGGTTCGCCACCGCTCCCACGGTCATGCCGTTCAGCCGGATAAATCCGGTAACCATATTTCTGGCAAAGCCTTTTTTCACCTCATAGAAAAAACCGTCGTCGGAAATGACGGCAAGGGCCGCGGCCCCGTCCTGTACGCAGTTTTCAATGCCCTCGCAGATTCTGTTCAGGTCATCTACGCATTCATCGTAAGACATATCGTCTTCGTTGTTGGCCGGCAGGATGGAAATCAACGTGCGGATGGACTCCAGGATTTCTTCTTCGCTTCCCGCCTGGTCCACCGTTCCGGCTTTCTCGCACTGGAAACAGGCCGACGCCGTCTCCTTTCCGGCTCCGTCCGCCAGGGTATTGGGGGCATTGACAAACATCCTTGCTTTCTCCGATTCCATAAAGGTAAAGTCAGTCAGCGCAGGCACCAGCGCCATGCCGCCGCCGCAATTGCCGAACACGGCGGTAATCTGGGGAATCACACCGGATGCATTGACCTGGCACAGATACAGCTCCCCAAAAGCGTTCAGCGCATCGGCGGCCTCCTGCAGCCGCATACCGGCACAGTCGATCATGCCGATCACCGGCGCGCCCATCTTCATGGCCATCTGATACAGATGAACGATCTTTCTGGCATGCATTTCTCCCACGGAACCGCCCAGAACACCGGAATCCTGGCTGTACACATAGACCAGGCTTCCGTCGATGGTTCCGTATCCTGTCACCACGCCGTCCGCCGGAGTCTCCTTTTGAGGCAGGTTAAAATCCGTATTCCTTGCCGTGACATGGCCGCCGATCTCGATAAAGCTGCCAGGGTCCAGCAAGTTCACGATACGCATGCCTGCTGATGCTGAATTACTCATGTCGCAAACCTCCGTCTTTCATTATAATTCCGTAACTCCCTTTCCGGGCGTATACGGTCGTTGCCGTTATTTACGAAAATGAAGGGCACACGGGCAGATTTCCATGCCGGGCTGCCGGCATTTCGCCCTTTTTGCACACCCCATTTTTGATTCATTCATTATTTTATTATGAATCCTCTTTTTTTTCAACGGTAATATGTACTAGAATTTATACAATCAGAAAAAAATACTGGACTTTTTGGCGGTTTCCCCACATAATAGAAAAGGAAATCGTATTAAAAATTTTTATATCATAAATCGGAGGCCATCAATGAAATATATTGTAATTTTAGGCGACGGAATGGCGGACGAGCCGCTTAAAGAGCTGAACGGAGGAACCCCCCTCCAGTGCGCGAAAACGCCCATGATGGATGCGCTGGCACAGGTATCGGAAATCGGCATGGTAAAAACCATTCCCGACGGGATGAAGCCGGGCAGCGACACCGCGAATCTTTCCGTTATCGGCTATAACCCCAGGCAGTATTATACCGGCCGCTCTCCCCTGGAAGCGCTGAGCATCGGCGTAGATATGAAAGATACGGATGTGGCCCTGCGGTGCAATGTGGTAACACTCTCGGAGGAAGAAAACATTCCTTATGCAAAACGCACGATCCTGGACCACAGCTCCGGAGAAATTACTACCGGGGAGGCAGACCTGCTGATTCAGGCGGTAAAAGAAGTATTTGAAACCGACACCTTCCATTTTTATACCGGTACCAGCTACCGGCATCTGCTGATCTGGGAAAACGGACAGATTGTGGAGGCCACGCCGCCCCACGACGTACTGAGCCAGACCGTCGGCCAGTATCTGCCGGAGGATGCCGCGCTTCGGGAAATGATGGAAAAAAGCTATGATATCTTAAACCGGCATCCGGTAAATCTGAAACGGGCCGCCGAGGGAAAGAACAAAGCCAACAGCCTCTGGTTCTGGGGAGCGGGCACAAAGCCGATTCTCACTTCTTATTTTGAAAAGACAGGAAAAAAAGGCGCTATGGTTTCCGCCGTGGATCTGCTGAAGGGCATTGCCGCAGGCGCACAGATGAAGGTAATCGACGTGCCCGGAGCCGACGGGTCTTTACATACGAATTATGAGGGAAAGGCCATGGCCGGCGTGGACGCACTGTTAAAAGAAGGCTGTGATTTCGCCTATATCCATCTGGAAGCGCCGGACGAGATGGGACACCAGGGCAGCATTCCCGATAAAATCACCGCCATCGAAAATCTGGACCGGCGGGTGATCCGGGTGGTGAAGGAGGCCATGGACGCTTCGGGAGAGCCTTACCGGATGCTGATTATGCCCGACCACCCCACGCCCATCTGGTGCAGAACCCACACCGCAGACCCGATTCCCTACCTGCTTTACGACAGCACAAAAACAGTGGGCGGCGTCAGCGAATACTGTGAGAAAGCCGCTGCGGAAAGTGAGATTTTCGTTCCGGAAGGGTACACGCTGATCGACAGGTTATTCGCAGAAAATTAAATGAATGGAAAAAAGGAGAGAAATCATATGGAAAAATCCAAAGTATATTTTACCGACTTCCGTACCAAAGCATTCGGCGACGGGCTTCCCACCAAGCTGCAGAAGCTGGTGAAAAAAGCCGGCATCGGCGAAATTGACATGGAAGGCAAATTTGTCGCCATTAAAATGCATTTCGGGGAACTGGGCAATATCAGCTACCTGCGCCCCAACTATGCCAGAGCCGTCGCGGACCTGGTAAAAGAGATGGGCGGCAAGCCTTTCCTCACCGACTGCAACACCATGTATCCCGGCAGCCGGAAAAACGCTCTGGAGCATCTGGA
>CAOKOL010000047.1 GCA_948470335.1 uncultured Lachnospiraceae bacterium | reverse complement strand
AAGGGGCTTAAAATCATCCTTGATCCGGTCAGCTATCCTTTGGAAATACTCCATCGAAAACTCTCCAGAAAAAAATCACTGAACAGGCAGGTTCGATCATTGGCATGTTCACGCCATGACATCTCCTCCCATTCACGGATGGCATGAATCACCAGGAACAGCCCATATGCGTCCGGGGCATGGTTAAACCTGGGTTCCTGTTCCAGCTTATGAATGTTCAGGGGAGCGTGAATCAAAGGAATATTCCGCTTTTTCCAGTATTTCTGGTAAGCTGCCACAGCCTTTTGCTTTCTCTCCTCATCCCCCTCCTCACAGGCATCTGCCAGTTCATCCTCATATTCCCAGGCCATGTCTTTTGGATCATTTTCTTCCCATGCGTATAGACCACCGGAAGTTTCGCCCCTTCGTATCCCGATGATATCTCCTTCTCCGGGGGCAAGAAAAAATCCCAGATATCTTCCCTCCCAATGAAGAAGCTCCAATGGCCGCAGATAACCGCTGGTGACTAACAGGTCTGCCATGTGCCGGTAAATATCCCGGATAGGAAAGGGGAGCTTTACATGAAGCCGCTTCTCTGCCGCCAGGATCTCATCCTCTGAATAACATTTCCATTTTTTCAAGCCTTCCATATGCTTCGGGCTGATAAACTGCCGGAGTATCCTCAGTTCCTTTTCGATTGCATACATCATTTTCACCTTTTAAACAGGCCCGTTTCCTGCATTTCCCTTTCTTTATACGGATATGGCGGTTCTATCTCATACCGCACTTGAAAAGTATTCAGTTTTTTTAATACTTCCATGATATCATAAGCATTTCCGGATATAAGCAAATTTCTTTGCTTTAATGCTTTTTTTGCTTGAAGATAATTCTTATTCATAATTTTCGCATACGCCTTAATTTCCTCTAATGCAGGAATCGTATCCTGTATCATCAAATATATGCTGTAAATCGTACAATCCATAGACATAGGACTATAAGAAGTAACTGCTTTTCCGTGATTTTCAAAATACAATTTGAATCTTTTTTCAGAAACAACAATACCATTCCCGGAATCATCAATTACTTTTTCCGCATCTATTAAATATTCAAATACATAATAAGAACCCAATGTAAATTTCCCTTGTGGCGGCAGCTTAACACAACTGCATACATGACAGGCAGCTTCAAAAAACATAATATTATTTATCTCCATAAATTTTTGTTTTCTAAAAATACAAAAAGCCGTAAATAAATATATCCGAAATATTCATTTGCGCTATCGTTAAAAGCCCTATCTTCCATGTTTCGGAAATTTTGCTTAAAGCTTTAATATTTGTGTTATTGAAACATAATTGGCCTATTCATTTGTTTGCAGATAATGATTTAAGGCCACTGTCAATTCTTCATTCGTCGCTTTCGGTTTTTTCTGCAATGCTCCGGTTATCACTTCCATAAAATCAGCTCCGCTGCATAGAACGTATAACGGTTCTTTCTTTGCTGTAGTTGGACAAATACTTTTCCCATTTTCCCCTTTCTGAGGAGGCCTATCCGCCTGACAATCATCAGACAGGCTGACCTCTGTTTTCGGAGTTTTTGTGTAAATATAATAAGAACTTAGTTCATCATCCCTGTTCTTATCTTTTATGCACAGTCTGGCCTCCTCCAACAGAAATTCCAGACTGTCAGGGTCTAAAAAGATATGTTCTGCTTCGTTGCGGCTAATCGCAGACAGAGACATTTCGCCTTCCGCCGCAGAACCGACAAAAAAAGCGTCTTTATCCTCGTCATAGCAGCAGAATACTTTTCCGCTGTTTGCCTTATATTTTTTTATGACGGAATACTCAATCCCATACCGTTTCAAAACAGATTTTGTTGCAGCCCAGTCACCCTTTTTTAAATCAAAATATTCTTCGTACCGCCAGTCTTTCTTTTCCAATGCGTATTCCGCACTCTGATAGTCCACACAGGCAAGGGCCTCAATCAGTACATTCAGTAAAAAGTCAGACAGTTTTTCATTTTCCTGTTTCCAGGCTGAAAAATTGTCTCCATTTTTATACCAGTACACAGGTGGATCATCTTTCTGCAAATCTTCTATGCGGATGCCAAACTCGCCCACCCCGCCTGCGTAATCGCTGCCAATCACAAGATAATTGTCAGCCTCTTGGGGCCATTCTTCTGCCGGAAGCTGAAAAAGATGATAGAGTGCGCGTTCATATTTGCCAGGACGCTTTGACCAGCGGTCTTTACGGTCGTCTATCATTTCCTGTAACTGGTCATAAAATGTGCGGGGAATACATGCAGACGCTTTATGCTCCATTTTCCCAACCCAAAGATTAGACGTACCCAAAAGGGGACAGTCCACCATCAGCTCCATAAATTCCATGTAGGATTTGGGCATGTCAATCTTTTTATCCTGTTTTAACGTTTCAAGCCATTCCCTGCCTGTGGGCTGATCATACCCCAATTTATGTAATATTGCGACCGCAGACAGATCATAAATCATACTCGTTCCTCCTGATATTTATAGAATGTCCGGTTCACACATCCTGCGCCAGAAATATTTCCGCCATTTTACATTTTACTTTCCGATTCGCTTTTCTCCTTAGACAACAGCTAACACATCCAGTCAATTCCCGGATAGCGTTTCCCTGTTCGGATAAAATACTCTACTGCTTTCACACCCGCATCCATATCCGTGATGGCCTGGATTTTAGGAATCGGGGACTGTCCGCCGCTGTCGATGGGTGTATATATGTTTCTGTCGGAAAAATCCGCATCCTGAATCTGTTCCATCGTATCGGCAAAATCAGGATTATAGGAATACCAATTATCAAATCTGCCGTTTTCATCCTGAAAGCAATAACCAAGGAACAGCCATTCTCCGTCAGATACGACTTCCAGCCAGTCACATTCTCCATCCGGGTCTAAGGACAAATAAATGCCGATGCCTTTGGGGACTTCTTTTAATATCTTTTGGATCAGCTCCGGTGTGATTTTATCCCCAGTGTAGGTTCCTCCAGATGGATAATATTCAATATGTTTTACTGCTTACGGATCTTTGGTTTCGGAGCCCAAAGCCAGGTTTTCGCCGCGTATTTTTCCAGTTCTGTCCGGGAAAATTCATCACAGGGCAGGCAGTAAAAGGCGTAATATTTCGTTACGGACTCCTCCAAAGCTTCCAGCACCGCCTCCGGTCATTTGCAAATATTTCGTTACCTCCCGACTGCTTGAAATATAATCTTTTACTTTCCGCGTAAGTGAATGAGCACCACCGATATTCCAAACAAAAAGGCACTCTTATGCATACAGTTTCCTGCCGGCATAAGAGTGCCTTTTTTGACAGTATAAAATTGAGCATGACAAATCTGCGAAGCTGCATCGTCATAATACCGCCTTGCTTGCTTGAGAATGGCACGGATCATCATATTTGTCAAGCTCTCCTTCTAAAAAATCATGGGAAAATACTAACGCAATTATAGCAGAAATCTGTCTGTCACGCAAGCATCCATTCCTCGGCGGCCTCTATGCCTCTATGCTGTCATATACGCGGAATTCGTTTCCCTTGTTGGACTCCATCTCCATCTCTCCGAATCTACCCTCAAGAAGTCCCACATCCTGAATAATCAGGGCTGTTTTGATATTGTAAGAAGGAAGTAAAGGAGAACGTTTAAAAATTTTCGGCAGACAAAGCCGCCGCTGCCTATCTCCTGTTGCAAAACACGAAACGACTCCATCCTTACATTTACCTTAATTCGCCAACAATAAAGATGCAAAACCGAAAAAAATCATGTATACTTTCCATAAATATATTTCCTTAGGAAAACCTGCGAAAATCAAGCAACCTGCTTTTCTTTGACGACAGACAAGACATTTGATACAAGGAGGCTTCTGATATGACTGACCTTTATGACAGCCGCGTTCTGATTGTAGACGATCACCTGCAGCTGCGCCGCATGGTGACGAAGATTCTGGAACAGCAGGGTTTTACCTGCTTAGAGACTGCTTCCTGCTGCCGGGAGGCTGCCGAAAAGCTGAAAACATTCCGGCCGGACCTGCTTCTTCTGGATGTGATGCTTCCCGACGGAGACGGCTTTGCTTTTATGAAAGAACTGCGGGAACAATCCAATATCCCGGTTCTCTTTCTCTCCGCCAAAGACGAGGATCAGAGCCGCTTAACCGGACTGGGGCTGGGCGCCGACGACTACATCACCAAACCCTTTCTGCCGGAGGAACTGATCCTGCGGCTGACTGCCGTGCTGAAACGGACTTATTTTCCCCTGTCCGCCACCACAACCGGGAGTGACACTCTGGTGCTCGGAAACAGAACGGTAAACTTTGAGAGCGGACTGGCAGAATGGAATGAGGGCAGCATCGCTCTGACTGCCAAAGAACTGGGATTATTGAAAAAGCTTTCTGAAAACAGAGGAAAGATCGTCACCTTTGACAGCTTGTGCCAGGCTGTCTGGGGAGACGACTATTTTGGCTATGAAAACACCCTGATGGTACACATCCGGCGGCTCAGGGCAAAAATTGAAGATGACCCTTCTCATCCGGTATGGCTGCTGACCGCAAGAGGGTTAGGATACCGGCTGGTATCGGAAAAGAGGAACCGATGAAAAGTATGCTCAGCATCATCCGCCGCTATGTGTTCGCGGCATTTTTCGTTATCATACTGATTTTATTTCTGGACATCTCCGCCTATATCGCCATGTTTTTTGGAGTCGGCGGCAGTGCTTACGGCAACCGGGACAATCTGATCGCCATTTCCGAAGGACTGACTGAGACCGGCAGCCAGTTTTCTCTTTCCCCCGAAGGGGAAGCGCTTCTGGTTTCCCAATATGCTTGGGGAATGCTGCTGGACCCGGACGGAAACGCAGTCTGGACCTGGAACCTGCCAGAAGAAATCCCCACCGCCTTTACCGTACCGGAAACGGCCTCCTTTACCCGGTGGTACCTGCATGACTATCCGGTTTATGTGTGGCAGCATGACCAGGGGCTGCTGGTGCTGGCCCGCCCGAAAGGCAGCTTCTGGAAACTGAACCTGAACCGGCCCCAGCAGCTTACGAGACGGCTGCCGGCTTACTGTCTGCTGATCCTGACCGTCGATCTGCTGCTGATTTTTTCAGTGGCCGCGCTGGCAGGCGGACGGTTATACAAGGCCATCCGGCCGATTTTAGACGGCATACGAAATCTGGAAAAGAAAGAAGAAATTCATCTGCAGGAATCAGGAATGCTGTCGGAACTGTCTGCGTCATTAAACAAGACGTCCGCTTTGCTGGCCGAGCAGGAGGAAAAGCTTACGCAAAGGGACCATGCCCGTGCCGCCTGGATCAGCGGCGTCTCCCACGATATCCGCACGCCTTTATCTCTGATTATGGGATATGCCAATGAACTGGAAGATCAGGAGGATCTGCCCCAAACCTCCAGAACCTCCGCCCGGATTATCAAAGAACAAAGTCTGTGTATCCGTCAACTGATCGAAGATCTGAATCTGACTTCCAAGCTGGAATACCAGTCCTGTCCTCTGCGGATCACCACCTTTTATCCTGCCGCCCTGTTACGGCAGACGGCGGCGGATTTTATGAATCAGAACCCTGACGGTCCATGGGAAATCCGGGTCACATGCAGTCCGGCCTTTTCTTCCGCTCAGATCGACGCGGACGTCCAACTAATCGCCCGTGTCTTTAAAAACCTGATCGGCAACAGCATCCGGCACAATCCGGAGGGCTGTTCTGTCCATATCATTGCGTCCATGACAGAATCCGACCGCTCCTGTTCCATCCTGTTTACGGATGACGGCACGGGGATTCCCCGCCGGGTGCTGCGGATTCTGACGCAGGAAACCGAAACGCAAAGAGAAACGCCCCTGAAAAGCCAGAATGCCTCTCCGGAAAATCAGCCCCATATCATGGGACTGAAAATCGTCAAACAGATTGTAAACGCGCATGGCGGCAAGGTTGATTTTTTCCCGGAACCTGGGGCACAGACCTCTTCCCCGGACACTTGCGGCACAGGATGCCGCATCGCGGTCACCCTTCCGGCCAGCCGGCGCACTGACATGCCGAACTAACTGTCTTCCCGGAAAACGGCCCGCAGGCTGATCCCGCCTTCCCGGACCGGAATCCGGATTCTGCTTTCCTGGGAATCGGTTTCGCCCTCCCAGCCCGCGAACACATAACCCGGCGCGGGGCAGGCCTCTGCCGTCACCGGATAATCGGTGTAATACATGCCGCTCCAGGAACCGGAAGACAAATCCGGCCTGATTGTATTCAGTAAAACCGTTCCCCCCGCCGGATCACTGACAGACAGCCTGACCTGCTCCAATGACCCGGACAGACCGAATTCCCCGCCCAGATAAGCTGTGATATATCCGGCTCTGTTTTCATAAAAGTCCTCAAAATATTCCCTGTCCCAGTCGATTCGCGCCCCGCCGCCTGACGCCTGCAGATTCCGGTCATATTCCTCGATTTTGCTCTCCACGTTCTCGTAACTGAAATTTGAATTGGCCAGATCCATAAAGGTCAGAACAAACTGTCTGCAAAAATCCGGATTCCGTTTCAGCGCCTGAAACATCGGCTGCTGATTCACCGGCTGCTCCACAAACTTCGGCTGCAGGCTGAAAGAATTTTTTTCCTGCTGCGTATCGATTCCCCAATACACATGATCGTTCCATCCCGCCGCATCCAGATCATACAGCGCCCACCGCCATCTTTCATCCTCATATTCGCCGCCGCCCGTATCTCTGGAACGCCACATAATCACATTTCCCGACTCCGAAAAATCCATATTGTCCATATAGACATTCGCACATATAAAATCTATGTAGCTTTGCATATCCACCAGGCTGCCAAATTCCGCATAGGCGGACCGGTCGGCCAGGTCATGGGTGTCTAAAAACGCATCGATTTCCCGTCGCAGTGCCAGATCCTCCTCGGTTCCCTCTCCTATGCCGCCCTGATTATTGACCACGATATTGCTTCTGTCAATTCCGTACCGTTCTTCAAAATAGCCGGCGTCATACTTCTCCAGCAGGCTGGTATTGTACCAGAATTCTCCGTTCAGAAAGACAGATACGCAGCGATAATCCTGGGTGGCGATATCCCTGCCGCGCACCAGCGTCTGACAGAATGTATTGGCATGACCCTGACGAAGCGTCAGTTTATGACTGGAAACGCCCGGAAAAATAGGTTCATCAAAGCTGTCGCTGCCCCCATATTCTTTCCTGGCATAAAGCGTAAAATTTTTCATCGGATCCTCCCGGTTGGAAGCCCCCGTTATGCGCAGGCCCGCATTTTGGGAAAAGGTCAGCTCCTCTGAAAAGTATTCCAGAAAAACTTCCTTCTCATAGTCCCTGCCGCGCCGGTTGTAATTTCTCACCGGTTCCTCCCCCGCCTGTCCGTTCAGATACCAGACGTCATAATCCCTGCCCGTCACATAGATCCCGTCTTCTCCCCACAGCAGAGCAGGATCCGCCACCAGAGAGATCACCGTACTCTGCCGGTAGCTGTCCATATCCACAAAATAGGTGGCGGTCACCGGCTCACTGACGCTTCCGTCGCCGCTTACCGCAACGGCCCGCAGAATATAAGCTTTGCCCACCGGCGCTTCCTCCGGTTCATAATGCAGCCAGTCCCTCGTCACATTCCGGACAGAACGATATACATTCGCTTCCGTGCTCCGGTCATAGACATGGATCGGACCTGTATAGGAAAGGGCATCCGCCGCCGGCACACTCCCGTCTGTCGTATAGTAGACAGTCGTTCCAGGCTCCGAACTGATTTCCAGTTCAAATGGTTCCGTATAAAATCCGCTTTTATGGGACAATACGGGCTGCGCAACCTGATGAAAACCGGCAGTGTTGGTCATTTCCGGCGTGCAGGTGAGAGGCCCCCACTCCGGGGCGCCGTCTCTTTGACGCGCATAGGAAAAACCAGGTGAGAAAACAGGCGTCTCCACCCTGTCCAGCACATTTCCGACGGAATCCGACAAAATGACCGCTTCGCCCCCTTCCGCTTTCAGAGCAAAGGCGCCGGACTGCTCCAGTACCACCAGCACATAGCCGCCGGCCGGAACCTCACAGGAAGAAAGCTCCGTTTTTTTCAGGACATTTTCATTGTCGGAAAGATAGATGTGATCCAGCTCACAGGACAAACTGCCTTTATTATAAAGCTCCACATAATCCGATATTTCTCTGCCGTCGCCCAGTAAGATCCTCCGGCCGCCGGCGTACACCTCATTAATCACGATATGGCTGAAACCGCTCATGGAAACAACGACGCTGCCCATGGACGCCAGACTGATAACGGACAATGACAGAAAAAGAAACGCTTTACACCGTATGGACAGCGGCCTTCCTTCCCGCTCCCCGAAAATTCCGGATAACATCCGCCGCAGCCCAAACCCAAGCGCCACTCCCATCGCCGTACAGACCAAAAACGAAAAGGGAAGATTACCCATATCCTGGTAGCTGAAACGGAAACGGCGGATCTCCTCCGCCGTCCGAAGAAAATTCCATCGTTCCACAAAAAGACGATGAATCAAAACATAAAAGGCAAAATTCAATCCGCAGGCGGCGGCCGTAATCAACCGTATCAAAACGCCGCCCTTCTTTGATTTTTTCTTCGCCTCAACCCGGAAATCATGCAGAAGCGCCAGCGTCAGAAGACCCGGCCAGATTCGAAGCAATATCATACAGCCCAAAAGGGCAGGTCCCAAAAACAATTTCATCATTCTAACCTCAGCGCATTTTTTGATCGTTCCGTAATTCCTTAGGCTCATTGTAGTCCGGTATCCGATAAAAGTCAAATCCAATAAAATGCCGAAACCCGACACCCCTTGACAAATCATCCGCATTTCCTTTACTATAGTGATAACTCCAGTTATCATCAGATTCATACCAGAACACGAAAAGGATTCCCATGCAAAACCATAAATGTATCGAACAACTGTGGGTATTGGAACACTGTTCTTCCCACACCAGACAGCAGTTCGCAAAGCTGGGCAGAATCACCGCCTATCCGAAAAACCACCACTGTCTTCGGGCCAGGGAAAAAAATGCCAATATCTTTTTTGTACTAAACGGCAAGGTACATATCTACACCCTGACCAAAAACGGCAGTAAAAAAGTTCTGTTTATTCTGGGAAGAAATCACATTGCCAATGGGAATCTCACCGACCACTATAACACTACCTTCTGCGAGACGATGGAACCCTGCCACATGTACGTTATCCGCCGGGAGCACCTGCTTTCGCTGATGGAACAAGATTTTCAACTGACTAAAACGCTGCTCCACTATCAGGAGCGGAAACTGTGGCGGCTGGAACACCAGCTAAAAAACACGGTGGGCAGCATCTATCTGGAACGAAAGCTGGCTGCCAAACTGTGGAAACTGGCCAGGGATTTCGGCATCCGGACAGAGAAAGGCATTCTCATCGACATTGATTTAAGCATTACCTTTCTGGCCGACCTGCTGGGCGTCCCTAGGGAAAATGCTTCCCGTGCCTGCAAAAAGCTGACGGACTACCGGCTCATAACAATAGAAAAGAAAAAAATTTATATTCTGGACGCTGAAAGAATGGCATTTTTCTACAAAAACGGCATTTTAGAATCCTTATAAATACACTAAAAATACATAACTTCTCCCGATTCCGTGACAATCATCACGGAATCTTTTTTTCCGTTCCTCTACACTATGATTATGAAAATCATGAGAGAGCATGAAAGGAGAAGACCTATGGGATACCAATTACCACGCAAAACTGCCGATACCCTGTTCTGCCGTCTCAGGGAACATTATGAAATTTTCGCTCCGAAGCTGTTTGCCGGCGACGGATGCTTCTCTGACACGGATGTTATCCGGTATGATAAGGTCAGTTCACTGGACGAAATCGAATTTGACCGCCGGTCAGACTATTCTTTCAAGGAAGCGCTGTTTGCCGTCAATGAAACCCTGTTCTATTTCACCGAGAACGAAACCACCATCCCTTCCTGCACGGATAAAAAACTGCTGATCTTCCTGAAAAGCTGCGACCTCCACGCCCTGAAACGGCTGGACGCCATCTACCTGGAAAACGGCCCGGAAGATTTTTATTACAAACGGCTGCGGGAAAAAGCCTGCTTTGTGCTGATGGACTGCGGCGAAACCTGCGACACCGGCTTCTGCGCCGGTATGGGAACCAACCGGTCCGACAATTATGACTTATATCTGAAATGCGGCGAGGAAACCGTATGGATTGACTGCCCCTCGGAAGAACTTCTCTCCGATCTGAAAGAAGCCGGTTTAAACGAGGCCGGCGAAACGGCATGTGCGGTAACGCCGAACTATGTAACGCAGAACAAAGAAACGGTAACGCTGCCCAAAAAACTTTCCGTGGAAAGCTTTGACAACCCTTTATGGGAAGCATACGGAAGCCGCTGCATCGGCTGCGGACGGTGCAACTTTGTCTGTCCCACCTGCACCTGCTTCACCATGCAGGACATTCACTACCGGGACAATGAAAATGTGGGCGAGCGCCGCAGAGTCTGGGCCTCCTGCCAGGTGGACGGCTATACCGATATCGCAGGCGGCGGCTCCTTCCGCCAAAAACAGAGCGACAGATTACGGTTCAAGGTTATGCATAAAATCTACGATTTTGAAAAACGGTTTGGCTATCCCATGTGCGTAGGCTGCGGCCGCTGCGACGCCGTCTGCCCGGAATACATATCCTATGCCAACCTGGTCAATCAATTAGCAGAGGAGGACGCGAAATGATGAAGAACGAGTATATTCCTTTTCCTTCCCAGGTAAAAAAGATCATCCGCCATACGGATATCGAGTACACCTTCCGCATGGAATTTACCGGCGAAGTGAAACCCGGCCAGTTTTTTGAAGTTTCCATTCCCAGATACGGCGAGGCGCCCATCTCTGTCAGCGGAATCGGCCCGGACACCATTGACCTGACCATCCGGAAAGTGGGGAAGGTAACCAATCAGATTTTTGAAAATTTTGAGGGAAACCATCTTCTCATCCGCGGGCCTTACGGCAATGGATTTGACATTGAAAATTATAAGAACAAAGAGCTCTTTATCATCGCGGGCGGCACCGGCCTCTCTCCTGTAAAGGGCATTGTCGACTATTTTTCAAGCCATCCCGGCGAAGCGGCCGATACGACATTGATCGCCGGTTTCAAATCCCCTGACGATATCCTGTTCAAACAGGATTTTGAACAATGGGAGAAAAACATCAGGGTAATCAAAACCGTAGACAGCGCCCCGGACGGTTACCAGGGGCAGACCGGTATGGTAACCAAATATATTCCCGATCTGCCGGTAAAAAATCCGGACAACGCCGTCTTTATCATCGTCGGCCCGCCCGCCATGATGAAATTTACCGTGATCGAAGTGCAAAAAAGAGGCATCCCGGAACAGAATATCTGGATTTCCTACGAACGGAAAATGTGCTGCGGCCTGGGCAAATGCGGCCACTGCAAAATGGATTCCACATATATCTGCCTGGACGGCCCGGTGTTCAATTATAAAGAAGGTAAAAATTTAATTGATTAAGACGGTATCGGACCGTATTACACGTAAGGGTCTGAAAACAGCCCCTGAGCGCTCACGGCAAAGCCCCTAAAGGGAGCTGCGGAACTAAATTGGAGGTGAAATTATGGGATTGGATATCAATACAAAAAAAGCGAAGAAAAACGCGTTCAGAATCAGCAAGGAAAGAGGGATCGGTGCTTCCCGTATCCGTGTTCCCGGCGGATATCTGAAAGCTGAAATTTTGGGAATGGTACAGGAAATCGCGGAAAAATACGGAAACGGCATCGTTCACCTGACCACCCGGCAGGGATTTGAAATCGAAGGAATCCGCCTGGAGGATATGGATGCCATCAATCAAATGCTCCAGCCCATCATCGAGCTGTTAGACATCAATCAGCCGGAAAAAGGCGCCGGATATTCTTCTTCCGGAACAAGAAACATCACCGCCTGTATCGGCAACAATGTCTGCCCCTTTGCCAACTACAACACGACAGCCTTCGCCAAACGGGTGGAAAAAGAGATTTTCCCCAACGACCTGCATTTTAAGGTTGCCTTCACCGGCTGTCCCAACGACTGCGGCAAAGTGCGGCTCCATGACTTTGGCATCATAGGAATGACCATGCCCCGGTATGATCCCGGCCGCTGCGTTAGCTGCCAGGCCTGTGTCAAAGGCTGCAAAGGACTGTCCGTGGACGCGCTGCGGATGGAAAACGATAAGATTATCCGGGACGAGGAAAAATGCGTGGGCTGCGGCGTCTGCATCACCAAATGTCCCACCCGCGCGTTTACCAGAAGCAGGCAGAAGTATTACAGACTGACCCTGATGGGCCGGACCGGAAAGAAAAATCCCAGACTGGGCGAGGATTTCCTGATCTGGGCAGATGAGGACAGCATCGTAAAGATCATTCTGAATACCTACCGGTTCGTGAAAGAATACATGAACCCCGGCGCGCCCGGCGGCAAGGAACATATCGGCTATATCATCGACCGGGTAGGATTTGAAGAATATAAGAAATGGGCGCTGGAAGGCGTGGAACTGCTGCCGGAGACCAAGGTGAAAGAATGCGTTTACTGGAGCGGAATTCATTTTGACCGGTAGAAACGGAAGAAAATTCGACAGAGGCAGCGGAAAACAACTGCCTCTGTTGAAACGTAATTTACAGCAGCTCAAAATGATTCCGGTCAAATTTCAGTATCCCCTCATCTCTCATTTTGCACAGTTCATTGGACATGGCGCTCCGGTCCACGGAGAGAAAATCCGCCAGTTGCTGCCGGTTAAAAGAGATCTCGAAAGAAGAACGCCCTTCTCTGAGGGACTGCTCCGATAAATAGGACAGCAGCTTTTCGCGGGTGGTCCGCCGGGACATATGCTCCAGCTTCCGGGTCAGCAGCTTATTTTTCTGCGCCAACACCGAAAGCAGGTTCTGAATCAGTTTTCCATGAAACTGACAGGCGGAGGAACAGGTGGTCAGCACCCGCTTTACGTCAAGAAACAGCACCCGGCTGTTCTTCACCGCCACCGCATTGTTCAGCATCTCACCGCCGTCCAGACAGGCATAGGTTTCTCCAAATACCTCTCCCGCCGAAATCTCATGCAATATGCTGAGATTGCCCCAGTAATCCTCTTTCCGGATATGAACGGCCCCTTCCAGCAGCAGCGCCACTGCGGTAATCCGCTCCCCGTTCCGGAACACACAGTCTCCCTTCCGGTAACTCCTTCGATATGCCCCCAGGCATTTCAGCATGGAAGCAGTGTCCTGCTCCCCGATCCCCTTAAATAACTTTGATTTCTCTACCACTCTCAAATCATTTTCCAAAACAATCTCCTTTGTTGTAAATACAACCGACGTGTTTGATTTATTATATTATAATGGGCACATGAAGTCAAGGCAGCAAAAAACACCCGCTGACCAACAGCGAAACTTTAGACGGAGGGGGATATTATGATTAGAAAAATCATCCGGATAGACGAGTCAAAATGCAACGGCTGCGGCGCATGTGCCGAAGCCTGCCATGAAGGGGCCATCGGCATGGTAAACGGAAAAGCAAAGCTTTTACGTGACGACTACTGCGACGGGCTGGGGGACTGCCTTCCTGCCTGTCCCGTGGAAGCCATCACTTTTGTAAAGCGGGAAGCCGCCGCCTACGACGAGGCCGCCGTACAGGCGGCAAAACGGCAGAAAAACGAAGCGAAAAACACCGTCTCCGAAGGCTGTCCCGGCAGCAGGGCAAAACTGCTCCGGCCGGCGGCTTCCGCCGCCAGCCAGCTTCTCCAGTGGCCGGTGCAGATCAAACTGATGCCCGCCGCCGCCCCTTATTACAGCGGGGCCGACCTGCTGATCGCCGCAGACTGCACGGCTTACGCCTACGGAAACTTTCACAACGAATTTATCAAAAACCATGTAACCGTTATCGGATGCCCGAAGCTGGACAGCGTAGATTACACGGATAAACTGACCGCTGTCTTACAGGCAAACGATATCAAAAGCGTCACCCTCGCCCGCATGGAGGTTCCCTGCTGCGGCGGGCTGGAACAGGCGGCAAGGGAAGCTATCCGGGCCAGCGGGAAAGACATTCCCCTGCGCACGGCCGTAATCTCAACCGACGGACAGCTTCTATAAAACAATCGTCAATCGTTTCAATAAAACAATTTGAAAACAAGGGAACACCCAAAAAGGAGGATTTGTATCAATGTTAAAAGAAATGTTTTGTTTTCAATGTGAGCAGACCGCCGGATGTACCGGCTGCACCGGCAAAGCAGGCGTGTGCGGAAAAACCGCTGCCTCCGCCGGATTACAGGATCAACTGACCGGAGAGCTGATCGGCCTGGCCAGAACCGCAAAAGGAGCCGCCCCCACCGCCGAAACCCACCGTGTCATGATGGCCGGCATGTTCGCCACCGTTACCAATGTGAATTTCAATGACGCTGCCATCAAAGAGCAGATCGAACAGGTGAAAAAAGCCGGGAAAACGCTGGCTGCCAAAGGCGGCGCTGCCGCGGATGCCTATGATATGGAACAGCTCTGGAATGCCGACGAGGACATCCGCTCCCTGAAATCCCTGATCCTGTTCGGACTGCGGGGCATGGCTGCCTATGCATACCACGCTATGATCCTGGGCTACGATGACGACGAAGTCAACGCATTCTTATATGAGGGTCTTGCCGCCGTAGGCGAAGACTGGGGCATGGAGCAACTGCTTCCCGTTGTCTTAAAAACAGGCGAGATCAACCTGAAATGTATGGCCCTTTTGGATCAGGCCAACACGGAAACCTACGGTCATCCCGCTCCCACCACCGTGCCTCTCAGGGTGGAAAAGGGACCGTTTATCGTAATCACCGGCCATGACTTAAAGGATCTGGAGCTTCTTCTGGAACAGACCAAAGACAAGGGCATCAACATTTACACCAACGGCGAGATGCTGCCCGCCCACGCTTACCCTAAATTCAAGGCCTATCCCCATCTGAAAGGAAACTTCGGAACCGCATGGTTCAGACAGCAACAGGAGCTGGCCGACATTCCCGCGCCCATTGTCTATACCACCAACTGCCTGATGCCTTTAAAAGACAGCTATGCCGACCGGGTATTTACAATGGAAGCCGTTTCATGGCCCGGCGCCGCCCATATCGGCCCGGATAAAGATTTCACCCCTGTAATCAATATGGCTCTGGAGCTGGGCGGATACGACGAAGCTCAGGAATTTACCGGCATCAACGGCGGCACAACCGTCACCACCGGCTTCGGCCGAAACGCGGTGATGTCCGTAGCTGACACCGTGATTTCCGCCGTCAAAGACGGCGCCCTGAAACATCTTTTTCTGGTGGCAGGCTGTGACGGCGCACGCCAAAGCCGCAGCTACTATACGGATTTTGTAAAACAGACCCCTGCCAACACGGCTGTCCTGACTCTGGCCTGCGGCAAATACCGCTTCAACGATCTGGATCTGGGCACCATCGGCGGCATACCCCGGATTATGGATATGGGCCAGTGCAACGACGCTTACAGCGCTATTATGGTAGCCACAGCCCTGGCCGAAGCCTTCCACTGTGGCGTCAACGACCTGCCTCTGACCCTGGTGCTCTCCTGGTATGAGCAGAAAGCGGTCTGCATCCTGCTAACACTGCTGCATCTGGGAATCAAAAATATTTACCTGGGGCCTACGTTGCCGGCATTTGTATCGCCGAATGTGCTGGATTTCCTGGTGAAAAATTATGAGATCCATCCGATCAGCACGCCGGAGGAGGATTTGAAGAAGATTTTGGGATAACGTTTCACTGATACGAACACGACCACAAAAATCCATGTGGAGCTGCTGACAATACTGCAATACAAAAGCATAACAGAAAGTAAATTACCGGGAGAACACAAGAAGTGCTTTCCCGGTAATTTATATCATTTTACATTTCATAGAAAAATCTTTAGAAAATTCGCAGAAAAACCCAAATTACAAAAGTAAATTCTACCATTTGTTTCTTCAATAGAAGTTACCTTTGCACAAATCAGTCTATATTCCGTCGCATCCGGTTTCTCCGCGCTTTTTGACAGATCAACCATCCCGTCACCTCGTTTATTTTATCTTCAATATACAATTCTGATACGCACAGCGCAACGGAATATTAGAAAATACCGCGCGGGAACCAGAGTGTCCCATGTGAAGCTTCCAAACAGGTACAAGCTCACAACAGATATTGTAAGTGAAAGATTTAAGACTTTGCAAATACAACCCCCACCAAAACAGAACATTTTTGATAGACTAATACAAAAACGGAGGAAATATAACCATGACTCACTTACAAACACACATTGACAGCTACCTGGAATATTGCCGGTATCAAAGACGGCTGGACGGCAAAACTCTGAAAGCGTACCAAACCGATCTGACGCAATTTTCCAGGCAAATCCCTCCCGTGGATGCTCCCAATATCACACCTGAAATACTTGAAAATTTTATTGCTGGCCTCCACCAGACATACAAGCCCCGGACAACAAAACGGAAAATCGCCTCACTAAAAGCATTTTTCCACTACCTTGAGTACAGAGAGCAAATTGAGAAGAATCCTTTTAGTAAACTGCGGATCAAATTCCGGGAACCCTCTACCCTCCCAAAAACCATCCCACTCAGCACGGTAGAAACATTCCTTCGTGTCATTTACAGACAGCGCAGGAACGGAAAAACGGATCACCAGAGAAAAAGCGCACTTCGCGATGTCGCCGTCATCGAAATGCTTTTCGCCACAGGGATACGAATCTCAGAGCTTTGCAGCCTGAATATAGGCGATGTTAATACGGAAGAAGGAATCATCCTGATTAATGGAAAAGGCTCAAAGGAAAGGCGAATACAAATCGGGAACAGTGATATCATTCAGCTTTTAAACGAATATAAAACGCACTTTCTTCCTGAAATCCGGCAATGTCAGCACTTTTTTGTCAGCATGGCAGGTGAAGCACTGACAGACCAGGCGGTCCGCAGAATGATCAACAAATATACCGCCCTTGCCGCAATCGAACTGCATATCACCCCCCATATGTTCCGCCATACATTCGCGACCTGTCTTTTAGAGGCTGATGTGGATATCCGATACATACAGAAAATGCTGGGACATAGTTCTATTAATATCACTGAAATCTATACACATGTTGCCATGTCAAAACAGAAGGACATTCTTGCCACAAAGCATCCGAGGAAAAATTTCCATATATAAGCCCATAGGAACCCCAACGCATGTAAATTTAAGAATGCATGCGTTGGGGGGGTATGGGGTGAAAAATTGGAATGGAGGATAATAAAAAGTTATCTGTTGGATAAATACACCAAATATCGGAGAATATTATGATGACATGGGAAGAAGAACTTCAAAACTGTATAACAGACCGACAGTCAGTCTGCAAACAAAACCTTCATTTAACACCATATATGGACAAATTAATAAAAAGTACACATAGTGCTGCCCTTCAAAGGCAATTTATACCGCATACGTCAGCGTGTAATTTTCGATTTTCAAATGATTATCTGCGGGAAGATGAATATACGCCGGTACCAAATCTCATTCACAGATATAATAGTAAGGCAGTCATAATAGTAACTAATCAATGTGCATGTTATTGTCAGTTCTGCACAAGACAACGAATCACCCGAAACGGTGAAATCTGTTTCGATACTTTTGAAAATATACTGGACTATCTCAGGAAACATCCTGAGATAGTGGATGTTCTAGTGACAGGCGGAGATCCATTGGTTTTGAAAACTAATAAGATTATCACTATATTACGGGAAATAGAAAAAATAGACAGTGTAAAAATTATAAGGATTGGCACTAGAATCCCAATCACACTTCCTCAAAGAATAGATAAAGAATTAATTAAAGAACTGAGAACTATTAGGTGTTTGTATATAAATATACATATTAATCATCCCGATGAGTTAACTTTAGACAGCAAAAATGCCATTTTATCACTGGCAAACGCAGGAATCCCTCTGGGAAGTCAGTCTGTTTTATTAAAAAGAGTAAATGATGATTATAATGTTTTAAAAAATTTATTTGAACAATTAATTCAGATAAAAGTAAAGCCGTATTATTTATACCAGTGCGATAAGGTAAAGGGATGTGAGGATTTTGTTGCGGATATTCGCAAAGGTATTGATATAATCAATAAATTATGTAATCAAATCAGTGGTTTTGCTATACCTAAGTTTGTTGTAGACACACCAGAAATGGGGAAGATGGTATTGGCTCCATATTCCATAAACAGAATAGATAAGGATACTTTCTATCTTTCAAACAGCGACGGACTATGTTGTTACAAAAACAATTGATAAATTGCATAAAATGATATTCGGAGGAAATATGAAGAAAAAATTACGTGTTGGAATTGCATATGATGTAAAAGAAGATTACAGCATATCTGCAGAAGGATTTTCCCACTGTGATTTTAGCATGTTGTTCGAAATCAAAATGATAAAGGAAATTCTTGAAGATCGGGGGCATATTGTATATCTGCTGGGTAACTATCAAAAAATAAATAAACTTCTTATGGACGGGAAATTTCCTGAAATTGATATTGTCATGAATACTGCTGAAGGAATACTTAGTCGAAACAGAGAAGGCTGGCTTCCATCTTTATTTGAAATAAATGATATTCCGTACTCAGGCTCAGATGCATACGCATTAAACTTAACACTGAATAAATTACATACGAAAATTATTGCTGAATATCTGAACATTCCAACTCCTCCGTACTGCAAAGTGGATTGTATAGCCGATGTCGAAACAGCCGTTAGAACATTAAAGGGACCTTGGATATTAAAACCAAATTATGAGGGGAGCAGTTCAGGTGTAATACTTGCGAATTCAGAAGATGAATTGGTATTGGCTTTCCAAAAATTAAGTGCAGAATATCACCAGATATTACTATGCGAAACTTATATTGATGGAAGGGAATTTACAGTTGCTCTATTATATGATGGGAAGAATACGAAAACGCTTGGCACAGTCGAAATTATTCGAAAAGCAAAACCCCAGCTTGGCATTTTCAGTGCTGAAGATAAATATTCTGATACATGTACTAAAATTCCGGCAGTTTTATCTAATCATATTATTGAGGGCATGCAGGATGATGCAAAAAGACTTCATCAATTTTTAGGCTGCAATGATTATAGCCGGGCTGATTACAGAGTAGACTCAGATGGACAGTATTATTTACTGGAACTTACACCACTGCCAAACGTGGACTATGAAAGCGGATTTGCAAAATGCTGTGAGTATGGTAAATATAATCTGGGAAAAGTACTAGAAGAAATACTTTATAATGCTTTGCAACGTTATAAAAACAAGCAAGACCACTGAATAGTCTTGCTTGTTTTAAACACTCTCATAAAATCTGAGCGTTGCAAAATAAAATCCATTTTCCACACATATTCTATGTACTTTTTTCGGTGCTGTTCCTGCCGTATTGCGAGTTTTTAAACTCAGTACTTTTTTAGTTTGATATTTTAAGAATTTATATATATATTTAAAACGCGGTTCCATATAATTCAATTTTGAGCAAATATCAAGTCTTCGTATGCATTTCTCATAATCCTTTATATGAAAATAGTAAAATGCCCAGTTTAAATTATGATATATTGCATATACGGGAATATGTTGGGATTCCTGCATTTTAATTAGTTCATCAATTCGCATCAACTGTTTTAATGCTTCATCAGGTTTCCCTAGAAGATTCATACAGTTCAAAACATTTGTCCGGATGGTGATTTCAGAATAAGGTTCCATTTCATATTGTAAAGCTTGTTCAAAAATATCAATGGCTGCATTATAATCTCTATCCATTACCATTTTTAATATTCCTTTTGTATTTAACGGACAATGAACGGCAATACTCCCAAAGGAATCAAACAAATCGATAGATTCATTTATCGGTTCAGAAACTTTTGCCAATTCACCAATATATAAGTAATCTGTAGCAATATTATGAAGGACTTCCGCTAGATATCTTGTGGAATTCTGTTTCCTGAAAAAAGTTTCTGCGGTTTCTTCCATAGTGATTGCAATTTCTTCTTCGAAAACCATACTTGCCATACGAAGCAAAACATAATATTCTTGTTCACATTGATTATTTTTGTAAAAATCTAGTGCCTTTGCATAATATTTCTTCTGGCTTTCCGCATCACCTGTCACATCGCAGGTAGATGCTAATAAGGAGATAATCTTTATATACGAATAATTATAGATGCCATTTTTCTCAAAATGTTCTTTCATATGATTCAGGATTTTTAATGCTCCTTCTATTTCGCCATCCATATATAAGCAATAAGACTGCTGGTAAAGGAGTTCTACTACAGGTTCCAAAAATTCATCTATATTAAAATAGCTCAGACATTCTTCATATGCTTGTCTAGCTTTTGGAAAATTGCCCATATTTCTATAACAATCGGCTTCTGCTTTAAAAATATCATATTCTAAAAAATCTAAATGCAGATTATCCAAATCCACATATTCCAACATATATTTAATATCCTGGATTGTAGTCAATTCATGTAAATAGTCAGAAATCATTTGATATTTTGAAATTAATTCTATATAATAAATAATTGCAGCATTATAATTCTGTGCATATTTGTAATGATTTGCAATTGGATATAATGCAGCAATTTCACGGTCAGTAGCTTTTTGGCATTTGCGTCGCTGTTCTTTTTTTAATAATTTCTTATAGTAATTTGCCAGAACTTCATGCCATTCCTTTTGCAATTCCGGTGATACGCTGTTTTTTATTAAATTATATACATCATTATTTTCGAAAGAATAGGACATATTATCTGGACGAACAATCAATTGGGATATTTTCTCAATTGATTGTAACATATCATCTGCATTTATAATCTGAAACGGCTTTGAAAGCAACTCTGCATTAAAGACATTCCCTATAATAGATGACTTTGAAAGTACCTCTTTTAATGTATTATCAAGCCTGTCGAAACGCTGCAAAATAAAATCTTTTAAAACATCTGCTAATATACCGGAAGGAAGTTTATTACATACATATTTTCCATTTTTAAATCGAATAAAATGTTCGCCTTTTAAATAATTAATTGCTATATTTAGATACATAATATTTCCAAAAGAGGACTCTAAAATATAGTTTAGATTTTCATCCGATATTTCAATATTGTCTAAAACATCGAAAAAATAACCCTTTAAGTCATCAACAGAAAGCCTGTTAAAACATATAAAGTCCGTATGACTTGGAGGAAGCTTATAAAATGGAATAAGCGGAGTTGTACTTTCCTCAATATTCAATTCCAATATTACAAATGTGTGACAGGCCAAGAAACGACTCAATAGAACTTCTGTTGTTTCAAGAAGAAACATAGTTGTCTGAGAATCAAAATCATGAAATCGTTCAATATAAATTATTGTTGGTTTCTTTTTACAAATAGCGAAAAATTCTTTTTTTATCTGGTCTTCAAAGCCCAAATCCGAATCTGTTGATAAACAATTTGTATCCAGTTTGAGCGCATGTATAACTGGTTCTAACTGAAATCGATTCTCGGAATCAGGAGATATTTTTATAACATTTTTCTTTTTTTGTATAAAGCATTGAATACAGCTTCTTTTTCCCAGTCCTTTTTCACCGTAAACTACTATTGCATGCGATTGGGTATGGAGTGAATAGATACTTTCCATCATCTCCAGTTCATTTGCATTGATTTTATTATTATAATTTGCAGGAAGAAATTCTACCATTTCTTCCTGTCTATCAGTCTCCGTTACTTCTTTATCCCCATTTAGTTTTTCAAATATCATACGGGCAATTTTTTGAGGTGTTGTTTTTCTTGCATCAATATGAGCAATACTTCCCACAATGCCAGGAACTCTCGTATCGTCAAACCGTACCGGAAGAATATACTGTTGAAAATCAGGACGTGATTCATTCATATTTCTATCTAAAGCGGAATTAACTTCTAGTCTCGTCCATACTTTTTTAACATATTCTTCTGAAATAAATGGGACAAAATACATGGCTTTTTCGAAATAGACACTATCTAGATATTGGGTAAGATTTTTGCCCCAAAGATTACCCTGTTCATTATAATCATAAAAATGTCGAACATTAAGCCTAGTCAGTTCCTTTGATACTTTTTCCACATAATCACGTTGCTCTCCTGCGAAAGAAAGCGCCACTTCATATTCAAAATCTTTTTTCCTCATTTTGATCCTCACATGATGCAAATAATAACGGATAACTTTTTATTATCTTCCACAAATTATACCACACATCTTCCAAAAAATCACTATATTTCCCATATTTTCTCCTTTTTTCGCCCGTATCCTCCATAATTTCTCCTGATAACCGGTTTATAGACCACGGTAAACTCATGATTTTATGTCTATGCGCCGCTGAAAAAAACTGATATATTATATTTAACAACTGACAATCTTCGCACAATCGTGTACAATTGTTTCCATACTTCTTGAAATGATTGTTATGTCAGATATGGAAAATGAATGTTCACTGGTCGGATGTATGCGAGAGATTCCAGATCCGAGAGCCCCATATAACCAAAAACACAAATTTCTTGATATCATCATAATCGCTGTTACCGCTATCCTTTGCGGTATGGATACCTGGAATGAAATAGAGGACTGGGCATGCTCCAAAGAAGACTGGCTCAGAACATTTCCGGAACTTCCTGGGGGGGGGGATACCTTCCCATGATACGATTAATAGGATATTCCAGATGATGGAGCCTGATAAGTTCCATGAGGCCTTATTTCGCTGGACCGGAGCTGTCACGGGGAAGATAGAGGGTATCGTTGCCATTGATGGAAAAACCAGCAGGCGCAGCAGAGACGGGGCAAAAGGAAAACAGCCGGCCCATGTGGTAAGCGCATGGGCTTCCGAGGCGTCTCTTGTCCTTGACCAGCTGCGTGTGGCAGAAAAGACAAATGAGATCAAGGCCATCCCGGAACTGCTGGAAATCCTCTGCCTGAAAGGATGTGTGGTGACAATAGATGCCATGGGAACCCAGAAAGAGATAGCGGAAAAGGTCATAGATAAGGGCGCGAATTATATCCTGCAGGTAAAAGGGAACCAGGAAACCCTGCCGGAAGATATTTCCTTGTATTTTGAAAAAGATATATTTCTGAGGAAGAAAAAAGAGCTTGAGAAAAAGGGGCGCTATAGTAAGGGAATGGATTTTGACCACGGGAGGCAGGAAATAAGGGAATACTATGTGGAAAATGAAATAGAATGGCTCAAGGGGAACCACCCCGGCTGGAAGGGCCTAAATGGAATCGGTGCCTGCGTATCAACAATAACAGAGCGTGGGGTTACCACAACAGCGGTATCTTATTCCATATACAGCCAGGAAGACCTGAAAGCGAAAGAATACGGGGAAGGGCGGAGGTCACATTGGGGGATAGAGAACAGCCTGCATTGGGTGTTAGACATTGGTTTTCGGGAAGATGAAAGCAGGATGAGGGCAGGGAACGCGGCAGAAAACGTAAACGTGCTGCGGCATATAGGAACCAACCTGCTGAAACAGGAAAAGAGCTGTAGGATGGGGATAGCAAGCAAAAGAAAGAAATGTGGCTATGATCTGGAATATTTAGGAAAAGTCCTCAAAAGATTGAATACAGGCATTGGGTAATAGCGCTGAATTTAATGCTACTTGAGAGGGTAAAAGCTTTCGTTTGCCGTGGTTTATAAACCGTATTCATACCACAATACAAGGGGCACTCGCTCACAATCAAAAACAATCATTTTCCAGAAAACACTCCCAGCCAAAGAATCCATAAGCTCCAGTTAAACGCAAGACTGATCCAGAAACAGCTATCAGAACTGCTTGGATTTACCACAAACTACTATAGACAGGCGAAAGGTGATTCCATAGCTCTTTCTAAAAATATACCCCTAGTCATCTGCCACTATTCCAACATCACTCTTATGACCATCTTTACATAGACCCCCATACCTGCACACTACAAAATGCCATAAGACCCTTTGCAAAACCCACACCCGCCTGATCGTACTCCTAAAACTGTCCGGAGAAAGAATGCCGGCTGCCGGAACCCATTGTCAGGCCATCCGTCCGAACAATACGGGCTGCTGGCTGGTTAAAAAATCAAAAACTCGTAAGCGATGAATAACCAGCCGTCATCCATCGCAATAAAAATTCATAATCAAAT
>CAOKOL010000046.1 GCA_948470335.1 uncultured Lachnospiraceae bacterium | reverse complement strand
AAGAATTTCCGGCCGTATGCACGTCCGAAAATCCTTCCGGGGCTCGTACGGACTTTCGCTGTGAGCAGTTCCGCTATGGTGTATTAAAATTTCAATCCATGAATGCCCAGTCCCGGTTCCTCAGGCAGCACAAGATACTTTGCATCCCGAATGGTGAACCCGCCGGTAAAGGGCAGCTCTTTTAATGAAAAGCTGGCGTCCAGATCTGCCCTTGTGATGTTGGTCAGGGCGGCGCCCAGGGCGGCGGAGGCGTGGATGGCGATGCCGCTTTCCTCGGCCATGCAGCCCAGCATACACTCGACGCCTGCGGCTTCCGCGATATTTACGATCTTTTTCGCTTCATAAAGACCGCCGCATTTCATCAGCTTAATGTTAATCAAGTCCACGGCTCGTTCGGAAACCAGTCTCAGGGCGTCTTTTGCGTCCCAGCAGCTCTCGTCCGCCATAATCGGAACCGGGCTGTAGGTGGTGACATATTTCAGCCCTTCAAAGTCAAAGCGGGGAACGGGCTGCTCTACCAGCTCAATGTCATATTCATTGAGCCGTTTAATCAGTTCCACGGCTTCTTTGGCGTGCCAGCCCTGGTTGGCGTCCAGGCGGATTTTTACGTCGTCGCCCACGGCCGTACGGATCGCTTTGACCCGTGCCAGATCCTGTTCGATGCCGGCGCCCACCTTGGTTTTAATGATGCGGAAACCGTTTTCCACATGGCCTTTCGCCATATCGGCCATTACCTGGGGTTCGTCCAGACCTACGGTCATATCCGTTTCCAGTTCGTTGGAGCAGCCGCCCAGCAGACGGTACAGAGGAAGACCGCTGGCCTTTCCCAAAATGTCATGGCAGGCAATGTCGATGGCAGCTTTTGCCGTGCCCGCATGGGCAACGGCCCGGTTCATCACCGTGTAGACGGCTTCCAGATCTCTGGGGTCCATGCCCAGCAGGCTTTCCCGCAGAACCCGGACAGTCTCCACGGTTCCTTCCAGATTTTCCCCGGTGATCAGCGGACCGGGAGAACCCTCGCCGTAGCCGGTGATGCCTTCGTCAGTCTCAATCTCCACAAGGCAGCTAACCGCATGGGTGATTACGCCCAGAGAGATGTGAAAAGGCCGGATCAGAGGGACTTTCATCATATGTGTTTTGATATCTGTGATTTTCATGTTTTACGCTTCCTTTCTTCGTGCCTATCATACCCGAAAAATTTCATTTATGCAATAGTTCGGTGGATTTAATGTAAATAATCGTTGAGGAGACCGCAAGTACATAGTATAATAGGCCTACAAAAATTTGGAAGTGATCGTGTCAAGCGGTTTATGAAAACAGCAGCGGACCGGACTACAAAATAGTAAGCGGCTAGAAGACATCCGCTAACAATTTTGTATGCATCGCACGTAAGCCCCTAAAAGACAGGGGCCAAGTGCTCATAGCAGAGTCCCGGGAGGGGAGCTGCGGAACGAAATTAGAAACCCCGGAGGAAAGGGGTATGCCTCCGCAGGTCTGAAGCTGACGGTAGAAAAAGCGCGGCAGATGATTCGTGAGAATGAAATTTATATGTCCGTTCGGAAGGATAATCCTGCGTCGCTTAAAGTACAGATGAAAAACGGCGCATATATTCATCATGAGGACGAACGGAAACTTTATACCGGAATAAAATTTATGCCCGTTATCAGCAATAAAAACGGATAACGGGCATTTCATTATGAAAGTAAAGCCAGGTAAGCTTTTATTCCCCTTTATTCAGTCCGCAGAAATGGCATGCACACAGATGGCCGTCCGCGATCTCTTTCAGCTCCGGTTTCTGTTTGGAACAGATCTCCTGGGCCATAAAGCATCTGGTGTGGAAGATACAGCCGGAGGGGGGGTTCGCCGGGCTTGGCAGATCTCCCTGGAGAATAATCTTTTTTCGCCTGCTGTGGCGCTCCGGAACCGGGATGGCAGATAAAAGCGCCTGGGTGTAGGGATGGGAGGCATTGTCAAACAGTTCCTTTTTGTCCGCCATCTCCACCACATGGCCCAGATACATCACCATAACCCGGTCGGAAATATGCTTGATGACGCTTAAATTATGGGAAATGAAGATATAAGCCATTCCCATGGATTCCTGGAGCTTGCGCAGAAGGTTCAGCACCTGAGACTGAATGGACACGTCCAGAGCCGATACCGGTTCGTCGCATACCACCAGAGAAGGCTGGAGCACGATGGCTCTGGCGATGCCGATTCTCTGGCGCTGGCCGCCGGAAAATTCGTGAGGATAGCGGTTGTAATACTTGGGATTCAGGCCTACAACCTCCATCACCTTTAACACCTGTTCCCGGACTTCTTCTTTGGAGCCGCATCGTTTCTGGATGTTCAGCGGTTCCGCGATGATCTCGCCCACGGTCATTCTGGGATTTAAGGAGGCGTAAGGGTCCTGGAAAATAATCTGCATGTCAGAGCGCATTTTCCGAAGCTGCTGGCCGCCTGCCTGCCGGAAATCTTCTCCTTTGTACAGGATTTCCCCCTCCGTAGGCTCAATCAGCCGCAGTACGGACCGTCCCATGGTGGATTTGCCGCAGCCTGATTCCCCTACCACGCCCAGGGTTTCTTTGGGCATCAGGGTGAAGGATACGTCGTCCACCGCTTTGATATAGGTTTTTTCCTTTGCCAGAAATCCGGATTTTGCGGGGAAAAGTTTTCGCAGGTGTTTTACCTCCAGCAGAGGCGCCTGATTTGTCTGATCACTCATGGCTACTTTCCTCCCATTCTTCGGTGTATTTAAAGCAGCGGACCATGCGTCCTTCCGCTTCCGAAAGCTTCGGCATCTTTTCCCGGCAGATATCCATGGCTTCCGGGCAGCGGGGGCAGAAAGCACAGCCTTTCGGCATATCGTCAAAGCTCGGCACCATGCCCTCAATAACGCTGAGCTCTTTGGTGTCGTCATCATCCAGTTTGGGGATGCAGTTCATCAGACCGTATGTGTAAGGATGCATGGGTTTCTCGAAAATCTGGTCGCAGGTGGCGTGCTCCACCACCTTGCCCGCATACATAACCATTACGTCGTCAGCCACCTCGGCGATCACGCCCAGATCGTGGGTAATCATCATAACAGAGGTGCCGGTCTGTTCCTTTAATTCATTAATCAGCTCCAGAATCTGGGCCTGAATCGTTACGTCCAGCGCCGTGGTGGGCTCGTCGCAGATCAGAAGCTTGGGGCTGCAGCACAGGGCCATGGCGATCATCACCCTCTGGCGCATACCGCCGGAAAGCTGGTGGGGATATTCGTCGAATCGTTTTTCCGCCAGCGGAATTTTTACCAGCTTCAGCATCTCGATGCCTTTTTCACGGGCCTGCTGTTTGGTCAGATTTTCGTGGAGCATTAATGTTTCTATTAACTGCTGGCCGATGGTAAAAACGGGGTTCAGGGAAGTCATGGGTTCCTGAAAAATCATGGCGATTTTTTTGCCCCGGATAGAACGCATTTCCTCCTCGGTCTTTTCCAGCAGATCCTCCCCTTCAAAAAGGATTTTCCCGCCGGCAATTTCACCCGGCGGCGTCTGAACCAGGCCCATAATAGACAGGGAGGTAATGCTTTTGCCGCATCCCGATTCTCCCACAATTCCCAGAGTCTTTCCCTTTTCCACGAAAAAGGATACGTCGTTTACGGCTTTGGAAAGGCCCGCGTCGGTATGAAACCAGGTTTTTAATCCCTGTACTTCTAATAATTTTTCTCCCATAATCACTGCCTCCTCAGGTTTTCAGTTTCGGGTCGAGGGCATCCCTCAGACCGTCGCCGAAGATATTGAATGCGATTACCGTTATCATGATGGCGACGCCCGGCATAATGCTGTAAAGCGGGCGGTAGCTGATAAAGGTCTGGGCAGCGCTGATCATATTGCCCCAGGAGGGGGTGGGCGGCTGGATGCCGATGCCCAGGAAGCTTAGGGAAGCTTCATACATGATAGCGTTGGGAATGCCCAGCGTAACCATAACGATAATCGTGGACAGACAGTTTGGAATCAGTCCTTTGGCGATAATCCAGAAGGTGGAGGCGCCGCAGGCCCGGCTGGCCTCGATATATTCTTTTTCTTTTAACTGCATGACGGAGCCCCGGATCATACGGGCCGTCCGCACCCAGGTCAGAAGTCCCAGGGCGATAAACAGGTTCAGGACCCCTTTGCCCATAAAGGTCATAATGGCCATGGCGAAAATCAGATCGGGAAATGCCTGGAAAATTTCCATGATTCTGGAAATGACATTGTCTATCACGCCGCCGTAGTAGCCGGCCAGGGAACCTAACGTAATGCCTACGAGAGAGGCGACGATCTGGGCGACGATGCCGATGCTGATGGATACACGGGAGCCGTAGATGATTCTTGATAAAATATCCCGCCCGTATTCGTCGGTTCCCAGAAGATGGGCCGAACTGGGTTCCGCCAGAACCGCCGTATAATCCTGATAAGCCGGGTCATAGGGAGCCAGCAGAGGGGCGAAAATGGCGATCAGGATCAGAAGCAGCAGGATCACGGCGCAGCCCATGGCCATCTTGTTTTTCTTTAACTGTTTTAAACTGTCCGCATAAAAGCTGGAATACTCATATTCCACGCCGCGCTCCAGCATATCCTGTTCAAATTGTCTTTGTTTGTTGAAAAATCCGATTCTTGTTCTTTTCATTGATTTATGCGGCTCCTTTCCCGTAACGGATTCTGGGGTCCAGGAATGCATAGGACAGATCTACGATCAGATTGACGATAACGAATACGAAAGCGATATACATCACCGTTCCCTCCAACAGCGGAAGATCCCGGTTGGACATGGCGTCTACCGCCAGCTTTCCGATACCCGGAATGGAAAATACTTTTTCGATCAGCATGGAGCCGGTAAGCATATAGCCGAAATCCGTACCGATCAGGGTGACGATGGGAATCATGGCGTTTTTCAGCGCATGCTTCATAATCACGGACCATCGGCTGGCGCCTTTGGCCTTGGCCGTCCGAATATAGTCCTGTCCCATTACTTCCAGCATACTGGTACGGGTGATTCGGGCCATGCTGCCGGCATACCGGGCGCCTAAGGCAACGCTTGGAAGAATATAGCAAGACACGCCGTCAAAGCCGGAGATGGGCAGGATGTCCAGTTTCAGGCCGAAAATAATCTGTAAGATAATGGCAAACCAGAAAGCGGGGGCCGACACGCCGATGATGGAAAGGACCATCACCACCGAATCAATGCGTTTGCCCCGCTTTACCGCGGAAAAGATACCGCAGGGAATGCCGATGGCGGCGGCAAAGACAAAGGCCATGCAGGCCAGCTTCACGGTCACTTTAAAGCTGCGGATCAGGGCGACGGATACCACTTCTTTGGTAAAGTAGGAGGTTCCGAAGTCCAGACGGACCGCGCCCTTTAAAAAGTTATAATATTGGATATGGTAAGGCAGATCCAGGCCCAGTTCGTGCCTGATCTTGGCGATGGTCTCAGGGTCGGCCCGCTTTTCCAGCATCAGAGCCACCGGGTCGCCGGGCACCACCTGCAGAAGCACGAAGGTGATCAGACTGATGCCGATCAGGACAAAGACGGTCTGCCCCAGACGTTTGGCTGTGTATGAGAGCATAGTATTTTCTCCTAATTGAGTCCCGCAGCTTTCCTCCCAAGCCTTTTAGGTCCGGAAGAATTATCAGCCGTCTGTGCCGTCTGAAAATCTTTCCGGGGTCTGGGAGGAAAGTTGCTGATTAGAATTCCGCGACAATATTGTGGTTAAGGTTTACAAAAAGAGAGGCCGCCGCAAAATTATGCTTTTGTTTTGCGGCAGCCTCGTCCTGAAGTTGAATGCTACTGAATGTCCGCATCCTTCCAGAACATACGGAAGGTGGAATCAATCTCAAAACCTGTGATGCTGGGGTTCAGGAGGTAGAACTTGGTCTCATTGTAGATCGGAGTGGTCGCCCAGTCTTCTCTGGTCATGATATGTTCTGCCTTTTTGTAGATTTCCTGGCGCTCAGCGGAATCTGTGGTGGCGATGCCGTCCTCCAGAAGCTGGTCGAACTCAGCGTTGTGCCAGAAGCTGGAGTTGGTGTCGGTTTTTGTCATAGGATACAGCATGCTTTCCGGGTCAGAGTAGTCTACGTACCAGTTGGAAATATTACAGTCGATACCGCCGGACTTCTTCATGTCAGACCATGCGGCAGAGTCAACGGTTTCTACCTGAACATTGATGCCGGCTGCTTTTGCCTGCTGCTGGAAAGCGGTGGCGATATTTACATTGCCCTGATATTTGCTGTTGACCGTTACTCTGAGGTCGATGCCGTCAGGGAAGCCGGCTTCCGCAAGAAGCTGTTTTGCCCGTTCGGGATTATATTCAAATTCAGGCAGTGTCTCGTCATGTCCGATGATGCCGGCAGGGATATAAGAGGTAGGAACGGTAGCCGTTCCGTGCAGGATGCTGTCGCAGATGGCTTTCCGGTCTATGGAAAGAGCGATTGCCTCACGCACCTTGGCATCGGGATAGGTTTTTACGTTTACGCCCAGGCTGTAATTGCCGGTAGGCTGGAAGCCGTGCATCTGATCTTTCAGTTCGGGATTCTCGGAATATACGGGGTAAATGGAAGGATCTACGTCCACATAATCCACATTGCCCTTCTGGTATTCCAGAACCTGGGTGTTTACGTCCTCAATAAATTTGTAATCCACGCCGTCCAGTTTCACCGCGCCGCCGTGGTAATCGTCAAAACGGGTCAGCGTAACGCCTACGCCGGTCTGATAGCTGTCCATCTTGAAAGGACCGGTGCCGTACAGCGTCGTCATACCCCAGTTTTCACCGGCAGCTTCGCAGGCTTCATGAGGGTAGATGGCGGTATAAGCGGTGGACAGTACGGACAGGAAAGGCGCATAGGGCTTGGTCAGGGTGATGGTGAAATGGGTGTCATCCTGAATGACGACGCCGGACAGCTCGTCAGCCGTTCCGTCAGCCAGTTCCTGATAACCTTCCACGTTCTCTAACAGCGTGGCCATCTTGGTCAGCTTCACCAGACGCTCATAGGAATACTTTACGTCGGCGGAAGTTAAAGTGGTGCCGTCGTGGAATTTCACGTCAGGCAGCAGCTCAAAGCTGTAGGTGAGCTGATCCTCTGAAATCTCAGGCATCTTTGCCAGCAGGGTGGGCTCCAGGGAACCGTCGCCTTTTGTGGTCAGCAGCGCTTCGGAAATGTTATCCGTGATCTTCATAACGATGCTGTAGGTGTACTGCTGGGGGTCCAGAGCCACCTGGGGATCAACTGCGGCCACCCGCACGATTTTACCGGTTCTGTCGGCTGCTCCGGGGGTGCTTTCCCCGCCTGTCTGCGTGCCTGCGGCTTCGGTGCCTGCCGCGCCTGCCGCAGTGGTTTCCGCCGGCGCCTGCGGCTTGCTTCCGCAGGCAGACAGCATCATGGCTGCCGCGCAGAGAAGAGCAACGGCTGATACTCTCTTTTTCATGTACTTTCTCTCCTTTGATTCTGGATTTTTGTTTTGCAAAGTGTAATGGCATTATCACTTTACTTTAATAAAGTAAATGTCGTACAAAAATTTATCCTTTTTATACACTTTCATCATAGTGTACTATACGGAGATGATTTTTGTCAATATGTTATTTCCGTGATAATATAGTATGGATAAATGCCGGTTTTTCAGGTTCCGGGCCGTGGCCGCACTGCCAGTCATTGCATAATTATGTATTTTTCTTCAATTTTTTATCATTCAAAATCAGAAAAGGTGTTGACAGAAATAATGGCAGGTTATATAATCCTTCTGAAATTCATTAAATACCTACATAAAGAGTATGAATTGAAAAGAGGAGAAAAGATTATGAAAAAATGTATGGCATTGCTGCTGACGCTGGCGCTGACGGCCGGTGTGCTCGCGGGCTGCGGCGGCAAAGAGGACACCACGACAACCGCGGCGCAGACAGAGACGGCAGAAGCGGGAACGACTGCGGCGGCAGACGAAGCGGGAACCACCGCTGCGGATGAGGCTGCCACCGAAGCGGCAGGAGATGAGACCACAGGCGCGCCTGTGGAGGCAAAGGGCACGATCAAGGTCGCAGCCAGCGCAACCCCTCATGCGGAGATTCTGGAAGAAGCAAAGGCCCTTCTGGCGGCTGAGGGCTGGGAGCTGGACGTGCAGATTTTTGACGATTATGTACAGCCGAATCTGGTAGTGGAGAGCGGAGATTTTGACGCGAATTACTTCCAGCACATTCCTTATCTGGATGATTTCAATGACAAGCAGGGAACCCACCTGGTAAACGCAGGCGGAATCCATTATGAACCCTTCGGCATTTATCCGGGAACCAAAAGCGCTCTGGATGAGCTGGCGGAAGGAGACACCATCGCCGTTCCCAACGATACCACAAACGAAGCCAGAGCTTTGCTTTTGTTGCAGGACAACGGCATCATTAAGTTAAAAGAAGGCGCAGACCTGCTGGCAACCGTAAATGATATCGAGGAAAACCCCAAAAACATCAAGATCCAGGAGCTGGAGGCCGCACAGGTAGCCAGAGTGAAGGACGAGGTTGCGTTTGTGGTGCTGAACGGCAACTATGCGCTCCAGGCAGAGTATACGGTCAGCAAGGACGCCATCGCTTACGAGCAGGCTGACTCCAAGGCGGCGACCACTTATGTGAATGTGATTGCCGTAAAAGAAGGAAACGAGAGCAGCGAGGGCATCAAGGCACTGGTGGACGTGTTAAAGTCAGAGGAAATCGCTTCCTTTATTGAAGAAAAGTATCAGGGCGCTGTGGTTCCGATGAAATAAGACACAGCGGCAAAAATGAATGGTTCCGAATCATGATGTAGATTCAGAAAAATACCGGAGATTGCCATATGGGGAGAGGTTCATATGGCAGTCTCTTTCTTCGTATTATGCCCTTTTTTCAGATGAGCGAAAAGCAAAAACGATTGACACTAAATACGTCTTTATATATAATCGGAGAGTGACGATAAAACGATTAAAGCGGCGATTGGCATCAGGCCGTATGAAAAAGGAAAATGTTAAACGCAGGTGGAAACAAACGCTGTGCTCAAACAGCATTATCAGATAAATTTTTGTGATGAGGAGGAAGGGTATGGAACCAATTATCCGTGTTGAGAATATCAGCAGGACGTTTCAGGCAGGCAACGGGCAGGTGGAAGCGGTGAAAAATATCAGCTTTTCTATCGAAAAGGGGGAGATTTTCGGTATTATCGGTCTGTCCGGCGCCGGAAAGAGTACGCTGGTGCGGTGTCTGAATCTGCTGGAAAGGCCCAACGAAGGAAGTATTTTTATCGACGGAAAAGATATGATGAATCTTTCTCAGGCAGAGCTTCGCAGGGAGAGACAGGATATCGGCATGATTTTCCAGCATTTCAACCTGCTGATGCAGCGGAATGTGATTGATAATATCTGCTTTCCTCTGGAGATCGCAGGCGTTTCCCGGAATGACGCGAAGAAGCGGGCGGAAGAACTGCTGGAGATTGTGGGTTTAAGCGAGAAGGCGAAAGCTTACCCGGCCCAGCTTTCCGGCGGGCAGAAGCAGCGTGTGGCCATCGCCAGAGTGCTGGCCAATAACCCCAAGATTCTGCTTTGCGACGAGGCCACCAGCGCCCTTGACCCTCAGACGACAAAATCCATTTTGAAGCTGGTGAAAGAGATTAACAGGGACTACGGCATTACGGTGATCGTGATTACCCATGAAATGGCGGTTATCCAGGAAATCTGTTCCAGAGTGGCCGTTCTCGACCACGGCAGCATGGTGGAAGAAGGCACGGTGGAAGAACTGTTCCGGGCGCCCAAAACAGAGGAAGCCAAAAAACTGATTCTGAATGAATTCCGGCATATCAAGGAGATGCGCAGTGAGCGGATGATCCGTGTCACCTTCGGCGGCAGCTCCGCTTTTGAGCCTTTTATCGGGAATGCGGTGCTGGAATATAAAACCCCTCTCAATATTCTGTATGCCAACACAAAGACCATCAACGGCAATGCGGAGGGGGAAATGATCCTGCAGCTTCCGGAGTCACAGGAGATCGCGGACCGGATGATCGAATATTTTAAGGAAAATAATCTGGGCGTCGAGGAGGTGGACCATTATGTTGGATAAAGTGATTATTGATATGCTGATTGAAGGAACGGTGGCGACCCTTTATATGACGCTGGTTTCCACGCTGTTCGGCTATATTTTCGGCCTGCCCATGGGGATTGTGCTGGCGGTTACGGACCAGGAAGGAATCAAGCCCAACGGGATTATTTATAAAATACTTGACTTTATCGTGAACCTGATGCGAAGCATCCCGTTTTTGATTCTGTTGATTCTGGTAATGCCGGTGACAAAGGCGCTGGTGGGCAAGACCTACGGCTCCACGGCTACGATTGTCCCGCTGACCATTGCGGCGGCGCCTTTTATCGGCCGTATGGTGGAGTCTTCCCTGAAAGAAGTGGACAAGGGCGTGATCGAGGCCGCTCAGAGTATGGGCGCGGGAACCTTTACCATCATCTGGAAGGTGCTTCTAGCCGAGGCCAGAACCTCTCTGCTGGTGGGCGTGACCATCGCTGTGGGAACGATCTTCGGATATTCCGCCATGGCCGGCGTGATCGGCGGCGGCGGACTGGGCGATATTGCCATCCGGTACGGGTATTACCGGTATGAGTCGGATATTATGTTCGTTACGATTGTGATTCTGGTGGTGTTGGTGCAGATTCTGCAGGGACTGGGAATGATGCTGTCAAAGAAGCTGGACCGGAGACATATGTGAGAATAATGGGGTTTATCAGTGGAATACACTACGTTATCCGGCAGAGTATTCCGCTTATGCGGCAGCCGTCAGAGACGCGGTCAATATGGCCGTCAGCCGGCTGTCCGCTGAAATAAATTTTTATCTAACATGGAGGTATGACTTATGGCAAAACCAGTATTTGAACCACGCGCAGATGAGACAGTGTTCGCGCAGAAAGTATCGGCGGACTGCTGGAAGTCCCCGAAGCAGGCGTTAAGCCGGCAGATCGCGGGAAAAACCTACTTTACCGACCAGCGGATTGTGTTTCTGGCCTCCGGTCTGATCGGGACGGAAAGCGTTAGCTGGGAGATCGAGATGAAGGATATTCAGTCGGTTAAGACCTGCATGACGCCGCCCTTTTTCCCTTTCGGCGTTCTGATCGAGACGAAAGACGGCGCGAAATACAAGCTGGGAATTTTGAAGCGGAATAAATATGTTGAGTGGATTATGCAGCATATTTCGTAGACAAATATAAGGAAAACCCACAGACAGATTTTGTTTGTGGGTTTTTTTGCGGAATGGATTGAGAGCGATTGTATTCCATATAAAATGTCAAACATTCTTGACATTTATCCGCGTAAATGATAGTATATGTATGTCAAAACTTTTTGACATATCAACACAACTATCATGATATGGGATTGGAGGAATGCTTTTATGGGTAACGGTTGGATGTTCTTTGCCGTGATTTTGCTTGCCTTTGTTTTTCTGGATGCGGCCATGGTGGTTTCACTGGTGCGTCCCGGCGATGAGAGAAGAATGATGATTGTCTGGAAAGCCAGCACATACACACTGCTGGCGACGGCGGGAGGTCTGGTTCTCGATGTGGTTCAGAACATGATCCATGTCCGGGAGATGACGGCGAATCCTTTTGTGAAGCTTACGTCCATGGCTCTGATTTATTTTGCGCTTCTCGTATTTTTCAGGAAAAAGCACGGTGGCTGAGAATGAAAAACATCATTAAAGAAAAACGGAAGGAAAAGGGGCTGTCCCAGATGGAACTGGCAAAGAGATGCGGCGTTTCCCGTCAGACCATAAATGCCATTGAGAATGATAAGTATGATCCCACACTGGCGCTGGCCTTTCATCTGGCGGCGGAGCTGGGGATGACGGTGGACGGACTGTTTATTTGCGGTATGTCTGCGCGGAACGGGCGTGTTTCCGACGGGGGCTGCTGAAAGGTCCGGGGAGGGGCCGGAAATCGGGTTTACGGCCCCTCCCCGCGTTTGTGTTTCTGCTGTTTCACAGAGGAATTGAAATCATATGTCCACCGCATTTTCCTCCAGCAAAAACTGTTCGATTCCGACATATAAAATTCCGTGTTCATCATGCCATGGAATCATATCGTCTTTTACAACGACGATTTTCCTGAAAGAGTCAGGTACCCTCAAAAAATTTCTGCGGCTGTCCGCACTTTTATAAAATGCAAGCACAGTATATTCCTGCAAAGCCCGGATCTGTCGGTCACAAATAAAAAAAGGTATAAAAAAATCCCTTTTCAGGATCGTGTCCCCATAGAAACTAATTGATAAATATGCTTTGAAAATGGCAGGCAAATACTTTATAATCAAGGATATAAATCGAAATCCGGAGGAGCGTATGAAAACTACGAATCCGCTTTGGCTGTTTAGCCTGGACATGATGGGAATAAGAAGTAACAAGCTGAAAAATAAAAAGTAACAAAAAGAAAGGAAACATTTCGCCAATGATTCAATACGGAAATTTATCGGAACATGAAATATGCAGAGAACTGTTCCGTCATTTTATCCGCCGGCAGGAGGTTACGAAATGCTGGCGGAAGGAAAATGGAGAATGGGTGATCAGAGAGGCGCCTTTTGTGGATGACTGGACCGAGAAGGATTATCAGACGCTGATCGGCTGTCTGAAAGACACCGCTGCTGCCGGCGGTTTTGTTCATGCCGCTTTTTGCGATGGGGAGCTGAAAGGGTTCGCTGCGGTCCTGCCCGCGTTTTTTGGCGGCGAACAGAAGTATCTTGATCTGGCAAGCATCCATGTGTCTCAGGATATGCGGGGGCAGGGAATCGGAAAGGCGCTTTTTCTGAAAGCGAAAGACTGGGCCGGGAAAAAGGGCGCGAAAAAGCTGTATATCTCTGCCCATTCCTGCGTGGAAAGTCAGGCGTTTTATAAAAAAATGGGCTGTGTGGAAGCCCAGGTTTATAACCGGAGTCATGTGGAGGAGGAACCTTATGACTGCCAGTTAGAGTGCGGTCTGGAAACTATTTCGGAATCCGCTCTGCCTTCCGGAAATCCCGGCAAAGATCTGGTTATCCGTCCTGCGGTTCTGGCGGATGCCCAGGGTATCCTGGCCGTATATGAGTACTATGTCAGGTATACCGCCATTTCCTTTGAATATGAGGTTCCCACTGCCTGGGCTTTCAGAGGGAGAATGGAAAATACGCTGAAAAAATACCCCTATTTTGTGGCGGTTCTGGACGGAAAAATCGTGGGCTATGCCTATGCGGGTCCTTTTGTGGGCAGGGCGGCCTATGACTGGTCGGCGGAAGCCACGATCTACATTGATGCTGACCGGAAAAAACAGGGGATCGGCAGAAAACTGTACGGGGCGCTGGAAGAAGCGCTGAAAAAGATGGGGATTCTGAATCTTTATGCCTGTATCGGTTATCCGGAAACCGAGGACGAATACCTGACCCGGAACAGTGTGGAGTTCCATGCCCGCATGGGCTATGCCAAAGCAGGCGAGTTTCATCACTGCGGCCGTAAGTTCGGCAGATGGTATCATATGGTCTGGATGGAGAAAATGCTTGGAAGTCATGGGAAAGAACCAAAGCCGGTCCGGCAAAACGCGTAAACGCCGCTTTTTGCCGGATTCCGTTTCGAACAGCAGAAGCGGGGGACATACAAATGCCGGTCAAAGTGCATTTGTATGTCATTTTTCCGGAACGATATACAGTTCCCTGATCAGCGCGTTCTCGATCTGATCCAGGATTTCCTTCGATTCGGCCCGGATGGTGTGATAGTGGTATCCGTCGGTGATATGCATCAGTTCGGTGGATTTGCCGCTGCGGATTCCCTCAAGGAACTGTCTAACATGAAATCTGGAAGAAATATTCAGCTTTGCCTCAACCTTGCCGTACACTTTATGCCAGACAAACACATCCGCCACCGTGCCCCCCAGATCCACAATCAGGTTCAGTTCATCCTCTGTCTGTCCGGAGGTGTGGCGCACTTTGAACACTTTTTCCGCAAGGGGCGTCCGGTGGATCAGATAGCCGCTGTGGGTGGAGATAATCTGAAAACCGGCAGCTTTTAAAATAGAAATATCCTGCACGATAATCTGCCGGGACACGCCGAAGCGTCCGGCAAGCGCTGTTCCTGATGTCGGGTTTTCTTCAGACATCAGAAGACTGACGATTTCTTTTCTTCTGTCATCTGCTTTCATAGAGCTGTCTATTCCTTTCGCTTAAAATCCTTTTGCGTCATTTTACCACTTTTTATATGGTTTTACCAGATGTCCCGCAGGTGTTTTTCGTCGGTGTATTTTATTCTACGGCATGAAGATTTTTCAGCGAAAGATCCAGAATCGGGGCCGAGTGGGTCAGTGCGCCGCTGGAAATATAGTCTACGCCGATGTCGATTAGCTTGACCGCATTCTCTTTCGTGACATTGCCGCTGCATTCGGTTTCGGCTCTTCCGGCTGCCAGCCTTACCGCTTCTTTCATATCCTCTACGCTCATATTGTCAAGCATAATCATGTCGGCGCCGGCTTCCAGCGCTTCTTTCAGCATATCAAGATTTTCCACTTCCACTTCGATTTTCCGCACGAAGGGAGCGTATTCCTTTGCCATCCGGACCGCCTCTTTTACGCCGCCCGCGGCGCCGATATGGTTGTCTTTCAGCAAAATGCCGTCGCTTAAATTGTATCTGTGATTGTATCCGCCGCCGACTTTTACGGCATATTTCTCAAAAACCCGCATATTCGGCGTGGTCTTACGGGTGTCCAGCAGCTTCGTTTTGCTACCGGCCAGCAGGTCTGCGATGGAACGGGTATAGGTGGCGATGCCGCTCATTCTCTGTAAAAAATTCAGCGCGGTTCTCTCACCGGACAGAAGGACGCGGATGTCGCCCCGGAGCAGGCCCAGCCGTTCTCCCTTTTTTACCCTGTCTCCGTCCTGGCAGGAGAAAGTGATTTCCGTTTTTTCGTCCAGAAGTTGAAATACCCTTCCGAAAACCTCCAGACCTGCGATTACGCCGTCTTCCTTGCAGATCAGTTCTACTTCTCCCATCCGGAAATGAGGCATCACCGAATTGGTGGTAATATCTTCGCCGGTGATATCTTCTTTCAGCGCCTGTAAAATCAGATCATCCGCATTCAGTTTCATTGTGACAGCATTCATGGCTTTGTCTCTCCTTTTCGATTGCTTCTAAAACCAGCTTCCGGTATTCTTCCTGGTATCCTTTATACCGGCTTTTCTCCGCCGTAAGCACAGGCCGACAGGGGAGGGCTTCATAATGGGAAGCGATATGCCGAGCGGCCCGTCCGGCAAATACCAGGCTTTCCAGCAGGGAATTGCTGGCAAGCCGGTTTCGGCCGTGTACGCCGTTGCAGGCCGTTTCCCCCGCCGCGTACAGACGCTCCATAGAGGTTCTGCTGTGCCGGTCTACGTCGATGCCGCCCATAAAATAATGCTGGGAGGGCACCACCGGGATATTTTCTTTTGTAACGTCATAGCCTTCCTCCAGGCAATGCTGATAAATATGAGGAAAATGGGACTTGATTTCTTCCTCCGGAATGGGGGCGAAGGAGAGCCATACATGCCGGGAACCTTCTTTTTTCATCTCCTCATAAATGGCGTTGGCCACCGCGTCTCTCGGAAGCAGCTCATTGACAAATCGTTCTCCTTTTGCGTTCAGCAGTACGGCGCCTTCCCCCCGCACCGACTCGGAGATCAGAAACTCCCTGCCCTCCTTCTCTGTGTACAGAGTGGTGGGATGAATCTGAATGTAATCAATGTGACGCAGCTTAATGTGATGCTTTAAAGCCAGGGCCAGCGCGTCCCCGGTCAGATGCCTGTAATTGGTGGAATGTTTAAACAGACCGCCGATGCCGCCGGTGGCAAGGATCGTGTAGTCGGCGCTGACGGCGATATAGCTGTCCTGTGCGTCATGGCCCACGATGCCGCGGCAGCAGTTGCCGTTGCAGAGCAGGTCCACCATCGTAAAATTTTCGATCAGTGTAATATTCTTCCGGCTTCTCGCCGTCTCCAGCAGATGAGAGGTGATTTCCTTCCCGGTTTCGTCTTCATGAAACAGAATCCGGGGTTTTGAGTGGGCACCCTCGCGGGTGTAGAGAAATTCCTCTCCGTTCTTTTCAAAGCAGACGCCAAAAGAAACCAGATCCTTGATCACATCCTGGGAGGAACGAATCATAATATCCACAGAATCCGGATTGTTTTCATAATGTCCGGCCCGCATGGTATCTTCATAAAAGGAGGTGTAATCCTCTTCGCTGCGCAGAACGCAGATGCCGCCCTGGGCCAGAAAAGAATCGCTTTTCGGCGCTTCGTCTTTGGTGACAATGACAACGTTTTTTTCTTTCGGCAGATTCAGCCCGCAGTACAGACCGGCGACACCGCTGCCCACAATTAAAATGTCGGTATTCATCTTTTTATTTTCCCAGCTTTAGCATTCTGTCAAGGGGGAGCAGCGCTCCGGTTCGCAGGTCCTCGCTGATTTCCACGGTTCGGTCTTCCTGTTCCAGCACGGATAAAACGGTTTCAAGGGTGTTGAGTTTCATATCCGGGCAGCAGGGGTGCGGATGAGGGAAGTAAAAACGTTTATCAGGGTTGTCCGCCCTCAGCCGAAAGCGCACGCCCTGTTCGGTGCAGACAATAAATTCCTGCTTGCTGCTGGCTCTGGCGTAGTCGATGATCCCGGATGTGCTGCCGATATAGTCGGACAGAGCAAGAACTTCCGGTTCGCATTCGGGGTGGGAGAGCACCGGGGCATCGGGATGGGCGGATTTTTCCCGGCGCAGGTGTTCGGCTGAGACGGCGGCATGAACCGGACAGTATCCGTCGTTGATCATAATGTTCTTTTCAGGAACCTGCCGGGCCACATAGCTGCCCAGATTTCGGTCCGGGATAAAGAAAATATTCTGATTCGGAAGCGCCTTTACGATTTTGGCCGCGTTAGAGGAAGTAACACACACATCGCTCTGGCACTTTAAATCCGCCGTGGAGTTGATATAGCAGACCACTGCCAGATCTTCGTATTTTTTCCGCATTTTCTCGATCAGACCCGGCTTTACCATGTGGGCCATCGGACAGTCGGCAGATAAATCAGGCATCAGTACCTTTTTGCCGGGATTCAGAATTTTCGCGCTCTCGCCCATAAAGGAAACGCCGCAGAACACAAGGATATCCGCCGTACTCTCTTTGGCGATTTTTGCGAGATAAAAAGAATCGCCCACATAGTCGGCAATGTCCTGTACGTCGTCAGGCGCGTAGTAGTGGGCGAGGATTACGGCATTTTTTGATTGTTTCAACTGTTGGATTTGATTTTTCATCGGTTCCTCTTTTTGATGTGTTTCTTTTTTGTGGTGTTGTGTTTATGGTTCTGACGGATAGTATATACCATAACTTTACATATGTCAAGTTATATGTAAAGTAACATTTTTCACCCCACTTGCAGAACCACGTATGTGAACCAGTCATTACTTACGTAAAATTTTTGTGCATAATTTCTAAAAACCCTCTTGCATATTCCCCGGTAATAAGTTATAATGGCTAGCAGAATAAAATTGAATCTTCGGGGCAGGGTGAGATTCCCTACCGACGGTATAGCCCGTGACTCGCGGAAGCGATTGATTTGGTGAGATTCCAAAGCCGACAGTATAGTCTGGATGGTAGAAGAGCGTTGTTGAATGTTGTAACTGGCCCCGGACTTGTCCGGGGTTTTTAACGTTAGAGGAAAAATTTTCATGCTTCTCCTTACGATGGATTTTTTTCAAATTCGCCATGCGCCGTATCAGGGCCCCCCGGACGCAGCCCCAGGGTTTTTCCGGAATCAGGTTTCCCGGAACCTTGGGTGAACATCTTTCAGGGTAGTGCCAAGTGGTTTATGAAAACAGCAGCGGACCGTACAAGCCCTGGGAGTGGAGCTGCGGAACTATATTGGGAGGAGAAAGAAATGAGTCATGAAAATGTAGCAGTGAGAGCAAAAACAGGTTTGCTGAGCGTGAAAAATGTGGTGCTGATCGGCATGTTCGGCGCGCTGGCCGCAGTGGTGATGATGATTGAGTTTCCGCTGCCCATGATCGCGCCCGCGTTTTATGAGCTGGATCTCAGCGAGGTTCCGGCGCTGGTGGGGACATTCGCTATCGGGCCTGCGGCCGGCGTGATGATCGAAGCGGTGAAAATATTAGTGAAGCTTTTGCTGAAGCCCACCTCCACGGCTTACGTGGGCGAGCTGGCGAATTTCTGTATCGGATGCACTTATCTGCTGCCGGCGGGATTACTCTATATGAGAAATAAAAGCAGGAAAAGCGCTCTGACCGGTATGGTCGCCGGGACGATTGTAATGGCCGCGGCAGGCTGTCTGGTGAATGCCTATATACTGCTGCCCTTTTATTCCCGTTTTTACGGAATGCCCCTGGAGACGCTGATCGGCATGGGTACGGCCATCAATCCGGCTATTAACAGTGTGCTGACCTTTGTGGTGATCGCGGTTGTTCCGTTTAATATCGTCAAAGGAATTTTAATCAGCGCCGTTACGCTGATGATTTACAAGCGGATCAGCGTGATTCTGAAAGCCCACTGATGAAATTTCGGAAAGTCCGGAAAGCGAATGAGAACCGGCATAAAAATAAATGATAAAATCTGGCGCCAACGGGGCTGCTGCGGATTGCGGCGGCCCCGTTCATATGTTATGATAGCAAAAGAAATTCCGCGGCAGATCTTACCTGCTTCTGCCGGGAGGCTTCTGATATTTTCACAGCAGCGGAGGATGGAGAGAGATGTTAAAGATAATCGAGACAAACAGTCCGGAAGAAACCTGGAAGCTGGGGTACAGGCTGGGGGAAGCCGCCGCCGGAGGGCAGGTGATCTGCCTGAACGGAGATCTGGGCGTGGGAAAAACCGTCTTTACCCAGGGCTTTGCGGCCGGACTGGGGATCGGCGAGCCGGTAAACAGTCCGACGTTTACGATTTTGCAGATCTACGAGGAGGGCAGGCTTCCCTTGTATCATTTTGATGTGTACCGCATCGGCGATGTGGAGGAGATGGACGAAATCGGTTATGAGGATTATTTTTTCGGCGGAGGCGTTTGTCTGATTGAATGGGCTTCCCTGATTGAAGAATTGCTGCCGGAACAGGTGATTCGGATTACCATGGAAAAGGATATGGAAAAAGCGTTTGACTACCGCAGAATCACGATAGACGGATATGATTTTTGACAGAAATGTTTAAAATGCAGATGCTTTGAGACTTCTGACATAGATTCAGGAGTACGCATCAGACGGATTGGAGGATATATCAAATGGCAAAAATACTGGGCATTGAGAGCGCTTCCCTGACGGCTTCCGTGGCAATCGCCGAAGGAGACATACTGCTGGCGGAATATACGGTAAATTACAAGAAAACCCATTCTCAAACGCTTTTGCCGATGATCGACGAGATTATCACAATGACGGAAACGGACAAGCAGTCCATAGACGCCATTGCCGTATCCGGCGGCCCCGGTTCCTTTACCGGGCTGCGGATCGGCAGCGCCACGGCGAAGGGGCTGGGACAGGCACTGGGAAAACCGCTGGTGGCCGTTCCTACCCTGGATGCGATGGCTTATCATATTTTCGGTTCCCGCAGTCTGGTCTGCCCGCTGATGGATGCCAGAAGAAATCAGGTATATACGGGTATTTACAGAAATGAAACGGAATTTCTGGTGATAAAGAAGTCCTGCGCCATAGCCATGGAAGAATTGCTGGAAGAACTGAACGCTATGGGAGAACCGGTGATTTTCCTGGGGGACGGCGTGCCTGTCCAGGCGGAGCGGATTCAGGCATCGGCGAAAGTCCCTTATTTCTTCGCGCCTGCGCATCTGAACCGTCAGAAGGCGGGGGCTGTGGCCGTGCTGGGAGCGGCATATTTTGAGAGGGGACAGGTGCAGGCTGCCGCGGAGCATGCGCCGGAATATCTGCGGGTGTCCCAGGCGGAGCGGGAGCTGAAAGAGAAGAAAGGAATCAGTCTGCCATGCTGACGCCGGAAACAGGCCGGGCGCTTACGGCAAAGTCCCGGAAGGAAAACTGCGGAAATCCGTTTTTCACCGTTTTACGAATGAAATCCGAAGATATTCCGGCAGCGGCGTCTCTGGAACGGGAAGTATTTTCCGATCCCTGGTCGGAAGACATGCTTCGCGGCGGTTTCGCGGCGTCTTCCCAGCTTTATTTCTGCGCGTGGGCGCAGGGGGGAGCGCTGGCCGGTTACGGGGCGGTGATGGCCGTGCTGGATGAGGGAGAACTGCTGCGTATCGCCGTAGCGCCCGCATTTCGCAGGCAGGGAGCGGCCGCCATGCTGATGGAACAGATTTTCCGGACGGCAGCGGAACGGAAACTGGCCTTTATGATGCTAGAGGTGCGGAAAGGGAATATCCCCGCAGTCAGGCTGTATGAGAAATATGGTTTTGCGGCGGAGGGCATACGAAAGAATTATTATCAGAATCCGGCGGAGGATGCGCTGATGATGCGGAAAATATTTTAAATCGCTTTCATGCCGGCCGGCAGCCGGAGACGAAATGCCGCAAAGGCAGCCCGCCGCAAACGGAAAATTCCGCGAAACAGGATTCTGATTCATAAGAATCATGATGTATGCGGAGACGAAATAAAAGCGCGCGGCATTAATATGATAGGGGATACCAGATTCCTGTGTGGGAAATCTGTCATTTTCTGTAAGAAATTACCGTTGCAAAAGTCGGATTAGGTCGTTTATAATAGAAAACGATCCGTAAATGGTGCATGTCTGATAAGGAGGAGTCGTATGACGAAAGGAATCCGTTTTTGCAGCCAGGAAAACAGCCGGGAACAGGCAGACTGCGGACAGAAAGCGCAGGTATGCAATTGCTGCGGCCGTAATATTCCGGTGTACCCCTCCCCGGATGCGCAGGAATGTGTGGAGATTACGAAACGCTGGGGATATTTTTCCGGCAAAGACTGTGAGATTCACCGCATTCATATCTGTGAAGCCTGTTACGATGCCTGGATTGCCACGTTTGCCGTTGCTCCGGAAGTGACGGAAAATACGGAGCTGATGTAGCGTTATACCGGGAAACCGGTATAAAATGAAAATGAATTCATAACAAGAAAATAGATAAAACAGACCGGGCCCCGGAACATTTTCGAAGGTTTCGCAAAAATCAGAGAGCGGTTTTTGCGGAAAATCTTGAAAGTGTCCCGGGGCTTGTGCTAAAATGGCAGAAGCGTTAAGGCGGACATAAAGCATGACGGCCGAACGCCGGCCGTTGTCCGTAAGAAAGACGTATGGCCGCAAACGCTGAAAAAACAGTGATACGCACAGGACATATGGTCGAATGGTGCGGAATTCGGAATCGAGGAATCAAATGCTTGATATATGTTTGCTTGGAACCGGGGGTATGATGCCCCTGCCTTATCGCTGGCTTACGTCCCTGATGGCCCGCAGCGGCGGCAGCAGCCTGATGATCGACTGCGGTGAGGGGACACAGATCGCCTTGAAAGGAACCGGCTGGAGTGTAAAGCCGGTGGACGTGATCTGCTTCACCCACTATCACGCCGACCATATCAGCGGCCTGCCGGGGCTTCTTCTGACCATGGGAAATGCGGAGCGGACGGAGCCTTTGCTGATGATCGGCCCGAAAGGTCTGGAGCGGGTGGTAAACGCGCTGCGGACCATTGCCCCGGAGCTTCCCTTTCCCATTGTGTTCCGGGAACTGGCGGAGAAACAGGAGGAAATTGTCTGCGGGCCTTTTCGTCTGCGGGCCTTTCGGGTCAATCACAATATTCCCTGTTACGGGTATTCCCTGTCCATTGACCGGGCCGGGAAATTTAATCTGGAAAAGGCGCAGGCGCTGGGACTGCCCAGGCAGCTTTGGAATCCGCTGCAAAAAGGAAGCGATGTGGAATATGAAGGAAAAGTATACACGCCGGATATGGTGATGGGAGAGCCCCGGCGGGGTCTGAAAGTCACTTATTGTACCGATACCCGCCCAATGCCGGTGATCGTTCGGGAGGCGCAGGATTCGGATCTGTTTATCTGCGAGGGAATGTACGGGGAGAAGGAAAAAGAGGCGAAAGCCAGAGAGTACAAGCATATGACGATGTATGAGGCGGCCCATCTGGCCAGGGAAGCCGGGGTAAAAGAACTGTGGCTGACCCATTACAGCCCTTCGCTGGCCTACCCGGAAAATTATATGGGTGGCGTGCGGAAGATTTTCCCCGGAGCCATAGCGGCGAAGGACGGGCAGATGAAAGAACTGAAATTTGAGGATTGAGCCGGGGGTGTTATCATGTGTGAAAAAGATATTTTGATACTTGGGATCGAAAGCTCCTGTGATGAGACGGCTGCCGCGGTTGTGAAAAACGGCAGAGAGGTTTTGTCCAATGTGATTTCTTCCCAGATTGATCTGCATACGTTATTCGGCGGCGTGGTGCCGGAGATTGCTTCCAGAAAGCATATAGAGAAAATCAACCAGGTGATCGACCAGGCACTTTCGGAGGCGGGACTGACCCTGGAGGATATTACGGCCGTGGCGGTCACTTACGGCCCCGGTCTGGTGGGCGCGCTGTTGGTAGGGGTGGCTCAGGCCAAGGCCATCGCCTATGCGAAAAATTTGCCGCTGGTGGGAGTTCATCATATCGCAGGGCATGTCTGTGCCAATTTTATCGAGCACAGAGAGCTGGAACCGCCTTTTCTGTGCCTGATCGTTTCCGGCGGACATACCCATCTGGTGGTGATGAAAGACTACGGGCGGTTTGAGATAATCGGAAGAACCAGGGACGACGCCGCGGGGGAAGCCTTTGACAAGGTGGCCAGAGCGGTGGGGCTGGGTTATCCCGGCGGGCCGAAGATCGACAAAGCGGCCAGAGAAGGAAACCCTCATGCCATGAAATTTCCCCAGGCCCATATTGACGGGGCGCCCTATGATTTCAGTTTCAGCGGGTTAAAATCGGCGGTGCTGAATCATATTAACCATGCCCGGATGAGCGGAGCGGAAATCTCCGTATCTGATCTGGCCGCTTCTTTTCAGAATGCGGTGGTGGAAGCATTGGTTTCCAGGGCTGTGGCGGCGGCAAAAGAGTTTGGATACCGTCAGATCGTACTGGCAGGAGGCGTGGCCGCCAATTCGGCGCTGCGGCAGGGGTTAAAAGATGCCTGTGAAAGAGAACAACTGGAATTTTATTATCCTTCTCCCATATTCTGTACGGACAATGCGGCAATGATCGCCGCGGCGGGGCATTATGAATATGTGAGAGGCGTGCGCCACGGCTGGGATCTGAATGCGGTGCCGAATCTGAAATTGGGGGAGCAGCGGAAGACAGAATGAAAAACGAAAAGATTGCGGCGGTTGTGCTGGCGGGCGGCAGCGGTAAACGGATGGGTTCGGACATTCCGAAACAGTATCTGCCCATAGACGGACATCCGGTTCTGTATTATTCATTAAAAATGTTCGAGGACTGCCCGCTGGTGGATGAGGTGATACTGGTAGCCGGAAAAGGGGAGACGGAGTACTGTGTGGAAAACATGGTGAAGACCTGGAATATGCAAAAGATCAGCCATGTGGTAGAAGGCGGAAAAGAGCGGTATCATTCCGTGCATGAAGGCCTGAAAGCGATTGAAGGGGCAGACTATGTACTGATTCATGACGGGGCAAGGCCGCTGCTTACCGACAGGATAATCAGGGATTCCGTAGAAGGTGCCCGTATGTTCGGCGCCTGTGTGGCCGCCATGCCGGTGAAGGATACGATCAAGGTAGCGGATGCCGAGGGCTTTGCCGCGCAGACGCCGGACCGGTCAACGCTGTGGCTGATGCAGACGCCCCAGAGTTTTTCCTATCCTCTGATCCGCAAAGCCTATGACATGCTGGCTCAGGCAGAAGCCGCGGGGGGCGCGGACTGGGAACGGCTGCATATTACCGATGACGCCATGGTGGCCGAAACCTTTTTAAAGACGAAGGTAAAGTTAATCTCAGGGGACTATTCCAACATAAAGATCACGACCCCGGAGGACTTGATCGTGGCCGAAACCCTGTTAAAATCAAGGAAAAATGGCAATATTTAAAAAAAATAAAAAAATTTGAAAAAAAGTGTTGACAGGATGAACCTATAGTGATAGAATACATCTTGCGCTGCTGATGAAAAGCAAACACAAACAGTTAGCGAACCGCATAAGGAATGGTAATGGAGAGGTATCGAAGTGGTCATAACGAGGCGGTCTTGAAAACCGTTTGTCCGCAAGGGCGCGTGGGTTCGAATCCCACCCTCTCCGGTCGCATACAAAGCTGCCGGAACAAGAGCGGCGGGTATGCAGGAATCCGGTTCGAACATCCAAGGATGTTTTCGGACAAGACAATTGATATAAAATATGAATCAGCCATCCTGGAGAAGTACCCAAGCGGCTGAAGGGGCTCCCCTGGAAAGGGAGTAGGTCGTTA
>CAOKOL010000045.1 GCA_948470335.1 uncultured Lachnospiraceae bacterium | reverse complement strand
GAATGGGCATTACAGCGGTGTTTTGTTTTCTCTGACTGTTAAAGACGGGATTATAACAACTGTGCCGGAATTTGTCAACTGCTCTTTTTGATATCTTTTGGCCTTATTTTAGTCCATCTCTTCTTATGAATTTAATATTTCCCCCATAGCGTTCCGCGCCTGTTCCGCATCGCGGTGCATCTGGGCCGTCAATTCCTCCACGGAACCGAATTTCTGTTCCGGCCGCTGATACCGATAGAAACGCACCTGGGCCGTCTTTCCGTAAAAATCCCCGCTGGCATCCAGAAGATAGGTTTCCACGCCGCAGATATGGGCTCCGCTGACCGTGGGCTTATAGCCGATGTTGGTGACGCCGGCATAGAGCTTTCCCTCCAGCTCCACGGTACTTGCATAAACGCCGTTGGGAGGAAGAAGCTTGTCGTCTTCGGGACGCAGGTTAATGGTAGGCATACCGATGGTTCTTCCCAGCCGGGCGCCGTGTATGATCTCGCCGGTCACATGAAAGGGGTATCCCAGCAGCCTGTTCACCCGCTCCATATCGCCGGCCGCCAGCCGCTCTCTGATCAGCGTACTGCTGATCACCTGCCCCTGATCCCGCTCCTTCTTGATCACCGACAGCTCATAGCCATATTCCCGACTCAGCTTATGAAGCACCTCCACATCGCCGCTTCGCTGATGGCCAAACCGGAAATCCACCCCGGCCACAATATGCTTCGCACAAAGCCGGTCCGCCAGGATTTCTTTCACAAACTGTTCTGCCGTCATATTGCGGATTTCATCTGTAAAAGGACAGACGATCAGCCAGTCCGCCTGCATTTTTTCAGCCAGATCACATTTTTCCCGGCGGCTCAGCAATGCTTTTGGCGGTTCCCCGTTGATATAAGCCTTTGGCGGTGTGTCAAATGTAAATATAACGGAACGACAGCCCTGCTTCTTCGCCTCATTTAATTTAAAAAGCAGCTTCTGGTGTCCTCTGTGGAATCCGTCAAACTTTCCCAACGTAACCGCCGTCTGCCCCTCGCTCCTGATTTTTTCGATTTCCTTGATACATCTCATGTTCAAAAAAATCCTTTCCTGATTTGATATCTGTCAGCCGCTGTAAAACATTTTCCAGGGTTTCAAAAGCGGACGGTCCTCAGCCCCCTCATAAACGCCGATAAAGCAGCCGGCCGAATCATATACACGAAATCTCTGTTCTCCGGTTACCGGACTATGCTCCTGTCCGTCTTCATTCGGAATAACCTGAACGCCATGGCCCGTGAAAGGCAGCGCATTCCCGTTATGGGCCGGCCTGTCCAGATTGTTCGGCAGTACAAGCTTTTGCAGATCCGAGAAAAAGGCGTCCACCGGCAAAATATATGCCTGCAGGTCCCCTTCCCGATACAGCGTCTCGATCCGGTCAAGGGTCAGACTGTCTTCCAGAGAAAATCTTCCCGACCGAGTCCTGGTCAGCTCCGCCATGCAGCCGCCGCAGCCTGCGGCCTGACCGATATCGTGACAAAGCGTACGAATATAAGTCCCCTTTGAGCACCGTACCCTGAACCGCACAAAGGGCAGGTCGATCCGGAGGATATCGATCCCATAGATCCGTATCCTCCTGGCCTGCCGCTCCACCTCTTTTCCGACTCTTGCCAGCTCATACAGCTTCTTTCCGTTCACCTTGATCGCAGAATACATCGGCGGAACCTGTTCGATCTCCCCTGTAAATGTTTTGACCAGCGCCTCAATCTGCTCCGCTGTCACATGAACCGGTTTTTCCGCCAGCACCCGGCCGGAAGTATCCTGCGTATCCGTCTCTGTGCCCAGTTTCAGCAACGCTTCATATTCTTTGTCCTTATCCGTCAGCAGCTCACACAGCCGGGTCCCCTTTCCCAGACAGACCGGCAGCACACCTGCCGCGTCCGGGTCCAGGGTGCCGGTATGACCGATTTTTTTCATACGGAGAATTCCCCGCAGTTTCGCCACCACGTCATGGGAAGTGAACCCTTTTTCTTTATATACGTTTAAAATTCCGTCTGTCATATCCTCTGCTCTGTGTTCAGCCCTTCCGCAAACATGCCTGTTCCAGCCGTTCCAGCAGCCGCTTCGTCACTTCCTCCCGGCTGCCGTACAGCGTACAGCCTGCCGCCCTGGCATGGCCGCCGCCGCCGAAAGCCGCCGCCGTCTCGCTGACATCCACACATTCTCTGGAACGCATGCTGGCCTTAAAAATTCCGGGTTCCATTTCATATAAAAATGCGGCCGCCTCCACATCCTCCACCAGACGTAACTGTTCCACGATTCCCTCCATATCCATAGAGGAAGCCTCAAACCGTTTCAGTTCCTCCGCGGTAAGCACGGAACAGATCAGCATGCCCTCCGCGTAAAGGCTGCTGTTTAACAGCGCCTGGCCCATCGCCTTGCTCTGGCGGTAATTCTTCTGATAAAAAGTTCTGTCGATAATATCCGTAAAGGGAATCCCCGTAGACATCAGCTTTCCGGCGATCTCCATCGTCCTGGCCGTGGCACTCTGATATTTAAACACGCCGGTATCGTGAATCATGCCCATATACAGGCAGGCGGCAATCTCCCGATCCACCTGCTCCTCCTCCATCATCTCGTAGAGAAGCTCACAGGTAGAGCTGATCTCTGCCTCCAGAAAAGTCTGCCCGGCAAATCCCGTATTGGTCTTATGATGATCGATGCTGACGGTACGGTCAGCCCGGTCCAGAATCTCCGCGCCCTTTCCCAGACGCTGCCGGTCACTGGCATCGCAGACGATACACAGTTCATAAACTTTCTCCGTATCAAATTCATGACGGACCCGGTCAGCCCCGTTCAGAAAGGCAAATTCTTTCGGAAAGGGCTCCAGATACACATCCGTCTCTGCCTCCGGCATTCTCTTTCGAATATAATGATACAGTCCCAGGCAGGAACCCACACAGTCGCCGTCCGGGTGTACATGACCCAGAATGGCCACGGAACGGCATCCCGCCAGAACCTCGTCAATCTTCTTCATTCGCCGCTTCCTCCGCTTCCCCGCTCCGTCCGGACTTTTCCATCTTTTCCTGATCGGAAACCGTCACTTCATCAATCAGCCGGGACATATTCACGCCATACTCGATGGACTGATCCAGAATAAAGAAAATTTCCGGCGTATTCCGCAGATTCACCGCGCGGGCAAGCTGGTTTCTGATATAGCCGACGCCGCTTTTTAAGCCGGCCAGCGTATTCTGTGCTTCCTCCTCCGTGCCCAGCACGCTGATGTAAGCTTTGCAGGTTTTCAGATCCGGCGCCACTTCCACGGAAACCACGGAAGTCATGGGATGAATTCTCGGATCTTTTACCTCCCTGCGGATAATATTGCTCAGCTCCCGCTGCACTTCCGCATTGATTCTAATATTTTTAATGCTGTTTTTTCTCATGCCGCATCCTTTCCGGATTATGGTTTGCAGCTCCCTTTCAGGCTTTCTCCGGACCGCTGTCGTTTTGAAGCATTCCGGACAGGCCTATCTGGGCACTTCCACCATAATATATGCTTCGATCATGTCGTCTTCTTTCAGATCGTTAAACTTCTCGAATACCAGACCGCACTCATATCCGGCAGCCACTTCCTTCACGTCATCCTTAAACCGCTTCAGCGATGCCAGCATGCCGTCGTAGATCTGCTCGCCTTCTCTGGTAATCCGGCAATGACAGCCTCTTACGAACTTGCCGTCCGTCACATAGGAACCGGCAATGGTTCCCACATCGGAAGCCTTAAATAACTGCCGCACCATCGCATGGCCGACTACCTTCTCCTCGAAAATCGGATCCAGCATACCCTTCATGGCCGCTTCCACATCCGCAATTGCCTGATAGATTACCCTGTACAGTCTTAAATCTACTTTCTCACGCTCCGCAATGGAACGGGCCGTAACGTCAGGCCGCACATTGAAACCGATGATAATGGCGTTGGACGCGGAAGCCAGCGTCACATCGGACTCATTGATGGCGCCCACGCCGCCGTGGATAATCTTTACCACCACTTCTTCGTTGGACAGTTTCACAAGACTCTGTTTTACCGCTTCCACGGAACCCTGCACATCCGCCTTAATAATCAGACCCAGCTCTTTCACATTGCCTGCCTTGATCTGAGAGAACAGATCATCCAGAGACAGCTTCGCTTTTGTTTCCTCAAGCAGCTTCTCTCTGCCTACCTTGATAAAGGTTTCGGCAAAGTTTCTGGATTCTTTCTCGGTGTCGGTGGATACAAATACTTCGCCGGCATTGGGCACGTCGTTGAGCCCCAGGATTTCCACAGGTGTGGAAGGCGTCGCTTCTTTCACCCGTCTGCCCCGGTCGTCGATCATGGCTCTCACCTTGCCGAAGCAGGAACCTGCCGCCACAAAGTCGCCTACATGAAGGGTACCTTTCTGTACCAGCACCGTAGCTACCGGGCCTTTTCCCTTATCCAGCTCGCCCTCAATAATCAGACCTCTGGCATTCCGGTTCGGATTTGCTTTCAGCTCCTTCACCTCTGCCACCAGAAGGATCATCTCCAGCAGACTCTCAATTCCTTCCTTCGTGTGGGCGGATACCGGAACAAAAATGGTGCTGCCGCCCCAATCCTCCGGAATCAGTTCATACTCGGATAATTCCTGTTTTACCCGCTCAATATTGGCGCTGGGCTTATCAATTTTGTTGATGGCGACAATAATCTCCACGCCGGCCGCTTTCGCATGGTTGATGGCTTCCACGGTCTGGGGCATCACGCCGTCATCCGCGGCCACTACCAGAATGGCGATATCCGTAGACTGGGCCCCTCTCATACGCATAGCCGTAAATGCCTCGTGTCCGGGCGTATCCAGAAAAGTGATCCGCTGTCCATTGATCTCCACCACATATGCACCGATATGCTGGGTGATGCCGCCCGCCTCTCTGGCGATCACATTCGTCTCCCGGATCGCGTCCAGAAGGGATGTTTTACCATGGTCTACATGACCCATTACGCAGACTACCGGCGGTCTGCTTACCATCTCATCTTCTTTTTCTTCAATATCTTTTAACAGTTCGCCGATCACATCGACTTTTTTCTCCTGCTCGCACAGGACATCGAATTCCAGGGCAATATTTTCCGCGGTCTCGTAATCCACTTCCTGGTTAATCGTAACCACTTTTCCCTGCATAAACAGTTTTTTCACAATAGCCGAAGGCTGTATTTTCATCTTTTCCGCCAGTTCCTTGATGGTCAGGCTTTCCGGCAGAACCAGCGTCTTGATTTCCTTCTCGGCAGGCGCCGGTTTGGCGGCAGGTGCAGGCTTCTGTCCCTTTCTGGACCCGTTCTTTTCCATCTTGGTCAGGAAGCCTTCTTTTTCCTTCTTGTCGAATTTATCTCTGCCCTTGCTTTCCTGTTTCTTGTTCGTCTTTCCGCTCTGAGACTGACCGGGCTTTCCGAAAGAATCCTGTTTCAGCATCGCCGGTGCTGCGGGACGGCGATCACCCTGAGGACGGCGGTTATTCGGCGTTCTGTCGCCGGGACGGCTGCCTCCCTGGGGTCTGTCTCCGGGACGGCCTCCCTGGGGTCTGTCTCCCTGGCGGCGATCACCCTGAGGTCTGTCTCCCTGACGGCGATCATTCTGGGGTCTGTCGCTCTGACGACGATCACCCTGAGGTCTGTCTCCCTGACGGCGATCATTCTGGAGTCTGTCTCCGGGACGGCGATCACCCTGAGGTCTGTCTCCCTGACGGCGATCATTCTGGGGCCTGTCACTCTGACGGCGATCATTCTGAGGTCTGTCTCCCTGACGGCGATCGCCCTGGCTTCTGCCGCTCTGGGCTCTCTCGCCCTGAGGCCTGTCACTTCTGGGCTTCTCGCCTGTCGCTTTTTCCCCCTGCGCCTTCTCGCTTTTAGCTTTCTCGCCCTGCACTTTTTCCTCCTGAGGTTTCTCACTCCGGAGCTTCTCGCCTGTCGCTTTCTCACTTGGTACTTTCTCTGCCTGAGGACGTTCCGCCGCCGGCTTCACTTCTGCCGCCGGTTTTACCGCCGCTTCTTCCTTCACAGCATCCGGCTGAACAACCGGCTTCTGCAGAACCTTTTCCTCTTTTACGGCAGCCGAAACTGTCTTCTGTACCGTCTTCTCTTTTTCTTCCGGCTTCTGTACCGGTCTGACCGCAGAAACCGTTCTGACGCCCGTTCTCTGTCCGGCCGTTCTTCCCGTACCGGTCTGTCCGGCTGTCCTTCTCTGGCCGGTCTGCTGTCCGCCTTTCCCCTGAACCTTTCCCCGGTTCTGGGCGCTGTTCTGAGGACGGAATACCACAGAAGCTCTTTTCTTGATTCCTTCCCCTTCTTTTTTTGGCATCATCGCCTTTTTAACCGCAGCCGCCAGATCGTCATCCAGTTCCGTATCCGCCTCCACGTCCAGACCCCTGCCCCGAAGATAAGAGATCACCTCACTGCCCGATTTATCTAATTGCGTTGCCAACTCACTGACTTTTACTTTTGCCATACTTACTGCCTCCATTTTCAATTTTCAATCTTCATCTTTTCAATTTCCTTCGTAACCGCTTCCGCAAATCCTTCGTCCGTCAGCGCCAGGGAGGCCCGGTACTGCCTGCCTATGGCAGCGCCCAGCGTTTCCTTGTCACCGTAGTAATACAACGGCACTTTATAGTAATCACACATATTCGCGAACATTTTTTTTGTGTTGTCTGAGGCATCCCCCGCCACCAGTACCAATCTGGCCAAACCGGATTTCACTGCTTTTTCCGTGGCAAATTCTCCGCTCGCCACCTTTCCCGCTTTCATCGCCAGGCCCGCCAGAGAAAGAATCTTATTCTTTGTCAAGACTTTCAAACTCCTTTAGCAATTCTCCGTAGACCTCTCCGGACACGCCGCACTGGAATGAGCGTTCCAACCCTTTGGACTTCGCCGCCGCCCTGAAACATTCCGCATTCCTGCACAGATACGCGCCCCGTCCGTTTTTCTTTCCGGTCGCATCAATCACAAACTGACCTTCAGGCGTCCTGAGAATCCGAAGCAGCTCCTTCTTGCTTTTCATCTCACGGCAGCCGATGCACTGGCGCATGGGAACTTTGCGTTTCACACTCATATCCACCCTCCCGGACTACAGGTCTTCCCCGTCGTATGGCGTTTCTTCGTCAGTCTCACCTTCCCCGATATCTGTTTCGGACACGCTGTCTTTTTCTTCCCCGGCATCCGGCAAAGGCTCCGCGTCTTCCTCGTATTCTCCGTCCTCAAACATCAGGTTTTCTTCTCCCGGACCGTCAAATTCCTCTTCGTAATAAGGTTCATCCTCGAAAACCTCATATTCCTCATAGCCCTCATATTCGCCGGTCATATCATCCAGACCCAGTTCTTCCAGAAGTCCGGACTCTCTGGCCTGGGTCTCGCTCTTGATATCAATCTTAAACCCGGTCAGACGGGCAGCCAGACGGGCATTCTGTCCCACCTTGCCGATCGCCAGAGAGAGCTGGTAATCCGGGACGATTACCTGGGCCGTTTTCTCATCCTCGTCAGCCACCACGCAGATGACTTTGGCCGGACTCAACGCATTCTCAATCAGGACCGCCGGATTTTCATCCCAGCAGATAATGTCGATCTTTTCGCCCCGCAGTTCTTCCACGATGGAGTTTACCCTCGCTCCGTTCAGTCCCACGCAGGCACCCACCGGATCCACGTTCGGATCATTGGACCACACGGCCATCTTGGTTCTGGAGCCGGCCTCTCTGGCAATTCCCTTGATCTCCACCGTACCGTCCTTCACCTCTGTTACTTCAGCCTCAAATAATCTTTTCACCAGCTCCGGGTGTGTCCTGGATACCAGGATTCTGGGACCCTTTGTGGTGTTTTTCACCTCCAGGATATAAACCTTGATCCGCTCGGTGGGCTGGAACACTTCGCCTTTTACCTGCTCATTTTCATTCAGCATTCCGTCGCATTTTCCCAGGTTTACGCTTACGTTTCTTCCCAGATACCGCTGCACAATGCCGGTTACGATCTCCCGTTCTTTCGTAATATACTGATTGAACAGAGACTTTCGTTCTTCCTCCCGGATCTTCTGCAAAATCACGTTCTTTGCATTCTGGGTGGCGATCCGGCCAAATTCCTTGGACTTGATCTCCACACGGACGATATCGCCGGGCACATAATGTTTATCTTTCTTATGGGCTTCCTCCAGGCTGATCTGCAGCAGGTCGTCCTCCACATCCTCCGCCACTTCTTTCTCCGCATACACTTCAAAATCGCAGGTTTCGGGATCAATGGTCACTTTCACATTATCCGCCTTGCCAAAATGATTTTCACAGGCTTTGATCAGAGAATTTTCAATTGCTTCCAGTAATGTATCCTTGCTGATATCTTTTTCCTGCTCCAGCAGATGCAGAGCATCCAATAATTCTTTACTCATTTTCCAGTATCCTCCTCATATCTGAGTGAAACGGCCATGCCGTCACCATTCGAAAGCCAGACGGATCAGCGCAACTGCGGAACGCTCCAACGTAAGCTCCTCTCCGTCCTCCTGCACAATGGTTACGGAAGTGCCGTCATAAGATTTCAGTGTCCCCAAAAAATCCTTTTCCTTTTTTTCCTTACTCAGAGGTTTAAACAGTTTGACCTCCACATCCTTACCGATGCTGCGGGCAAAATCCTTTTCCTTTTTTAAGGGCCGTCCAAGCCCCGGTGAACTGACTTCCAGAACATAACTTTCTTCAATAAAATCCTCCGCATCCAGACGCTCTCCGAAAGCCCGGCTCACCAGCTCACAGTCATCAATGGTAATGCCGCCTTCCTTATCAATATAAGCGCGCAGATAACGGGTTCCCGCTTCCTTCACATACTCTACGTCCACCAGCTCAAAGTCATTGGCCTGAATCACAGGCATCAGAAGCTGCTCCGCCCGCTGTTCGTATTCTTCCCTTTTTGTCAATCCTGTTTTCCTCCTGTTTTGTAAAATCTTCTCATAACACATCGAAAGAGTGGGCTTTCGCCCACTCTTTCAGCTCCGGTCACAATCAATTTCCATCCTAGTATAGCACCCTGTTCCGCAAATTACAAGGGGTTTTTCAAATTTTTGGTTTTTTCGGCTTTTTCTCCTCCGGAAATCCAATCATTTCTGTAAACCCAGTTTCCTCCGATCACCGCAAGACTGACCAGCAGCAGAAAATAAAAACTGATCCCCCTGGTCACATAAAGGGAGGGCATAATATACCGGTTTGTAAACACAGAAAGAAACACGCTGCGGTACATCAGCTCCGTAATCCCCTGGGCTCCCGGCACTGGCAGCATGTCTACCGCTATGTACACGGATGCCTGCAAAAACATCACCGCAAACATACTTGTCCCCTCCAGGTTAAACCCTCTGTATATAATATAAGTAAGAACAAATACGCTGGCCCGCTGTAGGCAGGTAAACGCCACCACGAAGCAGACCTTCCTCTTGTGATCGATCAGAAAGCCGATGGCATTCTGATAGCCGTCCACAAACCGCAGTACCTTTTCCTTTCGTTTTTCAGAGGGTTTTAACAGATGAAGAAACACCAGCAGACGTTCCGCCCCCCGAATCATTCCTTTCATCCCCTCCGGCCACAGCATCACACCCAGAAGAATCACCACAAGCCCGGCATTCAGCGCCAGTCCCAGCAGATACAGGCCAAAGAAATAGTTTCCCAGATAAGACTCAAGGGGCCCGCGCCAGAACAGCAGCATCAGAACGCCCCATACCACCAGCACAAACTTATAGATCAGCGCTACCACCATCAGCACCACCGAGCTGTCCGCCAGACTGTTTCCGTCCTTTTTCAGGTAATAAAGCTGCATAGGCTGCCCCCCGGTGGCGGAAGGGGTGATACCCGAATAAAAAAATCCGATAAAAGAATAGGAAATACAGCGCAAAAGCCCGCTTTTTCCGCCCAGCGCCCGCAGCAGATAGCAGATCATTATGCCTTCCGCGCTGACAAAGAAAAGTGCGGTCACAATCGCCGCACAGATGGAAAAGGCCGACAGCTTTTTAAGCTCCTCCCAGATCTGCCCGATATCCTGCCCGTGAAAAACAGTGTAAAAGGACAGCGCCATCACCGCCAGGAAAAATAAAATTTCAACCAGGCGTCTTCTGTTTTTCATCCCCTGTCCGCCTTTCATAAACTGCCTCCGAGTATCTTGTATTTCTTTATGCCGGACCGCATAACCAGCTCTGCCAGGGTTCCCTCATAGATGCAGGTTTTGTCCGGATAATGATAAAAATCCTTGGGTGTCACCAAGGAAAAATGCTTATCCGCTATGGTAATCCCCACTTCCTTAAGAATCATCGCTATGTAGGAAGAACAGGTAAAATGGCCCTTCTGGTAAAAAGCCTTTCCCAAAACCAGGGGAAGCAGGCCGATCACGGCATAGTGATAACGGAATCTTTTCTGATAATCACTGTGAAGCCGCTCCCTGATCTGTTCCTTCTGCGTCTCGTTTACCTCCAGACGGCAGACCATATACTCCGCCGTCGGAAAAGCGCCCAGAATGCTGTGTTTATTCTCCCGTTCAAATCCTGCTATAATCGGAATGTAAGGATTGCGCCGTCCCACACTGTAGGCTTCCTCCAGCTCCGCATCCATAGAAAGCACCACATGGATATATTTCTGTTTCAGATGTCTGCGGATCAGAGAGGCAAACAGGCCCGGCGTATCCACTAAGGCAATATAGATATGTGCCATGAATTTCTGTCCTTTCGTCCAATCAGTTAAGTGCGGCTTTTATTTTAAAATACTTTCGGCCGGATTTCAACTGAATTTTTACTTAATATTTTTTGACGGTTCTTTTTTACGAAACGGTCACTGAAACTGATAAATCCGCTTGGCCGCTCTGTAACCGCCGATCGTCAGCAGACCGCCCAGTTTTCCCGGAAGATAGGTAAAACCGCTGAGGGTACCAAAACGCAGCCGATAGTAAAGCATCGGATTCATCCGTCTGATTTCCTGCCACAGTTCTTCCCGTTTCCGGTAGGCTTCATCCGTGCCGATCAGCAGCAGATGCACCGAGGAAATGGCCAGCATCACCGAAATATTCCGGCACAGATAAACAGCCAGCTTCGGATACGTCCGTTTCACCGCTTCCAGATCCACGCATTCCGACACCATTTTCGTCACTCTGATTTGCTGGTCGATGCGGGACATCAGCACCCGTTCATTGACCGACTGATCTTCCCGCCCAAGAAAATACTGGTACAGGTCGATATCCATATAGCGAATCCGTTTCACGCTGGGGAGAGGCTGGCAGGCAAACAGATTATCCACATAGAACGTATGCTCCGGCAGTTTCAAACCCACGGCCCGTAAAAGCTCCGTCCGAAAGATCAGCGCATGCATCACCAGATACTGAGAAGGCCTGAAATGCCTGATTTCGTTCCATCCGAACAGCCTGCCCCGGGGAAACACATTCTGATAGCCCATGGAGCGCGTGGTACCCTCATAAAAATGATTATATACATAATTGCAAACGATCATGTCAGGAATCAACGCCGTTTTTGTTTCAGCTTTCATATCGCTGCCGTCACCGGCAGTTTTACCGCAGTAGGTTCTGAGTTCCGACAGCAGATCCATATACGCATCCTCGTCCAGCCAGTCGTCAGAATCCACCACCTTGAAATAGATTCCCTGCGCCAAGGCAAGACCGGCGTTCACCCCTGACCCATGGCCGCCGTTTTCCTTCTGCACCGCCCGGACAATCCCAGGAAACCGCCGGGCATATTCCCCGGCGATTTTCCCCGTATCATCTGTGGAGCCGTCATTGACAATAATGATCTCCACCTCGTCTCCGCCCGCCAGCAGCGAATCCACACATTTTCTCATATATGCCTGAGAGTTATAGCAGGGTACAACAAATGACAGATACTTTTTCATAATCACCACATCCTATTTTTATTCGGCAACAGTGTAATCCAAATCTGATATATTATAGTTTGTTTTCACGTATGGTTCTTATTATAAAGAATAAAAATAAAAGGAAGCGTCAGATTTTCTAAAGATTCACAAAAGATCGAATAAAAATCTGCGAAAAAAAGGAAAGAATTGTATTCCGGCCGAATGATGGGAATTATTAAAAAATACCCTGTGCGGCCCATTTTTTAACCGCACAAGGTATTTTTTATTTGTCATCCAGTTTCAGCACACTCATAAACGCTTTCTGGGGAATCTCCACGCTGCCGATCTGGCGCATCCGCTTCTTGCCTTCCTTCTGCTTCTCCAGCAGCTTCCGCTTCCTGCTGATATCGCCGCCGTAGCATTTTGCCAGCACATCCTTGCGCAGCGCTTTCACCGTCTCACGGGCGATGATTTTGCTGCCGATCGCCGCCTGAATCGGAATTTCGAACAGGTGGCGGGGAATTTCCTCTTTCAGCTTTTCGCACATTTTCCTGCCCCGCTCATAAGCGGTAGAACTGTGAACGATAAAAGAAAGAGCGTCCACTTCCTCTTTGTTGATAAGGATATCCAGCTTCACCAGGTCAGACCGCACATAGCCCTTAATCTCATAGTCAAAAGAGGCATAGCCTCTGGAACGGGATTTCAGCGCATCAAAAAAATCATAGATAATCTCGTTCAGGGGCAGCTCATAGCGCAGCATGGCCCTGGTGTCCTCCATATATTCGGTTCCGATGTAAACGCCCCGCCGCTCCTGGCACAGTGTCATAATGGCGCCGATATATTCCGTAGTCACCATAATCTCTGCCTTTACCATCGGCTCTTCCATGTATTCGATTTCAGAGGGGTCCGGTAAATTCGAAGGATTCGTCAGTTCGATCACTTCACCGTTGCTTTTGTGTACTTTATAAATAACGCCGGGCGCAGTTGTCACCAGATCCAGGTTATACTCCCGTTCCAGTCGTTCCTGAATGATCTCCAGATGCAGAAGCCCCAGAAAACCACATCGGAAACCAAAGCCCAGAGCGATGGAAGTCTCCGGCTCAAACTGCAGCGCCGCATCATTTAACTGCAGCTTGTCCAAAGCGTCCCGCAGGTCATTATACCGGGCGCCGTCCGCAGGATACATGCCGCAGTATACCATCGAAGTCACTTTTTTATAACCGGGCAGCGGTTCGTCGCACGGACGGTCACGTCCGGTAATCGTATCGCCCACACGGGTATCCTTTACGTTCTTAATGCTGGCCGTCACATAGCCAACCATGCCGGCACACAGCGCTTCGCAGGGAACAAACTGTCCGGCGCCGAAATACCCCACCTCCACCACCTCGAAGGAAGCGCCTGTGGCCATCATTCGAATCGGATCGCCTTTTTTTACCGTTCCCTGCTTCACCCGGCAAAACACGATCACGCCCCGGTAGGAATCGTAAAGGGAGTCAAAAATCAACGCTTTCAGCGGCGCTTCGGAATCGCCGCCGGGCGCCGGGATCTTCGTCACAATCTGTTCCAGTACTTCCTCCACATTCTGTCCGGTCTTGGCCGAAATCCTCGGTGCGTCATGGGCCTCGATGCCGATCACATCCTCGATCTCCGCCGCTACCCGGTCCGGTTCGGCGCTGGGCAGGTCAATTTTATTGATTACAGGAAATACGTCCAGATCATGGTCCAGGGCCAGATAGACATTGGCCAGCGTCTGGGCTTCGATGCCCTGGGCCGCATCCACAACCAGAATGGCGCCGTCGCAGGCGGCCAGGCTGCGGGACACTTCATAATTAAAATCCACATGTCCGGGCGTATCGATCAGGTTGAAAATATATTCCTCCCCGTCCTTTGCTTTATATACAATGCGGACAGCCTGAGACTTAATCGTGATTCCCCGCTCCCGTTCCAAATCCATATTGTCCAAAACCTGCTCCTGCATTTCCCGTCTGGTCAAAAGCCCTGTCATCTCGATGATGCGGTCCGCAAGGGTTGATTTTCCATGATCGATATGGGCAATGATACAAAAATTTCTGATTTTACTCTGGTCTGTCGCAGGCATATTTTCCTCCTCGTCTATGAAAGAATCCGTTTGCACTGCCTGCGATTATATCATAAACAATTCATTTAATCAATGTGAAGAATTTTTTATCCCTGCAGCACCTCTGCCAGTATCTCTGCCAACAGTTCTATGGCATTCATCTCCTCCTCCAGCGTATTCGTCTCGGCCCCCACTTCGATCAGGACGGATTTCGGCCGCATATGCAGGTTGTATCGGTAGCTTCTCAGATAATTTCTCCGGGTCAGGCCGGGGTATAACGCGTCTGAAGCCATTTTCAGTTGAAAGCTGAACGCCAGATTTTCCGCGACATACGGATTTTCCAGATAGTCAATGGGACCGTCCGTGGAGCGGGATACGCCGTTGAAAAACATGATCTGGGCGGTCTGTTTCCCGTTCACCTCCGTTACATAGTGATTGCCCTCCGCAGCGTCCCTGTGCAGGTCGATTACCACCTCGATAGAAGGATTTTCCTCAAGAATCTCCGTCAGGCGGTTCAGTCCCTGAGAATATGCCTGCTGGTAAGGAAACAGGGTGGTATCGTGAATCACATTAAAACCATACCGGTCCCGCAAAAGCCCGGCCAGCCGCTCTCCCACTCCCGTAATCAGCGTGTTCGGATCATTTGCATCGGAATCGGCAAAGTACTCGCTGGCATGGGTATGGTAAATCAGAATCTGGGGCTGGTCAGAAGAGGTGGTCATATGGGCGTCATAGTCCAGCATGGCTGACGCATTCAGCATTTCCGAATCCACCCCCGTATTCGGATGAACAAAGTACAGGTTTTTCACCAGGAACTGAAAATCAGCAAGCTGTTCCATGGAATATGTAATGCTCTGTCCGGCGGCTTCCCTGACCTGCGTCTCCGGTTCACCCGGCGGTTCCGTCCGGATCTCTTCGCCCGGCTCCGTAACGGTGTCAGACTCTTCGGAGCTGTCAGCAGCCGCATACTGCTGATATGCCGTCTCCGTCTGATTCCTCTCCGTGATCTCCTCATAGTCCTCGGCGCCATAGGCATAGCCGTCCATACCTGCCCTGATTCTATCGTAGGCCGGATCAGGAGTCTGCATCGCCTCCTGCTCCTTCCTATCCTTCATATAGGAAAACAGAGGGGTCTGAAAGGACATGAACTGATCCGCCATGTCCTCAATTCCCCGGCCGCCGGAGCCATTTCCCAGCACATATGAAATTTTCGGATACTGAATCCTGACCGCCGTCTCTACGTTCATGACAATACAGAAGCAGAGTATCAGGCAGCACAGCCATTCTGCGGCCTTTTTTCCCATACCACACGCCTTCTATTAAAATTTCTGCTGCAGTTTTTTGTGCATCTTCCACTTTAAAATCTATGCGTGAAAGGCCATATTCATTCCCTCCGATATCGTAAAGCTCAGCCGCTTCACCACGGCGTCGATATCCTTTGGCGTCACAAACATAGGCCCCAGCCTGGGATGCAGCAGTTCCTGGATCAACTGATACTGTTCCTCCATATCCATGCTTCTGATAGTGCCGGAAATGGAACTGGTTACGTCGCTCTGATCCAGCACGGTAGTCAGCGCATCCAGCGTATCATAGACGATGGCCGCCGCACTGACCACCGTGGGCACGCCGACGGCGATTACAGGCACGCCCAGGCTCTCCCGGTTCAGTTTGTTTCTGTGATTTCCCACACCGGAACCGGGCTGAATGCCGGTATCGCTGAGCTGAATAGTGGAACCCAGCCGGTGTACACTTCTGGCTGCCAGAGCGTCGATGGCCACCACCACATCCGGCCTGGTTTCCCGGACAATGCCTTTTATAATCTCCGCGCTCTCCATACCGGTCTGCGCCATCACCCCAGGCACAATGCCGCTGATCATACGTCCTTTCCGGTCCAGATGTCTTGTAATCCAGAGATTGTCCACCACTCTCGGCCCCAGGGAGTCCGAGGTGACATGGTGATTTCCAAGCCCCGCCACCAGCAGGCTGTTCCACCCTTTGGGCAGCAGCTCCTCCAGCTTTTCCGCAAATACATCCGACACGTCCCGGTGATAATCCTCATCTTCCTGCGCCATACGGCGGGATTCCAGAGTCAGATAGGTTCCCACCGGTTTTCCCATCACCCTGGCCCCTTCCTCGTCCAGAATCCGCACCCTGGTAATGTGTACGTCCGGCGGTTCCTCGTCTTCTTCCAGAATCACACCTTTGATCCGTTCCGCATCCTCCGTAAGGCGCTCCTGTTCCTCCACCGCCAGGTCTGTCCTGATCTTCCGTCTGTCCATATCCTGAGTCCTCCTGATTGCAGTTCCGCTGTTTTTCTATCTATTTTTTTCTTTTTTTCTCAGAATATGTATTGACAGGCAGGAAAATATCCGGTAAACTACTAAAGTATGTGTGTTATGAGAGCCAGACAGGTATCATAGCACAAATTTAATGTGCGGCCGCTGCCGTCATTGTGGCTGCATAACGAACGTTTACATTCGAAGTCAGAAATATCCGACCGTGTCCGGATTTCAGCTTTCATGCAAACACTACTGCGATTATCAAATCATTGGAGGTGTACAGATTGGCTAACATCAAGTCTGCTAAGAAGAGAATTTTAGTAAGCCGTACAAGAGCTGCGAGAAACAAGGCGGTGAGAACCGGCGTTAAAACTGCGATCAAGAAGGTAGATGCCGCAATTATTGCCGGTGACAAGGCTGCTGCACAGGCACAGTTACAGGCTGCTATCTCTACGATTGCCAAGGCGGAAACCAAGGGCGTTTATCACAAAAATAACGCTTCCAGAAAAATTTCCCGTCTGTCAAAAGCTGTTAACGGAATGGCGTAATAAATCACGAACCACTATCGTAATAAAACATAAAAACAAAAAAGAATCCGACGTAAAGGTGTGGCGTCGGATTCTTTTTTGCCTTATATGCCCTCTTCCCGGAAGCGTTTTTCCAGCCAGAGGGCATCCTCCAGCGTATGCTTCCACCCGTATCGGGCCAGATTTACATGCCAGCCGTCCTCTTTTCGGGTGATGTCTATGTTCTCTCCTTCCAGAAGTATTTTCTGCATATCACAGGTTTCAAAACTGGCCGCTCCGCTTAACCGGCCTCTTCCGTTTACTACCCGATGAGCGGGCACCTGCCCGGCCAGGCCGCGGTTTAACGCGTAGCCTACCTGCCGGGCATTTCGGGGCTTTCCGCACAGCAGTGCGATCTGGCCGTAAGATGCCACCCTTCCTTCCGGAATCATCCGGCACACAATGCCGATTCGTCTATAGATGTTCATGTCACATCCTAAGCTCAATCCCGAGCTCTTTCAGCCCGTCCAGAATCTTTTCCATCACTTTGCCCACTTCCTTATCCTCCAGTGTCCTGTCTTTCGCCCGGAAGGTAATGGAATAGGCCACCGACTTATAGCCTCTCGCGATCTGGCTGCCTTCGTATACGTCGAAAAGATGATAGCTTTCCAGCAGCTTTCCGCCGAATTTCTCAATCACTTCCTCGATCTGTCCCACTCGGATTTCCTTTTTCGCCACCATACTGATATCTCTGGTGACCGCCGGATATCTGACGATGCCCACATACTTCTTGTCAAAAGAAGCCAGCTTTGTAATACCCTGCATATCCAGATCAGCCAGATACGTCCGGTCGCCGATCTCATACCGGTCTGTCACATCCGGATGCACCTCTCCTATCCATCCGATCACTTTGCCGTCGTAAACCAGCTCAGCCTGACGGCCGGGATGAAGGAACGGTTTTTTCCGGGAGGGGTCACAAACCAGCTTTTTCTTTAAGCCCGCCTGCTCCAGAAATTCCTCTACAACGCCTTTCATCGTAAAAAAATCGCCGTCGCCGTAGAAGCCCAGCATCAACTGCATCCGCTCATCCGGCAGTTCCTCAAGCGGCAGCGCTTTGGGCAGATAAATATTGCCCAGCTCATACAGATGAATATTTTTATTTCTTCTGTTGTAATTCACCGACAGCGATGTCAGCATTCCGTTAATCACGCTGGTACGCATAATGCTGTAGTCCTCGCCCAGCGGATTCATAATGGTAATTGCCTGCCGCATGGGATCGTCCGCAGCCAGAGACAGTTTGTCAAACACCCTGGGGCTTTCAAAAGAGTAGGTCATCGCCTGGGAGAAGCCGCAGTATTCGGCCACATTCCTTGCCAGTTCCTCTACCCGCAGTTTAAAGGACAGCTTCCCTGCCGTGCCCTCTCCTCCGGGCAGTGTGGTGGGAATCTTATCATAGCCATAAAATCTGGCCACTTCCTCGGCCAAGTCGGCACCACACTCCAAATCCTGGCGGAACGTGGGCACGATCACTTCTTTTTTCTCGCTGTCATAACCCAGATCCAGCAGTGCAAATATACGGAGCATCTCCTGTTCCGGGATGTCCGTTCCCAGCAGTTTATTTACCTGCTGCCAGTCAAAGGCCACTCTGCGGGGCTGGCGGGGAGCAGGGTAGCAGTCTACCATACCGCCTACCACTTCGCCGCAGCCCAGTTCCTCAATTAACTGGCAGGCCCGGTCGATGGCCGCCTGGGCATTATTCGGGTCCAGCCCTTTCTCAAATTTGGCGGAAGCTTCCGTCCGCATACCAAGACGTTTGGAAGAGAGACGGATATTCGTGCCGTCAAAACAGGCCGCCTCAAACAAAACGGTTTTTACGTCGTCCACGATTTTGGAATTCTCGCCACCCATGATGCCGGCAATTCCCACCTCTTTCTCGGCGTCGCAGATCATCAGCACATCCCTGTCCAGCTTCCGCAACTGGCCGTCCAGCGTCTGGAATTCATCCCCGTCTTTTGCTCTGCGCACAATGATCTTATTTCCCGCAATCCTGCGAAGATCGTAGGCGTGCATGGGCTGGCCGAACTCTTCCATCACATAGTTGGTGATATCCACCAGGTTATTGATCGGACGAATGCCCGAAGCCGCCAGCCTTCTCTGCATCCACTCCGGCGAAGGGGCAATCCGAATATTTTTCACTACTCTGGCACAGTAACGGGGACACAGTTCCTCATCCTGAACTTCTACCTGAATATAATCGGAAGCTTTTTCCTCATTTCCCGTTACCGCAGGCGCAGGCGGGCAGTACGTCTTTCCGAACGTCACCGCAGCCTCTCTGGCAATTCCCAGAATGCTGTAGCAGTCCACCCGATTCGACGTGATCTCATATTCGAACACCGTATCCCGCAGGCCTAAAAGCTCCACGGCGTCGGCGCCCACCGGAGTATCCTCTTTCATAATATAAATGCCCTCTTCCGGCGCATCCGGATACATATCCCTGGAAGAACCCAGTTCCTCAATGGAACACATCATGCCGCAGGAGGCAACGCCCCTCAGTTTTCCTTTTTTGATCTTAATACCGCTCTCCGGCAGCGGTCCGCCATCGTGACCGCCGGCTACTTTGCCGCCGTCCAGTACCACCGGCACTTTGTCCCCTTCTTTTACATTAGGCGCGCCGGTTACAATCTGAACGGTTTCCGTTCCCACATCCACCTGGCAGACGATCAGTTTGTCCGCGTCGGGATGGCGTTCTATGGACAGAATCTGTCCCACTACGATTTTCTCCAGGTTTTTGTCTAACCTCTCGAAGCCTTCCACTTTGGTCCCTGTCAGTGTCATAGCGTCCGTATATTGCTGATCCGACACATCCAGATCCGGCACGTAGGCTTTGATCCATGATAATGCTGTATTCATAATCTATCTCTCCTAAATTTTCCTTCCGCCTGCAGTCCTTCCACCGCTTTAACCATGCGGCATCTGTCTTACAGACCCCTGTATGCGGTACGCTTTGCTCCGGAAGAATGTTCGCTGTTTTTTCAAATTTCAGAACTGCTTTAAGAACCGGATATCATTCTCATAAAGCAGCCGCATATCGTCGATCTCATATTTCAGCAGAGCGATCCGCTCAAGTCCCATGCCGAACGCAAATCCGGAATATTCCTCCGGATCAATGCCGCTCATACGAAGTACCTTGGGATGGATCATGCCGCAGCCCAGAATCTCAATCCAGCCAGATCCCTTACAGAATCGACAGCCCACACCGCCGCATTTAAAACAAGTCACATCCACCTCCGCGCTGGGCTCCGTAAAGGGGAAATGATGAGGACGGAATTTCACCTTCGTATTCTCCCCGAACAGTTCCACGGCAAACTGAGCCAGTGTGCCTTTCAAATCGGAAAATGTAATATTTTTATCAATTACCATTCCTTCTATCTGATGGAAGGACGGAGAATGGGTGGCGTCCACCTCGTCGGAACGGAACACACGGCCCGGCGCAATCATGCGGATAGGCGGTTTCTTTTGCTCCATCGTCCTGACCTGTACCGGAGATGTCTGGGTTCTCAGCAAAATCTTATCCGTGATATAAAAGGTATCCTGCTCATCCTTGGCCGGATGATTGGCCGGAATATTCAGCGCCTCGAAATTATAATAGTCATATTCTATTTCCGGACCTTCCACAACTTCGTAGCCCATGCCGATAAAGATCCGTTCCACTTCTTCCAACGCAACCATATTCGGATGCTTATGCCCGATCTCCGCCTTTTTTGACGGCAGAGTCACGTCGATTTCCTCTCTGGCCATCTGTTCTTCTCTGGCAGCTCTGGCTAACACTGCTTTCGCGTTTTCCAACCGTTCTTCCAGAAGGGCACGCACGTCATTGACCATCTGCCCTACTTTGGGACGGTCTTCCGGCGCCACGTCCTTCAAACTTTTCAATACCGAGGTCAGCTCACCTTTTTTTCCCAGATAGGCCACCCGGATATCATTCAGCTTCTCAAGCGCTCCGGCCTCTTCGATCCGTTCCAGCGCCTCAGCCTTAATCTGTTCCAGTTTTTCCTTCATGTTTCTCTCCTTCATAAATCATATGAACCAATTCTGCAAAACACATCGCTGCGCAGGTGGGGCAGAGCACAAAAAAACCGCCCCCAAAACAAACATAGGGACGGACTGAACCGCGGTACCACCCTGATTCCTGTCCTTCACGGACAGACACTCAGCATACGTAACGTGTACAGACGTCGAAGCCTAATAATCGCACAGCATACGTTCAGCTCCGAAGCTCCGGCGGGAAGGTCAATATCTGACTGAACTCAAGGAGGCTTTCAGCCGGTGGCCCCCTCTCTCTGACAGAAGACAGATATCTGCGGCAGCCGATCCGTGATCCGCCGCCTCGCCATCAACGCTTTTTTCATGATCCGATACAATGTGCCGCCATGCAGCTTACGCTTTCGGTACGCACATTTTCCCGGATACCTGATAACAATTATGGTCATAGTAAACGAATGCTCTGCTTCGTTTACTATGACCATTCTAACACAAAAAACAAGGTTGTCAAGAGTCAAACTTCTGACAGGTGCCAAATATCCACAGACATGTCCGCCTGATTCGCTGCTCCCGGAAATAAAATCCACCTCGCTTCACCGGCTTATGAGTCGGCAGTGAAAGCCATTACTGCATAATAGCCGCTTCAACATCGCTGCCGAAACCATCCAGGCTTACGGGCATCCAGCATACCTGCTCTTTGCCGCTTACGTCAACTTTCACTTTCTCACACTCAACAGTGATCTCCGTAGCTTCTTCCATAGGGCTCATCTGAGATACTGCCTTCATGTAATCCATCATATATGTATGCATAAACTCATTCAGAGCTTCCGCATCGCCGCTCTGGATCTTTGCAAGCTGATCATCGCTCAGTGCATCCTGAGCTGCCTGCTGGGTAGTCATAGCGATCTCAGTCATATCTGCCATGGAATAACCGTTTACTTTCAATGTAACGACACATTTATCCTTTTCTTCGGAAGTCAGCTCAACAGAGTAAGGCGTATTCTTCAAAAGGGTAATGATATCGTTCTTCATTTCTTCCACTTCTTCCGTGCTGAACTCAATTCCCGCGTCAGTGAACTGCTTTTCCAGTTCTCCTACCAGATCGGAACCACCGTCTTCCATCAGCGCGGTACGCACATCTTCCTCAGATGCAAAGCCCAGCAGATCCTTCATAGGGGCGGCATCATCCATCGCTGCCAACTGGAACAGCGCGCCTACCACCTGATCAGCCGGAACCAGCTTCTGAGAGGAACAGCCCATCAGTACCATACAACTCAGTACTACCAGAGCCATTAAAACTGAAACTTTCTTTTTCATTTTACTTTCTCCTTTTCATTTTAAATGTTCTGGCACATAAATTGTGTCGCAGTTCATTATACTACAAAAAGTTCACAGTTTCAACACATTTTTAATTTTAATTCAAGACAAATTCTTATTTTTTATCCATATTTTGGATTGTTCCAAAAATAGGCAATATCTCCATAAAATCGTCAAAAATTTTACAATATTCCCAAAATCCGTTTTTCCTGCCGGGACAACTGCCGCAAAAGTTCTTTCCAAAACAACTATTTTGTCGATTTTTTCTGTACCGGAAAATAACCGATTACCGCTTGCCGGAAATCCGCCTGCATGGTACTATATTGAATAAAATACAAGCCGGCCTCTGGCTTCTTTGTCACTAAAAAAGCTTCAATACGGGCCGGCAGTTAACGGAGAATTGTTTATGCATCATTTTTTGCTTCAGGCAGATATTTTCAGAAAACAGGTAACAAAAGACCAGATCACCATCTATGCGGCCCAGGCCTCTTTCTTTCTGGTAATCTCGGCCTTTCCTCTTTTGATGCTGGCCATGACCATGATTCAGTTTGTCTCCCCTGACAACCTGGAAGAAATGCTGGCCACCCTCACCCTTGTGGTTCCCGAAACCTTCCGCCCTTCCCTTTACAATATCGTTCATGAGGTCTATGACAAATCCTCAGGCACCATCCTGTCCGTGACTGCCGTCACCACCATCTGGACCGCCTCCAAAGGGGTTATGGCCGTGGAAAGAGGACTGAATCAGGTGTATTCCAATGAAAAGCCCATCGGCTATATCCGTCTGCGGCTGATCTGTTACTTTTACACCCTGTTTTTTATGTCCGCCCTGCTGCTGGTACTAATCCTGCTGGTATTCGGCAACAATATCCAGTTGTTTCTGGAAAACCGTATGCCCGCCATCCGGGATTTCTCCATATTAGTGGTAGGCATCCGTACTTTTTCGTCGGCATTTTTGCTCACCGGCTTTTTTATGCTGCTCTACCGTTTTTTTCCCGGCCGGAATGTAAGCCTGACAGACCAGTTTCCCGGCGCCATTTTTGCCACCTTCGGCTGGTCTGCCTTTTCCTTCGTATATTCCATTTACATCACAAAATTTTCCAATTTTTCCTACACCTACGGCAGCCTGACCGCCATTGTTCTGATTATGCTCTGGATCTATTTCTGCATGACCATCACGCTGCTGGGAGCGGAAATCAATGTGTTTCTGGACCGCAAAGGTTCGGCCGCACAGGATTCCGCATAGTAAATTAATTGAGCTTTTCCACCACTTCATTCTGATTTTTATAAACCGAATCCGCCTCCACATAGCCCCGCACCATAGACAACGGGTAAATATTGCTGTTTTTCCCCACTACGCTGCCGGGATTCAGGATTGTGCCGCAGCCAACTTCTACGCCGTCGCCCACCATAGCGCCGAATTTTTTCAGCCCGGTTTCCAGCTGCTCCTCTCCTGCTTTTACAATCACCGGTTTTTTATCCGACTTTACGTTGGAAGTGATGGACCCCGCGCCCATATGAGAACGGTATCCCAGAATCGAATCGCCCACGTAATTGTAATGGGGCACCTGAACATTGTCAAATAAAATGACGTTTTTCAGCTCCGTGGAATTTCCCACCACGCAGCGGTCCCCCACCAGCGCATTGCCCCGGATAAAAGCACAGTGGCGCACCTCTGTCTCCTCACCGATAATGGCCGGACCGTGAATATAGGCTGTGGGAGCCACTTTTGCAGATTTTGCAACCCACACATTTTCTTCTCTCTGCTCATACAGCTCTTTTGGAAGCCGGTTACCGATCTCCACTATCGTCTCCCCGATCTTCCCCAGCGCTTCCCAGGGATAGGTCACGGATTCCAGCAGCACCGCCGCTTTCGTATGCTCCAGAGTGTACAATGCCTTAACCGTTAATTCCTGTATTTCTTTCATTCCTTTTTTCTCTCCTTCATTATTTCTTTATTCATTAACTATATCAGGTCTTTTCCCCAAACGCCAGCGCAAAATGATAAACATAAAGCACACCATAATCTTTTTTAAACATAAACTAATATTAAATCAGACATAAAGGAGTCTCTTAATATTTATGGAACGTTATAACAGCAGATATGATATGAGACGGCAGGGCTGGAGCCGCCAGATGAACGGCTGCCCGACGCCTGCCAGAAGCTACTCCCGGGACTGTGACTGCGACTGCGGCTGCGCCGGTTCCGCCTCTCCTGAAATGATCGCCCCGCTTTCCATGGAGCGAAAAAATATAGATCAGTTTCCCGTGACAATGGCGTACGTTCCCTGGCAGAAGTGGCATGACACCTACGACTTATGCCGGGGACTGAACGCAGGCACCATTTTCCCGGAACTGGATAAACCATTTTTGTGTGCGAGGTGTGTAAAATGAATGAAAAATGCCGTTTAATGCAGGTGATCTATGAAACCGGTTTCGCTCTGGACGACGCGGCTCTCTATCTGGATACCCATCCCTGCGATCCGGAAGCCATCCAGTTTTTTGAAACCACCCGCAATTATTATAAAAAAGCCGTCGAAGATTACACCGGCCAGTTCGGCCCTCTGTCCCATGAAACCGCCCGTTTTACCGCTCCCGGCACAGACGGCTGCGGCTGTCAGAGCGGAAATATGAACTGCTGGAACTGGGTGCAGGACCCCTGGCCCTGGGAAGGAGATGATTTTTAATGTGGAGTTATGAAAAACGATTGCAGTATCCGGTAAAGATCAGCAGACCTGATCCCAAGGCAGCCATGGTCATCCTCACCCAGTTCGGCGGCCCTGACGGCGAACTGGCCGCCTCCCAGCGGTATCTGTCCCAGCGATATACGATGCCTTATAGGGAGGTGGCGGGGCTTTTGACGGATATCGGAACCGAGGAACTGGCCCATATGGAAATCATCTGCGCCATCGTCCACCAGCTGACTAAAAACCTTTCTCCGGAAGATCTGGTCGCTTCCGGATTCGATAAATATTATGTGGACCATACACTGGGCCTGTGGCCCCAGTCTGCAGGAGGCGCGCCCTTCTCCGCTACGGTGTTCCAGTCTAAGGGGGATCCGATTACGGATTTGTTTGAGGATATGGCAGCAGATGGTACGATAGTGTAAGAACAACATCCGATGTGATTTTACTAAAAATTCCAGTGAATTTCTATGGGAACAACTCTTGTTCCGGGGATTCGTCTGTCAACAGATATATAATCAATCAGTATTTCAACAATTTCCCTGTTCAAATGTTCCAGATTTGTATACTGCGCAATCAACTCCCGGCGGTTATCACCAGCCTGGATTTTTTCTTCGATTTCAGCCAGCCGTTTCTGACTTTTCATAATAAGCTGTTCCAGACGTTCCTTGTCTGACGAAAAATCCCGGGACAATTCTAAAAAGTCATTTTCCGAGATCAGACCTTTCACTTTGTCAATGTAAAGCTCCCGGACCCCTTTCGCATATTCGGAAACCTTTTTCTCATAGGCCGCAATATCGGCAAGCACCTGTTTTTTTTGCCCCTGCAAATTATCGCAAAATTCTATATTACGCTCCAATTCATCCTGATCCAGATATTCTGAAGCCAACTGTCTCAGTTCTGTGATAACCAGCTGTTCCAGCTTATCCACCGAAATAAAAGAACCGATACAGGCATCCTTTGCCACATGGCGATTGGAGCATTTCAGGTAATGTCTGTCCCTGGTTTTCGAAGAACGCATCACGTATCCGCAATTCGCGCAGCGGGCTTTCCTTGCAAACAGTCCGATCACCCCTGTATCAAAAGGTTTTGCCTTCTGTCGAAGCAGTTCCTGAACCTTCTCCCACAGTTCGATGTCTATAATCGGTTCATGGGTACCTTCCACACGATACCAGTCATTTTTCGGACGAGGTTTGTTCTGTTTCGTCTTATAGGACACACTTCCGTACTTACCCTGAACCATATTTCCGATATAAATTTCATTTTCCAGCATATCGGCTATGGCAAAGTATTTCCAAAGCGTACTGTTTTTCATTTTAGGCTGCTGATAACGCAAGCCATGCAGACGTTTATATTCTGTCGGATTCGGTATGCCTCTGTCGTTCAGCATCCGGGCAATGGTCGTTTTTCCATACCCCTGTGAAAACAATGTAAATACCTCTCTCACAACAGCAGCCGCTTCCTCGTCAATAAGCAAATGCCCTTTCCGGTCCGGATCTTTTTTGTAACCATATAATGCAAACGCACCGATATGAAAACCATTCTTCCGCCTGTTTGTCAGGACGCTGCGGATGTTGTCAGACATGTCCTCTAAATACCATTCGTTTACAAGTCCGTTAATCTGCCTTGATTTTTTATTCCCTTTATTAGCCGTATCCGCATTGTCCACGATACTGACAAAACGAATCCCCCAAAGAGGAAATAAACCATGGATATATTTCTCAACCAGCTCCAGTTCACGGGTGAATCGTGACTGATTTTTACAGAGAATAATCTGAAATTTATGATGCTCGGCATCCTCCAGCAGCCGGTTAAATTCCGGACGGCGACGGTCAGCACCCGTATAATCGTCGTCACTATATATGTTATAAACCTCCCATCCCTGTTCCATGGCATATTGCAGCAGCATAGCTTTCTGATTCTGAATACTGTTGCTGTCATCAGTGACTGACTGCTTGTTTCTATCTTCCTCAGATAAGCGGCAATAAATAGCAACTTTCATGTTCATCTCTCCTTAGAGATAGAACAAGCCGTTTCCCTTATGATAATATAATATCACATTAGAAACGGCTTGTCACCATCATTTCCCGACGGCTATACCCTTATTTTTCTCTAATCTGTTAATCATCTCGATCCATTTTTGTGTGAATTGATTTTTAGAAGTCGTGTTTTCTCCGTTTTGAAAAACACTTTTACAAATTGGTTCCTGTATTTGTTTTTCCTTCAAAAGATTTGACCTCCTCTATAAATAACTGATATAATCTATGAATTACATCAAGTCCACTATGCTTTTAAAATTTATTATTAATTTAATGTCTCCCCTGATGCCTGCGGCGAACAGGTCCATAGAAATTTCATCTCCCCGCCTTCATTATGGCCGGGCTGCGTATTACAGAAGTACCATTATACCCCTGCCGTATCATCGCGTTATACGGGAGCCGCCCATATATCAGTGCGCATGGTTCTGCTGGCCAGTCAGACGGATAGCCGCTATCCGGCAGGGAATGTATCAGGATGGACTATGCGGTTATCAAGGTAGGGGACATGGGGATGTCTTTGTATATAAAGACAAGGAGGGAGAGGAGGAATCTAATGCGGAATAATAAAAAATCCGATAAAATGTGTTGAAAAGAAATTTTATCGGATTTTTATAGTAGTAATAATTATTAATCTTGATAAATTAGATACAAAGTAAACGGTAGATAGTGCGTACCTATACAAAACTGGAGCAAACCTGTATGATAGA
>CAOKOL010000044.1 GCA_948470335.1 uncultured Lachnospiraceae bacterium | reverse complement strand
TCGTGTCCGATAAACCTTTCTGATTAGATTATACACTAGAGCCGCCTGTTTTGCAAGCGGCTCTTTTTTATATCATAGGAAAGTCCTACGAACTTCCCTATGATACAAAAATGCTCCGCAAGGATGCACACGCAAACGCAGAGGAAATTGTCGCTTGAAAGCGACGCGTTTGCGGCGCAGAATCCTGCAAAGCAGGATTCTTATTCGCATATTTTCCCTGTGTTTTCTGTCATATACAGGAAATCATAACTATTGTACGGTTTATTCAGCACCTGTTACAAGCCATTCACCAGAACTTTGTACGTCAATTTTTACTTGGAATGTGTTTTCTATATTCTCAATATCCAAATGAATGTCTGCGCTTTTTGCACTTATTCTTGTATGTCTGTTGCTCCAATCATTTTCTATAGTCCAAAATTCTTCTTTATTGATTTCCCGTGTTGTTCCATTTTCTGTTACTATATATGGACTTCCATCCTCCGAAGAATCCCACTCTCCCTCTAATGAACTTACTATAGAGAATGATGTTCCGTCATAAGTATATATAACTTCATCTATGCATACAGAACCTTGCGAAACCATATATGTATTGTTTGTACTGTCAAAGCCCCAAACATTCATAAGGCATTCATATGAGGGTGGAAAATGTATCTGTACAGGTCCTTCTTCGCCATGTCTATAAGAAAGCAAAAGTTCCTGAATATCATCATTGTTTATATCCCCTAAACCAAAATAAAAATTTTCTCCATCCGCAATGTACATAGATGAATCAGCATTTCCACTTGCTATTAGTAATTCTCCATTTATGTACTGTCTTAATATTTCAAGGCTGTTGACTTTCTCCTGTGGCACTTCTCCTTTCGTTGTAATGCCTGTACCGTCATGCTTGACAATATCAACTTTCTTTATCTCAACAGGTACAGACTGTCCGTCACTCATGGCTGATGCATAGGCATTGAGATAATTGACCATTTCTTCTAAGGTGCATGGGGTCATATCGTAGAAGCAGGTATAAGGTAATGTATGGTTGTGAGTTTTTTCTTGCTCTCGCTCCTCTCTCATTGCATAATATTCATCTTCTGTATAAACTTCTGTTTCTATACCATTTTCTGTAACATGCCAAGAATTATCTTCCTTCAATTCCTCCATGCGTGTGTAAATTTCTTCTGTTGCACCATTAGCAAAGGAATATGTGATAAATTCTTCTGCCATCCCCCAAGCCCCTTCGTATGTCAGCTTCATTTTTCCTTGGTCATTTTCATCTTCATAAAGATAATACCCTTCCCTGGCGTTTGCCTCAATGTCAAATGCCAACTTTGCTGTATTATCCAGCCATCCATAAATCTCATAAGAATCCTTACTATTATTACTGCTGTATAAATAAAGGTATGGATTCCCATCACCAGAAAAGTCAGCTAATATTACATTTTTTCTGTCAACTTCAACCGCATTGTCATACTCGTATATATAAAATGGTTTATTCCAAGAAATAATATCTGATACCATGCCTTCATCATATCCACCCCGAAAACTGAAATCCCCGGCTAAACCATCTGCTATTAGCTGTGCATATGCGGTTGCCTGCTCCGCTGTCATTTTACAGTTGGCGGTATCGCCATAATATGGCATCTCACCTATTGCGGATTGTAACTTTTCTTCTGCCGTAATTTCCGGCTCCGGTTCTGGTGTGCTTTCTTCTTCTGTTACCGCTGCTTCTTCTGTCGCTTCTGTTGTTTCCACTGTTTCCTCAACACTTTCTATATCCGTTGGTTCTGTTGATACAGCCGTTTTATCCTCACAAGCAGATAAACTGACTGAAAGTGTCAGAGCCATTATAAGTGCCGTTGTTTTTCTTTTCATTGATTCTCTCCTTTTTCCTCGTGTATGTGTTAAATAGTATATGATTTATTTACTTTTTTCAAGCTGTTTTCTTCCCTCAAAAGCAATAAACTCACTGGCCATTATATCATCTTTACGCATAGTCTTAAATGCTTTTAGCAAACTAACCATATCCTAAAACATATTGTTTTCACGTACAATCCTTACATGGAGGTGCTTACATGATAAATGGATTAGGCCAGCGGCTACAGCAACAGCGCATTTTACGAAATCTTTCCCAGAAACAGGTTGCTTCCTCTATTGGCGTGTCTGCCTCCGTCATATCTAATTATGAGAGCGGAGAAGGGACACCCAGCATTAAAAACCTCATATCGCTTGCACATTTATATCACTGCTCCGCTGACTATTTGCTGGGCATTGATAAAACTGATACTGTTAAACTTCTTGATGTATCTATGCTGAATGATAAACAATACCAGCTTTTACAATCTTTTTACTAAGTTTACAGAAATGACAGAAGTACCTATATCACATACCCTGTCATTTCTATTTTTATCACCGCCTTTCAACATGCTCCTGTCAGAACCGTTCTTTTATTTCTGTCAGCATAGTCTGAATCTTTGCAATCTCCGTGTCATTAATTGCCAACAGGTATTCTTCCAACACAATCACACTTGAAATTTCATATGTGTCATCCTGTTTATTAAGGCGTTCCATACCCGACCGTATAAGTTCAAGAAGCCCTGCTGTATGATATAATTTCCTCTCAATGGAATCAACCACATCTTCCAGCCTTCTCAACTCTTTACGAATGTTCTTCGTTTCTTCCATACCGCTCACTTTCTTTTTAATGGGTGGAGATTGTAACGCTGAATAAATGGAAGGCAATAGCCTATCTTTCATTCATAAAGTTTTAATAAACAGTAAAAATGTAATCTCTCATAAACAATAAAAAAATGCCAGACGCACTGACATTTATTCCATGCTTATATTGTCTAATACTATTTAACCTTGTATGTTATTTATTAGCTGGAGTTCTTACTAATAATTGTACTTATATATCTTTTTTTGTTAACATGCTTTACTTGTTTCAACTGCTTATCTTTTGTTTTCTTAGATGAATTTATTCTCATAAATATAGTGCTTTATCTATCTGTGTTACTTTGTATACTGTTTATTTACTTTGTGTCACATATCACTCATACAAAATATCATAATTTCCTAATGCGGAGTCAAGAAACCCAGTGTTTATGCGGCTTTCAGCAATTACCTTACCTAATTTGGGGCTAATAAAAATATAATTCATGCTAATTCACGGAAAAAATGTAAAGGATTTTAGCAGATATGGCAGGCCTTTCCATGCCCTTTGACAAGCCGGGGCTGGTTGAAATCCATGTCAACCAGCCCCGGTAAAAACCTGCTATGAAATTCGTAAAAAATGATAGAAAATAATAGAAAATTTACTCCACAAAAACCATATATTTGGTAGTATTTTGGTAGAAACTCCCCCACCCGGCGCATCCTCAAAACCCGGGAACGCCCATAAATACTGACTTTTACGCATACCGCCTTTATTCGTTCACCTCGAATTTGTACCCCATCCCCCAGATCGTCCGGATATACTCCCCTTTTTCCCCCAGCTTGCTGCGCAGCTTTTTCACGTGGGTGTCGATGGTGCGGGCGTCGCCGAAATAGTCATAGTTCCACACATTCCTCAAAATTTTTTCTCTGGACAGAGCAAGCCCCTGATGCTGTAAAAAATAGGTGAGCAGTTCAAACTCTTTAAAGCTCAGCACGATGGGCACTCCATCCACCGACACCTGATGCGCGGCAAGGTCCAGCAGAATTCCTTCGCATTCGATCCGGTTTTCCTCTGTCAGTGTTCCGGTTCTCCTTAAAATCGCCTCCACCCGTGCTACCAAAATCTTCGGGCTAAAGGGTTTGGAGATATACTCATCCACACCCAGCTCAAATCCCAGCAGTTCGTCTCTCTCGTCAGACCTGGCCGTCAGCATAATCACCGGAACGGAAGAATGTTTCCTGATATGGCTGCACACTTCCCAGCCGTCCAGTTTGGGCATCATCACGTCCAGAATCACAAGCGCAATCTTCGGATCTCCGCGGAAAATCTCCAGCGCCTCCTCTCCGTCTCCGGCCTCTGCCACCTCATATCCTTTTTTTACCAGAAAATCTTTTACCAGCTTCCGCATCCTGCTCTCATCGTCCACCACAAGTATTTTCAACGCGTCCATCCCGCCATCTCCTCCGAAATAACACTAATGATTCATCAATATTTTTATGCTACTGCGCCGCATTTACGCCCGTCAGCCTGTATATACAGTATATTCTAACAAACCATTCTAAAAATATCCATATCGTTCACCATAAATTCACAAAAAATAATGCAATTCTCCCACCAACATGATATACTGATACTATCATAAAAACTGCAAATAACAGAACATGAAATTGACAGTGTAAAATGAATTATGAAAACAGCAACGGACCATACCGCAAAAATGCTCACGGCAAAACCCGGAAGGATTTACAGACGCTTCGGCGGCCGAAAATTTTCCCGGTTCAGAGGTTTGGGAAGGGAAGTTGCGGAACTAATTTAGGAGGAGCTTCTTATGGATAAACACTTTGTCATAACAATTTCCAGAAACTGCGGCAGCGGAGGAAGCATCATCGGCGATCAGGTTGCGAAGGAACTGGGGATTTCCTACATTGACCGGCAGCTTTTAACCATGGCGTCGGAACAGAGCGGCATCAGCGAGACTCTGTTTGCCCAGGCCGATGAAAAGCTGAAAAAATCCTTTTTGACCAAAGTAACCCAGAACGTGTACAAGGGAGAACTGCTCCCGCCGGAGGACGACGAGTTTACTTCCAATAAAAACCTGTTTAATTACCAGGCCAAAGTATTAAAAGAACTGGCCGCCGAACAGTCCTATGTGGTGATCGGGCGATGCTCTGATTTCATTTTGAAAGACATGAAACATCTGCTGCGGGTATACGTCCATGCCCCTCATGAAGAATGCGTCCGCAAATGCATGAGCGAATACATGCGTTCCGAACGGGAAATGGAAAAACATATACAGAAAACCGACAAAGTCCGGGCCGAGTACTATTTTCATTACACCGGTAAGAAATGGAATGATCCGGCCAACTACGATCTGTGTTTAAACAGCCTGACGCTGGGATATGACGGCTGTGTGGAAGTAATCTGCCAGACAGCCAGAAGGATCATGGAAAAATAAGCGGCGGATATGAACCAAAACACCCGACAGCATAAACCATACATACGTCTGTCGGGTGTTTTATCTTTATCGCAAAACAATCACATTTTTTTCTATAGGTTATACGTACTGTGGGTCGGCACCAGCGTCGGGTGAAATCCGTTTTCCCCCAGTGCCTTTACGATCTGGGCCTTATGCTCGGTACCGAATGCTTCTATGGTAATCCGCAGCTCCACGCCCGCATTCCGGTTAATATTCACAAACTGGTTATGATCCAGTTTAATCACATTTCCCTGCTGCTCCGCAATCAGGGAAGCTACCTTTACCAACTGTCCGGGACGGTCCGGCATCAGCACGGAAACGGTAAAAATCCGGTCTCTCTGGATCAGACCATGCTGTACCACCGAGGACATGGTGATCACGTCCATATTTCCGCCGCTTAAGATCGAAACCACTTTCTTCTTTCTCACATCCAGATGCTTCAGTGCCGCAATGGTCAGTAGACCCGAATTCTCCGCCACCATCTTATGGTTTTCCATCAGGTCCAGAAATGCCACAATCAGCTCCTCGTCTTCCACCGTGATAATCCCGTCAATATTTTTCTGTACATAAGGGAAGATCTTCTCTCCGGGGGTCTTCACCGCCGTACCGTCCGCGATGGTGCTGACCTCCGGCAGCGTCACCACTTTCCCGGTATGCAGTGAAGCTTTCATACAGGCCGCATTGGCCGGTTCCACGCCGATCACCTTGATATTGGGATTCAGAAGCTTTGCCAGCGTGGATACGCCGGTACACAGGCCGCCGCCGCCGATGGGAACCAGAATGTAATCCACCGTGGGCAGCTCCTTTACAATCTCCATGGCAATGGTTCCCTGCCCTGTGGCCACATCCAGATCGTCAAAAGGATGAATAAAGGTATAGCCCTTTTCCTCCGCCAACTGCAAAGCATGATCGCAGGCTTCGTCATACACATTCCCGTAGAGAACCACTTCTGCCCCGTAACTCTTTGTCCGGTTCACTTTCATCAGCGGCGTGGATACCGGCATGACAATGACAGCTTTGCAGCCATACATTTTCGCCGCATACGCCACACCCTGGGCATGGTTGCCTGCGGATGCCGTGATCAGGCCCTTGGAACGTTCTTCCTCTGTCATGGTGCTGATTTTATAGTAAGCGCCCCGCACTTTATAAGCGCCGGTATACTGCATATTTTCCGGCTTTAAATAAACCCTGTTTCCTGTCTGCGCACTGAAATACTCGCTGTACACCAGCTTCGTTTCTGACGTGACTCTGGTCACGATCTCCGACGCTTCCTCAAATTTCTCTAATGTCAATGCCTCTGCTCCCATGTTCTCTCCATCTTTTCCGTACAATTTTATCTGTATTTCTGCGGCGGCTTTTCGTCCGCCGCCCCTTTCCGCACTTTTATCCGCACTTACACATCTGCCACATACGCCGGACAGCTTGTGAACGTTCCCCATTCAGATTTCTTTAATCCTCGGTCTTCGCATGAAACAATGCGTTCACAAAAGCATCCGCATCGAACTTCTGCAGATCGTCGATATGCTCACCCACGCCGATATACTTTACCGGTATGCCCAGCTCCGACTGGATTGCCACCGCAATACCGCCTTTGGCCGTGCCGTCCAGTTTGGTCAGAATAATGCCGGTCACGTCGATGGCCTCCTGGAACTGTCTGGCCTGCACCAGAGCATTCTGACCTGTGGTACCGTCCAGTACCACCAGCGTTTCCCGATAGACATCCGGATATTCTTTGTCTATAATCCGATTGATCTTTTTCAGCTCTTCCATCAGGTTTTTTTTATTGTGCAGCCGGCCTGCGGTGTCGCAGAGCAGAATATCCGCGTTCCTGGCCTTCGCCGCGTTCACGGCGTCGAAAACTACCGCTGCCGGATCAGAACCTTCTCCCTGGCTGATGATCTCCACGCCGGCCCGGTTGGCCCATTCCGTCAACTGCTCCGCCGCCGCCGCCCGGAAGGTATCCGCTGCCGCCATAATGACTTTCTTTCCCTGATCCTTCAACTGTCCTGCCAGTTTTCCTATGGAGGTGGTTTTGCCCACGCCGTTGACGCCGATTACCAGCACTACCGACTTACGGTTTTCAAACTGATAGGCGTTCTCCCCCAGGTTCATCTGCTCCTTAATGCTGTGTACCAGAAGCTCTTTACAGGCAGACGGTTCTTTGATCCGCTGTTCCTTTACCTTCTGGCGCAGATCCTCCACGATCTTCATCGTGGTGTTCACGCCCAGATCACCCATAATCAGGATCTCTTCTATTTCCTCATAAAAATCATCGTCGATGGCGGAAAACCCGTTGAATATGGAATCCATCCCCGACAATATACTGTTTCTCGTTTTCTCCAGTCCGGCAAACAGCCGGCCAAACAACCCCTTTTTCTCACCGCTCATCAATACGCCTCCGATTTACAGTTCCGCTGCAATCCTCTTATTTTACGATGCCTGCTCTGTCAGATCGACGGACACCAGGCTGGATACCCCCTTTTCCTGCATGGTGATGCCATACAGTTGGTCGGCAATTAACATTGTACCACGTCTGTGGGTAATTACAATAAATTGTGTAAATTTCTTTAATTTATCCAGATATTTTGCGAACCGCACCACGTTGGAATCATCCAGGGCCGCCTCAATCTCATCCAGCAGGCAAAACGGAGACGGTTTCAGGTTCTGAATGGCAAACAAAAGGCTGATGGCGGTCAGCGCTTTCTCTCCGCCGGACAACTGCATCATATTCTGCAGCTTCTTTCCCGGCGGCTGGGCAATGATCTGGATTCCCGCTTCCAGAATATCTTTTTCATCCGCCAAAAGCTTAAGCGTCCCCTGTCCGCCGCCGAACAGCTCTTTAAATACTTTGTCAAATTCCTTTTTGATTAAGCGGAACTGTTCCTCGAACTGCCTGCGCATCCCTTCGTCCAGCTCCACAATCACTTGATTCAGTCGCTCTTCCGCCGCCACCAGATCATCATGCTGGGTTTTCATAAATTCATATCGCTCGGACAGCTCCCTGTATTCCTCGATGGCATTGACATTCACATTTCCCAGGCTCTTAATCTGCTTTCTCAGCTCCCCAGACAGTTCTCTTAATTCGGGCAGACTGTTCAATGTATCATCCCGCAGCTTCTCTGTCTCCGAAGGCGTCAGCTCATACTCGCTCCACAGATATTCCACTGCTTTTTCCATCCGGGTTTCCGCCTGTTCTTTCTGATGCTCCAGGCGGAACATTTCTTTATCAAGCCCCGCATTTACCTCGTTCAGCCGTTCCCGCTCCGCAAGCATACGGTTCTGCCGATCCGCGTTTTTCTCCCGGTCAGCCGCTTTCGCCCCGGCCGTCTCATTCTGCCGCTCCATCTCTGCCGTCAGCATCCGGATACTTTCTTCCGTCTGTCTGATCTGCCGCTCCTTCTCTTCGGATAACTGAACGGACTGCCGGGTATCCGCCTCGATGTTTTCCGCCTCCCGCCTGTTTTTCTCCAGCTCCTCCCGGATCCGGCTTTCATTTTCCTGAAGAAATCGAAGCTGCTGATCCGCTGCGGAACAGGACAGGTTCTGTTCCTCCAGTTTCCGCGAGAGTTCTTCTTTCCGCTCCCGTTCCTGGGTCAACTGCAAAGTAAAGTCGTCGATCGCGCCGGCATATTCCTGATTGCGCTGCTCCAGCGCCTCCTCCTCCTCTGAAAGAGCCTCCCTCGCAAGGTCGATCTCTTGGAGCTGTTCCTTTAACTGATTTAATTCTTCGATCAGCTCCCGGCCGCCTTCCTGCATCTCTTCTAATTTATCCTGCCCCTGTTTCCAGTCCATCTGGCTTCTGGCCAGCTCCACCTGACTATCTGCCAGTTCCTCCCGGCACTGAGCCAGCGCTTCTTCCAGTTCCTTTTTATTCTCCGTCTCCTCGGCCAGCTCCTCCTGGCCGGTCTCAAACCGGCGCAGAGCCTTTTTCATGCCTTCTTCCAGTTCCTCCAGCTCCCGCTTTCTCCCTAACAGATTGCTGCTGTTTTTATATGCGCCGCCGGTCATGGAACCGCCCGCATTGATCAGGTCGCCCTCCAGGGTGACGATCCGGAAAGAAAATTTATGCTTTTTCGCCAGCGCCAGGCCATGATCCATATGATCCACCACCATAATCCGTCCAAGGAGGTATCCGGCAAGAGCCTGATATTCCGCCCGCACTGACACCAGCCGGCTGGCGATGCCGATCACGCCCGGTTCATCCAGACCGTCCTTCACGCCCAGAGTTCTGGAACCGTCTATCGTGGTCAGCGGAAGGAACGTAGCTCTGCCGAACCGGTTTTTTTTCAGATATTCGATGCAGTGCTTAGCCGTAATCTCAGAATCTGTGACCACATTTTGAATCGAGCCGCCCAGAGCCGTCTCAATGGCCGCCTCATACCGTTTATCCACGGAGATCAGATCCGCCACTACACCGACAATGCCGGGCATCCGGCTTCTGCACTCCATCACTCGGCGGATACTGTTCCCATACCCTTCATACCGTTCCGCAATATTCTGCAGCGATTCCAGCCTGGTCTGCAGCGTATGATATTCCTGCTGCCGCTCATTCTGCAGTCTGGTCAGCTTCAAAAGCTGCTCCTCCTGCTCTTTCTGCTTAAGAGTCAGACACTGCAATTGTTCGTTCAGCTTTGCATTTTGCCCCTTTATGGCTTCCGCCGTCTCTTCAAGCCTTTCCACCAGCTCTCTCTGCACCGCTTCGTCACTTTTACTGCGAAGCTGCTTTGCGTAAATTTCGCTTTTCCTCATCTGCGCCTGCTCTGTCATCGTCAGATACCGTTGCTTTCTGGCCGCCAGCCCGGTTCTGTCATTCATCAGCCGCATCTGCTGTTCCTTGTCGGAAGAAATATGGGCGTCCAGCGCAGAAATCCGCTCCGCGCTCCGGGCATTTTCCAGAATCAGCCCTTCCCGCTCCTGCTGTCCTTCCTTTAACTGCGCCGCCAGCATCTCCTGCCGTCTGGCAAACGCTTTCTTCTGCCCAAGCTTTTCTTCATTCTCCTTTTGAAGCTGGGTAAGCCTTCCGGCAAATTCCTCCCGGCGGTTTTCCTCAAAATGAATCTGTTCCCGCAGAAGGCCGATCTGACCTTCCAGATTTTCTTTTTTCAGGCCGTTGCGGGAAATGCGCTCCCGCTCTTCGTTAATCTCCTCCTCCAGCGTTTTATTAACCGCGCTCAGCTTTTCATACTCCATCCTAAGCTGTTCCGCCTTCCCGCGGCTTTGCTCCAAATCCGCTCTGGCGGCCGCAATGTTACCCTCCAGTTCCGAAAGACGGACACGGTTCTCTCTGTCCTCTATTAAGAACATATTAACGTCGTAGTTTTTTAATTCCTCTTTGTACTTTAAATATTGGCGGGCTTTTTCCGACTGGTTTTTTAACGGTCCGTTCTGCCGCTCCAGCTCGCCCAGAATATCCCGAACCCGCACCAGGCTCTCATGCTCCGATTCCAGCTTTTTCAAAGCCTGCGCTTTACGCTTTTTAAACTTTACAATGCCGGCCGCCTCGTCGAACAGCTCCCGCCGGTCCTCCGGCTTGCCGCTTAAAATCTTGTCGATCTGCCCCTGACCGATAATGGAATATCCTTCCTTGCCGATACCCGTGTCGTAAAACAGCTCATTGACATCCCGCAGACGGCAACTGTGACCGTTAATCAGATATTCGCTCTCCCCGGAACGGTAAACCCTTCTGGAAACCGTCACCTCGTCATAATCCAGTTGCAGTCTGTGGTCGGAATTGTCAAAGGTAATCGCCACATAGGCAAAACCCTGGGGCCTGCGGTTTTCCGTACCAGCAAATATCACATCCTGCATATTCGAGCCTCGAAGCTGCTTTGCGCTCTGCTCCCCAAGCACCCAGCGAACGGCGTCGGCCACATTGCTTTTGCCGCTGCCGTTCGGCCCCACAATGGCCGTAATCCCGCTCTGAAACCGGAAATCAATTTTCTGCGCAAAGGATTTAAACCCCTGTACTTCTATTTTTTTCAGATACATTCAAAACCTCGCCTGTCACATCACCTGCACCCTATGCCCGCAAAGACACTTTCCGCCTTATCCATCGCTGCTCTGCACTCCGATCAGCGCCTGATACGCGGCATGCTGCTCCGCCGCCTTTTTCGTCCGGCCGCTGCCCCGTCCCAACTCCTTTCCGTCGGCCATGGCACGGGAAGTAAACAGCTTGTCATGATCGGGGCCCTCCTCTTTCAGCAGCTCATAAGTAACCGTGCCGTTTTCTCTGCCCTGTATCATTTCCTGCAGGATAGTCTTGCTATCAAAAAAGAGCTTCTTGTGCTCCAGATCATTTAAAATAAACCGTAAAATAAACTCTTTTGCATTAGCAAAACCACCGTCCAGATAGATCGCCCCGATCAGCGCCTCCATAGCGTCGGAGACAATGGAATCCCTGAGACGGCCGCCTGTGGTTTCCTCTCCCCTGCCCAGATAAAGATATTCCCCCAGCTTAAGCTCCCGCGTACAAAAAGCCAATGTGGGCTCGCAGACCATACTGGCCCGCATTTTGGTCATTTTCCCCTCCGGCTGCTCCGGGTCCATATGATATAAAAATTCGCTGCTCACCAGCTCCAGCACCGCGTCGCCTAAAAATTCCAGTCTTTCGTTGTTACAGGACCGCTCGTCCTTGTGCTCATTATAATAAGAGCGGTGGGTCAGCGCCGTAAGCAGCAGCTCCTGGTCACGAAAGGTATAACCGATCACTTTTTGCAGCCGCTGCGGCGTAAATGCTTTGTCCATATTTTTATTTTCCTCTTTTCCGGCATATCTGCCCGTCTTTCCGGAACAAACCCATACGCGTCCGCGTACCCCCTTCGCCGGGGAAGACTCTGTCCGTCCCTGCGGGGCATTTTTGTATTATGAGGAAGTTCACGGAACTTTCCCATGGTATAAAAAGAATCTGCCTTTGGCAGATTCCGCGCCGCGCACACGCCGCTTTCAGCGACATCCTTTTTTCATGTACGTCATCAGTTCAGGGCTTTTTCAATCTGTTCCGACGCATCGCCCACTGTCAGGATATTCTCGTAAGCCTCGTCAGGAATCGCAATGTCAAACTCTGACTCGATATCCATCACCAGCTCCGCCACATCCAGAGAATCCAGCTCCAGCTCTTCAGTAAAGCTGGTTTCCTTTGTAATCCGCTCCGGTGAAATATCAAATTTTTCCGCTATAATTTTCTGAATTCGTTCAAATACCATAATCTTTCTCCCATTACTTTTTATGTTTGTAATTTACCTCCGGTCCTGTCCCGGCCGGAATTCAAAATGTGTTCTCTCAGATCTTCGATTCTGCGAAAATCATTCTTCGCATCTCTCCGAACCCGCTGTCAGGTTTTCCTGAATTTTTTCTTTGATCCGCTGTTCCTTAAAGGTCACACATTGAAGAATAGAGTTGCAGATCTCTTTGGCTTTTGCACTGCCATGGGTCTTTACCACCAGGCCGTTTAACCCCAGCATGGGCGCGCCTCCGTATTCACTGGTATCAAAATTTTTCAGCATCTCTTTCAGCGCCGGTTTAATCAGCGCACCGCCGATCTTTGTCCGCAGACTGCCCAGCAGCGCCTTTTTAATCTCGCCGATCAGAACACCGCTGACGCCCTCATAGGTTTTCAAAACCACATTTCCCACAAAGCCGTCGCATATAACCACATCCGCGCCGCCGGCAGGAATCTCACGCGCCTCAATGTTCCCGACAAAATTCATATCTTTGCAGGCTTTCAGAAGCTGATAGGCTTCTTTTACCACCGCATTTCCTTTTTCTTCCTCGACGCCCACATTTACCAGAGCTACGCGGGGATTTTTAACTCCCATGACATGTTCCATATAGATGGAACCCATCCTGGCAAACTGCACCAGATAAGAGGTTTTACAGTCCATATTCGCGCCGCTGTCGGCCAGAAAAGCCACGCCTTTTGCCGTAGGGATCAGGGCCCCCAGCGGCGTTCTTTCCACGCCTTTTAACCGGCCTACGATCAGGCTGCCGCCTGCCAGCACCGCTCCGGTACTCCCGGCGGAAACAAACGCGTCGGCCTCCCCGTTTCGCACCATCCGCTCTCCCACCACAATGGAAGAATCCTTTTTCTTGCGCACCGCCATCACCGGCGTCTCCTCGGTGGAAATCACCTCCGCGGCATTCCTTACCTTGATCTGTTCTTCCGGCCAGGTAAACTGAGACAAAACAGGTCTGATCACATCCTCCTGCCCCACCAGAACCACTTTGACGGCCCTGCTTTTATTTACCGCGTCCACGCTGCCTTTTATGATTTCCAAAGGCGCATTGTCACCGCCCATGGCATCCACGGCGACTATGATCTGATCCGCTTTATCCTCCTGCATAACAAAAAATCTCCTTTTACGGCTGAAACAAAATTCCGTCAGATTACGTCTCCGCGCATGCCGCTCCTTCCGGTACGGCGCATTTTGACGGATATCGTATCACCAATATATGCTTCGCACGATAAAGTATACTAGAAAAGGATGGAGAAATCAAGCGGGATTTCATGCATTTCATGCATGAAACACCTCGCGGAATAGTGGCTGCAGAATCTCAGTCAAAAGGAAACGGAATAACCGCCGTACATACAAAACGGCACACCAGGACAGGAAGTCAAGGAAAAATTTCCTGTTTTGGTGTGCCCGTTTCTAACATTCCAATTCCGGTCTCATCCCAGTTTCCTCGCGGTCAGCGCCGCACCCAGCGCCCCCGCATATCTGGCAAACAAATGGGTTTCCACCGGCCGGCCCAGTTTTTCAGACAAAATCCGCATAAAATAAGAACTGGCGCACAGTCCTCCCGTCAGCGCCGCATCACCGCTGATGCCGAAACGGGAAGCCAGGTTTGACACCCTGTTGGCCACGGAGTGGATCACGCCGGCAGCGATATCCTCCCGCTTTTCTCCGGCGCTGATATGACTGATGACCTCCGACTCCGCAAATACCGTACACATGGCGCTGATAGCCAGCGGCTCCCCGGCTTCCGCCAGCCGGTACATGTCCTCCAGAGACGCTCCCAGACGGGTAGCCATCACCTCGATAAACTTTCCGGTTCCGGCGGCACATTTGTCGTTCATCAGAAAATCGGATACCTGACCGTCCGCCACTTTGATGATTTTGGTGTCCTGTCCTCCCACGTCAATGATCGTAACATTCTTTCCAAACAACTGCCAGCCGCCTTTTCCGTGGCAGGTAATTTCCGTCACCACTTTGTCCGCATAATCCACGCAGATTCTCCCGTATCCGGTAGCCACGCAGCGCATCCTCCGGGCATATCCGCTTTCTTCCAGTTTTTCGCGGATGGCCTGAGCTGTCTCCCTGCCGTTCCAGCCGGTGGGCAGAACGAAAGAATCAACGGTCCCTGTTTCATCCAGAATCACGGTTTTTGACGCCGTGGAACCAATGTCGATTCCCACATAATAAATCGTTTCTGTCGGATGATCCATTGCATCACGCTCACTTCGTATATTTTTCCGTTTTGTTTCTCTTTTTTATCCTGGTCTTCCGGACATTTTGGCCTGCCCAGGCGTTCCCTGCCGTCATTTCTCGATTGTTTCCAAAAATGCTTCCAGACGGGTGCCGATCTGTCCTTTATCTGACTGGGAGTAATCAGTCTCAATCATCAGATAGGCTTTTCCTTGATTGGTCACGGTTTCTTTTACATAGTGGGACTCAATATTATATGTATGGCAGGCCTGAAGGATAATCTCAATCACACCGTCCGCCTGGTATTCCTCCAGCATTTCCTCTATGTAGCGCATTCGGCTGTCATTGGGACTCATAACGGAACAGTTGATATTCAGATATTTTTTCGCCAGCGCGTCGTAAACCGGCATGGACTCATCTACAAGCTCCACTTTTTCTCTGGTTCCGTTGCAGCAGTCAAAGCCTACCACATCGGCTCCCAGCTCTTCCACTGTCTTGATGATTTTGTCCCGGACGCCGCTGTTGGGACAGCCGGTGATAATGATTCTGGGCCGTCTGCTTGGCTTTCCCTCAAAATTCTGTTTCCAGTCCTCATAGACTTCCTTTGTCCGTTCCTCAATTACGGCGCACCGTTCTTCTATATTGAAGTTAAAACCCAGCCCGTCCAGACGGGTACCCAGTTCATAGCCGCTGACAGGGGCGGGATTCAGTTTGCCCAGTTCCAGAAATCCCAGCAGAGCCTTGCGCTCACGGTTTCTTATCCGAATTTCTTTTTTGATCCGTTCCTCGGAAATCTCAATCCCGTAAAAATCCTCCAGCTTTTCTTTCAGGCGGATCATCTCTCCCTTCCAGGACTCCAGTGCCGCCTCCGAACGGGAATGGGGAAGCTGCATTACATAGGTCTCCTTAATCTCGTTCATCAGTTCAAAAGTTTTCCGTTTTCCGTCGCAGGTAGTTTCTCCCACGATCAGATCGGAAAAATAAAAATAAGGGCAGGTATCTGTCAACGCAAAACCATAGCTGGCCTTAATTAACGGGCACAGATTTCTGGGCAGCTTTGTCTCTGCCGCAGGGATTGGCTCCTCGCTGGTCGCGCACAGCGGCGCGGCTACGGCGTCCGCCGCCCTTAAAATCTCCTCCGGTACAAAGGTACAGAACACGCCCACCACGTTTCCGCCTTTTTCTTTCCAGTCCTTCATACGCAGAAATCCTGCTTTTCTGGCTTCCGCATAAGATTCAAAATTTTCCGGTAATTTGAGCATAATGGTTTTCTCCTTCATGAATCATGCTGTTGTTTTTTCCATTATACTTTTATATATTAATAATGTCAATGTATATATTATATTTATTAATTATTAAGATTAAAAAATGATCCCTGAGAAATTGATTTCTTTTGTAATCTGTTCCAATTACATATCATTTATTTTTTTAATAAACAGATTTATATTTTTAATTTTTCTATTGACCTTTATTTTCAAAACAGTTATACTTAATGCGATAATTCCCGCAGGCGTATATTTTTAAAATGGTCTGCCAATTACCGAACATTTTCACTCATAATTTATCAATCATATAATTTACCGGACTAAAAAGGATTTACCTATGATATATTTAGACAATGCCGCCACCACCATTCGAAAGCCTCAAACCGTAATCGACGCGGTCGCCTCCGCCATGTGTTCCATGGGAAATGCCGGCAGGGGCGTTAACGACGCGTCTTTAGGGGCTGCCCGAACCATTTATGAGGCCCGTGAAAAACTGGCCCGGCTGTTCCATGCCGAACAGCCGAAACAGATCGCATTTACATCCAACTCCACGGAGAGCCTGAATATCGCTGTAAAGGGAACGCTGGTTCCGGGCGACCATGTGATCACCACTGCCCTGGAGCACAATTCGGTGCTGCGCCCCCTTTATGAACTGGAAAAAACCGGCGTGGAGCTGACCATCTTAGACAGTGACCGGCTGGGGCGGATCAATTATGAAGACTTTCACCAAGAAATCCGTGAGAATACAAAAGCGATTGTCTGTACCCACGGTTCCAATCTTACCGGAAATCTGATAGATATCCGGCGGGTGGGACAGATCGCCGCCAAACGGGGGCTTTTGCTGATCGTAGACGCCTCTCAGACCGCCGGGGTGTTTCCCATCGACGTCCAGAAAATGCATATCGACATCCTCTGTTTCACCGGGCACAAAGGACTGCTGGGACCGCAGGGAACCGGCGGACTGTATGTCCGTCCGGGCCTTGCGGTGCGGCCTTTCAAATCAGGGGGCAGCGGCGTTCAGACTTACAGCAAAAGCCATCCGGCCGAGATGCCTACGGCATTGGAAGCCGGAACACTGAACGGCCATGGAATCGCCGGGCTTTCAGCGGCGGCGGATTATCTGCTGGAAACAGGCATTGACGCCGTCCGCATCAGGGAACAGGAACTGATGGACAGATTTTATAAAGGAGTCAGGGATATCCCCGGTGTCACTGTCTACGGCGACTTTACTTCCATGGAGCGCTGCGCGATCGTAACTTTAAATATCGGTGATTATGATTCTTCAGAAGTAAGCGATGAGCTTCTTATGACATATGGTATCTCCACCCGTTCCGGCGGCCACTGCGCGCCGCTGATGCACCAGGCGCTGGGAACGGCGGAGCAGGGAGCGGTCAGATTCAGCTTCTCCCACTACAATACGGAAGAAGAAGTGGATATCGCCATACGGGCGGTAAGGGAGCTTGCTCCGGAAGAATAAAATATCCCTTTGCGGAACGAAAATCAGCAACGGAACGGACAAGCCCCGGGAGGATTTACAGACACTTTAGTGGCTGGAAATTCTCCCAGTTTAAGGGAGCTTGGGAGGGAAGTTGCGGTACTACATTAGGAGGAATGAGTATGAACTTAGCAGATTCAAAGAAAAAGCTTGCGCTGGCAGGTCTGGGGTGCGGACTTGTGGCGGCATGTCTGGCCTTTTTCGGTAACCCGGCAAATATGGCGTTCTGTATCGCCTGTTTTGTCCGTGATATGGCAGGCTCCTTGGGGATGCACCAGGCGGCGGCCGTTCAGTACGCGAGGCCAGAGATCGTCGGCCTGGTATGCGGCTCCTTTATCATCGCCGCAGCCACAAAAGAATACCGCTCCGTGGCCGGTTCTTCACCGCTGATCCGATTTGTGCTTGGCATGGTGATTATGATCGGCTCTCTGGTATTTTTAGGCTGTCCGCTGCGAATGGTGATCCGTATGTCCGCGGGCGACCTGAACGCATGGGTAGCCCTGATCGGATTTATCCTGGGCGTTTCCACCGGCGCTTTCGCCCTGAAAAAAGGATTCAGCCTGGGACGCTCCCATGAAACCAACGCTGCCAGCGGCGTGGTTCTGCCTGCCGTTATGGTAGGAATTCTGCTGCTGGCCGTATGCACCACCCTGTTGAAGTTCAGCGAGTCAGGCCCCGGCAGCATGCATGCGCCTGTCCTGCTTTCTCTGGGCGGCGGACTGATTTTCGGCGCGCTGGCACAGAAATCCAGGATGTGCTTCGCCGGCAGCATCCGCGACGTTGTTCTGATGAAAAATTTCGACCTGCTGACCGTAATTATCGGCTTATTCGCCGTTATGCTGGTATACAATGTATCCCAGGGTAAATTCGTGCTCGGCTTCGACACCCCCGGCGTCATCGCCCACTCCGAATTCCTCTGGAATATCCTCGGCATGTACGCAGTCGGTTTTGCCGCCGTGCTGGCAGGCGGCTGTCCCTTACGTCAGCTAATCCTTGCGGGACAGGGTTCTTCCGACGCCGCCGTTACCGTATTGGGACTGTTTTTCGGCGCCGCCCTCTGCCATAATCTGGGCCTGGCCGCCAGCGGAACGGCCCTGAACACAGAGACAAAAGAACTGGTGGCCGGCGCGGTGCCCATGAACGGCAAGGTTGCCTGCGTCATCTGTATCGCCGTGTGCTTTATCATCGCATTTACCAATAAGAGAAAAGCCGGAAAATAATAAAAAAGCAGCACTATATTCCCATGAAAGAAGGTAATATAATTATGAAAGAAATCGACGCGAGAGGACTTTCCTGTCCGGAACCCCTTATGATGACTGCCGAAGCGCTGAAAAACGCCGACGGCCCTGTCAAAGTACTGGTAAGCGAGGCACACCAGAAAACCAATGTGGAGAAATATGCCAAAGATCACGGCAAAAAAGCCACCGCAACGGAAAAGGGTTCTGAATTTGAAATTATAATTGAGTAAGTCTGTGTGTAAATGATGAGAAAAAAAGAATTAAAACTGGTTTTGACATTCCACACCACCGCTGACGCCATGGCCATGGAAAAGGCCTGTAAAGAGCAGAACGCCCCGGGACGGCTGATCCCCGTCCCCAGGGCGATCTCCGCCGGCTGCGGCCTGGCCTGGTGCGCCGGGCTTGATACCCGGCATATTTTAAAACAATTGATGGATCGCGTGGGAATAGAAGAACAGGATATGCATGAATGTATGATATGATACTGACCGGTATCATGCGGCCCGAAACAGCGCGAATCGACCGCCCGCAAAAGCCATATGTTCTGAATCATATTCCGCAAAAAACATGTCTTGTACGGCGATATGTACAATTTGCCCGGCATATCCGCCGATTTCCTGGTTTACTTCTATCCCGATTTATGGTATTCTGATAAAAGACTTTTATGGGGGTAGATGGGCGCTGGTGTGTCTCACGGTCTTCAAAACCGCTGTGAGGGGTTAAGAGCCTCTCAGGTGAGTTCGATTCTCACGTACCCTCGCCAGAAAAAAGAAAGAAAACCGCATATGAATATGGATCATAAAAAAGAGAGGCTGCGCTCTCTTTACAAAGTGGACGAGGTGCTTCAGGACGAGTGCCTTGTTTTTTTTAAAGACTGTCTCCCTCACTCCCTTATCACGGACTGCGTGCGGGAGGAAATCGAGCTGCTGCGTGCCGCCGTTCTTGGCGATGAGGACTGCCCTGCCGCTTTAAAAAACAGGAAACTGTTTCTAGAGCAGGTCACCCGGCGCATCCGGGCCAAATCCATGCCCAGCCTGCGCCCTGTCATCAACGCCACGGGAACGGTGCTTCACACCAATCTGGGACGCGCCCTGCTGGGAAAGGACGCGATGGAACATGTGTCCGGATGCGCCTGCTCCTATTCCACTCTGGAATATGACCTGAAAGCCGGAAAACGGGGTTCCCGCCATGACCATGTAGAAAACCTGATCTGTAAAGTAACCGGCGCCGAGGCGGCTATGGTTGTCAATAACAACGCCGCCGCCACCATGCTGGTGCTGTCCGCCATAGCGGCCGGCGGGGAGGTGATCGTCTCCCGTGGAGAGCTGGTGGAAATCGGCGGTTCCTTCCGCATTCCCGATATCATGCGTCTAAGCGGCGCTGTTTTAAGAGAAGTGGGAACCACCAATAAAACCCATTTGTACGACTATGTCAGCGCCATCCGGCAAGACGCGTCACCGGTGTGTTTTGCCGGATACTCCGAAACAAAAACGCCTCCGCCATGCGCCGCTCTGATGAAGGTACACACCAGCAATTACCGGATTCACGGTTTTACGGAGGATGTGGGGCTTGCGGAGCTGAGAGCACTGGGCGATGAGTACCATCTTCCTGTCATCTACGATATGGGGAACGGACTGATGACAGACTTAAAAGATTACAGGATATTTGAACCCACGGTACCTGACGCTGTCAAAGCCGGGGCCGATATCATACTGTTCAGCGGCGACAAACTGTTAGGCGGTCCCCAGGCCGGCATTATCATAGGAAAGAAAACCTATATCGACCGGATGAAGCGCCATCCTCTGGCACGGGTGGTGCGGATCGACAAAATGACCCTGGCCGCGCTGGAAACCCTGTTTTTTAACTATCAGGACATGGAAAAAGCAAAAGAACGAATCCCCGCTCTGCGGATGCTGACCTGTTCGAAGGAAAGTCTCTACGCAAAAGCGGTACGGCTGCAAACCTGTCTTACCCAGGCCGGTTTGTCCGACCGGTTCCATGTCACGATTCGCCCCTGTCAGGATTTTGTGGGCGGCGGCTCCGCCCCCGATACGCTGCTGGAGGGATACGCGGTCACCCTGGATTCCGATGCCCCTTCCACGGAACAGATGGAATGCCGGCTGCGGGAAAATGAGATTCCTATTATCGTTCACGTGTACCGGAATCAAATCTGGCTCCACATGCGGACGGTACGGGAAGAAGAAGTGGAACTGCTTGCCAACGGGATTTCGCAGGCGGTCAGTCTTGCCGAACCTACGCCGGCACGCCGCAAAACAGCGGACGATTAGCCGGCATACCAGTTAAAAACCGTTTTCGTTATAAGTGTCTGACCAGATACAACGGTGACACAATGACCCATCAAACGTGTCAGAAAGAGGAACCCATGCAAAATATTATTATCGGCACCGCCGGCCATATCGACCACGGAAAAACCTGTCTAATCAAGGCGCTGACCGGCACGGACACCGACCGGTTAAAAGAAGAAAAAAAACGGGGCATTACCATAGAGTGTGGTTTTGCCCGGATGGAAAGCGGAGACGAAGATTTTAAAATCGGCATTATCGACGTCCCCGGCCATGAGAAATTTATCAAAAATATGCTGGCAGGCATCGGCGGCATCGACTTTGTACTGTTGGTCATCGCCGCTGACGAAGGCATTATGCCTCAGACCAGAGAGCACATGGATATCCTGAAACTGCTGGATATTCAACATGGCTTTGTGGTTCTGACTAAATGTGATAACTGCGAGGAGGACTGGATCGAACTGGTCAAAGACGAAGTTTCCGAGTATGTGAAAGGCAGCTTTCTGGAACATGCTCCCATCTTCGCCGTCTCCTCCCACACCGGCGACGGCATCGAAGAACTGCGGGAAAAAATCTTAAAGGCGGTCCGGACACTGCCGGCTCACGACAACGACCCCGACGCTTTCCGCCTTCCCATCGACAGAGTGTTCACCATGAAGGGACATGGCACGGTAATCACCGGAACTCTGGTGGAAGGAAGCTGCAAAATCGGCGATGAGATTGTGCTGATGCCGGAGGAAATCCCGGCGAAAATCCGCGGCATCCAGGTATACGGCCAGGATGCCGACACTGCCTTTGCAGGGCAGCGTACGGCGCTGAATCTCACCGTAAAAAAAGAAACCGTCGAACGGGGCTTTGTGGCCGCCCGCCCCGGTTCCATGCTCCGGACCTATATGGTGGACGCGCGGCTGTATCTGCTGGAAACCACTGCCCGAACCGTCTTAAACAACAGCAGGGTCCACTTCTACTACGGCTCCGATGAGGCCGTGGGCAGAGTGATTCTGCCGGACAGAGACGAACTTCTGCCGGGGGAAACCGCCTATGTTCAGATCCGGTTTGAACGGAAAATCGCTTTAAAACGGCTGGATTACTTTGCCATCCGTTTTTACTCTCCCATGGAAACCATCGGCGGCGGCATTATTCTGGACGCCAGCCCCAGACGGCACAAAAGAAACCAGGAAGCCGTACTGACCTCCATGCGGATCAAAGACACCGGAACCAGAGAGGAACTGCTGGAGAAATTCCTGGAGGAAGAAAGCCAGGTATTTCCGGATATCAACCATCTGGCTTTAAAAACCAATCTTTCCCCGGCGGATACCGCTTCGATCCTGAAAAAGCTGAAAGGAACCGGACAGGTTTTGGAGATTGGAAAAGATTTGTTTCTTCACCGGACATTTTACGACGGCATCCCTCCCTTTATCACGGATATACTGGAAGTGTTTCACAAGGCGAACGCGCTTACGGAAGGTCTTTCGAAAGAGGAAGTGAAAAGCAGACTGGCTTCCAAATTATACGGCGCTGACGCGAAAAAAATCGACAGGCTGTATGATTATCTGATTCAGAAGAAGCTGATCAAAGAAAAAGATGGCCTGACCTCCCTCTACGCTTTCGCGCCGAAACACAGCACCGATAACAAACAGGAGATACAAAACCTTCTGCGATTCTATCAGGACGCCGGTTTCGCCATGCCGAAAACCGACGATGTGATCGGAAACAGCAAAAACGCCAAAGTGACCCGGCAGTTGCTGGATCAACTGGTAAAGGACGGGGAACTGGTAAAGATCACTCCCGCCTACTATATGCACAAAGACTGTTATGAAAACGCTCTGGGGCTGTTAAAAAACCATATTTTAAAGAACGGCAGTATTACGCTGGCGGAATACCGAACCATTATGGACAGCTCAAGAAAGTATACCCAGATGGTTCTGGAATACTTCGACAGCAAACGGATTACGAAGCTGGCGGATGAGAAGCGGACGCTGGTGTAAAATTTTTACACCAGCGTTTCCACCGGAACCTTATCTTTCAACATCTCAGTGTAAACAGTATCTTCATTTGGACTTCCTCGGCTTTCGTTCCGGCAGCTCCTCAAACATTTCCGCTACCATTTTCTGCAGCATTTCCCGGTTTTCGAGAATCGTTACCGGAAGCATATCTTTCGCTCCCGCATAAGGCGGCTCCGGTACGCTGTCCGGCATATACCGCCGGCTGGCTTTTGTCAGCTTCACCATAAATCCGCGCTCATAGATCCCCCCGAAAATGCGCTCTCTGTAATAAAATACATAGCCGCCCATCATGGGAATATTTCGAACCTCTCCCAAATCCGCAAGCTGTTCGGTCACATATGCCGCAAGTTCCTTATTTTTATCTGCCATTTTCCACCTCCGCTGACATTTTTCAGCCGCCCTGATACCTCTCTATCCCATACATATTGCCATATAAACGCGTCCGCTCCCGCGCAGTATCGGCAAAATCATACGCGCCCACAGCCGCTCGGCCATCCTCCGGCACATTCACCCCTACACGATATCCGCGAATCCGCAGCCCACAACCCCGGCCAGGTCATCCGGCGACAGCTCAATCTGAAAACCTACTTTTCCGGCGCTGACAAACATTTTTTCATACTGCCTGGCCGATTCGTGAATAAATGTGGGAAACCGTTTTTTCATTCCGACCGGCGAACAGCCGCCGTGTACATAACCGGTCAGCGGCAGCAGTTCCTTTTGTTTAATCATGTTCACCGCTTTCTCCCCTGCCGTTTTCGCCGCCTTTTTCAGATCCAGCTCCTCTTTCACCGGAATCACAAAAACATAATACTGTCCGGATTTCCCCTGGGTAACTAAGGTCTTAAACACCCGATCCGCATCCTCACGCAAAAGAGCCGCGATCTCCTGTCCGCTCATCGTGGCATCCGGCTCATAGGCATGGCTTGCGTAAACCACTTTCTTTCCGTCCAGCACCCGCATTACATTTGTTTTGTCATTGTTTTTCATCTTATGGCTATGCTCCTGATTTACAACTCTGACGCTAAAAAGAATTATCCACAAAATACCCTTTATATTCCTCAAGCGCCTTTTTCAGCACGTCTATCTCTATCCCGTCCGCCACAGCTAACAGCTTGCATTTCACCTTTGTGGGATCTGTCTCCGTAGTCTCCTCCAGTTCCGAACGGAAAATATCTTTTCCCACCAGATTCAGGATTATCGTAGATGAGGTATCTTTCACACTGGCTTTGATCTGCAGAGGCACGCCACCGTTTTCTTTGATAAAAACGGACACATCTTTCATGGACAGCTCCATATTCATCGCGGCCACAGGCAGGACCGCAGGGGTATAGGCAGTCATTGTGCCAAGAATATGTCCCTCCGAACTGCCCATAATCACCCTGCTGCCCCCGTGCCGGTGGTCATGATGATGGTTGTGATTGTGGCCCTGATGCTCCTCATGGGAATGCTCATGATTATGACCGTGATGCTCCTCGCCGTGATGTTCATGATTATGGGCATGACACTCCATAAAGCCGCTTTCCTGAAACGTTGTTTCTTCCCTTTTGTCACTCATTTTTCATTCCTCCTGCCATTAAAGTCCCGCAACTCCTCTCCCGTGGCTTGTCCGGTCCGTTGCTGTTTTTTCATAGATCATTTGACAGTACCCGATAGTATGTTCTGCCGCTGATTTTATATTTTCATGCATAAAAACATTATACTATACCCTATCAGATAATGAAAGATCATATGTAAAACGTCTAAAAAACAAATGCCTGAGAAACTCCGAATGCGCAATCCTCCGCCAAGCCGCAGCACCGGCGGATTTCACGGTACAGCCGAAACTGTTCTTTCGCCCTGACCAGATTCCGCCTGGGATCTGATGTGGGAAAATAACGGTTTCCCGTCAGATAATCCGTATAATAGCGCAGCCCCAGCTCAAAAGGAATCCGCATCACCGCATCAGACAGACGGGAAGCTTCCGCCTGGTCCAGCCGGCATAAAAGCGAGGAAACATAAGCCTTCAAAAAATCCCGGCACAAAGCCTGGTCAAAACAGCCGCCGCCGTCTCTTCCTTCATCTCCTCTTCTGTATGCAATCGACCGGACGCCGTCGCCGATGTCGATTAATCTTGACGAATAGCAGAACGTATCCAGATCTATAAAAGAAAGCCGGCCGGTATTCTCATCATATAAAACATTGCCGATTTTCGTGTCCCCATGAATCACCGCATTTTTTTCAAACACACAATGGTCCAGAATAAAAGGAAGGCCGGTAGCTATACTCTCCTCACATTCCGCGTCCCGTCCGCCGGCTGCCCCTACGGAGAAAAACGCTTCCGCATAACGGCGAATGTCATGATAATGACCGATCACCTCCGCCACATCCCCGGTGATATGCGAAAGCAGGAAATGCATAGCGGCCACCGCATTCGCAAACAGCTCTGTTTTACCCGAAACAGCCAGTTCCGAGAGCGGCTTCCCCGGCAGATAGCGGTAAATCCGCCAATGCTTCTGCTCCTCATCCCTGTGAATCAGCCGTCCCTCTTTGTCCGGAAGCCACCGGGGAACCGCGAAGCCGACCTGCTCCGGGCCGTATTGATCGTAAACCTTTAAAAACTGTCTGTAATTGTGTTCAAGCCCCTTCATATTTTTCCCGAATACCGTCCGGCTGATTTCCTGAAGCATATATGTGCCGTCCGCCGTATGAATTCGATACGTACCGTTGATATTGCCGGCAGGCTCCTTTGAAATTTGAAAAATGCGTGGATTGGGAAGAAAGACGCCGGCTATCCGAGAAATCGTATCCGCTGCAAACATGCTGAACACCTCCGATTTGTATAAAAAAGATCCGTTTAAAAGAAAACCGTATATTCTTTTACTTTGCAGCATCATTATACATCAATTTACAGAACATGTCTTTACTCTGCACGAATCGCAAATCCGTTTCATAGAAATTTCAAAAATATTTCCCCCGTTATTGATTATAATTCCAATTTTTATGCTATAATACTAAAATAGCAAAAAAATAAAAATTTTTTCAGAAAAAAATCGAAAAATGCTTTTATCATTATTAAGAGGCGTTTAAAATCACAGACAGAAAGCTTATACAAATGGACTAAAAAAACCAGCGTTCTCGCTGGTTTTTTCATGCCGGTGGCCGGACTCGAACCGGTTATAGCACCTTATCGCAAAACTCAGCAATCACGGGAAAACGGCTATTTTACTGGCTTTTATAATGATTTTATTTTCATTTATCCTTGTATTATTTCAGCAAAAACGCCATATTTTCAGTGCTATGCAACACGAAATGCAACATGATTTTTTATACGACTAAACTGTTTTTGAACATTCATATTATAATAGAAGATTCAAGATTAATCCAGCCGGCGCCACTTTTTAATTTTCCCCAGCTGCCCTGCACCTCCGTGATTGTAAAAATTCCGATTCCGGTTTTTCCGGACGGCGGCTGCGGGAAGATATCCAAGTCAGCAGCCTTGACCAAAAACGGAACCGAGGGGGACGCAGATGCCACACCGGTGATTTTTTCCAGGATGCCCAAAATCTTCCGTCCATACCCTTCGCCGGCGGCCCAGCCTTTTCCGAACGGATTTTCCTGCTGACCCAGCCACTCCACGTATGGAGCACAGCCTTTCTCCACCCATTGATATCGGGGATCCACGCAAGTCCAATCAAGCGGCTCCGTGGTTGCATAAGCTTTCAGGTGCTGAATCTGCGCCCGGATGCCTTCTTTCGGTGTGGCAAAGGAATTACCCTTCATACCCTTTTCGGTTACTCCCATGCCGCAAAAATTATTCTGGTCCAGTGTTACGGCGGTATCAACGAAAGCAAAATTGCCAGTCTCCAAACAAGATTGCGCAAAGGCTATATCACCCCGAACTCCCTCCGCAATACCTTCTGACAGGTACAGCGGTATCATGTCCAACACTGACTGCGGTACTTCTGGATTTACTGCTTTGATATACTCTATCATCTGTTGCGACGTCGCAACAGCCTCCTCCATAATGCTTGTGCGGCCTTCCATTGCCGAGCTGACCGCCTGGCGGAAAGAATCCATGGTGTAGCCTGTCCCAAGCTGCGTCCACAGATGTTCCGGATCACCGTGATTGCTGGCAATACCCCGGGCATGTCCCTCTTTATGAGAGATGATAACACCGTCCGCCAGCGGATCAAGGCCGTACTGATCGCACAGACTGGCAAACAGCTCCACCGCCGCGTTGTATGTACGTTTAACCACTTCTTTTGCCGCTGCCAGGTCGGAACAGGTAAAGTTAGAGCCTGCTGTGTACTTGATACACGCAGGCTCGCATAGCTCTACTCCAATATGGCTGTCGTTTCCAGATCCGGCCGACCCAGACGCGCAATGCCAGCCCCGGTACTCCCAGGGCAAGGTCTGATATACCGTCCCGTCGATCCCGTCGATAAAGGCGTGGACGCAGGCGCTGGCATCCGCATTGTTCCAGCTGCTTACAAATGCCTGCGCGGAGGGCTGGGGACAGCCCACGGAATGGAGCATCAGACCCTTTACTGCAATCTTTCTTCCCGCCTGATAACAGCGATTCTTTGTTAAATACGATTCAATGATTTTCATCCCTGCTCACCCTCACTTTCCATTTTGTCTTTCAAAACTTCAATCGCCCTCATGATTACCGGCGGAATCGGAATCCCCATCAATCCCGCATTCTCAATGATGGATATTGTCTCATTTGCCAGGAACGCAA
>CAOKOL010000043.1 GCA_948470335.1 uncultured Lachnospiraceae bacterium | reverse complement strand
TTCTGTTCTCTTCCGCCTGGCCTAATATACTTTCCATATACTGTATTCCGCAATAAATCGGGACTATAATGCTGAATATACTCATTTACAAACTCCTGCTTCCCAAAAACCTTTTCAGACTATATAATACGCACCGGCTTTATCCAAATAATTTTTTCTTTTGCAATTCCCATATCTTCCAAATCCCTGGCAATTTCCTTTGATATCTTTTCATCACAAACCGCAATGATCAACACATCAAACTTATATTTTTTTATCTGCTCCGGCGCTATTATATCTATGCCATTATACTTTTCTATATAGTTATAATTTTTATCGGCCCAACCCACGATTTGTGCAAAATTCGTAAAAACCAAACTATTAATATAAGATTTTCCCACATTTCCTGCCCCATAGACCAAAACTTTTGAACCCTTGTAGATCAGATTATATGGAAAACTGAACATAACCGGTGAAAGTTCCATTCCATACCAATTTCTTATTAACACTGCTAAAAATGACCGCACATAATTTTCTACCTGCCATTTCATTTTTGTAAGCACACCAAGTCCATCAAACAAATTAATGATGTTATTTTGAAATGCTTTTATCTCTTCAATTCTTTCCAATGGATATGTATGCGTACAAGAAGACTCGTTGGAACTATAATGATATAAAACTTTATTACATATGAATATACTATTTGCCATGCAGACTGCCGGATAGGTTACAAGTGCATCTTCTCCAAGAGAAATTCTATCGCTTACCGGCTCCACTGCTTTCATAAATAATTCCTTTTTTAACAACTTACAACACAAAGAAGGATTTAGCCTTCTTTTACCAAAAACAACATCATACATCATGCCCGGAATAACTTGGCTTATTATTCGTTCTCTATCATACAATCCATCAGCATATAAATGCCTCTCCACGATCCCCTTAGCGTTATCATATGTAAAAGCAAGCATATCAGGATCATATTCACAAAAAATACGCATAACTGTTTCAAGCGCATTTTTTTCAAACCTGTCATCTGCATCCGAAAATGTCAAAACTTCTCCTTTTGTCATTCCTGCTCCCAATTTCCTAGCCTGATATATACCCATGTTTTTAGTGTGCATAGCTGTAATACGACTATCCTTCTTTACATATGCATCACACAAAGCACTTGATGCATCCGTAGAGCCATCATCAACTAAAACCAGTTCAAAATCTTGATAAGTTTGGCTTAAAATACTTTCAATACAACATTTAAGTGTCGTTTGCATATTATAGACTGGTATGACAATTGATAATCTATAATTCTGTTTGTTCATTAATATTTATTATTCTCCAATCTAAATAACCCTTTTCTACTTCAATTTTAACATCGTTTAATATCATTTTTTCCATGATTATTTTTGTAATAGTAAAATCCTTTATTTGGTTTTTTAAAGAAATCAAATTCCATTCTAATAATTCCTTTAACACATCAAACACAGCCTTGTTTCCTCTTTGCATTTCCATTTGACGTATCGCAATATCCTCCCCACAAAAAATCAAAATTTTTTCATACGCAACCTTTGTTTTCAAAAAATTGACTTTCTTCACATCAGCAAATTGTAATATTCCTCCATATTGATATATATTCTGCAATCCTGTTAATACTTTAAGTATATAAATTTGTTTATAAAAATCTGCTTGTTGCCATAATGGTGTGTTTTTTATATCCAAACAAGTTATTTGTCTTTGTCTTTTATTTGATCTACATCCCCAAAAAACATTGTAATAATTTACATAATAAGGCGCATATTTAGGACGATAAAATATAAATGTGTAAATAGAACTTTTAATACATTTTTCAATTGCATTTTTTTCTTTAATCATAAAAATAGCATTTATATATACACTATTCCATGCCTTTATTACATCCAAATTTCTCACATCATTTTTCCGGCTGGTAATTCCCTTTTCATGTTGCCGATAATAATAAATTGGTATTTTGTAATAATATAACTCTTCTGCTTTAATCAATAGTCGTGGAAATATCTCAATATCTTCATACCAAATTTTTGCAAAAGAAATATTTTGAAATAACGATTTGCGATATAACCGTGCGCAAACGTGCGCCGGATTCATACTAAGTTCCAATGCCTTTAACTTTGAAATCTTAATATCCATCTCACTATATGTTCGTCTGACAGATAAAACCGTCAAATTTTCATCGCAAACAATTTCATCAAAGTAAACAATATCCGCATTATTCCTTTTAGCAAACAAAAGTAATTTTCCAATACAGTTTTCTTGAATCACATCATCCGCATCCAAAAAAAATATATAGGTGCCCTGAGCATAACGCAGCCCTGTATTTCTCGCCTCTCCCAATCCCATATTTTCTTGATAAATATAGTGAAAATAATCGTATTTAATGACATATTCTTGGCATATCTGCGCAGAATTATCATTTGAACCATCGTCAATTATAATTACCTCAATATCATTACAATCTTGTGACACCAGAGAGTTCAAACATGCACAAAGATATACTTCCTGATTATAAACAGGAATTAAAATACTTGCTTTTATTTCTTCTCTCGTCTTTACACCCATCCAACTATCTTTCACTTTCATCAGTATTGAGTTCTCAAAATCAAATACAACATTGATTCATGATATATTACAACTTACTGCATTTGAATTCTTTTATACAATTTTTTTAGAAGAATTTTCCATTGCATTAATCTTTCTTTTTTCATTTTTCCCATCCAGCTAGCCTTAAAGTGATGAATAGAATAAGATTTGTCTGTTATCTGTCCGACCCCCCAAAGAGAATATGGAGAAAAAACTTCTGTTGGATATACTGTAATACTATCTGTTTTCTGGAAAGAATTTTTCGCAATAATCCCGTAGGATTTTATAACCTCTGTTTGATAAAAAGGACATGCCGTAAAATTTACATCTCCATCACTATTAACAAATTCCAGAGATTCGTAATATTGTAACAAAGATTTCAAATATGGATGTCCCGCAACCGATCCAAAACCCAATCCCAAATTTATGTATTTATAATCCTCAAAACCACAATACATTTCCGTACCTAAAAACACATCTAATGGCTTTAATAGTTCCACATCACAATCCAAATAAATGCCGCCATATTTATTAACAATATCTACTCGTGCAAAATCACTAACAAAAGCCCATATTTTCTTTTCTGAAGCCTGTTTTATATATCGATTTTTCGTAATATCATAATTATTTTCATCCCATCGCACAATATCATAATTAGGGCAACACTTTTTCCATGTTTCCATATATGTTTGATATTCTATAGGTATCGTACTACCTCCAAACCAACAATAATGTATAATCCTCGGAATTTTTTCTACAACTTCCTGTCGTATTTCAAAAAATGGATAATCTACTATTGGTACGTCCAGCAGATCCCCTACAAAAACTTCTACACGATCTAACATTTTTTCTTGATCCATTTGCATTATTATTTCATTGAAATACCAATGGGATGTTATAATAATTAACAACTCATTATGTTTAGAACATTCACATAACTCATCGAAAGAAACTATAGGAAATACCTTTTCCTCATAATGTTTTATTTCTCCCCACAGTTCTTTTTTATTATCAACTATTACATCTATATACTTATATAACTTTTCTTCTGAAAACCTTTTAAAAATATAATCAAGATGCTCACCTGCACCGAAACAAACCACTTTTTTGCCTATGCTTTTCTTTATAAATTCTTCAATATTACCTGTTTGTATATATACCATTTCGCCTCTATAAACGTCTTTGTTTAATTAAATATAAAATGCTGCGCCAAATATACTTTTAATATTTTACATTTTCAATCATGAAACAAACTAGGACATCTATATATACTTAATACTAAACTATATAGCAAGTCGACAACTGCAAATACCAAATTTTCCATCATATCTTTATTATACACCTTATTCCTTCTAATCTATTACATTAAAAATAATTCGTCACCTTCTCTATTCATTTTTCTGCAACTACATAAACACTATAATATCCTGTTCTATCTGATTCTAGTATAGACAATGCATTAAACCAATCGACCATTTTTTCATGATACATATATTTCCACTCTTTTGGCCATGCAACTTCTTTTGTTCCTGTTTCTCTAATATAAAAACCGGCCATCCTAAACAAATTTCCCAGGGTTCTTTGATTCCAAATATACAGATGTTGGCTTATATCGTTTTTTGTATATACATAAGACAATGGTTCATAGGGAACAACGCAAATACATTTCCCGGCAGGTTTTAATTTTCTATAAATAGCAGATATTATCTCATATGGGCTAACACAATGTTCCAACGCATGAAATGAAATAATAATATCTAAGCTTTCATCCTCAATTTTTTCAAAACTTTCCACTGTACTTATGTTATTCTTTTTGGCATAGTCTCTTGCAATAGGATTAATTTCAATTCCAATCTTTGACTGACATTTCAGCTTACTTAGCAGTAAACCACCCCCACATCCAAACTCAGCAATACAATCCGTATCCTTAATAAATTTCTGAAAAAAACTTTTTTCAATCTCAGAGTCAACTTTAGCATAGTCAATTTGAAATAAAAAGTATTCCTCATCATAGCGTTCTTCTCCTACCTTAGAAAAATCAATTTGATCCCATGCCACATAATGAAATATATAATTTTCCATCAGTTGTCTTTTAATTTCGGAAACCGCTGTCGAAATAATAATGACATCATCTTTATCTGCTATCCTTTTATAGCTTTCTAAAGAAATACACTGTAATGTGTCATCTATATCAGTCTTAAAATTATAAATCTTTTCCGGATCATTGTCTATGAAGCCAACAATTTTACTGTCGCCTATTGCATTAAGTCTTTTTAACAATCGCTTTCCATTAACGCCCGCCCCAAATATATATATCCTTTTATTTGGCAAAATTTTCATCCAATTTATTCCATCGTCTCTATACATTTAACACCTCCGTATGTCAATCCACGTAACCGCCAACAGCTTGTTTTAAAACAACCATTTTCTCTACTTCGTTTTCCATATAATAATGATAAAAAACCTCTCTAACCGCTTTTGGGTATTCCTCCATGACTCCCTTAGACTGTATCCATATATCTTTTGATATTTCAAATATATATTGCATGTATTTTTTACTGCGAATTTGATCAAAGCCGGCTAATGGATTAGCCCACATTATCTGCTGCTTATTATAAGTCAATTTATCATTAAATATATTCATAAATCGTTTTTTATAGTCAAAGTACTCCTCGGAAATTTGTATTTTTTTGTCCGATTCTCTTTTTATTTCTTTTACTTCCCAATATGTTTCTTCTCCCGAAATATCCAATCTCCCTACCTGTTTTCCTAGACACAATGCATATGAAATAAATGTGCCAATATCACCGCAAACCAAAGCGTCACACAATTCAATTATAGTGCGTAGTCTATCATTAAACATTTCATCAAACCGAAATCCTGCCGATACAATATGAATACCACAGCTTTTTGCATATTCACAAACCGAATCATTTATATCTATCCATAATACACAAAGCCAAATACTATCAAATTTTCCCTGATATTTCGTTAAAATACTATCTATAAATTTATTTTTTTCGTAATATCTTTCAGTGAATTCCAATGAATGAGGAAGCATAATCAGCAACATTTTTCCAATTTGCTTTTTTATTTCTTTTATCTTTTTCGGCGAATAATAATTTTCCGCATAATAAATATATGGTCCAACTGTAAAAACAGGAACATAGGGATATCTCTTTCGTATTTTTTCTTTATAGTATATTCCTGATACAATTACCGCGCTTTTGTAAAATTCTGCCGAAAAAACAGGACTCGGATTTGCATGGCAAATGTTAGGAGCATACTCTATATTTTCAATAGGGTGTCCTGCATATTTTAAAAGCGTGGGTAGATTACCATAATAATAACTTTCACCTAGTCTTCCTGATGCTATTGGTACCTGTTTACTTTCTCTATATAATTGAAGCACTTCATCTGTCATAATTTTTAATGCGGTAATATCATCAAGCCAATCGAATTTACGGCTTTGCTCCGTATAAAATCTAATCTTATCATCCCAAAAAGATGTATCTCTAGACTTATCAAATCTCTCGATTTCATATATACTGTCTCGAAAAATTAAATAATCAAATATATCTTCCTGTTCTAACTGACCTATCATAAAGCAATTATTTTTGGGAGTAACTATTATAATATAATCACGACTATGAAGTTCAACCATTTTATCAAATGAAATAACCAAAATCTCTTCAATTTCATTTCCTTGAATACATAAATCATTATCACAAAAATAAGCAACTCGCTCTGCACCATATTTTTTGAGAGCAAGTCTTCCATTATTTCCTGCACCAAATAAAATAATATTTTTTTTCATAAATAGTCGTCTCCATCACACTCCATGACATTCTTTACATTGCAGACAACTGTCCTCCATCTACACATATTTCTGCTCCGGTTATAAAAGATGCTTTATCTGAAGCTAAAAAAGCAATTGCATTCGCAATTTCCATTGGCTCTCCAAATCGTTTCATGGGTACATTTGTACTAATATAATGCATCGTTCCCTCAATATCCATATTCCGCAACTCATTCCATCTTCCACCCTCAAAATACACATTCCCTGGTAACACACAATTTACTCGAATTCCGTCGTTAATCCAGATACGACTGAGATACTTGCTTAATACTCTAACCGCCGATTTCGCCGCAGCATAACCAACTGGCGCATTTGCCGCCTCTCTAGCAATAACAGAAGATACCAATACAACACTTGGATTTGTGCCAGTTTTTAATAATTTATGTATTTTATTCATGATTTGCACATTTCCTAATACATTTATGTCATAAAATCTTCTCCATTCAGAAACTGACAATACATTATCCTGTTCAGGCTTTCCATTCCCGATATTTCCTATAAAAACATCTAATCCATGATACTGTTCTTCCAATTGCTTACTTATCTCATGAATCCCTTCATTGCTAAGAACATCCGCAGCAATATAAGATACACGATCTCCATATCTACAGCTAAGCTCAAATGTAATTTTTTCTAACCGTTGCTTATCACGGCCATTTAAAATTACCACTGCCCCTTCACTCAGAAAACATTCCGCTGTCGCCAACCCAATTCCCCTTGAAGAACCTGTTATAAACACACGTCTATTTTTTAAATATAAATCCATAAACTCCTATACCAATCCATACTTTTTACAATATTCACGAACAAATATTACCTGTTTGCTGATTGTATTTTCTTCGTCCCCCTCTTTTCCACGCGCAGCTTGAAGCACAATACTTTTTTCATATTTAATATCTTTCAATGCAGAAAAAACTTTTTCAAAATCTGCACTCCCGGTCCCTAATTGGACCGTAGTCCCTTGAAATACCCTGTCTTTAATATGAACATTGGCTATATATTCAGACAAACTTAATATTTCATCTCTATGATCATATCCCAAACCTGAACTATTCCCTGAATCATAATTTGCACGGATTACTCTTCCATCTATCTTTTGCAAAAAAGTATAAAAAGCTCCGACAGGAAGATCTGTTTCACAACCCACCAAAACATCAGCTTGATCAGCCAAATTTGAAACATCATACAGGAACTCTATTACCTGTTCTTCTTCATATGGATTATTAATCGATGAATTGTCAACAAACGGAATTTCCAAAAGCTCTGCATTTATTTCTTTCATATTAGAAATAAGCTTTTTTATAAATTCCATATTCTCTTTTTTTATCTTTTGAGCTTCCTCTCTACTATATTTATAAAATGGCCTTCGCATAAAATAGTCAAAACAGACGGATCTAACCCTTATTCCTGTATTACCTATGCTATTTTTAATCCTTTTTATTCCTTCCAGTGTCCAGATAGGATTTTCTTCAAACCGATCATAGTCAAATATCCACTCAATTTCATTTATATCCAATTTGCATCCAATCTCAAACTCATTCTCCCACATGTCAAAAGGAAAAAATTGAATACCTCTGTTTTTTGATGGTGTTAACCGCCCTTGCATAATCCCTAATGAAATCATTTACATCCCCCTACCAGCAAGTTCTTCCGCCATCCACAATAACCGTTGCTCCTGTCATATAAGAACTTGCATCAGATATCATATATAAAACCGTGCTCTGATATTCATCCTTTACAGCCATACGCTTCATAGGAATCAAATTAGTCAACTTGTTTATAAATTCCTCACTCTGTCCATTTTCAATTCCTGCCGGACAAATCGCATTGCAGCGAATTCCTTTCTCCGCCCAATAAGTTGCAGTATACTTTGTAAGTCCTATTAATCCATGCTTTATAACAGAATAGGTTACTGGTTTTATTGTTTGTATTGATTCCTCTATTCCCTCCTTCTGATAAATTCTTTGATCGGGCGCGATAATTCCAAGATCTGATGAAACATTTAAAATAACGCCTCCACGCTGTACCTCCATTTGGCTTCCAAATATTTTTGTACATAAAAACGCTCCTGTCAACCCAACTAATATATCTTCGTTCCATATACTTAAAGGAAAATTGCCAAACTTTACTGAACCCATATTAAAAGTTATTTCTTCCATCTTAGGATTATTAGCAGCATTATTAATTAGAATGTCAATATGTCCATACTTTTTTACCAGTTCAACTTTAACATCTTCCAATTGTTTATCACACGTAATATCTATCTGATAAGTTTCAATAGTTTGATTTTCAAATTTTTTTTCCAAACCAATTTTTGCTTTTCTAATCTTTTCTTTGTCAATATCTATAAGAACAGGAACTCCTCCTCCTGCCAACACGGCGCATGCGTGATTGTAGCCCATCAATCCTGCCCCACCAGTAATTACACAAACTTTATCAGTTATTAAAAACTTTTCTAATGTATTATTCATAACATCCCTCTATCAACTCGCATAAAATATGTCCAATCATAATATGTGTTTCCTGAATCCTCGCTGTTTTTTCATCTGGAACAACAATGGAAATATCACATATCTCTTTAATCCTTCCCCCATCACGCCCCAACAATGCGATTGTCTTTCCATTGCACTCTTTCGCTTTTACCACTGCCTGATATATATTCTCTGAATTCCCACTTGTACTAATTGCAAAAAGCACATCACCAGCTCCCATTAGTCCTTCAACTTGTCTGGAAAAAATCTTTTCATAACCATAGTCATTCGCAATAGCCGTAAGTGATGAGACATCCGCATTTAGCGATACTGCTGCCATACCAGGTCTCTCTTTTTGAAAACGGCCTATTAATTCTCCCGTCAGATGAAGCGCATCTGATGCGGAACCCCCATTTCCACAGAAAAAAATTGTCCCACCGCCATACAGCGTATCTCGCATTATCTGTGCAACAACAGCAATTTTTCTTTTTATTTCATCTTCTTTTAAAATTACTTCTTTTGTTTTAATACTATCTTTTATGCGTTTTTCAATAAGCTCCATACTATTCATATACAAATTCCTTTATTCTTAATCAGAACATAGATAATGGATGAAATCACTCAAACCCAAAACCCCTTCATTATTCATTGCAATATTATCAAATTCTCTTTTAACAATTCTATTCAATACTTCATCAGAAAAAAATAATGGAATTTTTTTTACTCCACTCTCATCTTCATTTATTTCTACGAGCTGGTGCGTCCATGAGTGTATAGTAATCAACTGATTACCTAACTTTATTCCCTTATAATAATTAAATGCAGAAAACCAATTGGGTATTAATTTATCACAGGAAACAGACGGATAATCGTCTGATACACATAATTTTCTTTTCTCTATATCCAGCAGATATGCCTTATCATAGTTCCCTGGAAGCAATAGTAATTTATCTCCAATTGCTTCTATGATTGAAAATACTCTTGCCTCTCCACTAACAGACATATTTATCCTTAAATCTATAATTCTTTCACATATACAGTCATTCCATTCACTACAACGATATATGCTCACTGTACCATTATCATTTTTACACTCCATCCATAATTCACCATTTGAATATCTGGTATTGTCAATACTTACAACTTGCTTTGGTAAATATAAACTCAATATAGAAAACTCATCATTTTTCGGATTTAACTTTAATATCGTCCGAGAGGTTCCAATCTGAAAATAAAGAAATCCATCATGAAAAAAAGTTTCATTTGGGAACCAGTTTTCATGCTGATCCCCTCCAAAAAGCAACTTCCTCCATTCTTTAAGTACTGTCCATTGATTATTCAATAAATCATATTTCACAATCAGCGGACTTGCCCAACTAAAATAAATATGGTTTTCCAGTTTAATATATTTAGCTGACCAATTTAAAGCCTCCTGAAATATTTCATTCGGGATTGAATATGACATAGTTTTACCATCTTTAATATCATATATCCATAAACGTCCTTTTTTTGCAGGAATCAATAGTAATTGATCTTTATTCTTTACCAGTGACCTGTATTGTCCTTCTTTTTTCAGAGAAAACAATTCTTTTGCCTCTCCTGTCACTCTATTTATCTCAATCAAAGAAGAAAGTCTGCTTGCTATATACCAAAGTTTATATTCATTACCTGTCAAACAATCGTACTGCATCAAATATCCACTCTTGTCCATAACAGCCCTCTTATCACTTTTTCTGTACAACTGCATGAATTTCTGAACAGAATTCCGTTTCATCCATAATTTTTTGGAAATGGTCTATCTGTGACAACATTTTTTTCTGCAATAATTCAGCAAGCGTAAAATTCCCTTTATGCTCAAGACTAATTATCATAATTCTAAGTAAATCTGCCGCATCTGCTCCAAATCTCCATACGCCTAATTTTTTCCAATTATATTTATTACACAGCCAATTGATCGACTCATTCGAAAAAATATGTGTATGGACGCTACCATTAAACATCCTGTCAAATATTCCCTCTGTAATTGCACTAAATATCGCTGCATAAGAAAACATTGGCACCGCAAAAAATATATATTTTATACATTTATTCTTTTCCACTGCTTCCAAAACCTCATCAAGATTCAGAATATGCTCCAAATTAAAAATAAATGATATAATTTCCTCCTTCGCACTTTCTATCTCTTTGCAGATCATCTCAGGAGGAACGTATTTTAGTCCTTTTTCAAACATGAACTTAGTAGAAATTTTTACGGACTCTTCATCAATTTCAATTCCTCTAGCCTTTAATCCTAAGTCACAGCATGCCTTAACAAAATGTCCTGCGCCTCCGCCCACATCAAGCAAAGATACCTTTTTGATATCTATTCCCTCTTCTATCAGACTTTGTTTTAAAAATATCGCTTTTGGACTATATATAGCATTTACTCTACTACGAAATAAAGCCTCTGAAGTATCCCTATATGTTTCACCATATTTTGAATCCTTTTCATATATAGCATCACAAAATGCTTTTGTATCCTGATATGCACCATTAATATGCCCACATTTACGGCATATCCAATACTCAATACCTGAAACATCAAAACTCATGTACTTATCTACTTTCGTTCCGCAAAGTTTACATACAATACGTTCAGGCTGACTTTTATATATTTCTCTGTACTTCGCATCTTTTATGGCCATTTCCTTATCGTTGTCCGTAAGGGATTGCTTTAATTTCCACATATTATCATATGTTTTGCCATACTTGCATAACATATCATCACCTTCATCTGTTTATTTTTTTTGACAAGTCAACAAATGTTCTAAATAATATACATCATTAATATCATGGACATCGACTGCGTATCTCTCCTCTATTTCAAATCCATGTACTTTTTTCCCCCATAGAGAGCCCGTTGACAAAAGAACATCTATTTTTGATATTGTTACAGAACCCTTTTCTATATATAAAGGTTCTCTATCTTGCCGTCTTCGGGGAGCATCCGGATTCACTCTTTTATATTCACCATTGTCGGCCTTTCTCCATAAATCCTCATCTGTCTTACAAAAGCAAACTTGACTGTCAAATACTTTAGGCATATTCTCAAAACTATTTACACAGGCAAGAAACATTTCTCTTGTTCGTATTGGCAAATTAGGAGCCATCGTAATTAATGCATCATATTCTTTTCTATATATCTCTTTCATATATTTTACCGCATGTATCGCAACATCCTCCGTACTTGATGTATCTGTCGCATATTCAGCCGGCCTTTTTATAAGAGAAAAATTCTCAAAATCACCTATCAACTTTTTTGACACGCATATGACTTTTTCATCATCCGTACTAATAACAACATCTCCGGTCCATCCGATTTCTTTCAGTAAAGAAATTGTATAGCTGATCATGGGCTTTCCACATATAGGGTAAATATTTTTTCCAGGAAGTCCTTTAGAGCCACCTCTGGCAGGAATCAAAACTAAATATTTCATTTTTATCATCCCCTTAATTTTTTCTTTGTTTCCAGTTCTCTTTCAGTCAGTATTTTCTCCCCAGTGCCCAATACTTTTTCTATTAATCGTATATCTTGAACAAGGCGCATCAGATCTGATAGGTTTAAAGATGCTGCTTGATCAGAACCGTACATCGTATTATCCAATGTTATATGTCTTTCAATAGACGCTGCGCCTAACGCAACCGCAGATGTAGACACAATCCTTCCAGCCTCATGTCCACTATATCCAACATCGCACCCATATCGTCTGCGCAATTCCGGAATCAACAAAAGATTAGCATCTTCTCTGGGCATTGGATAGGTACTATTGCAATGCATAAGTTCATATGGACACCCATATTTTTTCATAATTTCAACAGCATGATCAATTTCCTCATAAGTACTCATACCAGTAGCTATGAATGTATGTTTTTTTTCTTTTGCCACTACTTCCAATAATTCATTATTCACTAACATCGCACTTGCAATTTTGTTATGCTTGAAATTATATTTTTCCAAAAAAATCTGTGAGTCTAAATCCCATGCAGAAGCATACCATTCTATTCCTTTTTCCTTACAGTATCGATCTATTTCGTCATATTCATCCTCTCCAAATTCCAAAGCTTCTTTTTGCTGTCTCTGTGTGGTTCCCCAAGGACTTTCCCGATAACTATCCAAATATTCTTTTGTGTATACTTTTTCTATAGTTCTCTTTTGAAATTTAACAGCATCACACCCTGCAAAAGCTGCTCCGTCTATCAATTTTTTGCAAATATTCATATCTCCATTGTGATTAATACCTATTTCCGCAGTCACAAAAACATGTTTCATAAATGCCTTCCTTTCACAACCAACGATTTTTATAAAACATCGACAATAACTCCGATATACACCCCGTTCCACCTGGTCGTTTCAAAATATGAATGTTCTCTATCCCCTTTACTTCATCAATCGCATCGGCCGGACACACTGCGACTCCCGCATATTTCAAAGGCTCTATATCATACATTCCGTCACCAACAAAACATATCTCATCCCAGTCAATATCTGTCTCAGCCAAAAATTTATTTATTACATTATATTTATCTTTACACCCATCAACAAAATATTCCGGAGTTAGTTTTCTTTTTAATAATTTAGTAATTTCATCTTTTTCTCCTGTAACAAATGCTATGAAAACTCCAGATTTTCGCAGTATCGTAAAAGCATCGAAATCTTTTAGACAAAATGATTTCATACTTTTTCCTTCGTCAGAAAAGTAAACTCTACCATCTGTAAGCACACCATCTACATCACATATAACTAATTTGATCTTTTTTGTCTCCATCATTCCTCGTGTATAAAACTGTCCTAAAATAATTTGTGAAAGTCATTTTATAAACAGCTCATCAAATAATAATCTGGGGCTGCCTTTCAATCTTGGCAACCCCATAACTGTCCCACTATTTCAAGTTTCGGTCCATTTTTATGCCACTGTAATTGTTTCAGTATGCCCATCCGAGAATGTCAAAATAATAGTTCCGCCACTCCATGAGCCACCTGCAACAATAGTCATGGTCGTACCGCTGACAGAGACTTGAGATGCGCTCATATCATACTCCGCGGTACCTAATTGAAGTTTAGCGCTGCTATATGTTACTCCTGCTGGTAATGTAAGTGTAAGTGTTTCAGATGTTCCTTTTGTAACAGTTGTTTTGGATACATAAGCATCCGTATGCTCTTTAACACTCCAGGTTACTTTAATAGCAGGAAACTTTACCTCATCTCCCCATGTCGCATTAGTGTTGACTGCACCTGTTAAAATGAAAGAACACTCTTTCCAGTCCGCTAAATCATCCTGAGCTTTTAAAATATATTCATACTTTTTATCAGTTGAATTATACCCAGGCTTATAATTTTCCGGCATACCCGCAACTGTAGTCGTCAATGTAGCTGCGCCTGTAGCGGTAAGCGCTGCCACCTGTGCATCCGTTGTTGCATCATCTGTTATAGCAAGATAAAGTTTGTTTTCCGTATCTGCACTGTCAAACGTTGCACTGTCAGCATATTTAATAATGGCATCACCCGCTGTCTTCTGCTCCAGCTTAACTGTCACGTCAATATCCTGTGCATTTTCGTTCGTTACAGTCTGTGCCGCACTCTTTTCCGTATACGTATCAGTTTCTGTCTCAAAAAAGATACCTGTAGTTCCTGTAAATGTAGCGTCAGTATACTTTTCATTGCTTGTTGCGGCAATCAACCCGTTCGGATCCGCAATATAATCATATGTCCCTGCCGGAATTGTAGGAAGAGTAACGGACATCGTAGGGTACTTCATCTCCCCGCCTTCATAAGAACCGTTGCCTTCTGCGGTACCTGCCGGTGCATCACCATCAGCGGCAAACACCGTCATCGCACTTCCGACCATCATCGTTGCCGCCAATGCAAGAGCGGCAAATCTCTTGAAATTCTTCTTTCCCATAGTTATAAATCCTCCTTGTTTAAAATTGATATATTCTTTTAGAATTACCCCTCAATAATAATCTCCAGGGCAATCCTTAAAATACTGAGCGTATTCTGTTCTTCGTCGATCAGATGATAAATCACCACGCAGTTATGCGTTCCTGCCTCTAAAGGCTCATCCAACGCAATATCTTCCAGGCGGCTTCCTCTGGGTATAACGGGAGATTTGTACAGTACCGTCTCCTCGTCATTTTCCAGAACAATATCAAAATAGACATCATTGGTATTCGTCTCTACATTTTCCACAACCGCATCGTAAGAAGCATTATTACCTGTCGAGAAATGCCAAGTTGTATTCATTGTAGCGGTATAATACCCTGGAGTTACCGTGTCCTGTTTTTCATCGATTTCTGCTAACACGCTCTCTACATTTTCAGGGGTAATAACCACGTTTCGCCGTTCTTCCTCCGGCTCCGTTTTTTGTGACAGCAGAAGAAATATAATGATGCCTATCAGCACTGCAATAATTACTGCAACGACAGCGCCAATCACAAAACTTCCTTTTTTTGTATTTTTCTGCTCCTGTTCCTTCATGATCACAAAGGCCTCCCCTTAAAAATGACTTATATCCATTCCCTTTTATAAATCATTGGGCATAAATATCTACATTTATTGAATAACAATAGATTACATAATAAAACATATTATACTTTATCTGCGCAAAAAAATTTCCCTATTCTCATACTACTATCCCCTTATACTTTTGTCAATACCCCTCTCCTCACAATTCCAACCACTGACCTTATTTTGGAGAAATTCCCTTCCCCCCGCCACAACCCCCCGGTTACTATACCTATCGGCCATTTTCCCCATTTACATTAGCATCCAACATCATAATTTCCTTATTTCACCACAACAGCCCGCTCCGCTATCCCATCAACCTTACAGCAAAATCACAAAAATTGTAAAAAAAGAATCTGATTATTTCTTTCTCCAACAGTATAACTCCACCTTTTCCTGTCAATACTCTCACTAAACGTATCAGTCACCCACAAAAAATATAACACAAGGAGTTTTCTTATGAATCGTCAATATATAAAAAACCTGTTTACCCGTTTTTCCACACCCCCCAAAACGTTCCGCCTACATACCAAACCTTTAATCCCTGCCCTGGCTCTCGCCTGCTCCATCCTGGCGGCTCTGGTCCTGTGCTGGCACCACACAGAGCGCTCCGCCGCGGCCTGCCAGGCTTCCATCGCCAATAAAATCCTGCGCCTCCATGTCCTGGCCAACAGCGACAGTCCGGAGGACCAGGCGCTGAAACTGACAGTGCGTGACGGAATCCTAGCCTATATGGATGCAAACGCGCCGGACTTTGCGGATGTTCACGAAGCAAAAACCTGGACTTCCCTCCATATGGAAGAACTCCAAAAAACCGCCGAGAACATTCTTCTGTCCCAGGGCTGCGGCGACACTGTCTCTTTGGAGCTTACCGCCTGTTATTTCCCGGTAAAAACCTACGGCGACCTTACCTTTCCCGCCGGCGATTACGAAGCGCTGCGGGTGAAAATCGGCGAAGCCAAAGGACAGAACTGGTGGTGCGTCATGTATCCGCCCCTCTGCTTCACGGACGCTACCTGCTGTGAATTTCCGCAGGAATCCAGAGAAATTCTGGAACGGCAGCTAACAGAAACGGAATATCTCAGTCTGCGGAAAGAAACACTGAAAAATTCCGGCAGCACGGATATCACTGAAAACAAAGAAAAAACGGAAGCCGCTGCGAACACCGAAAATGAAGCGGCCGAAGAAAACACAAGATCTGTTAAAATCAAATTCAAACTATTAGAATTGCTGGAAAACCAATAGATACGAAAAATTCGGCAGAAACACACAGATTCCCTCGATAGAATACCCAAAAGGCCGGTCACCCGGCCTTTTCATCTCCCTTTCTATTCCTTCTCCTTGATCTTCCTTCCTACCTGGATTTCCTGATTATTGATATGGCGGCGCATTACAAGAACTGCCGTTGTGCTGTCCCGTTCCCTTAAAGCGTCGATGATCTCCTGATGTTCCCGGATCAGCATACTGCGCCGCTCCTTGATCTTGATATGTTCAATCCGGTAGCGGTACATCTGCTCGCGAAGCTGATTTAACAGCAGGATCAGCTTATCATTGTCCGTGGAATAATAGATAATATCGTGAAATGCCTCGTCGCTTTTGGCGATCTCCGTGATATCCTCTCCCTCGGCCACCTGGGCAAATTTCACATTGGCCGTGCGAAGCTGCTCGAACTGTTCCCAGGACATCCGCTCACAGGCCAGCCGGACACTCAGTTCCTCCAGAGCACACCGCACCTCCAGCACGTCCCGCAGGCTCTTTTCGGAAATGGCGGCCACTGCAGCGCCTTTCCGGGGCGTCATGTTGACAAGCCCTTCCAGCTCCAGCATACGAATCGCCTCCCGCACCGGCGTTCTGCTGACCCCCAGTTGCTGGGAGAGCTGTATTTCCATAAGCCGCTCCCCCGGTTTAATCGTTCCCCTTAAAATTGCCTCCCGCAAAGTCTGAAACACCACGTCTCTAAGCGGAAGATACTTATCAGTTGCTAATTTGAGTTCTTCCATAGCATATCCCCCCTATCATGGAGAAAAAAGCCCTGTTAAGTACATTTGCTTAGCCAATCTGCTTTTCTCCAATGCCCTCAAAGCTTCCCTGGCTTTCTTTTCCTCCCTGAACAGCCCGAATACGGTAGGCCCGCTGCCGCTCATCAAAGCGCCGTCCGCACCGTGAACAGTAAGCAGCTCCTTAATCTGACCAATCACCGGATGCCGTTCCTGCGTTACCGTTTCCAATACATTTCCAAGTCTGGATACCACCCCCTCGTAGCTTCCTTCCCGAATCGCCCGTACCATTCCGTCAATATCCGGGTGCTCCTGAATCCCCGCCGCATCCAGATGACCGTACACATATTTTGTGGAAACGCTGACGCCCGGTTTGGCTATGATTACCTTACAGTCAGGCGCCGCCGGCAGTCTGGTCAGCACCTCGCCGATGCCCTCAGACAATGCCGTTCCCCGCATCAGGCAGTAGGGCACATCCGCCCCGATTTTAACGCCCCGCTCCATCAGACCTTTCTGACTGAGTCCCAGACGGAACATCCTGTTTACCCCGTATAAAACCGCCGCCGCATCGGCGCTGCCGCCGGCCATACCGGCCGCCACAGGAATATACTTCTGCAGATTGATCTCCAGGCCCTCGTCTACCTGAAATTCCTCCATCAGCATCTGCGCCGCCTTATACACCAGATTGTTCTCATTCACCGGAAGAAAATACAGATTCGTGGTAATGCGGATCCCCGGCGTACGGCTCCGATTCAGAGTGATCCGATCATAGACCCCCACGGTCTGCATAATCATCCGCACTTCATGGTAGCCGTCCTCACGCTTTCTTACCACGTCCAGGCCCAGATTAATTTTTCCCATTGCTTTTAAATATAATTGTTCCATATCTGCCTTGACAGACATCTCCTTCTTTCTATCTTCTGAACACCCACACAAGCCTTTTCAGATACCCCTGTTCCTGATAGGTCAGTTGTCCCGGATGCAAACGCCATTTCCAGTTATTTCCTGTTGTGGAAGGCTCGTTGGTACGGGCCTCATTGCCCAGATGCAGCACGTCCTGTACCTGGAAAATCGCCACGCTGGCCACGCTCTGATAAGCCGTACGGAAAATCCGGTCAATCATCCGGTCCGGCTCCTTGATGCCCATATATTCCATGGCATATTCCACCTCCCAGCCGGATTTTCCATGGAAATGCCCGGCCAGCGTTTCATTGTCATGGGTTCCGCCGTATACGATGGAATTCGGCGTGTAATTGTGAGGCAGGTGGGGATTGGCATTGTCCCCGCCGTAGGCGAACTCGATAATCTTCATTCCCGGCAGGCCTTCTTCTTCCATCAGCTCCACCACCTCAGGAATCACAATGCCTAGGTCCTCTGCGATGATTTTTGTGGAACCGGCTTCCTCTTTCAGCGCCTGAATCAGTTTCTTTCCCGGACCCCATACCCATTCGCCCTCTTTGGCATTGGACGCCCCGTAGGGAACGCTGTAATACCGCACAACCCCGATAAAATGGTCGATGCGCAGACAGTCATACAGTTTTGCCGACGCTTTCATCCGTTCTCTCCACCAGAGGAAATCCGTTTTTTCAATGGCATCCCAGTCATATAAAGGATTGCCCCAGAGCTGGCCGTCGGCCGAAAAAGCGTCGGGCGGCACCCCGGCCACCTTCGTGGGCGTCAGCGTCTCGTCCAACTGGAAATATTCCGGATGTTCCCATATATCCGCGCTGTCCGGCGCCACATAAATCGGGATATCGCCGATCAGCTCCACGTTCCGCTCGTTGGCATAAGCCTTTAACGTTTCCCACTGGCGGAAAAACTGGTACTGACAGAATTTGTGGTATTCTACGCTTTCGCACAGCAGTTCCCCGTACTTTTTAAGCGCCTCCGGCTTTCTGAATTTCAGTTCTTCTTCCCATTCATACCAGGCCACATAATTGAAATGCTCTTTACAGGCCATAAACAGCGCATAGCCTTCCAGCCAGAAGCTGTTTTCTTCACAGAATTTTCCGTACGCTTCGGTTTCTTTATGACGGCTGCGGCCAAAAGCCAGTTTCAGCACCTGCGGACGATTTTGAAACAACAGATCATAAGAGACATAGGAAGGATGGTCCCCCCAGGACAGCCTGTCGATTTCCTCCCGTTTCAGCAGCCCCTCCTGAACCAGCATCTCCAGATCAATAAAATAAGGATTGCCGGCAAATGCGGAATAGGACTGATAGGGACTGTCCCCGTATGTAGTGGGGCCTACCGGCAGTATCTGCCAGTATTTCTGGTCCGCGCCGCTTAAAAAATCAACAAATTCGTATGCGCATTTTCCAAGAGTACCCACTCCGAATGGAGAGGGCAGCGCATAAATCGGAAGCAGCAGCCCCGCTCCCCGCTGCAAAGTTGTTTCACTCATATACACTATTACCTCCTAAATTACAGTTCCGCTACGCTCCTCCCAAGCCCCCTGTATCCGGAAGAATTTCCGCCCGCTTTCGCGTCCGTAAATCCTTCCGGGGCTTGTACGGACCTCCGCTGTTTATATACAGTTCCGCTACAGTCCTACTAAGCCCCCTGCGTTTTTACAGCCTTTCCAAATAGCAGATAGCCGGTCAGAAACATTACCGCCAGTACGGCCACGCCTGCATTGGGGCTGCCGGTGATCTGTGCGAACAGGCCTACCAGGGCGGTTCCCATAAAGGATGCGCCCTTGCCGCATATATCAAAGATTCCGAAATATTCGCCGGATTTTTCCGCCGGGATAATCTTCGCGAAATAAGATCGGGACAATGCCTGGATACCGCCCTGGAACATGCCCACAAAAACCGCCAGCACCCAGAATTCCCACTGCTGATCGAGCTGAATGGCAAACAGGGCAATGGCTGTGTAGGCCAGAATACAGAACCGTATCAGCTTATCATTTTCATACCGCCTGGCCGCCCTGCCGAAAATCAGCGCAAACGGAAACGCAACCAGCTGGGTCAGAAGAAGGGCCAGCAAAAGCCCGGTGCTGTCCATCCCCAGCGCCTCTCCATAGGCGGTGGCCATATCAATAATCGTATAAACGCCGTCGATATAAAAGAAAAAAGCGACAAGAAACAGAAATACCCGCCTGTCCTTTTTCATATCCTTCAATACATATCTGAGTCTTGCAAAGCTTTCCCGCACCGGATTGTGATGCCGCTCTACGCCATGAACCTGGCGGAAATGCCGCAAAAGGGGCAGGGTACATAAAAGCCACCAGACCGCATTCATCAGGAAAGCGGCGGCCATGGCTGCCGTCATGGAAAGCCCCATTCCTTCGCCGCCCAGCACCAGTATCAGACTGAGTACAAAGGGGATGCAGCTACCGATGTAGCCCCATGCGTACCCCTGGGAGGATACGCTGTCCATCCGTTCCGGCGCCGTTACGTCCGACAACATGGCGTCGTAAAAAATCAGGCTGGAGGAATATCCGATCTTCGCGATCACAAACACAGCCAGAAACATAATCCACGACCGGGGAAAGGAGAGAAACGCACATCCTGCGACGCCCACCAGCATACTGATGGTAAAGATTGGCTTTTTATATCCTTTTGTATCTGAAATTGTTCCGAAAACCGGTCCGATTACAGCCACCAGCAGCGTGACGACAGAAGCCGCATAGCCCCAGTATGCCAGGTAATCCACCTGAGACAGTCCTGCCTGTTCTGCCAGCGAATTAAAATAAATAGGCAGTATCGTAGCCACCAGAAGAACAAATGCGGAATTCCCCACATCATAGAGAATCCATGACAGCTCTAATTTAGTCAGTTTCTGTTTTTCCATCGCACTCCTCCGCTTCCCTATTCCATCAGCGATCCCTCCGAAGGGTCTGCCCGGTAAAACGGGGGTATCGCCTGATTCGGCGCATTTGCCGATGGAAATTCGTTTTTTTACTCAAAATCTCTGTCAAAGCGGCCGTTTAAAGGCATGTCAGTCCGGATATTCTCAAAAAACTCCGCAATCAGCGCTGCCGTCTCCTCCACCGCGCCCTCGGAAAGCTGCAGCAGCTTCCGGCTTGACTGTCCGCACCGGAGATTTGGTTCCAAAGCCATCAGATGTCCCTGGAACTCCTCATAATGTCCGGTCAGCCCTATGATCCGGCGCAGCAGCTTCTGGCCCGCCGGCGTAGAAGCTGACAGCACCCGTTTGACCAGCCGCATATCTTTCAGACACCTTTCGGCCGTCCGGGCATCCACCCGGCCGTACCGGTACAGCCGGGCCAGGCAGCCAGCCGTATCTCTGTCCGCGGGAATCAGTTTCCAGACAGGAAACCGCAGCGGGTCCAGTCCGTCTTTCTCCATCAGAAACCGCTCAAACTCCGTCTCTATCGTATTGTGGCTTTCTTTCGTCTCCTCCATCTGCGCTTCCACAAACCAGTGACAGGAACTGTCCAGCATAAAATGACAGATCGTCCCCATAACGCAGGCCATTTCCATAGAATCCTGTTTTCGTTTCCTTAGCATTTCCCGAAATCCGGAAAATAATTCGGCAGCCGGCGTCCGGTGAATCTGAAATCCCAGCTCTGACACGGGATTTGACTTCCATGCCCGGTAAAAAAAGAGGAAATCCGGCCCTTGCAGGCCGATTCCAAACTGGCGCTGATGCTTTTCTGCCACGGCCTTAACCGGAGCCGGCAGCCTTGTCAGCACCTGTCTGCCAAAACGTTCATGTGCATATACGGAAGGCATTCTATCTTTTTTCTCCTGTCTTTTGTTTTCATCCTTATACGATATGCCCCGGCAGGCGAACTGACCGCGCGGAATCTGTTTCTCAGCCCGCCTGTCTTCCGGTTTCCGTCTCCCGGACGTCTTCCGGTTCTTCGTCGTCGTATTTCATCGTCTCCCGGAAATACTCCAGGGCCTGCCGCTGCCGTCTGGTCAGCCGGGTCGGAACCTTTACATGTATTTTCACATACTGGCTGCCCCGTCCGCCGATCTTATAAGGGCGGATCAGGCCTTTATTTTTCAGGCTGAAACTGCTCTCCGCCTGGGTTCCCGGCTTGATTACATAGTGGTAATCACCTTCGATCGTTTCCACATCCACTTCTGTCCCCAGCACCAGATCCACATAATCCAGATAAATATCGGTATACAGGTGGTAGCCTCTGATCTGGAACCCTTTTTTCTCTCTCAGCAGTATAATGATGGTGACATCCGTATTTTCCAGTTTTTCCTTTATTTTATCATATTCTTCCTGTCCTTCGCAGATCACGTCCTGCAGCGGAATTTTCTTATACTGATAGGCGCCGCCCGGTATCTTAATCCTGCACTTTAACATCTCATACCCCAGGTCATGAGACAGCCGAATCAGATAGGTGACATCCTTTTCCACCTCCACAAGCGTTTCTTCCAGCTCCAGATGGACGGGAATCCTGATTTCTCTGTGGAACGACCACTTTGGCCTGGGTTCCTCCCGGAAACTGCCCTGAAAATGTCCGTAGCGGCTCCACTCCTTGCGCAGCGCCTCATAAGCCTCGGAAATCTCCTGAAATTTCTTCTTAATGTCCGGATCGTCCGGATGGCTGTCCGGGTGATATTTTTTTGCCAGTTTCCGGTATGCCGCTTTGATCTCCTCCGGCTCGGCATCCTCGCTGACCCCCAGTATTCTATGATAATTTTTCAAAATACTACCTCCGCATGATGAGGATTTTATTTACAGATACCTTGGGAAAACATTTTGTTTTTTCTTCTTCCAAGTATAACAGGGAAAGCATTCATGGTCAAGGTGAAACGTTGCGGCCCTTTCTTTACAAAACCCGCCGATGCGGTTATAATGTGGGTAGGAATTTAATCAAAATTTAAAGGGCGAGGTGGGAGAATTCATGAGTGTTAACTATCATGCTTTTCAGTGCAGAGGTTTTTTATTTGATGAATACGAAGCGCATAAAGAGCACTGGCTTGCGTTTTTTCAGAATTATGACCCCAGACGGGTGGTCCATATCCTGGGGCTTACGGCCGATGAAGAATATCTTTATCTGTCCTATTATCAGACACCCTACCGGATGCGGCTTGCCGACGGCACTCTGGAGAAAAAGACCGGCGGAGAATGGAGCAGCCGCCTGTATTTCAATGAGGCCATGGTCTGCTACCATCTGCTCCACTATGTAAAGGACACTCCCATGCTCACAGGCGCCTGGACACCCAATACGGCGCTGGACGGCATTATCTCCCGGACGGAGCCCCAGCATGATCCGCTGTTCGCCCCCTTCGAGCAGCGTTTCACAGGAAGAACGGCTCAGCTTGAAGCGCTCTGCAGACGGCTGGGCGGCGTAAAACAGAACAAGGGCGATCTGTGCTATGAATTTGAGGCGTTTCCTCAGGTTCATCTCCAGGTGCTGTTTTACGATGCGGACGAAGATTTTCCCGCTCAGGTAAAAGTGCTGGTAGACCGGCATGTAACCGACTATATTCATTTCGAAACCACCGGATGCCTGATCTCCGACCTGTTTGAGAAAATTGAACAGATGGACGATGCGGAAGCAAACGGGTAATTTTTTCAATCAGGATGCGCACGCAAACGCAAAAGTAATTGTCGCCTGAAAGCGACGCGTTTGCGGCGCAGATATCAACATGACGGCCGCTTCGTAAAGGCCCGAAACCGGCAGACAGACCGTCTTCGGCCATTTCATATTTAATGGATCGACACCGTATGGACTACCAGAAACCGTTTCCCGTGCAGTTCCTCAATCTCAAGAGAAATCTGACAGGAGGTGGCCCCCACCGCGGTCATGGCATTCTCCATATATGCCTGCTTGTAGGCTTCCGCCTGATAATTCTGATACCATTCGTCCAGCAATGCCTCTCCTTCCAGCACATTGGTGAAGGTGTAATCCCCCACCCCTGTTCCGGTGATCTGGTTATAACAGTCTCCATAATAGCTCTGCATATCCGCAAACACCCGGCTCTCATCCAGTCCGACTTCTTCCAGCCGTTTATAATCGCTGTCCAGATCCCGATAGGCCTGCCCGCTGCAGGGCGGCAGATAGACTGACAGTTCCTGCCGCACATGGGTGTCCGCGTAATCGGCATCCGACCGGTTGAAAAAAGCATAGCGGCTGCCCTCCACATCCCCCCAGGTCGGATCTACGTTATAATATCCGTCGTCCAGCCGGACAATATTCCAGGCATGATCCTCCCCGGCGTAGCCGGTACAGTAATAACAGGGAATGCCAAGCTGTCTTAACAGATACTGGAAGGCTCTGGCATAACCCGCACACACGCTCTGCCCGTTGACCAGCGCACTGTAGGCGCTCTGGTTCATCTCCGATCCCAGATCATAGGTAACGCTGTCGATCAGCGCATGATAGACATATTTTTCTTTTTCATAGGCATTTGGCAGTCCCTGCGCCTGGGCAGTAATCTCATTGGCTCTCGCGTCAAAGGCTGCTTTCGCGCCGTTAATATCCTGAGCGGTACGGTTAAAGGATAAATCTATTTCCACACAGGGGCCGTTTTGGAGATATTTACAAGTATAGGAGGAATCCATCCAGAAAAGCTCCGGATGGTCATTGAACACGGCGGAAAATACATTTTTAAGCTGCCCTGCGTCCACCTCCGCCACCGGTTTAAAGGCGGGGTTCAGCGCATTGGCATTGGCGTAAAGCTGGCGGTACAACTGCTGACCCGTGGTGTCCAGCATGGAATAATAAGGATAAAATTCCACGTCAAATGTCAGCCCCTCTCCGGTAGGACCAGTTCCAAGCTGATTCGCCGTATCTTTGCTGACCTGAACGCTTTCCTCTTTCACCCGCTCATAGCCGTTCCTGCCCGATACCTGAGCGGACGCCGACAGATCGGACCGGTCCGGCGGCTGATATCCGGTTTCTTTCTCTCCGGTGTTCTGATCCTTTGCAAGCAGGGCGTCCGCATCTGACAGACCGGAGGACCGGGAATCGCCGCTGCCGGACTCTGTATCCTCTGTCCCGCCGCCTGTTTGATCCGGCCCGCTTCCCTGATCCTGTCCGGCCGTTCCATCCGCATCCGAAATGGAATTTTCCATATTTTTACTGTCCATGTCCGCCGTCTGCCCTGTCTCCGAATCCGGAAACGCCTGCCGCCGCCCGTCTTCATAGCCTGCCGCCGTTTCCTCCTGTCCGCGGTGAAGCAGGCTGTTTGCCGCTCCCGACAGTTCCGGCCGGAAAATATACAGCGCTGCTGCGCAGCAGGAAATCAAAAATAAACTAAGTATGCCGTATAATATTTTTTTCATCGTTTCCTCTTTCCGGCGCAGCCGCCGGATCAGCCGTCTCTATCTGCAATACTGCTCGTACTGTTCTTCTTTAAATCCCGTCAGCACAAAATCATCTCCCACCAGAATCGGCCGCTTTACCAGCATACCGTCCGTTCCCAGAAGCTCCAGTTGTTCTTCCTCCGTCATGCCGGGAAGCTTATCTTTTAACTGCATGGACTTATACAGCATACCGCTGGTATTAAAAAATTTTTTCAGCTCCATGCCGCTTTTCTGATGCCATGCTTTCAATTCCTCTTTCGACGGATTCGCCGTCTTAATATCCCGTTCCTCATAAGCGATCTTATGAGCGTCCAGCCATTTCTTCGCTTTCTGACATGTGCTGCACTTTGGATAGTGGACAAATAACATTTTGGTATCCTCCTCTGTCTCTTTGTATTTTTTGTGTTTTTTTGATAATTTCTGTAATATTTCTTTTCCGTATACGTTTATATACGCGTAACTGGGTGTTATGCTAAAGCAATTTGAAGTTACTGTCGAGAGGGAAAGGCGGAACCGATGGCGAAACGGTTTCCGCCTTTTTCTCTGTGCTTCTATCCGGTATTATAGCAAAAATTAAAGGGTTTGAATATGAGAGAATTAAGGAATTTTAAATTTTGATTCTAATCGGAAAATTACATTTTTCACTTTAAAATAAGAGCTCTGCACAGCTTTGATAATATATAGTATAATATAACTACCGGAAAATCTACATATATTTTCCAGTTCCACAAGATTCCGCAATCAATTTACCACAATAATCTATTAGGAGAATGACATATACACACAACACAACATATGGAAGATTTACATATTAGCCATATCTCCGCTTTGTGTGCCGCTGCGGGCATTTCATATGATACGTAAAGACATGATCATGACAGCACTGACCGGATTAAATCTGAAAGAAGGAAACACCGATATTAAATTCATCGCTCAATGGTCCCCTGTGGTAAAGAAAAACAGAAGTCCTGACAATAAAATTTTATTATCCCATCACTATTACCAGCCCTTATCCACAGCCATAGCCTGATTACGTGAAATTTCCGATACCAAGACGAAAATTTTAGGCAGAATAAAAAACTGGAGTCTGCTTCTGATCTTTCAAAAAGAACTTCCGCAAAAATTACTGTCGTTTATCTGGATGACAATGATTTGCGCCGCACAGTCACAGCCAGTCTGAATAAAGAAAATTATGACAAAGCCCTTAAAGCTCACAGTCACGGAAACCATATTGAAATAGTCGGGGATATTCTCAACCCTGGAAAACGAAATGCTTCTATTTCCTGTGAATCGTTCCGTATTATTGATGAATGTACGGCATTCTTTTATGGACTCAATGGCACATTTCAAATCACCTGATAAGAGCCATGGCCCGCTCCCAAATCGAAATGCGGATCATGGCTCTCATTGTTATCTTAATCCAGACACTTTACGAAGTTCATCCACATCGCCCTTTCGAATCGCATCTATATTACACCGGATTGTTTCGCTGTCCCAGTCCCACCAGCGGATGGTTTCCAGTTCCGCAATGGTTTTGTCGTCAAACTTTCTGCGAATCGGCGCTGCCGGCACACCGCCCACAATCGTATATGGCGGCACATCCTTTGTAACCACCCCGCGGGCTGCAATGACAGCCCCATCACCGATGGTAACGCCCGCTAGAATCACCGCTTCATAGCCAATCCACACGTCATTGCCGATTACAATATCGCCTTTATTATCCCACGCCTCTGCAATCGACGCCGTATCTGGTTCAAGTCCCCATTCCTCAAAGAAAATAGGAAACGGATACGTGGACAGACTGCTCAAAGTATGGTTCGCCCCATTAAACAAAAATTTTGCGCCGCAGGCAATGGAACAAAACTTACCGATTTTCAGCCTATCATGGTTGCACTCCGGATAATGATAGAGCACATTGTTTCGCTCAAAATCTCTGGGATCATTCACAAAATCATCATAGATCGTATATTCTCCCACTTCTATGGCAGGATCCTTTACAACATTTTTTAAATATACCGTGCTGTGTCCCTGCGAGCGGGGATAGATTTTCCAGTTTGGAATCATATTTTTACCTCCGAATGGTTAATGATTATTTTCTGATACCATTCGGATCACTGCAATACAGCGCTTCACCGCATACCACCTCCTTTCTGTGACAGTACAAAATTATATAACCGGTATTTTTATAAACAGCCTAAAATACCCTATCATTTTCCAACGTCTGTAACTGTTGTACCGCTAACTGTCGAAGCAATTCCATCCGCTCTTTTTGATTCTTTCCCTGTTTAATCAGTACAGCATTAGAGCTTTCCAAATTTGCCAGTACCAGCAACTGATTTAGTGTCGCTATGTCCCGCATATTTCCTTTCACCATTGGATTTTCATCTTCCCATTGCTTCGCCGTCTTTCCAAACAAAACAACATTCAACATATCTGCTTCAATTCAGGAGAAATCCAAGTTGCGAAATTCGGTTTCGGCTGATATTTCTTTGCACGCTCCGCTATTGCACCCAACGGCGCCCTTCCTTCAATTTCTCCTCCAAATTACACTTTTACATTAATAACACTATCCGGTGATTTGTGGGACAAAAGGACACATGTCTCCACCCCCACCGTTTGTCGATAACCTTATTTTTTAACAGCTTTTGCGCTCTCATAAACTGCTAAAACTGAACGCTTTCAAGGGTTTTCAGAAATTCAATGCTGATAAAATCATACTACAATATTTATGGCGGTGGCAAATAGGTGGCAAATGCCACCGCCATCTGGATACTTTATATAATAACAGAAGTCTCAAGATTAATCCAGCCGGCGCCACTTTTTAATTTTCCCCAGCTGCCCTGCACCT